>JBCBPW010000132.1:0-14011 GCA_039820545.1 Bacteroidota bacterium | reverse complement strand
TGAGGAAAGCCTTCTTTTTTCGATTTTTGGTAGATTCTATCGACGAATGGTAAAGAATACTCGTTTTTCGGATGGACGATTATACCCTCGATCTTAGCACCCATCCGGACTCTCCTCAATGTAAAAACCCATCTAAGTAAACACTCAAGTACCCATATAATACTCTCTAAATGAGCATCTTGAATGAATATCTGAGTACTAAGTGTCATAGGCTCTAGTCTTTATTCTTGAGTAACATATGCAAGATATCATACACCTCAGAACAGAAAGGCATTACTCGATAAATGACCGTTTTTGTCGATTAATGGTAGGAAAATAGGATTTTTGGAACATGGTATAGCACCACCAGGACGTGGGTGCTAGCTTGCGCGATTTTGGCAATGGCTAGCGTGCCTCCAACTCTGCGATACGCTGCAAGCAGTAATCCCTGTCTCCATCTATCGCAGCAATGAGTTCATCCAACCCATTAAATTTCTTCTCACCTCGAATCCACTCGATAAAGGATACACGAATGTTCTTTCCATAGATCATCTGGTCGAAGTCAAATATATATACCTCGTGAGAAGGCTGGAATTCGCCCATAGTCGGTTTTACCCCGATATTCATCATCCCATAGTAGGCCTGCTGTTCGACAAAGACACGGACGAAATAGACGCCATGAGCGGGAATCAGTTTCAGCTTATCTTCAGGATCAATATTGGCTGTAGGATATCCCAGTAGGCGGCCCTGCTTCTCTCCATGCACAACTTCCCCAGCAAAACTATATTCATATCCCAGATATTTGGCAGCTGTAGAGACATCTCCTTCCTGCAAGGCTTCTCGGATCTTGGTACTACTTACCAGGGCGTCATCGACAGCCTGTACGGGGATCTCTTCGACCTTATAGGAATGAATAGCTGCGTACTTCTCCAACTCTGCGATGCCTCCCTTGCGATCATGCCCAAACCGATGATCATATCCTATGACGATCTTCTCAGGATCTACTGTATCGATGAGGATCTGTTGGATGTACTGATCGGAGGTGAGTTTCGAAAACGCTTGTGTAAACGGAATGAACAAAATCTTATCTAACCCGATACTATCCAGTACAGCTACTTTTTCCTCTTGTGTCTGTAGCAGCCGTAAGCTGTGGTCATCTGGACGAAGAACCATCCGAGGATGTGGGTGGAAGCTGATCAGCAGGGATTCTCCACCCACTTCGCGTGCCTCAGCAATGATGCGATCCAAAATCGCACGATGTCCAATATGCACGCCATCAAAGGTCCCTATCGTCACATGGGTCTTATGACCTTTTTTATACTCATCAAGGGAATGATATACGTTCATATTCTTCAGCAAATTTCGCGCAAAATACCCTAAGGATTATCAACTCGCAACTGAAGACATGAAGAAGAAGAGGATGAAGCGACATTTTGTTTCTTTTCTCCATCCGTTCATGAAGAGAGACAGCGAAATTCCCCTTTCTCCTCCTCTTATCTGAAGAAAAAGACCTATCTTGTCTGCGTAATTCATGATTATCACAAATGATCCTATCTACAGCTATGTGAGCTGTATCATTCTGTAGAATCTGTGGCGCGTATATTTTTTCTTGCTACAAATCCAGATAAAATGTCACAAATTTCTAGCATTATCCAACTTGGGAGCATTTTTACAACATCTATCGTGATAATATCTATTGCATAACAACTTATGGAAGATCCAAAAAAGGTAGAAAACAGAAATCAACTGAGTATTGAGCTACCCGCCGAGGTAGCACGTGGCGCCTACTCTAACCTTGCAGTCATTTCGCACTCTGATGCAGAGTTTGTGCTTGACTTCATACAGGTCATTCCAGGTACACAAAAAGCAGAGGTCAGATCACGCGTCATCATGACTCCCCAGCACGCCAAGCGACTACTCATGGCCATGGAGGAGAATGTAGAAAAATATGAAAGGGCACATGGTCCCATCAATGTGCCCCAGCGCGAAGTAAATCTCCCGCCCAACTTTGGAGGTCCGACAGGCTTCGCCTAAACACAGTATTTTGGCTTCTGGTATATCCACTTATGCACATCCCCTACACAGTAGATCGTATCTTAGCCCTCAGGATGATTGTCCTGTTGTGTTCATTGTCTCCCCTTTGGATAAAGGGGCAGGGGAATGATTTAGTCTTTTTTTCTGTAGAAGACGGTTTGCCCCAATCACAGGTCTACGCTATTGCCGAGGATCCAAGAGGCCACCTTTGGCTGGGAACCCGAGGAGGGGGTATCGCCCAATTCGATGGGAAAGAATTCCGCTCCTTTAATACACGCCAAGGACTCGTCAGCAACTACGTCAATGCCTTGATGACCACCTCTGACGACCAGCTTTGGGTCGGGACGACCTATGGTGCAAGTAGATATGACGGACGCCAATTTTACAACTATCTCAATGACCGTCCGACAGGGATAGAAGTATATACTTTCCTTGAAAAGACTTCTGAGGAGATCTGGATGGGCACGGATAAGGGAATCTACATCATCAAAAACCAAAAAATTGTAGATAGCCTTTTTACCAATTACAAAATTCAGTCTCTCGTCAAGTCACCTGGAGGGACGATCTGGATCTGCCATACCCAAGGACTCATCGCTTATTCTTCCCAGAGGATAACCAAATACACGACGGAGCAAGGTCTCCCTGCAAATGAGATCGCCGATGTATGGGTAGACAACCAAGGACGGGTATGGGTCGCCACCTATGCAGATGGTCTGTACCAAAAAATACAAGATACCTTCGTCAAGGTCCCCATTCCTGGGATACCCGCGGGAGCATTGATATGGGACCTCTTCATGGACGACAAGGACCGCCTCTGGCTGAGTACCTACCGCCACGGAGCAGTCGCCTGGAATCCCGATAATCAGTCCAAGCTCTCCCTGGATACCGACAAGGGATTGCTCAAGCAACACGTACATACAACTTTCCAGGATAGCTGGGGAAATATCTGGCTAGGGACCTCAGGTGAAGGACTGGCCAAATATGCAGGTCAGCAGTTTACCCACTACGGACGTCAGAGCGAGCTGAGAGGCCAAAGTGTCTATGCCCTCACCCAAGGCAAAGACTCCACCATCTGGCTCAGCCAAGGAAATAAGAGTCTCATGCGACTCAAAAATAATGCCTTTGATATTCCCTATCTCGCTCCCGCACTGGAGCGCAGCACTGTACGGGCCCTTTATGCCGACTATCAGGGCCGTATCTGGATTGGGACCGATGGCCAGGGTATAGGAATCTGGAAAGACTCCCTGCAAGTGAGATTGATCAGTAGTGATGGACTTCCTAGCCCGTGGATTAGAGATTTTGTGGGAGATACGCTAGGCAATATATGGGTTGCCAATGGTAGGGGTACCGTCACCCGTATCAACTGTAGGGAAGACTCTCTCGGGGTCCAGGCCGTGATTAATCAAGTCATCACCATCGAGCCCTTCCGACGCATCAATGCCCTTCACCGAGACAAACGAAACCGCATATGGTTTGGTATGAACCGAGAAGGGCTAGGCTATATCGACACAGATAGCACCATCCATCTCATTGAGATGCCTCCTGTATTCAACAATCAGCCCATCAGATGTCTAGAAGAAGATGAAGCAGGCTATCTGTGGGTAGGAACAGGAGGTGGTATCGCCCGCATGGAGTTGTACCAAAACCTAGATGCACCCGATTGGCAAAACTACCCGTCATGGCTGACCTCCTCCAACGTCTATCTCCTGACCTTCGATACGCGTGGACAGTTGTGGATCGGTACAGCCGAAGGGGTGGATCGCGCTTCCTTAGACGCCGAACAAAACATCATCGATGTCAAACACTTCGGGCGAAGCGAAGGATTCCTCGGCGTAGAGACATGCAGTGATGCCGTGATCACCGATCATGAAAACAATATTTGGTTTGGGACGATTTCAGGTTTGACACGCTACAATCCACGGAGTAGCAAGAAAAACACCATTCCTCCAAAACTTAGTCTTCAGGAAGTCACACTTTTCTATACTTCCCTTCAAAACACCAAGTACGCCGCCTCAATCGGGACCTGGGGCCAGATGAAGCCTGGACTTGTACTTCCTTCCCGTCGCAACCACTTGAGCTTTGACTTCATCGGGATCAACCACACCAATCCCGATCAGGTTCGCTACCGATGGAGATTGCAAGGACTGGAGGAAGATTGGTCTCCCTGGACCGACAAGCACGATGCAACTTACGCCAACATCCCTTCAGGCTACTACACCTTCATGGTGCAAGCAGTCAATGAGGACGGTGTGACCAGTCAGCCTTTGACCACTACATTTTCCATCAAACCTCCCATCTGGATTACCTGGTGGTTTATCTTGATCATGGTAGGCTTCGCTACCCTGGTGATCGTCGGAATTTTTTACTTCCGCCTCAACCAGGAAAAGCGCAAGAACACCGTGGAACGGGAAAGATTGCAAATGGAGAAGTCGATGATCGAGCTAGAGCAGAAAGCTCTCCGACTCCAAATGAATCCCCACTTTATTTTTCATGCATTGAACTCCATCCAGGGTCTGATCATCACAGAAGACCCCAAGACCGCCCGATATTATTTGTCTAAATTCAGCCGACTGATGCGACAGGTGCTAGAGAATAGCCGAGAAGGACTTATCTCTCTTGCAGATGAAGTAGAGACATTGGAAAACTACCTCAGCTTAGAGCAGTTTTGTCGGGAGCAATCCTTTGATTATGAGATTCACATCCCAGAGCACTGGGATCAAGAGGCGTTTTTAATTCCGCCTATGGTGATTCAGCCCTTTGTGGAGAATGCCATCATCCATGGAATCTCTCACCTCAAGGATCGTAAGGGACTCGTTCAGATTTTCTTTGAAAGAAAGACGGAAGTCCTACTCTGCAAGATTCGGGACAATGGCGTCGGACGCAACGAAGCGCACCTACGGAAGCAAGATCTTTCCATTCCCAAAAAGTCAACCGCCCTCAATGTCACCAAAGAGCGCCTTTTCCTCCTCAAAGCCTACGCACCCCAACAGGAAAGCATCCGCATCCTAGACCTTGTAGACAAAAAGAGCCAACCCCTAGGAACAGAAGTGCAGGTCGCGATTCCTTATGAAATAGACCATTGATCATTTTTCATTTTTCATTTTTCATTTTTCATTTTTCATTTTTCATTTTTCATTTTTCATTTTTCATTTTTCAAGGTGTACCTAACTCACCAGCATAAGTTTCATGAAGGATGATTCTGGTTTTATGAAGAATGATCTTTGAACCTCGAACAATGAAAAATGTATACGTTTGGGAAATCGGGGGGGAAAATCGTAATTGCGATCCAAATCATTTACAATGTCAGACACTCAGGAAGCTACTCCCAAAAAGGGCAATTCGATAGGCATTATTTTTCTTACGGCTTTCATTGATTTATTGGGATTCAGCTTGGTTATACCCGTGCTAGGTCCTTTGCTCATCGATGGCACCTATGTGCTGGATGCGAGCTACGATGCGGATACCCGCAACTTAATGTACGGCCTCCTAAGTGGAATTTTTCCACTCTTCCAGTTTTTTGGTTCCTCTATTCTTGGTTCCCTTTCTGACAAATACGGTCGAAAGCCCATCTTGCTCATCAGCTTGGTCATCAGCTTCGTGGGGTATGTTACTTTTACACTGGGTGTTTACTTTGGGGATTTGATTCTGATGTTTGTGGGCCGCTCCATACAGGGATTGGCAGCGGGTAATCTGTCTATCCTGTATTCTTCGGTAGCAGATGTGAGTTCGAAGGAAGAAAAAGCCAAGAATTTTGGGGTGATTGGTGCGGCATTCGGATTGGGCTTTGTGATTGGACCCTTCTTGGGTGGATTACTTTCTAATCCAGAGACACCTGCACAAATGGGATTAGAAGCACTAAACATGGCCTCCTACTTCACATTCGAGACCCCCTTCATCGTGGGTTCATGTCTCGTATTGATCAACCTTTTACAGGTCTTTTTCATCTTTCGAGAGACACTCACCAATCGCAAGGAAGGCATTACTGTTACGCCTTTTACAGGGGTCATCAACCTGGCCAAGTCTATTCAAAATCCAGGCTTACGCTCCATCTTCTCCGTTGTATTCTTACAGACCTTTGGTTTTACTTTCTTCACCACTATGCTACAGGTCTTTTTGATTAAACGGTTTGCTTTTGATCAAGGGGATATTGGAATGCTGTTTGGTTTTGTCGGAGTGTCAGTGGTATTTACCCAGGTGGTGCTGGTTCGCTACTTCTCGGGGCGGGTCGCTCCTCAGCGTATGCTCATGTTTGTCCTTCCTGGTCTAGCCATCACGCTCTTTCTCTCCATGTTTGTGTCCAACACGCTTCAGCTCTATCTCTCGGTTCCCTTCATCGCTATGTTTCAGGGTCTGACCACACCCAATGTATCTGCCCTCGTCAGCAACATGGCACCTCCACAACTTCAAGGAGAGGTATTGGGTATGCAGCAATCGGTGCAAGCACTGGCACAAATCATCCCCCCCCTAGTCGGTGGCGTGATCGTCAGTTTCTCTCTGACCTCTCCCTACTGGATGGCTGCGGTGACGATTTTCCTGGCTTTTGTGGCTTACTTCCTACAGTTTGGAGGAAAAGGAAAAGACGAAGTGCCTGCTGCTGCTTAGACTTCGAGTGTGGGATGACAAGCTAAAGTAGGTGGACAAAAAAGCAGGACATCGCTGCCCTGCTCATTCAAAATGTATTTGATATATCCTTATCCAAGATAAGTCTTCAAGCCTTTGCTACGGCTCGTATGGCGAAGACGGCGGATGGCTTTTTCTTTGATCTGGCGTACACGCTCACGTGTCAGGTCAAACTTCTCACCAATCTCTTCCAAAGTCAAGGAGTGTTCGACTCCTATCCCGAAGTAGAGGCGAATGACCTCTGCTTCTCTTTGGGTGAGCGTACTCAGCGCTCGTTCAACTTCTTTGGAAAGAGACTCATTGATCAGTTCGTTGTCGGGATTGGGTTCTGCATCATTTTCCAGTACATCTAGGAGACGATTTTCTTCTCCCTGTACAAAAGGTGCATCTACCGACACGTGACGACCAGAAATCTTGAGTGTATCGGAGATCTCATCCTCACTCATATTTTCTAGTACTTCCGAAATCTCTTCTGGTGAAGGCTCACGCTCAAACTCTTGCTCCAGCTTCGAAAATGCCTTACCGATTTTATTCAAGGCCCCTACTCTGTTCAAAGGAAGACGTACGATACGGGACTGCTCTGCCAATGCCTGGAGGATAGACTGACGAATCCACCATACAGCATATGAGATAAATTTGAATCCACGTGTCTCATCGAAACGCTTAGCCGCTTTGATCAAACCTAGGTTTCCTTCATTGATCAAATCACCCAAGGACAGGCCTTGGTTCTGATATTGTTTGGCCACTGAGACAACAAATCTCAGGTTGGCTTTGGTTAATTTTTCCAGTGCTATCTGATCCCCCTGCTTGATCCGGCGTGCGAGTTCTACCTCTTCATCCGGTGTAAGCAACTCCACTTTCCCAATTTCTTGCAAATACTTGTCTAGGGATTGTGATTCCCTGTTGGTTATCTGCTTACTAATCTTAAGCTGTCTCATCTATCGCTTTTGATATGTTGTTTTCGACCTGTTAGAACGCGACTTTGAAAAATCCAGTACACAACTCCAGTCAACCTGCGAAAATAGAATGTTTGACCTTTAGTTGCAAAAGAATATCACATATGCCCACCTATAAAAGACGAATGGAATGAGGAAATGTTACCCCTATCATATGTATTCCCCTGTTTGAATCTCTCCATTCACTCCCTTCCTTTTATCAAGAATATACTATATTTATTCAAAAGAAGGCTGGAAAATTCTGAGAATCCCCTGAAATGAACGAAATTTCCTGTACGAGAATTGATTAGATTCACATTTTTTCCCCTCCAAAGAAGCATTTTCATAATAACACTTGTCGATCCATTTTGGTTGTTCCTAAATTTATCCTTTTTCTCTTACGTAAGATTTTCCTGTAAATTTACCGCATGAAGAGTTCTGAATTGATCCTAAATGCGGATGGCACAGTATATCATCTTGCACTGGGCACGGGAGATGTGGCTCCCCAAATCATTACCGTGGGAGATCCTGAGCGGCTGGATATGTTCATCCCCTATCTGGATGAGGTGCTACTCAGGCGGCAAAAGCGAGAATTTCATACCCTGACGGGAACTTACCGTGGTATGCCTCTCAGCATTATGTCTACGGGCATTGGTACAGACAACATCGACATCGTCCTTACTGAATTAGATGCCCTCTTCAATATAGACTTAGAGACCAGACGGAATCGTGATACGTTTACCTCTCTCAAATTGTTACGTTTAGGGACGAGTGGTGCCATTAAAAATTTTATTCCGTTGGATAGTTATGTCTTTTCGCGCTATGCCATCGGAGCAGATGGGCTGATGGAATATTATGCGCACCAGCCTTCGTACAGGATACAGGATGCGCTCACACATTTCCAAGAGCAGTATGCCCCGCTTCCTTCGGGTCTGTACGTCACAGAATCTGCGACATCTGCACTTCCTCACCTTCCTGAGGGTACGCTTCAGGGCATCACCTACACTGCCAAAGGATTTTATGGTCCTCAAGGTAGGTACATAGGCCGAGCAACCCTCCAGTTTCCCGATCTCGTAGATAAGATGGGAGCATTCAGGATTGGGTTACATGAGGCGACGAATATGGAGATGGAAACTGCAGGTATCCTAGGGATGGCAGCAGCTCTGGGGCATGAAGCGGGTAGCCTCTCAGTGATTTTGGCGAACCGTCAGTTGGGGACGTTCTCAGAAAATCCAAAGCAAGCTGTGGAGCGCCTAGTGAAGGATGGGCTAGACATGATGTATAAATGGGGAAGGGACTCTCAGAATTGACAGTCCCCTCCTGGAGGGATTAACCTCCCATTTCATGCACTTTAGTATGCGTCTCTTGTTTAATCTGGTGTCTTTGCCCCCCCGTTCCCCCTTTGACTTTCTTCAATTCTTCAGAGGATAATTTTTGACAGGTGGTTAAATGCTTCTGCTTTTTCATGTTGGAGAAATTAAATGTTTATCCTAGAAAGGGACAAGAAGTGCTGCCCTCATGTAGATAGTCGTAGTTTCTCCAACTTATTTTGTTTGTAGCTCGCTGTTTATTTGCCAGCGCTGCATTTGACTTTTTCTTTGGCCACCCGAACTTCCTGATCCTCCAGAATTAGAGGTGCCACCTTTGATATTCTTGAGTTGCTGAACGTCAAGCGTTTTGAATTTTTTCTTCTGATTCATCTTTTTCGTTTTTGAGATATTAAATGTTTATGCTTTCTGAATATACATCCAATTGAGCAAAATTTCCTCTAATCCATAAAGATTATTACGAATACGTTCATACACGCTTAGATAAGCTGTGGCACCATACAAAAGCCAACCACAGATTTTCATTGCTACTAGATTCATCACCATCTTGATAGAATAACGCTTGATACAGCTTTATGCACAAAATTTCTCGACTCGCCCCTACGCCTAGCGGATATTTGCATATAGGAAATGCCTTGAATTTTATATTGACGTGGGTACTGACCCGCAAGGCAGGTGGAGAACTATGGCTGAGAATAGATGATCTAGATGAAACGAGGTGCAGAGCAGCTTACATAGAAGATATTTTCCGTACGCTGGACTGGCTGGGAATGGATTGGGATAAAGGCCCATTTTCGGTGGGGGAACACCTACAAAGCTATCGTCAAAGTCAACGAATAGAGGGCTACTTTACTGCTATTCGGCAATTGAATCAAAACGGCCACGCCTTTGCTTGTGATTGCTCCCGCAAAATGATCCTGGCAGCCCATCCTCAAGGATTGTACACGGGCGTTTGCTATAAAAAAGGGTTGACTTATGAAAAAGGGCTCACATCATTGCGAATGAAAACAGGTACGGGCCAAGATTTACGCTGGAAGGACGGCTGGCAAGGGGAGCTTTCGGTCAATCTACATACGCACATGCGAGACTTTGTGATTCGACGCAAAGATGGGATCCCTGCCTATCAAATCGCCTCACTCGTGGATGATCTAGAGATGGGCGTCAATCTCATTGTCAGGGGAAGAGATCTCATTTCCAGCACAGCCGCCCAGCTCTTTTTGGCCGATCAATTACGCACACCTTCATTTGCCCAAACCGATTTCTACCATCATCCGCTTTTGACCAATACGATGGGAAAAAAATTATCAAAATCTGAAGGGGCCGTATCTTTGAGATATTGGCAAAAAGAAAAAAATGTACAGGACTTGTTCGGATTTTTGAGCCAATGTTTAGGCTTAGGAGAAAAAGCGGAGGATCTGAAAAGCTTTGCTAAGATTTGGGGAGAAAGTCGGACGTTTTCCGCTCAATTCCGCATGCCATTTTCGCTCAATTAGGGTGGATAAATGCCTATAGAATTCCATACGAAAAAGAGAAAAGATTTCGTTTGAATAAATCGAGATTCCCTATATTTAATCAAATAGCCCCCAATAATTTGACGAATCTACTCCTGGGGCTTCTCACGATATGTGAAACGCGATACCTCTATGCAAAGCGACTCCAAAAGAAAGATCTACGTTCTTGATACCTCTGTCATCCTTCACGATCACGATGCCATCACGCATTTTGAAGAGAATGATCTGGTCATCCCTATCATCGTTTTGGAGGAACTTGATCGCCTCAAGCAAGGCAATACGACCAAAAGTTATGAGGCTCGTCAGTTTTTACGTTTCATAGACACCATCGCTTACGAATATACCTTGCAAGACTGGATTCCCATTCCAGGGGAAGGTCGAGGGCACCTCAAAGTGGTCATGCCTTCAGGACCACAAGAAATAGACGCAGAGAAAATTTTTGACGACCGTAAGCCTGATCATAAGATCCTGAATACAGCGATCAGTCTCCAAACCCATGAACAGAATGCGAAGGTCATCCTCGTCACCAAGGACATCAACCTACGTCTGAAAGCCAAAGCATTGAATCTTCCTGCCGAGGATTACGAAACAGACAAAATTCAGGACCTCTCTTATCGTGGAAAGGCCACACGCGAGCATATTGAGTCTACGGCAATCAACCGCATCTTTGAGCATGGATCGGTCCCTGTAGATGAAATATTTGATACAGAACCCATATACAACCATTATTTTGTGTTGAAAAACGGGACGCACTCCACCCTGGCGTATTATAATCCTATAGAAAAGACCATCGATCGGGTCGAAAAAACCACTGCCTACGGCATCAAGCCACGCAATGCGGAGCAGGCATTTGCGATGCATGCCCTCTTCAATGACAATGTAAAGTTGGTCACCATACAGGGTGTCGCAGGGACGGGGAAGACGCTTCTGGCTCTGGCTTGCGCTTTGGAGCAGCGACGCAACTATCGTCAGATCCTGATTGCACGACCTGTCGTCCCTCTAGGCAATAAGGATATCGGCCACCTCCCAGGTGACATCAAGGATAAGCTCAATCCCTATATGGAGCCTCTATGGGACAACCTGAAGTTTGTCAAAAACCAGTTCAAGGCTTCGGAGAAGCGACACAAGGCCATCGACGAGATGGTGGAGCAGGAGAAAATCATGATCACGCCTTTGGCTTACATCCGTGGCCGAAGCTTATCCAAAGTCATCTTCATCATCGATGAGGCCCAAAATCTCACACCACTAGAAATCAAAACAATCATCACCCGTGCAGGAGAAAACACGAAGTTGATCTTCACAGGGGATATTCACCAGATCGACACGCCCTATCTGGATACACAAAGCAATGGCCTATCTTATGTCATCGACAAGCTCAAGGGGCAGTCGCTCTATGCGCACGTCACCTTAGAGAAAGGCGAGCGATCAGCCTTGGCAAATCTGGCGACGGAGTTGTTGTAGGGAAGATCATGCCGCTCGAAGCTGTTCTTCGATTCTTTCTTTGATAGGCTGGAGGTCTGTTTTGGGTAATCTCTCGTAGATATTGGCTATCCAATTTAAAATCTGATCAAGATTTCTATATATTCTTCGAGATTCTCTAGAGTTGGTGGTATAATATGCATCTTTCCAATGCCTCTTAGATCTATCCAATAATTCAGGATCTCTTAGATTGATTTCGTCTAATACGATGGGGAGAATTCTATCCGTGAATCTGCTTCTCTCAAAATCTGCATATTGAGCTATCTCAGAAAATTCGCTCATAGCTTCTTCTGAATAAAAGTAGTCCTCGTTTAAAATAAGAATCAAGAGGTCTGATTTGTCTATATTACTGAGAAAGGTAGAAATATTCTTTCTATCAGATGCTTGTTCTCCCCGCCAAACATTGTATCCATTTAACTTTAAGTCCTGATATATCTTATCAGCAATTACTTCACTTTTATCTGATGACCTATTGTAAGAGAGAAATATACGAGACTGATAGGTTGAATTATTGACACTGCTATTCTTGATTTCTGAAAATGTATCTTTCTGTTTTTGGGGAACGCTTGAGAAAATATCTTGTGACAAGATAAGCAAGTCATATACAATACGATTCACACCTACATCATAACTTTCTCTATCTATAACCTCTTCAATAAAAAACATTCTCTTGTTACGATTCCAGCGAAACTTGATCATTATCAACTCATTTAACCTCTGATTATCATCCACAGAGGTTAAGACAAATTTTGTCAGCACATCCATTGCTTCTTCAATATAGCCTTCCGATATTAACTGTTGAACATCATTCATAAAGTGGAAAAAAATCTTGATTAATGGTTCACATAGATAGGCCTATTCCTGCAATTTATGTAGATAAATGGGTCCAATAAAATACTGATTGCTTCTTCCTTTTAACTCTCCCAAGAATCCCAGTCTTTTCATCAGCTTAATGAATGGTTTTGTTTCTTCTCTCTCTAATTCCAGTTTTTCTGCTAGTTCATCTAAGCTAAATTCCGTCTTCCAACCGAATAATCGTTCTATGGGCCCCCTCAAGCCTGTTTGTACACCAAAGATAGCTCCTTTCAGCTTTCTTTCCGATACATCTATCAAAACCTCTCTGAGGGCATCTGATGAAATAAGAGGAAAAATCGGTTCTTCTCCTCTTTCTCCCATATGGATACGATCCATTTCCGCTTTTCGACCATATTGTAACAGCTGAATCACTTCTCTTGGCGTCAGTCTATTTTTTGCATCAATAAGGTTATCCCAAATCCAATCAATTGTGGCTACCTCTTTCCCACCTTCCACCATTTTTCCTGGCAAAATGTGATGAAAAATGAGCTGTTGATTTACATAGTCTGAGAAAATTTCCTCTTTTGTTGTGTTAAACTCTCTGAGCAGATCCAAATTTGCAGCAAATCTCCGAATGACCATATTTAGAAGATTCCGTTTCTTCCACTTGATATCTTCTGTTTTTTCCATGATGTGACTCAACTCGGGAAACCGCTCATAGGTGATTAGATCCCAGATATCATCACGGAAAAATATCTTGAAGCCAAAATTTTGAAGGTTTCCAAAGTCTCTTCTCACTCGGACCAAGCTTCGTAGTGCTACCTGTTCTAATTGAATATCTTCTGCAAATGCTGCATCCAATCGATCGATCGCAAACCAAACCTTGAGGTTCATTTCCTCTAAGGTCGCATTAATTTCTCTCAGCAATTCATCAATAGAGACATAATATTCATTCTTCTTGTCGTTTGCTTGCCGTTTAAAATCAATTGTCCACTTGAGTCCCTCCAATAGTCCGCCGATGATCGTTTGATTACGCTTCCCTAATAAAGCCTCATTCACAAATGCTTTATTGGCCACATCTACTACTAGGGCTAGGTATTCTTCTAACTCTACTGTTTCTGGGAGAAGCTTTTCATCCTCTACTATTCGAAACAACCTTTGTAGCTTCTTCTCATTGGGAAATCGTATCTGTAGCTCTTTGGTCGTTAACAACAGAAAATATAGATTCCATATTCCCATGAGCTTTCGCTCCAGATTTTTCTCATCGACAATCAACCCATTGACTTTTTCTCCAAGTCCCACTCTACCTAAAAGTTCAAAAGCGGGATTG
>JBCBPW010000131.1:0-14489 GCA_039820545.1 Bacteroidota bacterium | reverse complement strand
TCTAAATTTAACCCAGCTTTAACTTTGAATTAAATAAATATGATCATATGAACTATATGTAAACTTGTAATTTTCTTTTCTCCGTATGTAGGATACCTCTTGCTTATGTATAGAAATTCATATATCTTAATTGAATTTACCGATTACGAATAAACATAACATTTGAAATAAGCCGTGTATACCAATTATATTCCCTACTCTCTCTCCAAAGTTATCTATTCTTTAACACTGACTTCATATTAATACCCTAATTTTGAACGTTTTATATGTCATTTTAGGATATCATGATAATAGATTCCCTCAAACATCACTTTTGGCAAAAACTCTCCTTTTTCCTTTTCATTTTTTGGGCTTCGGGCTGTAACAGCACTCAACAGAACACTACCTTTGCGGAAGAATCAGGCGAAGAATTGGCTCAGATTTATTGCAAAGGTTGCCATGCCTATACCTCACCTTCCTTACTCCCTAAAAGCACTTGGAGGAACTATATTTTACCTCGAATGGGCTATCTCATGGGGATTTATGATCAGGAAAATAGCCGTGAATCTCTCATCGGAAAAGGAGCGGAAGCGAAGCAATTAGAAAAGGCCATGGTTTATCCTAGAGAACCACTACTTTCAACAAAAGATTGGCAATCTATACAGAACTATATCCTGACTCAAGCTCCTGATACATTGCCCACAACTCCTACTCGCGAACGCATGGGACTGCCCATATTCAAGACAAGGATTCCCAACTACAAGCTGAGTCCTCCCAGTACGACCCTTGCGCAGTTTGCTCATGATGGACACATATGGATCGGCGATGCCAATACAAAAGCACTTTACCGATTCGGAGCGGATCTCCAGATGAGCGGAGCGGCCAATCTTCAAGAAGGTGTCGTCCACTTACTCCCTAGCCCTCAGTCGCTCATCTTGACAGTGATGGGTTCCTTCTCTCCCACGGAGGCTCCTACAGGATTTATCATGTCCTTGCCTGAAGATCAACGTCAATCTCCCCGTGTCCTCCTAGATAGCCTCAAGCGACCTGTTCACACAGCTTATGGCGACCTCAACGGAGATGGGCGAACAGATCTTGCAGTGGCCGAGTTTGCGCGCTATACAGGAAAGCTTGCGTGGTATGCCCAGCAGCCAGATGGCAGCTTTGAGCCACATATGCTAAGGAATAAGACAGGGGCAACCCGCATCATTTCTATAGACATAGAGGGAGATCAAGATCTAGATCTCATGGCTTTATTTGCCCAAGGAGATGAGGGTATTTTTCTCTATGAAAATGATGGAAAAGGCAACTTCCAAGAAAAACGACTATTGACCTTTCCTCCTACTTACGGATCAAGCTATATGGAGATTCTAGACCTGGACAATGATGGAAAATGGGAAATTCTCTATACCTGTGGCGACAATGCCGACTATCCTCCAGTCCTGAAACCCTACCACGGCATCCGTATATTCAAGGATAAGGGAAATTTAGACTACCAAGAAGATTGGTTTTACCCGCTCCCCGGTGCCTATAAGGCGATTCCCGCAGACTTTGACATGGACGGAGACCTAGACTTTGCCGCCATTTCCTTTTTTCCCGACTACCTCAACCACCCCAAAGCAGGTTTTCATTTTCTGGAAAATCAAGGGGACTTTACGTTCAAAGCCGCTACTTTCGAAGAGGCTGACTTAGGAAGGTGGCTCACACTTGACGCAGGGGATATGGATCAAGATGGAGACCTGGACCTTGTATTAGGCTCCCTTACCTTCGAGGTTCCTGCCCAACCTGCCTATGTAGATCTATGGGTAAAAAATGGAATTCCTTTTGTGGTCCTAGAAAATCAAAGCAGGTAGCCATTTTTCAAGGTGTACCCGACTCACCAGCATAAGTTTCATGAAAAATGTTCCATGAAAAATGATTCTGGTTTCTTGAAGAATGAAAATACATGTCAACTTGACCATATATTATATTTCATCCTGACACATTGACATAATCCTATAGTCTGGAAAAGATTTTGTTTTCAACATTAATATAGTGATCGGTCTACAAGATCGAGTCTACTGAGTGATCGAAAGCAAAGTCAATCCATGAACTTAAATCAATATACCATTAAGGCCCAGGAGGCGATCCAGCGATCTAGTGAGGTCGCAAAGGAGTATCGCCAGTCGCAGATTGAAGGAGGGCACTTATTGAAATCCCTCATCGAGCTGGAAGAATCCATCATTCCTTTTATGCTGAAAAAGCTTGGGGTTAATGTGGATTTTCTCTCGTCCAAAGTAGAAGAACTACTCCAAACATACCCTAAAGTAGAAGGAGCGACAGGAGGTCAATATCTGTCCAACGACCTTCACGCCATACTCGAAGCAGCCAATAAGGCCGCAGGAAAATATCAGGATGAATTCATCAGCTTGGAGCATTTACTCCTTGGTTTGGTCAAGTCAAAAAATGGTGTAGCCAAGCTTCTCCGCGAACAAGGCGTCAGTGAGAAAGACCTGAAAAAAGTTATCGAGGAAATTCGAGGCGGCCAAAAAGTAACAGATCAAAATCCAGAGGCGAAGTACAATGCCTTAAAAAAATATGCGCGCAATCTCAACGAGGCAGCAAGAAGCGGCAAGCTCGATCCTGTCATCGGACGTGAAGAAGAGATTCGCCGCATCATGCAAATCCTGTCCCGCCGCACCAAAAATAATCCTATCCTCGTAGGAGAACCTGGTGTAGGTAAGACGGCCATTGCAGAAGGACTCGCGCATCGAATCGTTCAAGGCGATGTACCTGAAAATCTCAAATCCAAGACAATATTCTCTTTGGATATGGGGGCTTTAATTGCAGGAGCCAAGTTTAGAGGGGAGTTTGAAGAACGATTGAAGGCAGTGGTGAAAGAAGTGGTGGGAGCAGATGGCGCGATTGTCCTTTTCATAGATGAGATCCATACGCTTGTAGGCGCGGGAAAAACAGACGGCGCCATGGATGCCGCCAACATCCTCAAGCCTGCCTTGGCGAGAGGCGAACTGCGTGCCATTGGTGCAACCACACTAGACGAGTATCAAAAATACATAGAGAAGGACAAGGCACTCGAAAGACGTTTTCAGTCTGTCACTGTAGGGGAGCCTACGGTAGATGATACGATTTCCATCCTCCGAGGACTCAAGGAGCGATACGAAGTACACCACGGGGTCCGCATCACAGATGGCGCCATCGTCGCGGCGGCAGAACTCTCTCACCGATACATCTCCGATCGGTTCCTACCTGACAAGGCCATCGACCTGATCGATGAAGGAGCAGCCAAGCTTCGCTTGGAGATGGACTCTATGCCCGAGGAACTAGAGCAAATCGAACGCAAAATCAGGAGCCTGGAAATCGAGCGAGAGGCATTAAAACGCGAGAACGAAGTCCAAAAAATCGCGGAAATCGAAGAGCAGTTGGCCAATCTTGGTGATACCCAAAAGCGTCTGCGTTCGCACTGGGAAACAGAAAAAGGGATACTAGTCAACATTCGTGAGGCCAAGGAAAATGTAGAACGCCTGAAAGTGGAAGCAGAGGAAGCCGAAAGACAGGCTGATTTCGGACGTGTGGCAGAAATACGATATGGCAAAATAGACAAGGAAACCAAAGAGATGGGGCGTCTAAAGCTGGAGCTAGATAACTTCCAGTCCGACCTTCGCATCCTCAAGGAAGAAGTCGGAGCAGAAGAGATTGCCGAAATCATCTCTCGCTGGACAGGAATCCCCGTCTCCAAGATGGTCGAAAGCGAAAGACAGAAGTTACTGCGTCTCGAAGAGGAGCTTCACCAGCGCGTCATCGGTCAGCATGAAGCTATCATAGCCGTTTCGGATGCGATCCGTCGCTCTCGCGCAGGACTTTCTGATCCCAACAAACCCATTGGTTCCTTTATCTTCTTGGGATCTACGGGTGTGGGTAAGACAGAGTTGGCGAAGGCACTTGCGTCCTTCCTCTTTGACGATGAGCGCAACATGGTGCGGATCGACATGTCGGAGTATCAGGAGAAACATACCGTTTCAAGACTGATTGGTGCGCCTCCAGGATATGTAGGTTATGACGAAGGAGGCCAATTGACAGAGGCTGTGCGCCGGCGTCCTTACTCCGTGATTCTATTGGATGAAATCGAAAAGGCTCATCCCGATGTATTCAACATCCTATTGCAGGTCCTAGATGATGGCCGTTTGACAGACAACAAAGGAAGAACTGTCGATTTCAAAAATACTATCATCATCATGACTTCCAATATGGGTTCACATTATATCCAGGAGAAGTTTGAGGAGCTGACGGAAGACAATAAGGACGCCCTCATGGTAATCATCAAGGAGCAGGTGCTGGATCAATTGAAAAAACAGCTGCGCCCAGAGTTTTTGAATCGGATCGATGAGAGCATTGTCTTCGCGCCTCTGAGTGAGGGTGATATGCTAGACATCGTCAAGATTCAGATCAAAGGGCTGGAAAAGACAATGGCAGACCTAGGGATCGATATCGGATTTACAGAAGAGTCGCTGGAGTTGCTGGCAAGCTTGGGGTATGATCCTCAGTTTGGCGCTCGACCCGTCAAGCGCATGATCCAAAAGGAGGTCGTCAATGCACTTTCGAAGGAGATCCTTGCAGGGAAAGTCACGCGAGATTCGCGTATACTAGTCAGCGTTCGCAATGGCATGATCCAGTTTTCAGAAGAGGCACCCGAAAAGGCTTGAAAGAGCAGTTAGATCAAAAGTCAAACTATAAAGAAAGCTCGGAGCAACCATCTCCGAGCTTTCCATTTATACATGAGAGACTTAACGTCCTATCATTCCTTTTCCTACTGCTTCACCAATTTCCTCAAGGCAGTCCCCTGATCCGTTTGAATTCTTAGCAGATAAATGCCGGGTGCCAAATGGCTGAGGTCCATCTCACGATTCCAAGCTATCCCTTGTCCCATATCCTGCTGCCAAAGTGTTCTGCCTGATAAGTCCCATATAGCGATGTCCAGCTGAGAAAGCCCATCTAGCCTTACGTCCAACTGGAATACACCACTTGAGGGATTGGGATACAAACGTACTTGTCCTTCTAACCCAAGATCCAGGCTGCTAGGGAGTTGCACATCAATTTGCGTGCACGTTTGAGATTCACAACCATTGAGAGAAGTCGTCAAGCATACATTGAACAAGCCAAAGGACTGATAGGTGTGCGTGGTCGTAGGATCGGTACTTGTCGAGCCATCACCAAACTCCCAAAGGTAACTATCAGCCGTCGTACCTGCATCTACAGCAAATGTAAGGGTATCAAAGATTACCGTATCACCTGATACCGTAAAGGTCGGTGGCGTATTGGGCTGCACATCTATGACAACCGTATCACTCAGGACACACCCGATGTCATCCATTACGGTCACAGTATAAGTACCCGCCTGTGTCACAGAGATCGTTTGGGAGGTTTCTCCCGTCGACCAATTGTACATGGTAGCTGTTGATCCTCCATTCAAAACCACATTGTCACCATCGCACACTATCATATCTGGTCCCAGATCTACTGACAAGAAGGACTCCTCTACCTGAATGGTGTCTGTCACCTCACAACCTGAGAAACTCGTGATCGTCAATGTATATTGTCCAGGGAAGTTGGCGACAATCGTCTGCGATGTCTCTCCTGTAGACCACACATAAGATATGCCATTGCCACCAGGTCCCAAGACAAGAGGGTCGGGTCCACAGATGACTTGATCGGGTCCCAAGTTGACGACGGGCAAAATTCCTTCTGTGATCTCGATGGTGTCTGTACGCGCGCATCCAAATTGGTTGGCCACAATCACAGAGTAGATACCTCCACTATTGATATCCAAAGTAGATGTTGTATCTCCTGTGGACCATAGATAGACGGCGTTGGGATTGGAAACATCCAAGCTGAAGGGAAAACAAACCGTCGTGTCTGCCCCCAAATCTAGGGCAGGAATCGGGACGACAGAAATGGTAATCGAATCTTCGATCGTACAACCAAAGGGTGAAGTGGCCAGCACACTGTAGGTGCCTGGTGCGGAAATAGTGACTGTCTGCGTCGTAGCATTGATGGGACTCCACAGATAGGTCGTGCCTGGATTACCGATACTGGCGTCAAGTACAATACTTTGGTCGGCACAGAGAGTCGTATCATTGCCCAACTCTGTAGGGGGTACGACATCTCGGATGACCTTGATGGAGTCTACCTCAATACACCCCAATGAATCTGAGACAATGACGGTATAAGTTCCTCCGTCCACAATATTGATGGTTTGAGACGTGGAGCTATCGGGTAGCCACAAGTGATCGGCCCATGGATTGCCCGCATCCAAGAAGAGTGTATCATCTGGACAAAGCCCTACATCTGAACCCAAATTCACAAATGTATCTGATACCCTTAGTTCAAATGTATCTCTTACAATGAACCCTAACGTATCGACCATTCTGACGGTAAACGTACTGGTAGAAACCGCTAGTTTGGTGCAGAAGGTATCCACAGGGTTGTTATTCCACTGCCATGAGACACCTCCAGGATCACAAGCACTCAGTGTCAGGGCCTGTGCGAAACAAATCAAGGTATCATTCCCGATATCCAGGACAGGTACATCTGCAATCAAAATATCATCAAAGGCAAAACCATCAAATAAGCTGGCAGGATCGGAGTTGTTGTTGGAGGCAAAGGCAAAGCGGACCTTGCAATTGGCTTGTCCTCCCATCCCATCCAAAAGATGCTGCGCAGGAATCCATCCACCTGTTCCTGTGCTATTGGCATTGATCCCAGACCAACCCAGATTACCGCCTCCTGGACCACCGTTGGTATTTCCTGTAATAGAGGTGTCATTGTACCAATTCAACTCATCGAGGTAACCCCCAATCGTGAACCATGTATTTCCTCCATCGGTAGAGCCCTGAAATACCGTTCCGTCCAGGTTGAACTCACTCTCATACCAGATCATCATTTGAATTCCTGGATTGGCGATATTGGAAAAGTCCAGACACGGACTCTCTACAGCAGAAAATTCATTCGGAGCATAGACATAGGGAGGCAAAGAAAAGCTATTGGTATCATTTCTTGTAATCCAGCAATTAACTCCAGAAAAAGCGGTATCTATGACGGGATTCATGGGTATATCCCAGACCCAGGTGCTGGCGCCAATACCTCCTGAGTTGATAGGACCAGCCGTCCAACCTCCATCACTAGATTCAAAATCTTCAAAATAAGGGAAAGAATTTACACATTGGCTATATCCTGCTGGTGAGGCAATCCAAAGGCTGACAAAACTCAGCAGTATGTAGGCACTCCCTCGCAAGTAGTGGTTTCTCATAAGACCGGGCAATTAAAATGGACAACAGGTTAGGACCTGATGATAAATCTACAACTAATATAGGTCTTACAATCAAAATCCCCCCCGATCATAGCTTAATCGAGGGGGAAAATTTTTAATTGTTCAAAGATTCAAAAAGAAATCTTCATCTAGATCAAAATTAGGGAAGCATAAACTCAAAGGGAACGCTTACCCAGCACTTGACTTTTTGACCATCGAGCGTAGCAGGTTGAAATTTCAAATAAGGAGTGAAAAGTTCACATGGAATGCGAAGAAGAGGATGATCATCAGACTCTATCGAGTGATGTACGTACTCTCCCTTTTCATTCACGAGGACACGTAGTACTACTTTTCCTTCTATACCAGACTTCTTAGCCAGTTCGGGATACCCCATATATTCTGTCACCATTTCATAGTTTAGTGTTTGAGGGGGAGTATCTACGTTTTGAGATGCATAAACCAATGCACTTCCAGTACTACCTCGACTGGGCATCGTACCATCAGTGTAGGCCCATTCAAGGTTTTGAGCATTTACCTGGATGCTCATACTGCTCAAGAGGAACAATACAACATACCAGCATGCGTGCAAATGAGATTGAGCTTTCATAGGTATTTAGGGTTTGGGTAATTCGAAAAAGAGAATTATATACCTTATGGGATCAAACTATATGCCAGAGCTTACGAAAGTGAAAAGCCTTATCTGCCATTTATAAAACCAATCTTACGTAGGATAAAGGTGAAATTTTAGGTAGGAATTCCTGGGTCTTAAAAGAATTTGAACGGCTCGTATGATTGTTTTTACGGATGTTTGTCCTTTAAGTTTTTTCTTGAAATAAATTTACGTGATACTTGATCTCTTGCGAAATGATTTGATAATCAAACCTATCCACCTGCCTATTCCACTAAAGAAACTATTCTGACCATTGACTATCCATTATCAACCATTCGAGATATTTTGAAATCCGTTTTTTTACACAAACCCCTTTTTTTCTTACACCCGAAGAAGACATTTTTCTTTTCTCACCCCACACATTTACTTTCTATTTTTTCCCTTTTTCTCTAACAACAAAAGGATAACCACTCGGCTATCCTCTCATATTGATATATATCTTCTCATTTTGACCAAATTTTCATCCGATTTTGAGAAACGGATAAAAATGAAACCCTTTGACCATATTTGGAATAATGAAAATCTAGCTAAAAAGCAGCGATTTTTGGTTCTGACGAAAGCTATTTTGTAAGGTTTAGTAGGGCTAAATCGATCAAAATAGATGAAGTGCAGGTTCTGAAAGCACAATCTTTTCGCAGATTTGAGGTTTCAATCTGGTCTTAAAGGAGGAATCTTCCACGACGAAAGGGAATTAAAAACCTTCGTTTGAGCAGCATCATTATGCTTATGCTGACCATAAATGGTTTTTTCTATCGGAAGATCTTGAATCCGCACCCATTTGGCTGGCCGCTTTACCAGGATCATGGGCACCTCCTGTTTTTGCGCGACAATTCCCAACCATAGATCGCCCATATTGGGGAGTTCACAGTCATCATAGCTAAATCGTATGGTGCTGTGATGCCAAGCAGTCAGATTTGTATGCAGGATATGCACCGCACGATCGTCCTTATTAGGAGATTGGATATGCCAGTTTGCCGATCGATCTGAATAGAAATGGCTCACCTTATCCTTCATCAAATATCCTCCACATCCTACGACAGCCTTTCTATTGTATTGCTCGATCTTCTCGATCATCAGCCAGACATAGTTTTGTGGATAGACGCAGTCGTCGTCCAGGGAGAAAAAGTATGCATCTTCATCCACGATCTTATCTAACCCATAAAACTTACCCGCATCCCCCTTATTGGTCTGCTCTTGCTTACTGAGAAAGGGCACAATTTTCTCATAATCTGCTACCCACTCAGGAAGCTCCTCGAAGTCGTTGAAAAAGAGATAGAGTGTATCGATTTGATGGATGATACTGTGGATCGCTTCTTTCAGGATGTGTACCCTATCTGGTATCGTCGCCATACCCGCAATGATTTGGGGCAAATGAATCGAAGGATGAAGCGTTTGCTCTACGCTAGGACTCATCTTGGAGGCATCCCCTACATGAGAAGCTAACTTTTCTGTCACCTGATATAGCGCATCCCCCTTTCCACTCAGTCTCTTAGAGACTTGACTTCCTACCCCACTAGATAGGTTAGGATTTCGGGACCATCGCCTGAGAGGGACAGATGATAAACGCCAGTCCAGTCGATTGTAAAACGCACGGGTACAAATGTAAAACATGTTCACCCACTGTGTCTTCATGTATCTATGCCCGTCAAAAACCCGCAATTCAGCCCAAGTATCTGTCCAAGTAGGTTTACCGACATTATGTCCTTCTAACAATAAGTTGAGGCACATCTTCCTTGGGTCCTGCAGATGATTCCAGGCGTCAACAGATCTTTGGATAAAACCCTCTTCTAGATGCATGTCATCAGGCATCTGGATAAAGTAATCTACATCTAGATTTTTGGCTTGCTCCCAGAGTGCATTAACCGTCCGCCAGTATAGGCGTTTGCGATTCTTCAGAACTTCATCGTCCACTACTACACAAAAAACATGAAACTGTCCCGTCTCCCGTTGGATCTGCTGGATCAGGTTCTCTAAGAGTGCGGGACGCTGAAACGTTGTAATCAATATGCCTACAGAGACCTTTCCTGGATTTTCCCACTCGTAGATCTTTATGTGGGGAGCAGGTTCCAGAATGATGGGATTGAGAATGGGAGGCGCAGGGGGAGTCTTTGTCTGTTCGGGTAGACTAGGAGGCGTCTCTATTTTAGACTCAACCGCTTCTTTAGGTGCAGCTGCTTCCGTGGCTTCTGGCACAACTTCACTCTCAGGTTTCGGTGGCTCCTTCTCTACTAGCCTCTCTTTCTTTGGTTTGACATCTTTGGTTTCAGAGATAGGCTTTTTTTCTGGAATGATAAGCTCCTTTGCTTCCCCCGCAATTTCTTCTATGTCAGGTTTTGGAATTTCTGGTGAAACAGGAGGAGAGGAAACCGTTTGATTCGCTTTTGGTTCTTGTTTCTTAGGTTCTTCTTTAGGCGGCTCGGTTATCTTCTCTGTTATATTTTCTGGCAGCTCTGCTTCCACAGATTCCTCGCCTAGGGAAGCGATATCCTCTGGATTGGGCGGATTAGATGGAGGTCTATCTTCCTCTCGCTCCTGCTTCATCTTGATTTTTCCTACCATCTCAGGATGCAAAAATGGTTCCCAGTCCTCTTGAAGAAGCGACTGTAATCGCTCGGTGGGGATCGGATTCCACACGCTATTGTTCGTCCTTTTGGGACTGGTATTCTTTTCGTGTATGGTCGCTATATAAAAATTATAGTCTTCCAATATCAGATACCGTTCCATCTTACGATTCATGATGAAGGGAGTGTCCGATGCTACCTGTATCTTGGGAAAAGGAGCTTGGCTCCAAAATTTGCGGGTATACAAGAGAGAGCCACCTGCCAACCATGGCTTACCGATATTCTTAGGATATCGGTAGAGATAGGAGCGTCCCGATTTTACTTCGTGAAAATACATCTGCTGAATCCCGCAGACAGATACTCTATGTGCCAGCAATTCCCTGACTTGATAACTGATGCGGTTGGGGGCCATCCAGTCGTCATCGTCCCAGTGCATGATGAGATTGCCCTTACTCTGCAATACACAGAAGTTGCGTTTTTCTCCCAGCGTCATCGTATGAGGGATTTTTACATACCGCACTTCGGGATGGTTTGGAATCAGATCTGCAATCTCCTCCTCTCCATCATCTACAATAAATAGCTCCTTGTTTGGGTAGTCTTGGCGCAAGAAGTACAAAATGGCACGCGAAATGAAGCGTCGCCGATTGTGTGTGGGCATGGTACAAGATACCAAGGGAAAAGAGGGATTCTGACTCATGACATGCTTGTATTAAAGAAGATAAAGAGAAGTTTCCAAGGTCAGTGTGGGATTTGTGCTCTCAGGATCTTTTCGTAGCCCTCCACCAGTTTCCGGATTCCTTCTGGCGTATCACTTGGCCTAAATTTCAATTCAATAAAGCTTTGATGCGTTTCTGAAGGAGGCGGGCTTGTGGGAGGATCTGGCGGACTACCTGTAGGCGTACTGGGAGATGAGAGAAATTTGACTAAAAGGGTGTCCTCTCCCGTTCTTGTATTCTCTTCTAGCAACAGTTCCAATCCAATCCTTAGTTTCACCTCATCGATTTGTGTCGGCGAAAGAGATACAAGGGTAATGAGGGGGACTTGAACGTCTACTATTTGCAGGCCCTCACTCGTTTGATAAGGATATTGAAGGGTGACTGTTTTGGGTTTGAGCTTTGTACCCGTAGAGAAAGGAGGAGAGGTATTTTGTCTAGAGATCGTCCCTGAATTTGTTTGAGACAAAGCACTTAGGGCCATGCTGAGATCTGTCACATCTTGCTCGTCAAATGTAGTTCCAGCTTTCAAATCTTCTAGACCACTCTTAGGGCGCTGTGTCCCTGGATACTTTCCAGTAGGCAATTCCCCCAATTGAAGAAGAACCTCGGACAGTAGCCTATCATTCACACTTCGCTCTACAAAGCCCTGTCTCAATGTATTGAGATCCTGGTATAGCGAAGTAAAACTGTTGTATTGAGCATCTGTACTCTTTCCAAAAAACTGATCTACAGCTTGAGCCGCTTTATCAAAATCTTCCTCCAAGCGCGTACCTCCTGCTACATTCCCCCCACCCGCAGGTGGAGAATAAGGGCCAGACACAGGTACTTCTTCAAAATACTCATCCAAGTAGTCTAGTTGACTCTTGGAAAGCGCTTTATGAGCACCCAGGATGGCTTTCTGCAAGCTTTCCGTAAATGATTCTAGGCTGATCATAAGTAAATGCTAAGTAGGCAATCCGTATTTTTACAACTATTTATAGTTCCATTTAAGCTATCTGGAACATTCGTAGGTTTCATGCCTATATTTCTAATTATTCTTTTTCTTCCCTTTCAATACCTCCTTCCGAACTTCTTCCAACTTCTCCATAGTATTGGAAACGATTCCTCGGCTTTCAGCTGCGAGTCCTATCGAGGTATTGCACTTTGTGCAAGTAAATTGGATTCCTTGGAGAAGCATGTATGTATCAAACAAAATGGGCGTTTTACACACGGGGCAAGGCATACTTTGTTGATGAGTCATAAGACGAAAATTTAATGGCGTAATAATGAAGGGTGTATAAAAATGAGTATTTACAGTTAGAAAGGAGAAAAAATGATGCTTTTACCAGGTTACTTATAGCCCCTCGGCCAAATCCACATTAGCTGTTGTTTTGGGGTGAGGGAGGACTAGAAGGAGGATTTTCTACAGGTAAAATGGATTTATTGTAAGCATCCAAAATTGTTTTCAAGCCTGTAGACAAAGGCAATGGTTCGACCTGCATATCGATTCTGATTTCTGAATTCCGATGCGAAGATCCATTTGCCTTTCTTCTATCCTTTTGGGAGTGGATGCCATGCATAGGTGAGCCAGAAGCAATGTGCCCAAAAAGCGCGGGAGAAGCTTTTTCCCCATTTTCACTATCTGCGGAGGGTTCTGAATATGTTACCTCCATCCCAAAGTGGATCTTGGCATCTTGTACAGATAGACTATTGATCGGTATCAGCGTAAGAAGAGGGATCTGTATCACGGTCTCTGAAGACTTCAGTTCGGGGGCTTGCCCTGGTTCAGTCCCAGGCTCGAGAAAGGTCTGCTTCATCGAGAGTTTGACCATGGTAGGATCCATTGTGTCTCCATTTTTGGTAAAACAATGATTAAAGATCAGCTCGATTTGTCGTCGGGCCATCTGGGAGTTGGCATTGACGATAGCCAAAAGGGGGCTCGAAATGAGTTGGGAGAATTTCAAGCCTCGAAATGTGTCTACAATCGTATCATCGGCCATAACACAGAAAAATCAGGGGATTGAGATACCTAATGCTTACAGGACAGGCCCGAACTGGATCCAAGATGTATCCAGCTTCGGGCGTTTTCATATCAGTCGAATTAAGAAGTTGAACCTAGCTGAATGGGCTCAATGGCCGTCGTGTAGGCGTCAATGATCGTCTGTACACCGTTGGGCAAAGGCAACTGACCGGCATGTACCAAAACGGTATACTTTGCGGAGTTGCTCTTTTGATAATGGGTACTAAAATTAGACGAGTCTGTCTTATCATAGCTGGCGCTTCCTTTCACAGTAGCGGAGACGGGTCCCCAGCCGACCTTCACTTCCCAGTCTGCTGAAGCTTTGATATTTTCGGTTGTAGATTGGGACTGTTCTTCACCATAGCTGGACTGGACTTCCATTTCAAAGGTGATATTGACTTCATCTACTGCCAAAGAGTTCAAAGGCACAATAGTCAATAGCGGCAGATCAATGGTCGTTGTAATCTGATCTACTACTGTCGTAGTCGGGGGTGAAGCAGTCGGATCTCCAGGTGTAATGACGCCCCTTGTAATCGCCATCTTCACCAAAATCGGGGTATAACTGTATTCGGGTGGAGAAAATGCGACTGGAGGCGATTGGGAAGTATCCATCAGCTCAGTCTTGTAAAAACAAGTGTCCAACATGAACTTTGTCTGGGTCAGCGCCATCGCAGAGTTGGCATTTGCTGCTGCGTTGAGCGGTCCCCCAATCAAAGAATCCATAGGTAGCCCAGTAAACTGTTGGGCCATGGACACTAATGCGGGTGTGTCTGCCATAATAAACTGAATTTAAGGTTATATAAACACGAAACTTATCCTACTAATTCGTAGATCGGTGTTCCGTCAACAAGAGCAGAATCACTCATAAAATCAGGCGTTCCTATACAATTCCTTGATTTTAGGAGTAATTAAATAGGTACGTTATCTGCCCTCCAGGAAACCAAAAGATTCCAGTCAGTCAGATAGACAGCGTACAAGATCTGTTATTACATTTATCTGTTGGAGTATCAAAAGAAATAGGTGCATCCGTTCCATACAAAACCTTTCACCCTACTATGAAGTATGATCCTCCATGTAAAAGGTCAAGTATTACACATGCACAGGCTGGGCTGTTGTGTTCCTTAAAAGCTTAATTTTTTTAGGTAATTAGTAGAATCTATTAAAAAATAAATGTTTGCTATCTGAGTACACCGTGTAATAAGTTTATTTATATTTCAGGTTGACAGAATTTACCTCTGCATATCGCCTATTGAGTTTTTTG
>JBCBPW010000130.1:0-14911 GCA_039820545.1 Bacteroidota bacterium | reverse complement strand
AGGGGCATAGAGAATGTAGATGTAGTACTTCATGGTTGTAGATTTAGATAAATAAAAATAGCCGACCCTCTATGTGAGAATCGGCTCTTTGATGCTCCCCAGGTTGGACTCGAACCAACGACCTATTGATTAACAGTCAACCGCTCTAACCAACTGAGCTACTAGGGAGTATATTTTTTCCTGCGAGCCTTGGATTAATCCCGTGTAACGGGACTCAACCAATTGAGCTACTAGGGAGTATATTTTTTCCTCTGAGCCTTGGATTAATCCCGTGTAATGGGACTCAACCAATTGAGCTACTAGGGAGTACCTTCTTTCCTGCGAGCCATAGATTAATCCCGTATAACGGGACTCAACCAACTGAGCTACTAGGGAGTATATTTTTTCCTCTGAGCCTTGGATTAATCCCGTGTAACGGGACTCAACCAATTGAGCTATTAGGGAATATTTCAATCAAAAACCAGCTTTAGACAAGCCCTAAATGATTGAGTGGTGCAAAGAAATAGCCTAGCTGAATAAAAATCAAATATTTTTCGAAAAAATATCAAAAAAGATGTAGAGGAATTATGTCATCTCCATGAAACATTTTTCACCTATCTTTGCTTGAATTTTGGAAGGACCTTCTGCTATCACATGCGTACAGGTCCCTCGTTTAACTATAATCTATTATCTACATGAGCCTTGTTGTAGTGGGGTCTATGGCCTTCGATGCTATTGAAACGCCCTTCGGAAAAACAGAT
Organism: Bacteroidota bacterium; assembly: GCA_039820545.1. Classification (GTDB taxonomy): domain Bacteria; phylum Bacteroidota; class Bacteroidia; order J057; family J057; genus JALEFZ01. The sequence goes on along the minus strand of JBCBPW010000130.1, from coordinate 14,171 downwards.
AAAATCCTTGGAGGGGCCGCAACCTATATCTCTCTCGCAGCTTCTTACTTCGTCCAACCTGTAAATGCCATCTCCATCGTGGGCAATGACTTTACAGAGGATATCATGAATGACCTACGCAGCAAAAATATCAGCCTAGAAGGGGTCGAATTGGTCTCAGATAAGCCCTCTTTCTTCTGGGCAGGACGCTACCACAATGACATGAACAGCCGCGATACCCTCGTCACAGAGCTCAATGTATTGGCAGATTTCGATCCCAAAGTACCTGAAAGCTACCAGGACTGCGAATATCTCATGCTAGGGAATCTTACCCCTGATATCCAGCGTCAAGTCATCGAAAGACTCCCCAAGCGTCCCAAACTGATTGCCCTCGATACGATGAACTTCTGGATTGAAAGTGCCCTCGATAGCCTGAAGCAGGTACTCCAAATGATCGATGTGATCATCATCAACGACGAGGAAGCACGCCAACTCTCAGGAGAGTACTCGCTACGCCGCGCAGCACGTGTCATCCAAAACATGGGCCCCCAGTTTGTCGTCATTAAAAAGGGAGAACACGGAGCCCTGCTCTTCAATGGAGAAGAAATATTTTCTGCTCCTGGCCTTCCCTTGGATGAAGTATTTGATCCTACAGGTGCAGGGGATACGTTTGCTGGAGGCTTTATCGGGCACATTGCCAGTACAGGAGACACTTCCTTCACCAATATGAAGCGCGCCATCATCATGGGTTCTAGCTTGGCCAGCTTCTGCGTCGAGAAGTTCGGTCCAGAGCAACTTATGAACCTGACACAACAGCAGATTCACGGACGTGTATCGCAGTTTGTCCAGCTGGCTGACTTCAACCTGCTTCCACAGGATATCAGCGACATCCTTGATCAGAGCGCTTAATGATTCTAGCAGCTTTCGATTTTGACCATACCCTGATCACGGGGGATAGCATGCGTGCCTTTCTCCACTACACATCAGGCGATTATAAATTCTGGAAAGGAGTGGTCCTTCATGGGCCACTCCTTTCCGCTTTTTATCTGAAACTAACCGATCGCAAACGCACCAAAGAGACCCTCTTAACATACTATCTCGGAGGTCAGTCTATGGATACCCTACAAGCAGAGAATCTCAGATTTACAGATGAAGTCCTTACTGGGATGATCCGACCTGCAGCCATCCGCAAACTCGAATGGCATCAAGCCCAGAATCATACGTGTATCCTTGTCACAGCCTCTCTCTCCATTTGGACACAGGCGATAGCAGATAAACTAGGACTCGCACTCATCGCTACGAAACCCGAGATTGAAGGAGGGATATTTACAGGAAATATAGAGGGAGCCAATAACTATGGCCCTGAGAAGGTAGTGCGGATCAGAAAATGGCTATCAGATCAGAAATTAGAAGCATCCTATGCCTATGGGGACAGTCGAGGGGATCGAGAAATGCTGGCGTGGGCAGATCAGGCTTTTTATCGTAGATTTGACTAATCTTTTCCACATAATTTCACAAACATCATGAACCCCATTCGCATAGGGTACGGCTACGATACCCATCGCTTGGTAGAAGGCAGAAAACTCATCTTAGGTGGAGTAGAAATTCCGCATCACAAAGGACTTTTGGGACACTCGGATGCTGATGCCTTGCTCCACGCAATCTGTGATGCGATGCTCGGCGCACTCAATCTCAGAGATATTGGGTTTCATTTCCCCGACACAGATCCTCGATACAAAAATGCAGATAGTAAGATCTTTCTAGAAGATGCTTATCGGCTGGTTCGAGAAAAAGGATATGTACTCGGAAATATGGACGCAACAATTATCGCTGAAAAACCCAAAATAAATCCGCATATTCCTGCTATGCAAGAGGTTATCAGTACTGTCCTCCACACTTCCTCTGAAAATATTTCGATCAAAGCTACTACACACGAAAAGACAGATGCAGTAGGGAGAGAAGAAAGTATGATTGCGCAGGTAGTTGTCTTACTTTTCAAAGAGAGAGATTAATTTCGTTTGAAAAGCTATCTGTCTCTAAACTCCATACCCGAATCACAACGGTTTCATTGCTATTCACCTGAAAATGGGAATCTTTTCTCCAACTTTCCCATATTTTTTAGATCTTTCTAGTCAAATCTTCTGTTTCGAAACTTTAATGTACGGCCATGTTTGCCAGAGAATTTGAATGTCCATCTTGCGGCGCTCCGATGAGCCAAAAAACCCCTGGGGCCAAGGTCCTTGGATGTACCTATTGTGGCCAGACAAGTATGATCAATGCAGATAGCCTCCAAGCTGTCGGCGATAAGCACCTGTTGATTGATTATGGATCTGCGCTTTCCATCGGACAATCAGGCACATTTGAGGGAAGAGATTTCCTCCTATTGGGTAGACTGAGAATCGACTACAAAGATGGATTTTGGGACGAGTGGTTTGTTCAGTTTCTAGATGATGGAGAAGAAGCCTGGATTCAGGAAGATGATGGCAGTTTCATGCTCTTTCGGGAGATGGATAATGGAAGTGAATCCCCTGACTTTGAGAGCATACAAGTAGGGCAGACAGTCTCGCTTAGTACAGGACATCAATTATTCGTTACCTCTAAAGCCCGAGCACAAGTAAATGGAGGAGAGGGTGAGCTTCCCTTTATCGTCAAAAGAGGAGATCCTGCTGATTTTATTGAAGGAATTGCCGTAGGGCGAGGGGAGGTGATCAGCATCGAAGTATTGCCAGGAGAAACCCACGCCTTCATTGGCTATCCTTTTAAGCTCCATGAACTCTCTTTACAGCCCTAATCTTTTCGCCCAACGGATACTGCACATCACCCTATGGATAGTACAATAACCACCCAGAATCAACTCGCCTCTGTCAAGCAATTTAACTGTACCAATTGTGGTGCAGCACACAGGGTCATGAGCCCCCGCGCCCAATACCTTGCCTGCAACTACTGCGGATCGGTCCTGGATACACGCTCCGAAGAGTACGAGATCCTCCAACAGCTGGGAAATCCTGAAAAACATCAACCCTTTTCTTTCATTCGCTTGGGCCAAAAAGCCAATTTTGACGGAAAAGAATATCAAGTCATCGCCAGAACCCGCTGGCGCATGCGCTACAAAGAGTACTACTACGAAGAAGGAGAACAAGGCTACTCAAATGAAGTATGGATCTACGATGAGTGGCTGATGATCGACAACAATTATACCTACTTTTATTTAGTCGAAGATAAAGAAGGCTACAAGATCTCCGAGGAAATCATACCCGAAGTCCCCATGCTCCTCACACGTGAGCTTCGCATGAACTTCTTCCAAAAGCAGTCTCCCAAAATCGTACGTGAGTACGGACAAGCCAATGTAGTATTCTTCGAAGGCGAAAGTAACTACACCATCAAGAAGGGGGATGAGATTCGATTCGCAGCCTTTAAAGATAGGGGAATCGATTACTCAGCTGAGTGGCGCATGGAGGGAGAAGAGATCTCCGAGATTGAGTTCTTCCAAGAAGTCCCCATCTCTCGAAGGAAAGTGCTGGAAGCCTTCAATAATAACGAGGAAATTGAAAAGCTGAAGCAAAAAGCTGAGAGCTGGAAGTTTATTTTCCAATCCGCAGCAATAGCAGGTATGATCATGCTGAGTTTTACACTCTATTCTCTCTTCTCTTCTGGATCGGAGGTATACAGCTCTTCCTTTTCCGTCAGCTCCTTTCAACCAGATATAGGTCAAGATACAGGTCCTATCGAAATCACCTCAAAAGGAAACTATCAGCTTAACCTTAAAGCTGATAAACTCTCCAATGGGATGGAGTTTTATGCCTTAGCGTTCCTGATGGACAAGGATTCTGCGGTCATCAACCAAGTAAGTAGCGACTTTTACTACTCTACAGGATATGATGGAGGGGAGAAATGGACAGAGAAAAATATGGATCAACACATCCGCTTTCGAGTAGAAACACCAGGGACATATTTTGCACGTGTCTATGTACAAACGGATCGTCCCAATCCTTCGGGTTCGCTTGCTGTCTCTCTCAATGAAGGTATTATGATGACGCGTTACTATGCATTTGCCCTGATCATTTTTATTGTGATCGCGCTCATTGCAAGAAATAATGCACAAATTTGATCAGATCCTTCTAAAAATGTACCTATCTTTTATCACAGAAACTTTTTATACGCATGAGTGCTATCAATAAATTCTGGATTATTTTGACTTTCAGTAGCATTGGCTTTGGAGCCTTCGCTGGAACCAACCAAGGGTGGGGCCTCTCCAATGTTCGCAACAACAAGACTATGGCTCAAGTCAAGCGCAATTGTCCAGATTACTATCAGTCTAGAGATGGGCGCTGCCTGAATACGACCTTTAGAAGCTACCTTTTGCTGCGTACTGTACGTGGGGGAGGTTTTGGTTCAGGTAAATAACGTAAATCTTCTTTCTTCTCCCGCTTGTTGAGACTTTCACAAGATCTCTTAGCATGAAAATGGCCAAAAAAATTTCATAGGTACTTAGAGAATCTACAAAAATCCTTATTAGCTATGGTAAAATGTACATAGTTTGCCATAGATTTAAGTAGAATATTAGAAGTGAGAGTCGATCCCGAAGGGGATTTTGCTACGCTCAAGACATGAGACTGAAAGTGCTGATAATAAATAGATTCCATTTTGGATCTGCCTCGATATCTTTTGTATGGGTGCTTGTATAGATTTTCCCTTCCTTTTCAAGCCGTACCTCTAGTTTATAAGGTCTCAAAATCCGACTCAACTTTTTAACTGGAAGATGCATATGCCCTGGAATGCACGACTCATACTTGGATTGTACTTTTCCGCATTTGCCTTCTGTATCCCTCAACTCGCGTCAGCCCAAGCTCCTGGATACACAGGAAAACGTTTGATGCTGGCACTCAACGCTGATTTTTTTCCCGCACTTGGTTCCCAAGCAAGCACCCTTGGCCGTACCTTCAATACACGCTGGGGAATAGAAAGCCGATATGTACTTTCTCGTCAGGTAAGTATAGGGGTTAAGACCGATTTTTTTCGCAATGCTTTCTCTTACGACTTTGTATTTGACAATGAAAGACTCATCGGTCAAGCCCAGTTATCAGGAATGGGAATAGGTATTTTCGCGCGTTTATATAGCTTTTTCCAGCGAGGACACATTGCACCTCTTGGATTCTACCAGCAGATCTCGCTCTCCTACATGCCTTACAAACTGACAGATCTGAACAACAATCTCATCCGCCAAAATGTCCCCAATTGGGATCGCTATAGAGACCTCTTCGTTACCTACTCCATCGGACGCCAGCGTGTCATTCATCCCAGATTGATTTACCATATTGGCTTGACAGGAGGTTGGGCATTGAATCTTCTCCGCCCACGCGGCTCCTTCCTCACCCGAGAACTTAAGATGCTTTCTACCGAACGCATACGCGAGGTTTCTTTTATCAACATCAGTATGGGATTAGGTTTTCTGATCGATTAGGGTTTAGGCAAATGAAAAAGGAGGTACGAATCGCACCTCCTTCCATTATGTTCAATTATCAGAAAGGAAACAAAGTACAATCACTTTACGCCTTTCTTCTAGTCTAAGTCCTACTGCTTGAGCAACTTGCTTGTCCAGAGCTTATCTCCAGACTGGAACTGGACGAGATACATTCCTTCCTGCAGACCTTCAATTGCCACTTGTGTTTGAGTACCATTGACAGTCGCCTGACGTACCAATTGGCCATTTACATTGTAGAGTGAAAGTACACCCTCTGCCAGGGTCAAATCCTCAATAACCAAAGTAAATACCTCTTGTGCAGGATTTGGACGGATCTGAATACCTGCGTCCAATAGCTCGTCATTTGCAGTAGGTACAACATTGATCTGGAAGGTAGAGATACCAACCCAGCCACCGTCTGTATCTTCTACTACAAAATCAAACGCATCACTAGCAGCACCTGAGCCTGTCTGTGTGTATCTGAACTGGTTGCCTTCGACATCTTCTTGTGTGAAGGTATCGCCGACATTCATGATGTTTCCGTTTAACCTCAGGGTCCCTTCTGTAGGTAAGGTCACCAGTGTAAACGTAATATCGGCTGAAGTCAAGTTGGGGTTCGTCGCTTCGAGTACACCATCATAGATACTACGCGTATTCCCCAACTCCACTGCCAAGGGTATGTTCTTGATCAGAGATAGATTCGTTACCCGCTCGGAGCATACCTCTAGATTCCATCTGATCAGCTCACCTCCGTTGAGGTTGGTATTATCACGGAGTTTGAGCTCCCAGTTTCCTACAGCCGTTTGTCCATTGAATCCATTGAGAGGGATCAGAGGCTCATAGAAGACGCCCCCTACAGGAGGACACTCGATCGTAGAGGAGATCGCGTCATCATCAAAACCAATGTCAAAATCCTGAGACCCATCGTTACAAACCTGATTGAATAGGATACGCTCTAGACCCGAAGGACTCGTGATAGATGCTTGTATCTCACTGATCCTGGAGTGTGTCCCCGTGAGCAATACATTGACATCTGATATAGCTCCTCCCTGTGGTACCTCAATGATAGAAGATGCCAAAGCAGGCGATCCAAAAGCAGGTATGCTGACAGGTGTATTATTTTCAAAGACTTGGCATTCTCCTGTACGGAAAGCATACGTATCAGAAAAGACTCCTCCTCCACACGAAGAAGCCCCACTCACACGCCAATAGTAAGTAGTATTCGGCTGTAGAGCAGCATTGACATTGGTAGAGGTACCTTGAATATTATCTTGGAAGAAGACAATAGAAGAACCAAAAGCAGGGCTAGAGGCAACTTCGATATTGTATTCGCTTACACCAGAAATGAGTCCCCAATTGAAGGAAGGGAAAGAGCCGACACGGTTTTGATTGATGGGATATAGTCCCAAAGCAGGTTGGGTGACACCTTGCCCTACCGCTACATTGACTTGACTTGCATAAGAAGCCGTTCCACTATTGGCAAATAGGCTAAATGTATAAGTTCCTACAGGAACCGTAGGTTCGGCATTGACGAGTACTGTAAAAGGCTCTCCAGGTGTGATACTATCTGGGATAGTTGAGATCGTGACGCCTGCAGGCGCACCTAGCGCGCGTACTTTGAACTTATCTGTCAACTGCTGCTGAGCACAAGAAAGAAATTCCAAATTGCTCGTACCATCCTGACATACATTGACGACATCTACTCCTGTAGCGAAGGTAAATCCAGGCTGTGTAGTAGCGTTGATAGTAAAGTTCTGATCAGAGATGTCAAAGAAAATATTATCCGCAGCTTCTACACGCATACGGAAATTTGTTCCCGCAAGATCTGGTAGACATACTACTGCTTGTCCATTGTTTGGCACGTCTTCAGCCAATGTATAGGGATAGGTCGCTCCCCCATCTTCGGATAGTAGGATATTCACCTTCTCACAGTTGACTGGAGCGACATTGGTATTGGCGACATCCCACTGGACTTTCATGGGGTCTCCTCCAGAGATAGCTCCGACGCTTGAGTTGGGAAAGGTCACGATAAATGGACCTGCCTGATCAGACACGGCAAGTGTAATCTCTTCATAGCTATACCCACCACCTGCTATGTTATTGTCTCGAACAGAAAGGCGGAAGCGCATGTTACGGCCATAAGAAGGAAGAATTTCCCCTAGCGTAGCATTCCCTGTGACGACATCACTGATACGCGGGAATGTACGAGTACCTGTATTGGTTGGTGTAAAGGAACGGAAGATAGGTGCATTACCTGTGGGAGCTGTCGGAAGACCTGCAGGCCCCAAATCATACTGCTCCCAGCAGTAGGTAAGATTGTCTCCATCTATATCTGTCGCAGACCCTTCTAGCACGAAGGGGGTACTCACGGGGATGGTATATCCACCCATACCTGCATCGACGACAGGTGGTGTGTTGCCCGTTGGTGTCTTTACTGCACAGTTGTTACCCGTACTCAAGCGCATGTACGAAAAGATGCGCTGATAACTATTTACGTGGAAGTAGTCCCCATCAGAGATAGATCCTCCTGAGCATCCTTCGTATCCCATGATTGTTGCAGCATCTCCAGGTTCGTAGGCCGAGATGTTGGTTCTTGCCCCTGCACAGTTCGCTGTATTAATATTGAAGGTGTGGGTGGCATTGAACTGGTGACCAAATTCATGCGCCAGTGTCTGCTCAAAGCCAGGACCTATGGGTGTCGGATCAGATGTACAAGCCCCTCCCTTCAGAGATGCAGGACCACATACTGTCCCAATTCCACCTGCTGTACCGATGACACCAAAACCAAATCCCAGGGTGAAGACATGCCCAAAGTCATAGTTCGCAGTCCCGATGAGGTTGTTCAAAATGGCAGGCGTAGCTTGCGCCATTTGACTTACAAAGGTATTGGGATTAGGATTGTCATTTGCCGTATAAGGATCATCTGTCGAGTCAAATACGAGCAAATCGTTATTGGGTATCAGCCCAACACGAATAGCCAGCTCATTTTCATAGATCCCTGTGATACGGTTTACGATCGTCACAATGGCTGAGAGCGCCTGTGTTTTTCCTCCATGAAAATTGGTAAATCGCTCGTCTCCTGTCACGGCTACTTCATAAGTCAGCAACTCTGCACCTGTATTGTTGGAAAAGTTTCCTTTCAAGAAATCTTCTTCTAATTCTGTAGGCTCAGGTGTCCCACATAGTCTACCACTCCCAAAAGAAACCGCTTCGACAGCTCCTTTGCGATATATCATATAATACTGCGTCGTCGTCATAGACGCAGGGTCGATGTACCATGACTCTTCCGTCCCAAATACTTTGGCATGAAAACCTTGTGCCGTATAGTCTAGGCGAATCTTGCGCGCAGGATTGTCTTTTTGATAACCGAGGAAGGTTTTAATCTCGGGAAACTTTGCTGCGAGTGGAGCAGGCATGACATCTGTCTCCATGATTTCAAACTGTATCTTGGCTCCTGTAGGATCGGGAAGCGTAATACTGAGCGTCTGATTGGAGATATTTCTTTCAAAAGGAGCTTGAGCTAGTACACTTTTGATTCCGTCAAAATCCAACTGATAGGGCTGATAAACTACAGGTCGAATCACTCGACGATCCAGAGATTCAATTGTCGAAGGTGATACCTTTTGCCACAAATCTACGGGAGCTTTCGCGAGCAGTCCTGGTATAAGCCAGCAAAGGCCGACCAACAAACTGATAAATTTTCTCATGAGTTCGCGTTTGTAAAAGTCAATTGATTTAGTTGTTATTCATAGACAGGAGAAAACACTGAAAAAGATAGAGCGAGCTCATACAAGCAGGCGGTATACGACCTATCTTTTATTCATACATATATCAAGTGCAGACTGGATGTTTCTGTTTACCTATCTATACATTGTTTTACGCCTACTCTATCTGTATTTGCCTTCAATCCAAGTAGAAAAACAAACACAGAATCACAAGGCGGTTCCCCTGCAATGATCTTTAGGTTTAAAAAAGAAGAGGCCAATCACGAGTTTCGCATGGGCCTCTTCCGCCTGATGCGAAGTACAATTTAAGCAAACTGTACTTCTATTTCAGGATAAATATATATTCTCTTACACACATTCTGATCTACAAAACGCGCATAATTGACAACAACTACCTCTCAATCAATATTTTACGCATAAATATTCCGTTCTCATCACTTACCTGAACTCCGTACACTCCTGATGGAATTCTGGATACATCCAACTTCTCGATTTGCTGAACATTCGTAAATGTTTGGGTAATGATGGTGCGTCCCTGTACATCAAATAGCTTGATGGATACATTGCCTACAGGTACTTGGTCCCACTCCACCATAAGGATATCCTTTGTAGGGTTAGGATAGATCGACCAACCATTCTCCAATACATCATCATTGCTCACAGGACGTACATCGATCTCAAAAGTAGGTACACCTAGCCAGCCTCCGTTGGCACTCGTCACTGTAAAATCAAACTGGTCAGCCGAAGCAACCGCACCGTTAGACGTGTAAGTAAAGTCCCCATTGTTGATGTCTTCCTGTGTGAAGGTACTCCCTACAGTCAAGGCTGCACCTGCAAGTTCAATAACGCCACTATCTGGCAAGGTCACGATCGTAAATACCATATCCGCAGGAAGCGTGGTGATTTCCTGTGCTCTCAAAATCAAATCAGAAATTACCCTTGTATTTCCAGCCTCTAGCCAGAGGGTCTCATTGCGAAGCAGTATGGGCGCACTAGCTCCCGCATTACAGACTTCCAGCTTCCAATCCACGAATCTACCTCCTGTACCCTGGATATTGTCCAGAATCGAAAGCGTCCATGGTGCGACTCCACTACCTGAAGCTCCACCATCAAAGGCTGAAAGAGGCGTCAAAGGAATAAAGGATTGTGTATCCGTAGGTCCTACGGTACATCCAAGCAGGTTATTTACAGCTTCATCATCATACCCTAAGAAGAAGTCAGAGGAAGTTCCACAGATCGCACTAGAGAGCGTTCCGATCGTCTGATCAGGAGCCCGTAGTAAAAAGGTAAGCTGGGAATTGTTGCCATGCTCTACATTGAGATCAATGACATTCACATCCGTTACAACACCTGTCAGTGGAACAAAAACATCTGAACTTACCTGAATATTGGTTCCAAATGCAGGAATATCCTGTGGCAAATCGTTAGGTGAAACGATCAGGCAGTTCCCTGTCTGAAATGCGCCAAACGCCGTAAAGTTCCCACGTCCACATACGTTCGCTCCGGCTACACGCCAATAATAAGGTGTAAACCCTTCCAGCTGTGTACGAACTTGTGTCTGTGTATCTAGAACAAATGATTGTATCTCTACAATCGTACTCGGATCAAATGAAGGACTCGTCGCCACCTCCAAGATATAACTGTCTGCCTCCGTAGCATTGTTCCAAACCAAGACAGGACGGCGAGATACACCTAGCTCTCCCAAAGAAGGAGCTACAATAGTCGTAGATGCCTGGACATTGGCCAGGACGTTACTGGGAATCGTCAGTAGGTCATCCTCTCCAGATACACCCGTGATGACTATATTGAGACTAGTCGGTGCAATGAGTGCTGTAGCGTTGGCTGACAGTGTCACAGTGATCGTGTCTCCTGCAACAGGATTGGAAGGAGATGTCGTAAACGTCACGCCTGGAAGAAGTCCCAAAATACTTACAGATACTGGACCAGTATAGCCTCCCACACCAGAAGTTAGCACGATAAAATCATTGCTTTGATCGCGACAGACATTCCAGGTATTCTGTAGATTGAAAGCACTGATGTCTGTCTGAGGTGCATTTTGTATAGCAAAATTCTGATTAGAAATATCGAAGAAGATATTGTCAGCAGCCTCTACCATGATACGATTGGTCGATCCGATCTGGTTGGGTACCAAAATTACCTCAGATCCATCGTTCGCGGTATTTTTCGCCAGTGTATCTGTATAGGTGAGTCCTCCATCCGTAGAAAGCAAGATATTCACGGTCTTACAATTCACAGGCGCTTGATTGGTATTGGCGACATCCCACTCTATTGCTCTCAACTCTCCCACAGACCAAGTATCATTTGAGTTCGGATTGGATACCACAAAGGGACCTGCTTGAGCTGTAGCGATGAACTCGACTTCTTCGTGCGCTACTCCAGCTCCTGTCAGGACACCATCGCGAACTGTCAAACGGAACGTCAGGTTGCGAGAGTAGGAAGGAAGAATTTCTCCAAAGATCGTCGTATTATTTATGAGGTCACTTAGTCGAGGTAGATAGCGTACAGGCGAAGCTGTAGGGTCAAATGAGCGAAAAATAGCTGCATTTTGCTGGGGGTTATTGGGATTCCCTGCAGGACCTATATCTACCTGCTCCCAGCAGTATGTCATGGCATCGCCGTTGGGATCTGTCGCCTCACCCACCAATTTGAAAGGCGTAGAAATGGGAATAACTGTACCTGCTAGATTGGGCATGGTGATATCTGGGGCAGAATTATTGGTCGTTGTAATGGCCGCGCAAGAGTTCCCAAACCCTTCTATCATATACTCCACAATGTCCTGTATACTCCCTGTGTGGAAATAGTCGTCACTGTTGAACTGTAGGTTGTCTCCTCCACAGATACCTGCATAGGCCATGATGGTCGTACCACTTCCAGGCTCGAATGCATTGTTAGGAGATCGATTACCACCTGCACATGCACCAGAGCTCCCATTGAAGGTATGTGGACCTCCCACTTGGTGCCCGATTTCATGCGCTACAAAGTCTACATAGAATGGGTCATTGATGGGACTTCCCAATCCTGTCACACCACGTGCCTTGAAGTTCGGACTACATACCGAAGCAAGAGAGGCAATTCCCCCTCCTCCTGTACTGAATACGTGCCCGATATCATAATTGGCTCCACCGATTACTGCTGTTAGGTTATTTTGATTCTCCGCAAGCATGGCCCCCCCACTAAAATTGGTATAGGGATCTGTCGCACCATTGAGATAAATCAACTGATCATTGTTGTTGATCAATTGGAAGAAGATGCCAAAATCTCTCAGGTAAATGCCATTTACACGGTTCATAGCTACATTCAACTCACTCAAGACTAAGGGAACGGTCCCTCCATGAAAAGCAGAATACTCTCCTGTAGTAGCTAAAGCTAGACGATAGGTCCGAAGCTCACCTTCGATTCTCAGACTGGGGCGATCTGTCGGACGCTGATGACTGTGATGATTATGATTGTCGTCATCTAGCAAGCAACCGAAATGATGGGCCTTGTTTGCTGCACCATAGTCTTTCTTGTAGTAGACGATATAATGTTCTTGATCATTTTTCTGATAAGGATCTATAAATACAGTCTCACCTTCCATTAAGACCATGGCATTGAATCCGTCTTCTCCCCATCCCAAACGAATCGTTGCATGCGGATCATCAACTCCAAACCCTCCATAAGTCTTTATCTGAGGATATTTTGCTGCTAAGCCAGGAGCCATGACTGGTGATTCATAAATGACGAAACGCTGAGTTGTACCATCTGGCATAGGGATGGAGAATGGCTTCATTTGGCTGCGCTGCTGAAATTGACCACGCATAGGGGCTTGTTTCAGTTCAGATTTGATTGTCTCTAAATCGAGCTTGACTGTACGGTACTTATTCGGGATGATTTCCCTCTCATAGTGAGGAATTGTAGCAGGATCAGCTGTCCGAAAGTGCACGCTCGACTGCTGTCCAAATGCGGGTAGAAAACCCAGTAGCAGTAGCCACAAGTAGATGTGATGTCTCATGAGTATTCGTTTGGGTAAGAATCTAATAGCTGAAATACAAAAAAGGCGTCTGTTATCAGACACGAAACGTATCTAATTATTCAGAAAGAGATCATACGTATGATCTTCTCTGTTTCTAAAATTTTAAATTTATGAAAATATTAGGAGTGAAGCCTAGGAGATTACGGAATTTCAACTCAGCTTCTGTTCCGCCCGTCTCCAATGGGACTATATCTTTCGCATTTTGGTTGTTAAATACGTTGAAAGCGGAAAGGCCTATTTGTGAAACCCATGAACCTCTATAGATGACTTTATAAGCGAGTACCAAATCCATTCGCTGATAAGTAGGCAGCCGTTCCCCATTCACTGCGCCCACAGCTTCGATTCTTCGCAAATTTCCCTTAATATCTGGATTATCAGTATCAAGTATGTCTGTATAAGGGAGTCCTGTACCCCACATCCAGGAAGCCGAACCTTGCCATCTTCTCCAACTGATCATATGTGCCCATCTGATCAAGTGTCGCCGATCAAAAGAAGCCGCGAAATCAGCCCCTTCGCTGAAGCCTGGAAAATTGTATTGCACACTTGAGAGAGAATAGGAGATCCAGGAGGAGTAGTGGGAGCTTTCGTATTTGATCATCAAGTCCAAGCCCATCGCATCTGCTTGACCATCTCCCAAGAAAGCAGAAGTGTCAGGAATGTAACGGTTATTCCCATAGTCAAATAATAAGGAGTCCGTCCTAATGTTACCATAGATATAATTATATAACTCTAAGTCTATGGTCCATCGCCCCTTTTGATACGTTCCTCCGAGTATAAAATGATTGGCGTTGGCTACTAATAGAGAATCCTGTCCTGCCAATGCCCAGTAAGATTGAGCTAGGCTAGACTCATTGACGGTAGCCAGTTGTTGGATAAACTGGTTGTATCGACCTACAGAAGCTTTGAAAGAAAGGTTTTTATTGTAGTGGTAATTGAGGTTCAAACGAGGTTCAAGGTAGCTCTTGTTTTTGGG
>JBCBPW010000129.1:0-15306 GCA_039820545.1 Bacteroidota bacterium | reverse complement strand
TCTACTCCCTTCCCTGATGCTGTGAACTCCGTAGTTATCGTATAATCCTTGCCACAGGTCCTACCAACCTGTAAACGATACCAGCTTACGGATTGTCCTGTCCTCTTGTAATTCCATGACTTTAGTTTATATGCGCTGCGGATTTTCTGCAGCGTTTTTTTGTGCTATGGAGATATACTTAACTGCATCTGTAAACTGAAGTGGGGAAGTAGATATAAGAAATAAGGCGATAGAAAATGATCCTGTAGTCTAGGGTTGAAACCACTAGCCTACAGCATGCCACCCTTTCAGGGTTTAGAGCAGGTTCATTGTCCTGAAGGGATAGTATCATATAGCATGTGGAGTTTAGTCCTATGCTCAAAGTGTGATACATGAACACAGAAAAATGGACCTTATCCTTCTTCTTCCGATGTGATTTCAAATACTCTTGCTACGATTTTGACGAGGCCATCTACCTTTTCGCTGTAGCGATCGTTGGAGTAGATCTTCAGGTTGTAAAGACCTGGAGTAAGTGTCAGTTCGGGGATAGCAATCTGTGAAATGGTATAATCGACTTCGTTTTCGTCTGGATAGCCTAGCAACTCGCCTTCTTCTCGAATGGTGATGTTCGTAGCGTACTCTGTGATGTTGTGTGATTCGTCTTCGAGGATGAGGAAAAGCGGGATTTGCGTCCGCGCTATGTTGAGATAGTAGGTGATGGCTAGCTCCAGCATCACATCGACTTCCTGCTGGGCTGTTTTGATTTCAATCTCGAATTCGCAAGGTTCGATTCTGTAGAGAGCGTAGCCTTGGTCGCTCAGTTTCTTTTCACCCTTCCACAAGGGACGGATATCTCCACAACCCGTACTGATGAGACCTAGCAGGATAAGTCCTACGAGATATGTACGAGTAGATCTGAGCATGAGCAGTAAATATAAGTGTGCGAATCCGTATCAAAAATACATTTTGAGTGGCAATAATTAAAGTTTATCCGCCAACAATTTATCTCGAAAAAGTAAATAATGTAAGGAATGGGATATCATTGTTGAGGATGCTGCATTTGGATGCCGATCTATGTATTTCAAGCGCTGATCGTATCCCACCATCCACATGCAGGTAGAGTCTGTAGACGCATAACTCGAGTCCTAGGGTATAGCACATAAAAAAAGCATCCTACGATGAGGATGCTCTTAATATGCTTTACAGCTTGAAGTATCTAATGATACCTATCTTATTTACCTTCTTTTGCCTTGACCACAGCTACGTCGCTTTGCTGCGTGCGCTCCATCAAGAACTGCTCAATGTCATCTACTTCTGTGTAAACGCCCATTTGTGAGAACTTCTCTACGCGCTGATCTACCAGTTTGTGGGAGACGATCGGTTTGAGTTCTTCCAGATCTTTGAGGATCTGCTCTTTGACCGCCGCATAGGCGAGGATGGGTTCTTTGTGTGCGCCACCCATAGGCTCTTCGATGATGCCATCGATGATACCAAATTCTAGATTATCTGGAGCGGAGAGCTTGAGCGCTTCTGCTGCCTGCTCTTTGTGCTCCCATGAGCGCCACAAGATGCTGGAGCAAGATTCAGGAGAGATCACCGAATACCAAGTATTTTCCATTTGGTAGATTCTGTCTCCTACACCGATTCCCAACGCACCTCCACTGGCACCTTCACCGATGATGACACAGATGATCGGTGTCTTGAGGGTAGCCATTTCCAATAGATTCTTAGCAATAGCCTCACCTTGTCCACGTTCCTCTGCCTCAAGCCCAGGATAAGCACCCGGCGTATCGATAAGCGTAACAACTGGAATGTTGAACTTCTCTGCAAGCTTCATCAAGCGCAAGGCTTTGCGATAGCCCTCAGGATTCGCCATACCGAAGTTGCGGTACTGACGCTGCTTAGTTGTACGTCCTTTTTGCTGACCTACAAACATGACCGTCTGCCCATCGATTTGTCCCAAGCCACCGATCATTGCCTTGTCGTCTGCGAAGTGGCGATCGCCAAATAGCTCAACAAAGTTGTCAGAAATAGCCTGAATATAATCTAATGCATAGGGACGTTCGGGGTGGCGAGAAACCTGTACACGCTGCCAGCGACTCAGGTTGGAGTATATATTGCGCTTGAGTTCGTCGATTCGCTTTTCTAGTTCGTGGGTGGCTTTGTCCATTTCGACACCATTTTCCATCGCAATTTTTCTCATCTCATCTAGCCGCTTTTCAAGTTCTACGATGGGGCGTTCGAAGTCAAAAATGTGTTTAGTAGCCATAAGTATTCCCTGAAGTGTGAAAATTAAGGTACAAAAAAATCGCTAAACTTCTACAAGAGCCTTTTAACGAAAGAAAACCTCTTGAAAGACCTGACACATTCTTCAAAAGTAGGGAAAAATGTCAAATAAAATGGCCTTTCTTTTCGTTTGCGAGGGCAAATTTGTCCAAATATTTCTGCCCCGTTTTTTATGAGGAATAAACATTAAATCCTTAAACTATTGAGTATCAGAATCTCCCTATTCGTTAATACTTTTTCATTTAACTCTAATATTTGTAAAGAGTTTTTGAAAAAAATAAGATTCCTGTGCCCAATTAGTTAGATAATGTTAAATCATTCCTATATAAACTTAGATTTTTTTTCAGTTTTTCGTGCGAAAATTTCCAAAAAAATTAAGAGATGGTTCAGCTTTGACATTTAGTCATTCAGAAGAAGGTCTCTCGGATTAGGATAAGATCCCATTTTGTAAGTGAAGTACAATCTGGTGGAGGCATGGAGACTATCTTGACCTCCATCCTGATATTCTGCCTGGGGCACAATAGATCTACGCAATTCCTGTTCCACCAAAATTGATATTTCCACGTTGTGAAGGAGGTAGTAACTCGATCAACTGATTGATGATGACCCGTAGCTGCTGATCATTTTTATTTTCAAGTGCTTCGTAACCCTTAGCAATTAGTTGCTGGGCTTCATTGGGACGAATGAAGTCCCCAAACCTTCCGTAGACCAGGGCCATAAAAAACTCACGGATGTAGCTGCTGCTACGCCAGCGAATGCGAAAATTCAGACGTCGGAGCTGATCGGTAAACTCCTGAATTTTCAAGGAACTGTTGGTAGCAAGGACACTTTTTTCCTGATCCATGAGTTGTTCGAGCGCGACTTTATCCTCCTCTGTAGGATCAAAGTTTTCCAGCACGTATTCGATGTCGCGTTTAGCTTCGAAATAGTCGTTCTTCACACGGATAATGTACTTGTCACGCGTCAATTCATCTACTCGCTGAGCCAGCTTACGTTTGCGATCCTCGAGCTGAAACTTCTCGTCTGTACTGTCTTCCAGAGACATTTTTCGCGTGCGGTCGGCCAAACCCAGGATTTCAAACTCGAGGTCTACCAATTGCTGAGCTCCTTCATAATTGTCTTGGATCTCTGCTTCTTGTGCCTCCTCGCGGACTTTTTCAGCTAATGCCACCAACTCATCTGTCAGTCGGAGTATATTGACTCTCCTAGCTTCGGGTTGAAACACATCACTGAATTCCTGATCTGTCATGAGCAAATAGGCGCTGATCGAAAGGTCGCGAGATTCGGACATCTGAAGGGTGATTTCTACATCGGAGCCTTTGACGAGGTCTCTGTTCAGGTCTTTCCCTGATACGCTGATAAATCCGATTTGCTGGCTAGCGGCTGGTAGAGCTGTACCAGGCCCTTCTATGATGGTCAGTGTGAGTCGGTCTGCGGATCCCTTTGAGATGGTACGACTCATTTGCTTGACGAGGGTCCGCTTGAGAGGGAGGACGTCATTTTTCTCAAATATCACCTCTAGAGCGGTGGTTTGATTCTCTACATCGTCTATCTCTAGACAGATGTCCTGCGGGAGCGGTTGACCTACTACAGCATATTTACCCTGCGTAATTCCGATAGGGGGAATAGAGAGTGATAAAGGATTATTGTAGGTATCGTAGACTTTGAGTGTGAACTCATTGTAACTGTTGGGAACTAAAGGAAGGTATTCGCTGATTTTATGTGTCAGCACTTTGGCTCCACTATCATATCCGCCATCCTGCCGTGTGATGCGATAGGTTAGCCCTTCAATATTTCCTTCAAATCGTGCCGCAAAATACTCCTTATCTTCTTTGGTGGCTTTTTGGAAGGCGGTCCTCACCTGAAGGGCTGCTTGTGAGGAGGTATCCACTGCCTCAGACGGTGGGGGAGCTTGGCGCAAGGACTTCGTCCCGGCATAGTAGGCGGCACCCACCGTGACAGCTGTAGTGGGATCAACATCTGTATTGACAGGAATTCCCAATCTTTCAGCTATCTGAGTACGGATGTAGGGGATGTAGGTCGAACCTCCTACCAAAAGGACAAACTTTAGTGCCTCGGGCTTGAGTTTATTGCGATCTAGGATCGTCCCTACCAATTCTAAGGTATGGACGAGATGAGGTTCTAGGAGCGCTTCCAACTGCTCTCGTGTAACTGTAAGAAAGCCTTCTACTTGCTCGCCTTGATCATCTACTGTATCGAATTCAATCTCTGCACTTTCGCTTGCTGAAAGCTCGATTTTTGCTTGTTCAGCTTTGATCAGTAGGCTGTGATATAATTGATTGTATTTACCTGTAGCGGCGCGCATTTCTTCAGGTAAGCTGGCGAAGGTACCCTGACTTTCGAGATAGGGGATGACGATTTTCTCTACGATTTCCCGATCGAAATCATGCCCTCCCAAGAAGTTATCTCCTTGATTATCCAAGACCTTCATTTCTCCATCCTGTATCTGGATCAACGCTACGTCAAAGGTTCCACCTCCCAAGTCGTAGACCAGCCATTTACCTTCTTCATATTCACCTTGATTTCCTTGATTGGCATAGGCTAGACTAGCAGCAATAGGTTCTTGTAGCAAGACGACTTCCTCAAACCCTGCTAATTTTCCCGCTTCCTTGGTCGCATTGGATTGGATGGTATCAAAGGAGGCAGGAATCGTCACGATGGTAGACTGGGGAATTTCTCCCGTATGGATGAAGTTTTTGAGTTCTTTTAATACAAGGGCAGATAGCTCTGTGGGAGTATAGATTTTTTCTCCTAAATGATAGGTCTCTGTAGTGCCCATCTTACGCTTAAAGGAGGCTGCAACATCTTGAGGTGCCTTCAGTAGATATTCTCTGGCTTTTTCTCCTACCAGGAGGCGTTCTTTGCGAAGAGAGACGATAGAAGGCAGCGTTTGTTTTTGTCCTATAGGATTGCGAAAAACGATGACTTCGCCTTTCTCAAATTTGGCTATGGCAGAGTTTGTAGTGCCGAGGTCAATGCCGAAATTGATGGTCATACGTGAATTGATCAAATATTTTTTCTGGAATAAGTAATGTATCCAGTTTCAGTCAATAAGTAAGTGAAGACAAGCAATAAAAATGATGACGGATGGGAAAGAGATTTATGCTTGCGATCCTACGATCACGACCCCTCTTTGAATCATGTGAAGTATACGGTTGTCCCTTAGGCGAATGATGGGTTTGATTACTTCTTGAATGACAAGTGATTCAAGAGAGTCTCCACTGATCGTTGCTTCACAATCCGTACGGGTTTCCTCCCAGGTTTCGCCCAGGGGATCATGGATGAGAATGCCGACACGCTCTAGTGCTTCCTTCATTCTCCTTAAGTTACGATCTAATTTATGACCATCGTCCATTTTTTTGGCTCTCTTTTCAATATCAAAAACTTGATTGGCCATTTCCAGCATTTCTCGCTGGTGAGTAAAGAGGGGTGATTCCATGCTGATAGTACTTCCTTTGTTTGTAGAAAGTTACACAATCTGACTGGGATGGTGATAGATTTTATGGATTTGCAGGGCTCAGCTTCTGTATCGTTTGGGAACGAGGACTTGAATGGCTTGTGGAAGAATGGAGAAGGTGGCAGGACTTTTTCCCAGCATTTCTCCATCAGCTTCAAGCAACACGCCCCCCTCGGCATGGATGTATACCTCCTTGGCTCTATGGAGAGAGATTTTCTTATGGGTATAAATGCGCCCGTTGTACAGTTTGGGGAGATTGCGAATGATCTGGAAGGGATTGAGATAGCGGATCACAGTGACATCGAATAATCCATCGTCTGCGATAGCTTTGGGAACCATGCGCATGCCTCCGCCACTAAACTTACATATCCCAATGTTGGCTGAGGTATTGCGACTACGAACTTCAAAGCTTTCGCCTTTGACGATCATTTCCTGCCCTCTATAGCTGCCGATCGTTTTTAACAGTGCCCAAAGATAACTCAATTGACCCAGGAAGCCTTTCTTCGTTTTATTTTCGGTTTCATGGACCACGGCTGCGTCGAAACCCATACCTGCAATGTTATTGAAGTATCGGACTTGGGGTCTGCTATGGAGGAAGTACTCGACCTTCCCGATATCCTGGAAGATCGTTTTTCCTTCTACAAGCAGTTTGACGACTGCTTTAGGATTGGGGGGATAATCATACATGCGGGGCCAATCAACTCCCATACCCATAGGAATCATCGTGACCATCGTATCTTGAGGAGAGACTTCACTTTGAGTAAAAATCCCATTGATGACCTCGTGTAATGTCCCGTCACCTCCACATGCAACAAATTTTCGGAATCCTTGAGACAAGAATCGACCCATAAACTCCATAATCTCTCCCTTATGGTCCGTGAAAACAGGCTCAAAAGGGATATCAAGTTCTTTTAAGGTGTCGTGAATCTTTGGCCATAGTTTGCGCGCTTTGCCTCCTCCAGCAACTGGATTGATGATGATCAACCAAGTATCTTTTATGTTGGATTTACTCAAAGAAAGTACAATATTATATCTATTCTGATCCTTTATAGAATAGGCAAAATACAACTTTTTCGCTAATGATAAAGGTGTATCCTTAATCCCAAAATCGAAGTTTAGGCAAGGTGTTAGTCTTCTTCGATCAACGAATACTCGTAGGCACCTATATCCAGCGTATCCGTACGTGCAAATTCAAGCAACCCACGTACATCTAGGAATAGACCAGGAATATCTTTTCCTGCATTGATCAGGGGACTTCCCAGTACGGGGCGATAATCTCGCACGTAAGGGCCGTTAAACTCAGGACTTATATTCACAAGAGACGATGTCAAGTGAGGCCTTAGGGCAAAATCGTAATCTTCGGAAAGGGGAAGCACACAGTGGTCAAAAATGAGTTCATCTAGAGGAGCCTCTGGCAGCGTATCCAGCACCACTTCATCGTCGCGTTCGCCATAGATGACGCAATTGTTGAAACGTGTGATCGAAGGAAAGGCGAAGAGTGCGGAGTCGCCTACGAGGAGATTGGAAATCCGTACTTGCGGCCCTCGGGCGGAGGTGAAGATGCTATAGTTGGCAAAGGTGCAGTTATTGAAGGTGTATTTTCCTCCTCCAAAAAGGAGAATAGTATTCAATTTGCAGGTATTGATGATGGAGTTTTCCATGTAGATGAGATCAGAACCAAAGGTGCTTGAAAGCCCTGGATCTTTTCCTAGACCGACGATTCCGTAGGCTCCCATGTTGCGAATGCGGGAGTTGCGCATGACGAGTTTGGGCTGGCCGTTGCGCGCAGAGGAATCTACAATCACCCCTTGGACACCGTTTTTGATGACGACGTGTTCGAGTAAGTTGTCCTGGCTGGAGGGGGTGAAGTACAGGCCCTGCCACTGAGCCGGAAGCTCCTGGAAGACCGAGTCAAAGCGCATGCCCTGGAAGACAACAGGCATAGAAGGCGTGCCTTGTGCGCGAAGTGTCCCCTGGACGATCAGCGTAGAGTAAAAGGCAAATGTGTCGAGCGGGGCGGGATCTATGTCCGTACGGATTTTGTAAGGCGTAAAGAAGATCTCTGTGCCCGGCATGACATCCACCTTGACTCCGGGTGCTACGATGATGGGACCATCAATGATGATAGGTTTCTCGGGCGTGAGGGTGGTATCTCGGAAAAATACGAAGCTTCCTGCTTCCAATTCATCTCGCGTACCAAAGAAGCCTCGTTTGACCCTTGCCCTCAATAGATAGGCGTCCTTGACTTTGGCATAGAGCAAAAGCCGCTGGACATTTTCTCCCACTTGAAAGGAAATATATTCTTCTGTGAATTCATCTAGCAGCTCAGATTTGAGGGTAATGAAAATATGGGCGCTATCTCCACGTGCAATGACGACGTCGTTGATGTCATCTCCTCGGATGCCATCCACAATCATATCAAATTCACTCTCATCACCTGATTCTAGCCATACCCTGTCTATGTTGATGTCACGACCCGTCTCATTGTATACGAGGAGACGCTCGCTTACTGACTGGAAGTTGACAAATAGTGAGTCGTATTTGACGGTATCTGAGGAGAAGGTAAGTACGCCCTCCGAAACAGGATTGATAGGCTGCTCACAGCTGAACATGCCAATTATTATCAATGGGAGCAAAATCCCAAGCCATTTTTTCATACTGCAAAAATAGGAGGAAAGCCTACGATCTTCAAGGTAAATTTTGAGGACTACCCCATGATATGGCTAATATTAACCCTCAGAATTTTCATTGATAAGTGGGGTGTGGGGAATATAGATTTCAAAGGATGTACTTTCTCCCAACTGTGAGGAGACCGCAATCGTCCCTTTGAGTCGTTCGAGTGTCTCTTTGACGACATACAAGCCTAGTCCAGGGCCACTTTGGTAGTCACTGCCAGAAATGAAAATATCAAAAATATGAGGAAGCGTTGCTTCTGGAATGCCTGAACCATTGTCAGAGATGACGATATGCAGATCGTTGGGGCGGTTTTGTACCGTCATCCGAATCCATGACTGCGCTTTTCGAGGATCTTTGAATTGGATGGCATTGGAGATGAGATTGTGGAGAATAATTTCTAATCTTTTTTCATCGGTAAACACTTGAAGTCCAGGATCCCAGTCTGCATACCATGCCAAGCCTTCCATTCTCACAGGATAATCATACTTTTGATACAACCGATCTACGATGGATTGGAAGGGAATCATCTGCCTTATGACTGGAAGTCTTGCATTTTGGGAGTAATTGACGATATCATGAATGATGTGATCGATTTTTGTAATAGAGTCCAATTGTTTTTGAAGGTAGACCTGGATTTGATCCATACGATCCTCTTGCTGTGAGAGATAGATCAACCCCATGATATTGGCTAGGGGCGCCCTTAGATTGTGAGACACATTGTATACGAGTCGATCGAGTTCCGCATTGGCTTTTTGAAGCTCCAGATTTTTCTCCTCCAGTATGTCCCTGGACACTGTTTTATCCCTCAACTCTTCTCCCAGCATATTGAGACCAGACATGATACTGTCTAGTTTGTCGTGACGATCAGAAATATCCAGGAAGGCAGTGAAATCTCCTTGACTCCATCTCAGGATCTGTTCAATGATCTGATGATATCTAGGATCTTCTCCGTTTTTGGGATGTGGTGTGAGCATAAAAATGAGGCAGGATTAGGGTAATGATCTGAGCCAATCTAGGGCATTTTTCTCATCGTTGAAAAGCCTAACGGGATAATCGGGTCGGTTGATCTGCATAAAAAAGTTGCCAATAGTTCTGCTGAGGGGGGAATTCACGACCAGCGCAGAGCCTGCATGTATGTTAGCGATGCTTGAGCTTTTGAGCAAGTCCCTTGCAGCGATGGAAATGGACTTGACCTTTCGGATGTCTGTAAGATTCTTGACAGGTCTTTCTGTAGCAAATGTTGATTGAATCTGGATGTATTCTTCTGCATCCTCTACTACTACCTCTGCATTCGCCAAAATATCATAGTGCAAGATGTGATCTCCCAAGTAACGGATCACAGCCGTTCTTGTCTTGTAGATCAGTTTCGCTTCCTCCTGCATAATAAGCGGATTAGATGATCACATAAATTAAGCAATTCGCCTTTCTTTTTAGATGTAATTCTCACGAAATGTTACTCAACATCGCATCAAAAATCCTTTTTTATGGATAAATGGATCCTTTTCTATTTTATTGGACAGATCGCTTTTACAATAGCATTCCAATTTCTGTTTCTTAATTCTCAAATGGTACGATATAGGTTTTATTCTTCTGGGTTCCACATCCTATAATCTAGGCACTTTCTCTATATCAGCATGCTCATCCATCAAATCTATAGTGCCCCACAGGATCAAAATCCATCTTGGCCCGTATGATGTCTTGGGGATCAAGTGTCGCCCTGAGTATCCCCTCTTGATCCCATAAGGGACCTTCTATAATTTCTCCCAAAGGAGAGACAATCACAGAGCCTCCCCTACAAATTATTTCCTCTTTCGATTGTGCATACGGTGCCCACTCGTGAGGATAGTCTGCCTGTCGAAAAAACTGATTACTCGCCAGGACAAAACTCCGACTCTCACATGCGATATGCTGCATGCTGGCGACCCATGTAGACCGTGCATCTGCAGTAGGTGCTAGATAAATTTCCACCCCCTTTTCGTACAAATTCCATCGAGCTTGAGGCATGTAGTTCTCCCAGCAGATCAAACCTCCTATTTTTCCCAAAGGTGTATCAAAGCAATGTAGCTCCTCCTTTTTTCCTTCTGCCCACACAAGCCTTTCGATTCCTGTAGGCTTCAACTTGCGATGCGTACCCATGTATCCTTGGGGAGAGAAGTACATCATGCTGCAATACAGACTTCCATTCGTAGATTGTCGTTCGGTCACTCCGATGATCAAATAGACTTGGTGTACTTGCGCCAAAGATTCCAATTGCCGAAAATCTGCATCCCCTACTTCTAGGCTTTCCTCCCAGTACTTCAAGTAAAGCTCTCTTCCAGCTTGTTTTCTAAACCCGATGGCAGACTCAAAAGTGAATCCTCTGGGGTAACCTGGGATGTAGGATTCAGGAAATAGGATTAACTGACTGCCTTTTTCTGCCTCTGTTTTTACGATTTCAGCGACTTTCTGGATGGTTCGGGATTTTTGGAAGAAGTGGGGAGTCGATTGAATAACAGATACTTTGATTTGCATAGGAGAAAAGGATAGATGTAAAGGTCTCAAAAATACTTGATCACCCGTGGTTTTATGGATTTGCCTAGACAGACCCGTTTAGATTACCCTATCGGAATACACAAAATTATATATGTATCCCAAATATTTTTTAGCTTACCTATTAGAAAGGCTTTCTCTCTTCACACAAGAGGAAGTTTGGATAAAACAACAACTAAAACAAAAAAAGAACCCTACTTATGAGAAAAGTATGGCTGTTGGCTTTATGTGCTATCTGCATATATTCATGCCAGCAAAATGAAGGTCAATCGAACATCGCACAGGCAAACCTGGTTACAGCTTCCCGTTATTTTTCAGAGGTATGCAATGGAGGTAATTTGGAATTGGTAGATGCGCTATTTACCCATGATTATGTTCATACCCTCACGGATGGCTCAACTCGAGCAGGAACGGATACCTTGAAACAAATGATTCTCATCAAGAAAACGGGACTGCGTAAGCTGAATATGACCGTAGAAACTGCTACAGCAGATTCAGAGAAGGCGATGTTTCTTGTGAAAATGGAGGCAAATAACCCAGGTAAAGGGGAGCATGCACCTGAGAAAGTCACCTTCTATGAGACCTTTGTCTTTTGGCTCAGAGAAGGGAAAATCTATAAGGGTCGTACCTCTGGTTCCCACTTGGAACTAGCGAAGCAGATTGCAGGATTTGAGGGAGGACTGGGATCGGTGGCTTTGGCGCTGGGGGCAGAAAGAGCCACCTCAGAGGAAAAGGAGGAACATCATAGCCCCCATCATCACTGATCATATTACAATTTTTATTTGACGCACATATTATCTTTTGGACCTGCTCCTATCGGGCGGGTTTTTCATTTTGGTGCTACTGCCATTTAAGTTATATGTCGTATATTAGATGTATAGTATTTCTATCATCCTAACGCCTCAATATAATTCTTGGCACCATGAAAAAATACCTCCTTTCCATCCTATTTATATGTAGTTCTCTTCCTCTATGGATACATGCGCAGGTTCCTATTGGACTCCCTATCAAGGGTGCATTTGCAACGGACTCTTTAGGTTTTTGTGTCGTCATCAATGGGGATGGATCACGAATAGCCGCAAGTACCAATCCTGGGCCTTTAATTCAGGGAATGCCCTATATCCGCGTATATGACCAGGTCTTAGGAAACTGGGTACAAGCGGGTTCTGACCTTCCGGGCTTTGGCACACTTACCTATCCTTACAGTATGGATATGTCCGATGATGGCAACTGGTTGGTCGTAGGAGATCCAAATGCGATCATCCCGATGAATTTTGGAGGGGGAGATGTGAATGTTTTCTTTTGGACTGGGATAGATTGGATACCAAGAGGTGCTCCGAACACGGTGGCCGATTACTGGGATTATGGCGCTGATGTAGCGATTTCGGGAGATGGCACTAGAGTAGCAGTAGGAGATCCTAGTGGAGCACTTACCATAACCAGCAATGGGCCAGGGTATGTAGTTGTATTTGAGTGGAATGGGATGGGTTGGTGGGAAGTGGGAAATAAGCTTTCAGGAAGTATAGGAGGGGAACAATTCGGCACTGCTGTAGCACTTTCTGAAGACGGGAACCGATTGATTGTAGGGGCTGGTGGACTGTATAATTTTAACAATGCAGGCTATGCGAAGGCATTTGAGTGGGATGGAAGCCAATGGGTACAAATGGGAGCGACAATTGATCCTGGACCTTTTGGCAATTGTTTTGGGAAAGAGGTCTCCATGAATGCAGCAGGAAACCGAATCGCTATTTCTTCGCCCAACTACAATCCCAACAATCTTCCGCTCAATGCTGTCAAAGGAGGTGTCATCGTCCTAGATTGGGATGGAAATCAGTGGAATCAGGTAGGAAATATCATCGAAGGTGCACTCAGTATGGGAGTTACGGCTCCGCAAATTGACTTATCCGCATTTGGGGATAGATTGGCCATAGGTGGAAAACGCGCCTCCTCCCAAAAAGGAATGGCCGTCCTGTATGAGTTCAAAAATAATCAGTGGGAGCCCGTAGGAACCCCAATCCTGGGGTCTAGCGCATATCAGCATACAGGAAAGTCCATTGCTCTATCCAATGCTGGTGACATCCTGGCTGTAGGATCTCCTAGAGCAGCTCTACTGCCCAATGGTTCTCCTGATAGTTATGGCCATGTTCGGGTTTTTGGCTACAACAAAAAAGTCGTCAAAGTCATCGTCAAGCAAGATCAGAACAACGACTGTTTAGGAGGAAATACTGAGCCAGGGGTAGAGAATATTCCGCTTACATTTACACTCGGCAATCAGTCCATTACAAATTATACAAATGGGGCAGGGGAGTTGGACATTGTGCTTAACTCCGTCACTTACGATGTCAGCTTGAATCTTGCGTCGCATCCTTATTTTACAGCTTGTACCCTCTCTCAGCAGATTGTCCTCGACACCTCTACTGTGGATACAACCGTTGTAGAGTTTGTCCTACAAAAGACGCTGGATTGTCCCCATTTGACGGCAGAGATTTTTGCACCTTTCATTAGAAGGTGCTTCCCTGGCTATTATTCTATCAAGTTTTGTAATAATGGCACCTCCCTGGCTCAAAATGCTTACTTGGAGTTAGACCTTGATCCTGAGCTGACCTTTACCACAGGTAGCTTTCCCCTTATTGCCCAGAATGGGAATTTGTTGACTTTTGCCTTGGGAGACATCCTGCCTGGGGCTTGTTCCACTCTAAGGGTTGATTTCCACGAAAATTGCCAATCCATTTTGGGGCAAGTCCATTGTAGTGCAGTTCACATTTTTCCTGACTCCGTGTGTTCAGGAGGATTTACGAGAGGAGCAATCAAGGGTAAATGTCAGGGGGATACCCTTCAGTTTATCATAAAGGATGTCGCACAGAATCTCCCTGTGGCATTGCCTTACCATGTCGTCACAGGTGCCAGCGTAGCGGATTCAGGCTTCCTGAATTTTATGGTTAATGCTCAAGACACACTTGCCTATCCTACAGCCACTTACTCTGAGCCCTATCAACTCATCATGGCTCCTGGAAATGCAGATTATCATACTGTCACAGGTTTATTTACTTGTCAAAATCTGGGTACGAATGCCCTCTTACATACACCCACTTCTCCTTTTGAGTTTGAGGATACCGATTGCCAGCCCAACATCGGGAGCTACGATCCCAACGATAAGCAAGCGACGCCTGTAGGTACAGGACCTGAGCACCAAATAGCTCCTGGCTCGCTTCTGGAATATTTGATTCGCTTTCAAAATACGGGGACCGATACAGCCTTTTTCGTCAATATTCTCGATACCCTACCTGAGCAAGTCGTTCCTTCTTCCCTGCGCGTGCGAGCTGCGAGCCATACTTATACACAGTTTGAAGATTCCCTCCCCAATGGCCGTACAGTCTATCGCTTCTCTTTTGATCCCATTTTACTTCCCGATAGCGCAACGGATTTGGCAATGAGCCAGGGGTACATCAAGTTTGCTATCCAGATGAAAGACAGCCTGCCAATAGGAACAAAGATCGAGAATACTGCTTCGATTTACTTTGACTATAATCTTCCCATTAAGACCAATAGGACGCTGCAAACACTCTTCCTTCCAGGTGATAGATGTAGTCAGGAGGAAGTGGTACATGTGGTCAGTGCTTGTGCCCCCTATACCTGGATAGATGGGAACATCTACTTTGGACAGACAGATACGACTACCTTTTCCTACTCCGACTCTACAGAATGCTTGAAGAAATTTCGACTAGATTTCACGCCTGTTCCAGTGGATACAGGGGTTGTGAAGAGTGAGTTGGGGCTTGCTTCTCGTGCACTGAACGCGACATTTCAATGGATCGATTGTCAAACGAATCTGCCGATTCTTGGAGCAAGTCAGAATTTCTTTATTCCTCCTGCTTCTGGCGAGTATGCTGTCATTGTTAACCAAAATGGTTGTGAGGACACCTCTAGATGTGTTGCCTTTGAAAAGGAACCTTTGTCAATCGATCCGTTCAGTAACGTTCGCCTTTATCCCAACCCATCGCAAGGAGCTTGCGTCTTGGATTTAGGAGGGACATATGTAGATGTTAGGCTGGAACTGATGGATGTGATGGGTAAAAGCATTTGGTCCGCTGAGGAAGCCTTGTTAACAGACAAACGCATCCAGCTACCAACTGAGAAAGGCATTTATTTGCTGAAAGTGCAGATAGGCAGCAAAGGGGAAAAGGTCTGGAAAGTATTTCGAGACTAAGACCTTGTTTGGAACAATGAAAATCTAGCTAAAAAGCAGAGATATTAGGTTCTGACGAAAGCTATTGTGTGGGATTTAGTGGTGCTAAATCGATCAAAATAGATGAAGCTCGGGTTCTGAAAGTGTAAATTTTTCGCTGGTTTGAAGTTTC
>JBCBPW010000128.1:0-15429 GCA_039820545.1 Bacteroidota bacterium | reverse complement strand
CTATACCTTTTGGTCTCTGAGTTCATTTCTCCAACCAAACCAGACGCCTGAAATATATAGGAAGGATTAGATTCCTTCTTTCTCAGATCTAGCATGATTTGTAGGCAAGTTGAAATAATTCTAGCAGTGCCCCCACCCTTATTCTTTCCAGTAAGTAGCGTGTATTTAGAAGGCGAATCCTCGTAGGATTTAGGGTAATACTTTACAGCTATAGTTTGATGTATGAATACCTCTCCTCTAAAAATATAAACTTCATTATCTGTTTTGAATTTATAAATATGGACATGTTCAAAATCTTCTTTCGGTCCTGGAGGGTGCTTTCCTTTATATTCAAAGCTAAAGTATGTATCAAACATTCGTTAATCACTAGACAAGGTAATCATATGCTTTATTGCGGCTTTTCCATAATTCCACTTCAGAAGCAGGTTGAAAGAAATTTCCTTTTGGACTCTTCTCGTCATATGCCTTGAGAAGCCTTGCATAAGCAACATTGTACTCCCTAAAAGCCAAGAAGAATCGGCCATAGGGTCGCAAAAAAATACGTAGTAATGGTTTAGCAGAAGAAGATCTTACTTGCTGTTTTACTTTCTTTTGTTTCTGTACCAGCTCGAAAAGCTTTCCCTCCATTTGTAGCCAGGAATCTTGGTTATTTTTGATTTGAACGTATTCTTCAAGTGAAAACAGATTGGCGGTGTGATCCAGATCTTCTTGAAGGAATCTTTCAAGATCTAAGGCTAGTTCAGAAGTCTTGGCTTGAAGCTTTTTGGTGCTGTAAAGGACCTTTATACTAAAAAAGAAGAATATGAGTAGAAGTGTCAGTACTCCAACCAAGAATAATGGAATAGAAACGATGAAAAGAAGCCAAGAAAGACTACTTTTTCCGAGAGAGACTAATTCATTAAATATATTATATAGGGAGGAACCAACTTGTGCAACAGTAGCTGCTGTTTTTATGCCAGGATGGTTGTTTTGATATTGAGTTAATGCACTCATAGTTTATGTCACCTCGTAGTTTTCCTAAGCAGTTGATCTGAATAGAGATAATATCTTTTCTTATCAAAGAAAAATACGCAAATTCTAAGTCTTAATTTTACGACAAAAAGGTAAAAAAGTTTGTGTATACATAAATGAAGCCTCTTTCAACATGAGTTAGAAGAGGCCACATAAATATATATTTGAGATGAGTATTTTTACGAATAAAGAAAAACCTACCCCATCTCCACCACCACATTCCCTCTTTTATGTCCCTTATCCACATAGGCATGTGCCTCCGCCATTTGAGCCAACCGATATGTCCTATCAATGATGGCCTGTACCTTACCTTCAGCCAATAACACCCGAATCGCTTCAAAGTCCGCCATTTTCTCCTCTGGCTTCCGCAGGCCCGTCGCCATGAAGATGGCTTTTTTCTGGCTGAAGAAGGAAGTCCAGAGCATCCTGCCGAGCAGTCCTAGGTCCAAGACGGGCGAGAGAAATAAGCCCTTAGCTTTGAGCGAACCCTTCGCTTTGGGGAAGCTCGACTTGCCGACGGTATCAAAAATGACGTCGTACTGTACCCCACTTTGGGTGAAGTCCTCTTGGGTGTAGTCGATGACGTGGTCTGCTCCTAGGCCCTTGACCATGGCGACATTTCTGCCGCTGCATACGCCTGTGACTTCCGCTCCTAAGTGTTTGGCCAGTTGCACGGCTGCTGTGCCGATCGAGCCAGAGGCGCCATTGATAAGGATGTGCTGACCAGGAGCGAGCTGCGCTGCATGAACGAGGAAAGGATAACTTGTGGTCAGCCCATCATTGATGGCCGCCGCTTCATTGTGGCTGATGTTTGCGGGCTTATGGTGGATGACCTCGTCCTCCGATACGACGACATACTCCGCATGACAACCCCCGCCGATGTCCGTCGAGCCAAATACTTCGTCTCCCACCTTAAATTTTGTGACGCCCTCGCCTACCTGTACGATCTCTCCTGAGTAGTCCGTTCCTGAGATGGCCATTTTCGGTTTGGTGAGCCCCATGAATAAACGCCCAAATAGAGGATAACCTGTACGCATCGCCATCTGTGCAGCTGTGACAGAAGTCGAAAGAATCTGGATGAGTACCTGTTTTTCGGTAGGTTGTGGCTTGGGGACGCGTTGGAGCCGTAGCACATCAGGACCTCCATAGGCTGTAGTGACGATGGCCTCCATCGTAAGAGATTCCATGGAGGGTTGTGCTTGAGTAGGAAGTGGAGAAGAAATACTCGTCGTTTTCATATGATTTTTGTTTTGATTTCTGATGACATGATCAAAACAAGTACATAGGCGTTTGAGAATCGTTCGGGTTTTGAAATCCGAACTTATTGCTTCGACATTTCTTTCTGATAAGCCCTTGGGGTGAGCCCTGTTGCCTTTTTGAAGTAGGTGTTAAAAACGGTTTTCGAGTTAAAGCCACTCTCGTAGGCCAAGGCCAGCAAGGTCAAATGTCGATTCTGAGGATTGCCCATTTTTTCTTTGAATACTTCTAGTCTGTAAGCATTCACAAAGTCGGAGAAGTTTTGTTCAAAGGATTCATTGAGCAGTTGGGAGAGCTGGTTGGGAGGAAGCTGTATTTGCTCGGCAAGTGCTTTGAGAGTGAGGTGAGGGTCGAGGAATGGCTGATGGTCCTCCATCCAATAGAGAAGCTTTTTACGAAGATCGGGAATCACATCCTTACTCAGAAGCGATTTTTTATATTTCCGATCCGTCAGATGGAAAGTAGAAGGTGTACCTAATACTTGGTCCATGAGCGTCGCAAAGCCTGGATGCTTGTGAAGAGGCTTGAGGAAGGGATCAATCTTGAGATATACCAACATGGGTAACTTCATCTCAATGGCTTGGGCTATGTAAGTCAGGGCCTGATCGTGATCTCCCCTAAAGCTTTCTACTAAAATCAACATCTGTAAGGCACGCCCTGTCTGATCTGTATTCAAGGCAGCCAACACTTTTTCCCGATGGATATCTGCTTGCCCTTCTTGCTTGAGTGCAGTGTATGCCAGGGCCAATCCTCCATCGACCATAATCTGATCCGCCGATGATGTAAGCTGTTGAAAGTGCTGCAAAGCTTCATCAGGGCGATTAAGTAAGATCATACTCTGCCCCCATTCGATCAAGGATAGCTCAGTATCTACTTTGAGGGCCCGACTCTTCTGAAAATAGACATTGGCCTCTTTATATTGCTCCTGCACATAGTGGACAAAACCCTTGAGATGATGGGTGACTTCCGAAAAAGGATCCATTAGTAAGGCCGTGTCAATGTAATGCATCGCAGCCTTATACTTCCGCTCTGTAATGATGACAGAGGTCATGGTCTGGTAGAAATCTACAATGGGCTGTTTGTGGCGAACTACTTGTAAGTGGCGATAGGTTTCGTCTAGATCCCATCGTTCCAAAAAACTCATCCATGCAAGTTGGAGCTGGCATTCGGGTAGGGATTCGTCCAGGACAATGGCTTGCTCTAGATAGGGCATTCCCTTCTTAAAGGCTTCTCCTGAAGCCATATATCCCAGGGTCCCCAAGAGTGTGTAGCCCATATGCAAGCCTAGATGGGCATAGGGATAGGTAGAAATTTCCTTAACTAAATCTTCTAGAATCGCCAAACCCTGCCTGATTTCTCTCTCATTCATCTTGAGCATGTGATACCGACTCTTGAGGTATCTTTTGTAGGCATCTACGGGGATAGGAGTAGGAGAGGACTCAGAAGTAGGAAGATCAAAGTGCCCCAGATGTTCTCGCAGCCGCTCGGTGGTTTGCTGCCCGATTTCTTCTTGCACCGCAAAGAGGTCTTCCATCGAGCGCTGATAGGTATGGGACCAAAAGGTATAATCTTCTGTGATGTCAATCAGTCGGATCATGATACGAAGCTGGGATGCGTGAATTTGTACATTTCCTTCTAGCAGGGTCGATACACTGAGCTGCTGACCGATTTCGACTAAGGGAACTTGCTTCCCCTTGAAGAAGAAAGAAGACGTCCGTGATGTAACCCGCAAACCTTCTACCCTTGTCAAGGCATGTATCAGGGCTTCTGTCATCCCATCGCATAGATATTCATGCTCTTCTTGCCCAGATGAATTGACAAGTGGGAGAACGGCAATGGATTTATGGGTCGGATGAGGAGGCATGGGATGAATGAAGTCTTATATAAATAGAGAATATTTCCTGTATATAAGTCTACCATTTTTTCATTTAACATAAAATCGTAATTTCCATAGCAAGAGCAAAAATCAGTCTAGCGGATTACATCTTTCCACTTATGAGTCAGTTAAATCTTGAAGATCACATTCGAAGTCTTATTGCTGAAAATGAGATCGAGGAAGCCATCGAGCAGATGTCCAAGGAGGGATACGAGGTGACTTTACTAAGGCAGCGCTGGGCGGGTCTAAAGGACCAGATGATATTCAAGACAAAATCAGAGGAGTCCCTGGATCGAAAGGAGGCGCAAATTGTCATGGATATTATGAAGATGCTGGACGGAAAGCACCCGAATGATGCAATGGAAGCTAAACCAGAGACAGAGAATGTGGCCGAAGCACAAACTCCCGAGTCCTCAGAAGCGAAAGGTGAGGCGACTTTATATGAGAAGTGGCTCAAAAGCTTGAAAAATAACCCTATTATCGCAGTTTTATTGATTGTATTTGTGGTGGTAGCAGGAGCAGGACAGATTGCCAAAAGCTTTGGGTTGAATTTATTTGGTCCCACTACGCATACGATTTTGATAGAAGGAGCGGTGACTGATTCCTTGTCGCAACCCATAGCCCAAGTCCGTGTAAAGATCATGCGAGGAGAAAAAGTCCTGGGCAGTCCGATTACCAATCCTGATGGGAGCTTTCGGTATAGCATAGAGTTAGAGAAGGCGAGCAGGCTCAACCTGGAATTTTCTAAAGGAGATCAGACCTTTATGAATCGTACAGTAGCCGTGGATGTCCAATTGGATACTTTTGTGTTGTCTGCGCCTTTTATCTTGATCATTCCTTCGCAAGCGCGGCAAGAGTCACAAAAACAAACAGACCCTCCGAATGCCCAGCCTCCTGCTGTCCCTACTACAAATAAGACATTTGCCGTTTTTTTTGATGGGGAAATATGGGCCGACAGTGAGTTTGGGAGAAAGCTCACCCAGGAAGCAGGCTTTCAACAAGTGAATGAGGAAAATGCAGCTTATAGGTTTGATATAGTATTTCCGCGCGGGGCGATATTTGAGGTGGGAAGCGGGGTGAAGTACGACGATGAATTGCAGCCAGAGTTAAGGATAAATGGAGTCATTGCCGTAGGAAAGACCTCCTTTAAGCTGCAAAAAAAGTATGCGGATGCCCAATCGAGAGCGGTCGTTACTTCCGATTTGAAAAATCAGCTCAATCAATATTTGAGTCACGCTTCAATGATACAAGTATTTAAAGATCAGTTTTGATGAAAGCACATTGGACATACATTCTACTGCTATTGTGGTTGGGCTGCTCGCCTATACTCAAAGCACAAGAGGAAGATAAGGCAGATAGCTTACTGTATGCAGTAGATGTTAACCTCAATCCTGACCAGCCCCAGTATTTCATCCCAACTATAGAAAACATCCTCAAAAATCTCAGGTATGCCAATCCTCAGCGATCGAAGCGGTTTGCTTATGTAGAAAATGCAAACAGGCTCAAAGAGGATGGTAACATTTACAACTACATTAAGGTCATATTTGAAGATTATATCAGTAGTGAGCGAAATATCCGTCCTTCCACTTCCAGAGACAATCTAGCAGGGGAAATCACTGATTTTATCAAGTCCTACGACGAGTTTCTTTACATCAAAATCAATTCAGGTCAGCTGGGATTCATAGAGTTTCAGTTTTACCGCTACGAAATATTGGATGATGATTCGCTGTCTCTGCAAATAGATACCCTCTTTGTCCCAGGTTCTCGAGAGATCGTTTCTGTCGATCGAATGATTGATCTACCTGTTCATAAATACAAAAGGAGTTCGAGTATCTTTATCAATTTGCAGGATGATTCTGAAAACCAGGTAGCAGCACTTAGAAATGCGATCAGTCAAGTTTTTGATGAAACTAACCAAGCCCCTGAGGTATTAATTATTGGAAATGGGAAGATGTATAATGATACGATGTTCTTCGCATTAGGAGATACAATTGAATTGAGGGCTGAAGTTTTTGATCCCGATTCTCGTAAAGAACTATTTTCTTATGATTGGAGGCAGATAGCACCTGAGGAAATAGTGCCAGGCTTTACATTAACAAATAACCAAGCGAGGGAGCGAGTGGTAATTAATACAGAAGGCTGTTACACTGTAGGTGTTGAGGTGAATGACGGTATTCAGGACTCTGAAGAAGAAGAAATCGTATTCTGCCTTACTCGGAAGCCCATATTAATACTTAATTCAGTAGCAAAGGAAGAGGCTGCTATCATTGCATATCAGTCTTACTTATTATCAGGTAGAAAAAGATTTCTTCTCGAAAACTATCAATTATTGGACGGTATTATTGAGTGCAAAGATACTTCCCAATTACAATTATCCATTGAGATTAGACCCATAACTCAGGGGCAAAATTCTGGATCATTGACAGAGCAACCACAACTACAGTTTGGTAATCGAATTTTGAACAGACGCTTGCCTTATAATTCATTACAGTATAGTGTAACTGATGACTTTCCATACTATGTTTTTAAGTATCTCAATCCAGCACTTAATATTTACGATAGAGATAGTATCAATTACTATTTTGGAGGTTTCTACATAATTAAAGATCTTATTTTTGATTCTGATCGAACCTATGATTTTTACCTTTATTCTCAGTTTTCCCCTAATATAACACCTAAACCTGGATTTTATGATTTCCAGATTCGTCTGAAGGAGAAGGCACTTCAAAGTGATTTCGTCCCATTTAAAGTCAGAGTAGCGAATATTCTCCCATTACGACTTTATTACTCAGTTAATTTTTTTGAAGGTGTCTTAGATACTTTGAGCAACAATGGAGATACAGCCCAAGTAATCTCTAGTCTTACAGTAGGATCATTATCTGCAGGTTTAGATTTGAAGTTAATTCCACAGGTGGGTTTAGCGTTTGGTTTAAATTACTTTTTCAATGAAGAGGAAAGTAATACACCAATGATTCCCTATTTTAGGGGGTATGTAAATTTAAATCAAATCATATCCTTTTTGCCCAAAAGAAGGATACGTAAATATATTGATCCTATCCGATTACATTTATTTTATGAAATGGGGCTAGATACGAAAGAGTTTGTCGCACAGAATTATGTTGTAAAGGGATTCACAGTTGATGCAGACATTTCGTTACTATCATTTAGAATAAGTATAGGATCTTACCGAAGCTCGTATTTTGAGGGGCCATTTGTCTCTGTCGGACTTTCTCATGCATTTTATAGAGCAAATAGATGATATTGTAATTTCTTGTATTCCCCTACAGAACATAACGCCCGCTACAACCGCAGCGGACGTCTTCAATAATTCCAAAAAACAAAATTCTTCCTACCAATCATCTCCCGCGATGGTCTGATCGGTGTTTCCTTCCTTGATGGCCTTTTCGAGCTTGTCGAATGTATTAAGCACCTGAAAATGTGATTTGTAAAATGCCTTACCTCCGACGGTCTTGGAACGGCCGCGTGGATTTACAGGATAACATTCGCTCATGGCGTATGCGTGATAGATGCTTTCTCCCTCGCTATCTGTCGAGACGTGGTCCATCTGATTCAAGGTGATAATGATCCGCGCACGTCCTTCCTTGACATCCACCTGGACGATGTGATGGGTGCTGACCTTCGTCACGAGGAAGACCTCATAAGCTGAATGCACATTTTGATAGATTCCTTTGGCTAGGATACGCCCCTTTTCAGGGTCCTTGGTTTGTATGACCGACTTGCCACTATTGTAGTTGTAGGTAAAATAGTCAAGGGCACGGGTATAGATTGCTTCTTTGCTCAGGTCGGCTGCTTCTACAATTTGTACATAAACGACATTGCCCTTATCGTCTGTCTTCCATTCGCCTTCAATTGATCGAAGAAGGGCTTTTGTCTTGCCCGTCTGGGCGAAGGCTAGCGTAAAAGCAAGGATGAAGAGACTCGTGATGATGTATCGCATAGAGATGGATGAATAAATGGATGTACGGTATCGCTACAGTCGAAGAATGGGAGTCATGGTCACCCTTGTAAAAAATAAAATACCCTCCCCAAAGGGAGGGCAGCTTTCGATAAATAAAAGCGGATCTATCAATGTGTAATCACAATCTTCTGATTCTGAGGTGTATGTTGTGGCTGAAGCATCTGGATGAGGTAGACGCCTTCAGGTAGATTTTCTTGATTTTCAAGACGCCATTTGAAGGTCACAGGTCCCGCTTCTTCTACCTCAAATGTTGTCTCTGAGATCAGCTTCCCCTGCATGTCTAAAAGCCGCACGTTGAGCGTGCCTGCATCGGCTTTGCCTGTGATGAGGAGAGGCGATCCCATCTTTAGCGGATTGGGCTGCACAGCTAGAGTCGGTCCATGAACTTTCGCATGAATTACTTCGCGTGCAGCTTCATGGTCTACAGACGTCGTCTCTGCAATACGAGGGGAAGTACTTGCAGGTAGATTAGGCGTCACCCGAAGGTGAAGGTGTGTCGTGTGACCTGAAGCGTTTCTGACGATGGTGCTCGTCTTACGCCCGTCGTCCAAGGTGTCATTTTGGATGACGTTGTAAAAGTCAGGTTTCGTCGCTGCCGTAAAAGTCACATATACCTTGGTGATGCGCGCGCCGTCAGTAGAGTTGAGATAATTAATGATGGTCTGTGCAGTAGCAGAGTCGCGTCTGTTGTAGCCTGGGAACCAAGCATCGACATCATTTCCTTTGCGGTGACTCCCATGACCGATGAAGCGCCCACCGTTCATATTGCTGATGTCTCCCACGAGCCAGCCTGTAGGTAAATTATCTGCAATAGGCTTCACTTCTGGTAAGATCCAATCATCTCCTCCTTCGCCACCATCTCTTCCTCCGTATCGGTTGGTCCCTGTGTATTGGGTGAGAACGCCTCTGTTTCGACTTGTCCTACTCACGGTCCCTCCATCTTTTGAGGTCACGTTGAGCTTAAGTTGAATATCCGTATTGGATGTATAGTTCCCCGCCCCTGGAATTTCGAAAATCAGGCGATTCGTAGGAATCTTGACCTCTTCGTCAGATCCAAACTTTTGATAGATCAGAGATTCCACACTCGAGACGAGGCTTCCCTCGGCCAGTACCGTGCTTCCCTGCACGATTTGCAGGGATACATTGGTGACGGAGTCATCTTCCGCGCCTTCGATGGTGAAACGACCATGAACACGGGTATTGCCTCCGAAGTAGCTATGCGGAGCTAGACTTAAGTAGTTCAGGCTACGATTGTCGATGTCTCGATAGAATAGTCCCTTGATCGAAAGTTTGGTCAATTCGATGAAGTCCACGATTACACGAGAGTCGAGGAGGTCATCTCCTACATTGGCGACGGTGACATCTACCTGCACTACATCGCCTGAGCTATTCACTGGGACGATGACTTCTCGCCAGCCTGTTGCACCCGCCCCATCGAAGGCCGCAAGGCCCAGGCCATTCATACTGTTTTGATCGGAGGCGCTGGCTCCTGCATTTTGGCTTCTGACAGACACGGCATAATAGTCATTGAATCGAGATCCGAAGAACCCCCCAGGAACTTCGGCCGTGA
Source organism: Bacteroidota bacterium (assembly GCA_039820545.1). Taxonomy (GTDB): domain Bacteria; phylum Bacteroidota; class Bacteroidia; order J057; family J057; genus JALEFZ01. The sequence continues at coordinate 5,736 of JBCBPW010000128.1, read as the reverse complement.
CAAATCGATAGCGCACCTTGACCCTTTGTGTGCCTGATCCTGTATTGAACGTACGGGAGATCATCTGCGCGCCTTCGCCTGAGGTACGTAATTCGATGTCGTTATTGGGTCCTGGCGTGCTATTGGTGATGGGAGTAAATCCGCTCTGAGATAGACCGCTGGAATCTAAAGGACCCTCTATATGCGGAATGATCTGCACGGGGGCTGTCCCGATGTCCCATCCTAGTGTCCCCAAACTTAGATCATTGTTGTCAATGGTACTGGGAGGATTGAGATCGATCAAAGATAAAGTGACAGTTCCTCCGCCTACTGTGGCTGCGGTAGCAATTTTATTGTCCGAAGTTACTGCACGAATGAGTAACGTACGATCTGGAAGCCCTCTGAAGAAAGAATTGCCAAAGAAAGAGGTGTCTGTCGCTTGTACGTCGGGATCATCACTTAGACTGACCGTGACAATGGCGTCATCGATAGGTTGATTGTTGGCGTCGCGCACCAGTACATTCAGGTTTTCCTTTCCCGCCCAAAGGGTAAATTCTTCGGTGATGACAAATCCTGCGTCGTCGTACATAAAGACCACTACGTCGTTTTGACCACGAACAAGCGGTACGGGAAAATCTACTTGAGCAGGACTAATGCCTATGAAAGACTCAAGCCCAAATATTTCTCGTCCATTGACCACCAGTCCATATAGGGTGGAGTCGAGATTGAACGTCGCGCCTGTGATTCCAAAGGATACCGTGGGGAATAGCGGCTGAAATTCTGTCTCTGGATTACCGATCATAAATATTTCCCCAGCAGATTCATCATTTTCAAATTCGTCGGGTAGCTGATCAGGAGGAAGCGTATCCACAGGTGTGGTATCTACGGGTGTCGTATCCATAGGGATGGTGTCGGTAGGAAGGGTGTCAGTCGGAATCGTGTCTGTAGGCGGTGGCGGAGGAAGCATGGCGTCGAGCAGGGTGAAGGTAAACGTTCGAGAAATCCCTGGATTGCCTCCTATATTCCCCTGGCCATAGGGGGTGATGGTCACACTATAAGTTCCTTGCTTGGCTCCTAGCGGATTCCCAATGGGGGCGATGTATCTGAAATAGTTTTCAATTTTGGTACTGCTGCTAGGACCTTTGATGTCCATCAATAGGCTTCCATTGACGATCTGCGGACTGGTGAGTGCTTCTACTCGAATGTCTCTATTCCCTAAATTAGAGATTGTAATCGTGTCTCCATTTGATATCAGTTGATTGATGGACCCTGCATTTTCATAGACTCTTAAGCCTGTGACTTGATCAGAAGGAATAGGAGATGTGGTGGTGTCTAAGAGCGTGACTTCGAAGGTTCGGGCAATTCCATCACTTCCCATCCTTCCAGGCATATCATTGGGAATGAGTGTGAGGGTGTAAGTACCAGCTCCTCCGCTGACGGGCGTGATGTACCGAGCAAAATCATCCGTAAATGTACTGTTGGCAGGACCTGCAATGTCAAAGGTGATGGAACCCACCGTCTGACCAGGTGCTACCTGAGCCTCGAATCTGATGTCACGGCTGCTGAGATAATTGATATAAACAGTGTCTCCTGAAGTGATCATCTGGCTGATGGAGCCCGCGTTTTCATAGACACGTAGACCTTGGACAGCGCTTTTGTTGGATTTTGTGTCAAATGTAGGGATGGTATGACTAGCCTGAAGGCATAAGCATGCCATCATCCCTACGGCGAGTAGAGAAATAAAATGTTTCATGATGGAATAAGAGGTTATTCAGAAAAAAGAATATTAGGCTAGTGTCGATACAGTCGGAAGAAGGGGGGAGATGGTCATTTTTTGTAAGAGGAAAGACTGTAAGAGGTTAAATGTCAGATCTGAATAAACCTATCAAAAAGAAAAGGAAAACAAGGCGCTCTGCGTAGGTTGATGACTGCGCAGCTCCTCCATTAGCATGTGGAGATACATGCCCAGCGCATCAAAAAAAGGAGACCATCTCATTCGATAGCCTCCTTTATCTATGTTCATGACAGGATAGCGTTCTGAAAAATGAACCTATCGCTGGAACTATGTCATTATTTTCTGATCATCACTTGACGTGCTGCGCGTCCCTCACGTGTTTCTACAATGATCGTGTATACACCTGCCTTTAGGCGAGCGACATCCATGTTGGCACGTGTTTGATTCGCCATCACTTTCATTACCTCACGGCCCATCATATCTACTAGACGTACTGCCTCTAGATTCAGACCGTCAGCGTCTACGATGAGAAGATCGCTCGCGGGATTCGGATAAACGCGGATCTGTGTATTCAAATCAGGGTTGACAGACGTAACGAATGCATCCACAACAAAGTCCTCCGTGAAACGTGGCAACAACTGATAGCCTTCCGTGAAAGGACTAGAGTTATCAAACTGGCCACCGACACCTGTAATAGTCAAGGTATCATTGACACCAGGAGCAGCCGTACCAAACAAGGTAACATCACTGTCTACACGGACGGTAAAGGTATCCTGAGCGGCATTGAAAACGCGGAAGTTGAAAGAACCTCCTGAAGTCTGCCATTCTGCGGTATCTACGATGAAGACATTTTCTAAAGTGACGACCACTGATTCTGTTGTTTCATCCAGCGCCGTCACGACTAGTGCGTCACTGACACTGTTTCCTTGAGAGATCAAGCCGATGGAGTCTACGTTGAGCTGCGTCAGACCATTGAACTGGTCGATTTCTCCTATAGCGTGAATAGAGTCACCGATGGTCACCTCATAATTTGATACATCATTAAAAGAGAATACGCTGATGGCACCTGTGGGATCTTCCATGGTGAAAGTCAGTCCATTGCCCCCACGGAAATCTGTACTAGTGACCACTGCACGTAGCTCACATTCTACTTCTAGGGAATCAGCTGCACCGTCTGCATCTTCTGTATTGACCAAGCCTATTGTGTAGACAGGAATTGTATCTACAGGTGCAGGTCCACCCATACTAATCGTATCGATATCTGTCTGGAGGCGAGGCAATAGCTGGTATCTGTCTAAAAATGGAGAACCATTGTTGTCAAACTGCGTGATGATACCTGTAAAGTTGAAGGTATCTGTCACTGCAGGTGCAGGCAGACCTGAGATGTCTGTATCAGAGTCGATGCGGATGGTCAATGTGTCTGCACCATTGGTGAAGTCTACATTGAAAGAACCACTTGTATTCCAGTCAGATGGATCTACGATGAAGACATTCTCAATGGTTGCCAGGAAGGACTCGTTGCCCTCATTGAACTCCGTCACGACGATGGGCTCGCGCAAGGCATTTCCCTGAGAGATCAAAGCGATAGAGTCAGGGCCGATCTCCGTCAATCCGTTGAACTGAAGGATGTCACCAATGACATGGATAGAGTCTCCCAGCGTCACTTGGTATCCAGATACATCGTTGAAGTCAAATACATTGATGAAGCCCGTGTTGTCTGCGATGTAAAAGGAGTATCCATTATTTCCATCATAGTCTATAGAGTGTACCACACCGCGCAGTTCACATACAGTACCTATGGAGTCTGCTACACCTGCTGTATCTTCGGTATGTACCAAAGAAATAGGGTAGATAGGTGTGCATTCTGCATTTAGGAAGACGATATCAGAGTTGAATCGAGGGAAAATCTGGTATCCTTCTGTACGAGGAGCAGAGTTGTCAAACTGTGCACTGGCACCTGAGACATTCAGGGTGTCTACAAAACGAGGAGCGGGCAGATCCGCAGTTTCTGTATCTCCATCTACACGAAGAAGGAAGGTATCTACGCCGTTGGTTACGTTTACATTGAAAGAACCACCTGTACCCAACCACTCTGCTGTATCCGTCAGCCATACTTTTTCTACTTTGATGTACTTACCTTCTGTAGATTCATCAGGCGTAGAGACGATTTCGGGTAAGGCGATGAAGTTGTTTTGAGAAATGAGCGCGATAGAATCTACGAACAACTCTGTGAGTCCATTGAATTGGTCGATCTCACCTGTCGCATGGATAGAGTCTCCAATCGCTACCGTGTATCCTGAGACATCACTGAAGTTGAATACGTTAATGCCTCCTGTGGGATCTTGCATGTAGAAGGAGAATCCGTTGTTGCCATCGAAGTCGATGCTGTATACCACTCCGCGTAGCTCGCATTCTACACCTAGCGAATCCGCTACACCTGCAACGTCTTCTGTGTGCACAGTGGCGATATCATACAAGGGAAGCGTAGCTGCTTGGACGATGATCTGCCCGACCATATTGGCACCTACATGCGGATCGCACTGGTAATCATAGGTTCCAGGCGTGTTGAAGCGATAGCCATAGGTCCATCCTGCGCTAGAGGCGCCTCCATTAGAGAAGCTTTCAGGATTACTGGAGTAGACAGCCTGACTTCCATTGACATTGTGGAAGCCACCTGCATTGGTCCAGGTCACGCTGTCACCTGCTGTAATGGTGAGGTTCGCAGGGCTGAAAGAAAGGCCTGCGCCCCCTACAGAGACACTAAAGTTTGTCTGAGCGAAGCTCAAACCGATGGTGGCTAGCACCATGAAAAATGTGTAAACAAGTCTTTTCATAAGAAAGAATCGTTGAGGTTGATAAGGAATAACGGGCTCAAGTTAAGCAATGCAATATTAACTGAATGTTATCTCCTTACCCTTTAGGAAAAAGAGAGATAAATTTTTTGACTGAGAGATAAACATTAGGTTAAACGCATCAAAAGAGGTTTCCCATCTTCAAGATGGTCGAGATGAGAAACTCATCATTCCATGCTGCTCGCTTTCTGAGCTTTTTTACACTTATACCTTTAGTTTTTTGTTGCATAAGGAGTTGAAGGCTCAATTTACGAAGGGTGGCCATATTTTCGGGTCCATTTCCTTCTCTGACTCTCTGTTTATCTTCGACAAAAACAACGTCGAGATACCAGTGAAGTTGGTTCTCAATACTCCAGTGTGATCGTATTGCGGTGTTAAACTTCGGCGCATCATACTTGGCACTACTGATATAAAACCGTATTTTTGAGCTAGGATCGGTCTTTTCATTCTTAAAGCTCCGCTCATAGCGGGTCATAATGATTGAGGCACAATCGGTCCATTCGTCGAGGGCGTTGAGCCATCTTAAGTCCTGAGATACCCATGTTGTGCGGGTCTCAATTCTGCCCCCTACGTAATCTGTATCAGTGTGCTTTTCAAGTGTGTCCTGATGTCTTTCCAGCCAATCAGAAACTTGTTCATAGAGTTCTTTCTGGTTCTTTTTTAGGGCCAGCAGATAGTCTCCTCCCTTACTACGAATTTGCTGGGCAAACTTTGAATGCGTACCCATTGCGTCAATGCTCACAAGCGAACCCGCGATGTCAATATCTTCAATGATGGTCGGAATCGCCGTTTTTTCATTACTCTTGGCATCCACTTTCACTTGACCCAGACTCAGACAGTGATTGGCTACCCAAGCATTGACAAGGCAAAGCCCCGATGTACGCTTGCCTCGCTTACCCGTAGCCCGAAGCACCTTTCCGTCGATATTGATTTGAAGTGCATCAAGTGAGGAGACTATTTCCTCAGACCAACGATACAAACACCCACTAAAAGCCTCCTTATCCAGAAAGCGAAAAACACGCGTAAAGGTATCATGTGAGGGGATTCCATGATCCAAGTCTAGAAAGGTGCGCAAAAATTCTTCCTTCTGACGACCATATTCTGCGATTTCTTCGTAGTCTTCAGCACCGCTCAAAACAGCACATAGACTGATAACCAGAAGTTCACTGA
>JBCBPW010000127.1:0-15609 GCA_039820545.1 Bacteroidota bacterium | reverse complement strand
CTCTCCGATCTTTTTACCTTCTATCTCTTATTCTTGGAAATTTTAATTGCCTCATATCATGTACAAATATATCCTCCTCATTCTTGCCCTCATGCTTAGCATTCAGATCGGTTTTGCACAAGACCATATCCGAAAGGGGCGCATCAACTTGGCTCTCAATGGAAATGTCAGTTTCGATGTGAATAGAAATATCTTGAGCAATAAAGGGAAGATCGATTTGAATTTTTTAGGAGGCTACACGCTTCATCCCATGCTCAATCTGCAACTCAAAGTCGGGAGTCACCAAACGTTCAATGAGATCAATAATCTCGCGCCCAGCATCTCTTATGAAATAGATCGATTTTTATGGACTTTGACTCCTGGTATCAGATTTTACCCTATACCTAATCAAAAATTTGTTCCCTTCCTTAGTTTGTTTGGAGGTCCCTCCTGGACACGTGCCACGTTTCGATCTCTCAACCCTGACGTAGAAGGCGGAGAATCTTCGATGTTTCAATGGTGGGTAGAAGGTGGAGGTGGAATCAGCTACTTCTTATCGGATCGCATTGCCCTTGAAATGACCGCCGTGTATTCCAACACCAGATGGTTCCATAAAGAAGGAGATTTAGCGCTCATCAACAGGTTTACTCTCAATGGAGGTATCCAAATATGGCTTAGATGATCAGTCATTCATCATGAAAAAAATCACATTCACTTTTCTACTAGCAGGAATCTTCTGCCTTATCTCCTGCACCACCGACTTGACGGATGCATTTGAATCAGGTTTCGAATCTGAACCTGTATTAAACATGGTCTTACAGCCTGGAGAAGTAGCGGAAGCGAGTCTATCTCGTTCCTATTCTATCATGGGAATAGAAGATACCCTACAGGATGTACAAGCCGTCGTCTATCTGGTGATAGATGACTCTATGATGAGAGAACTTGTCTACCAAAGGGATCAGACATACAGCGTGCTCGATTCAACTCAAGTGATCGAACATGGCATGTCTATTCAAACTTTCGCACTGACAGGGGATGGAGACTCCCTTTGGGCACCTGCAATTGAAATTCCTTCTCCATTTGGCAACCTCACACAACGCTCACAAGCATCTGACACACAAGAAAACTTTAGACGATTTGAAGCCAATTGGCGAAATACCAGTTCATTTTATCGAGTTACGATTAGGTACTGGTATGAAGGAGAATCTACCCAAGGAGAAAACCTAGGCTTCCATACAAATGAGCCTGAAGATCTACAAGCCTGTCCCAATTGCGAGATTGGGCTAGAAGGCGACGTTCATTCCTTTCAGGTTTCACTCAACACACGATTTTTCGACGTCCCTACGCAGGCATTTCAGATCGCGGACTCTATGAGTTTTGATTTGACGGTGCTGACTGAAGCGATGTATCGATTTGAGCAAGCGTCTTCAGGTTTCGATGGTTTCGAATCTCTTTTTCTCTACCCTCAATCACCCTATTCGAATGTAGAGGGAGGATGGGGAATAGTAGGTGCTGCACACGATACTACCTTCACTGCTTCGTGGTAAAGATGGTCTTAAATACATAGTATCTTATTTATATAGCCACTTGTGGACAAAAATTTGAACGTATCTAATATAGATCATATTCCAGCATAAAAATCTAAAATTCAACGACTTAATCCATCTCCTGACCTTTACTTCAAGAATCTTCTATATTTTTTTCTCTACCTAATTTTAGGTACTCAAAATTCCTGCTATATTTGTTTTTCCTTAAGTAGAATGAGTCCAAATAAAGGAAAGAAAGCAGAAACAAATTCTACTTTTTTTTGTTCTACAGATTAGAATAAGTCTAAATAAACATAACATAAATCCCAATGGCAGAAGAAAAAGTACTTACGGTTGATGAACTGTCTGAGGATGAGAAGATAATCCAGGAAGTAACAGGTCAGAAATATAAATATGGGTGGGTAACAGATATTGAATCTGACAAAGCCCCCAAAGGACTGAATGAAGACATTATCCGTCTGATTTCATCCAAAAAGGAAGAGCCCGAGTGGATGCTAGAATTTCGTCTTCGCGCATTTAAAATCTGGCAGAAGATGAAGGAGCCTTCCTGGGCACATGTAGATTATCCTCCGATCAACTATCAAGACATTCACTACTACGCTGCTCCCAAGCCCAAGAAAAAGCTGGACAGCTTAGATGAGGTAGATCCCGAACTCTTGAAGACTTTTGAGAAACTGGGTATTCCCTTGACAGAGCAAAAAATGCTCGCAGGTGTAGCAGTAGACGCCGTAATTGACTCTGTTTCTGTCAAGACAACATACAAGGAGAAGCTAGCGGAAAAAGGCATCATCTTCATGTCTTTTAGCGAAGCCTTGAAGGAACATCCTGAGTTGGTGAAGAAATACATGGGAACGGTTATCCCGCCTGCTGACAATTATTTCTCTGCCCTCAACTCAGCAGTATTTACAGACGGATCTTTTGTGTTTATTCCTAAGGGTGTTCGTTGTCCGATGGAGCTATCCACCTACTTCCGTATCAATGAGCAAAATACAGGTCAGTTTGAGCGTACACTCATCGTGGCAGAAGAAGGCTCATACGTTAGCTACCTAGAAGGATGTACGGCTCCCATGCGAGACGAAAATCAGCTTCACGCAGCAGTCGTAGAATTAATCGCCATGGACGATGCGGAGATCAAATACTCTACGGTACAAAATTGGTATCCTGGCGATCCTGAGACAGGCAAAGGAGGCATCTACAACTTTGTGACCAAGCGTGGGATTTGCAAAGGTGATCGCTCTAAGATCTCTTGGACACAAGTAGAAACGGGTTCTGCAATCACATGGAAGTATCCTTCCGTCATCCTCAAAGGAGACAACTCAGAAGGAGAGTTCTACTCTGTGGCCGTGACAAACGGGAAGCAACAAGCCGATACAGGGACCAAGATGATCCACCAAGGCAAGAATACGAAGTCTCTGATCATCTCTAAAGGGATCTCAGCTGGAAAATCAAACAATAGCTATCGTGGTTTGGTGAAGATCATGAAGAATGCCGAGAACGCTCGCAACTTCTCTCAGTGTGACTCTCTACTTATCGGAGACACCTGTGGTGCCCATACATTCCCTTACATCGAAGTAGGTAATACCAGTGGTCAAGTTGAGCACGAAGCGACGACCTCCAAGATCGGGGAAGATCAAATCTTCTATTGCCAGCAGCGTGGACTAGACGAAGAAAAAGCCGTCTCCATGATCGTCAACGGTTATGCACGTGAGGTATTGAACCAACTCCCTATGGAATTTGCCGTGGAAGCTCAAAAGTTGTTGAGCATCTCACTAGAGGGCTCTGTAGGATAAAAATTACTTCATTTTTTCATTTGATAGCATTCCAAAATCATATATAGATAATGCTCAACATCCAAAACTTACAAGCATCTATCGAAGATCAGCCCATCCTCAAAGGTCTGAATCTCACTATAAACCCTGGAGAAGTACATGCCATCATGGGCCCCAACGGCTCAGGTAAATCTACCCTCGCCTCTGTTTTGGCAGGTAGAGAGGAATACGAGGTAACTGATGGAGAGGTGACCTTCCATGGAAAGGATCTACTTGATCTCGACCCTGACGAGCGTGCAGGTGAAGGACTTTTCCTGGCATTTCAGTATCCTGTGGAGATTCCTGGGGTAAGTATGACCAACTTCTTACGTACTTCTGTGAATAGCATTCGTGAGTACCGTGAGGAGGAGCCCTTGAATGGTGCCGCTTTCTTGAAGATGATGCGCGAAAAGCAGCAGATTGTTGAGCTAGATAAAAACCTCACAAAGCGCTCGGTAAATGAAGGCTTTTCGGGTGGGGAGAAAAAGCGAAACGAAGTATTCCAAATGGCAATGCTTGAGCCTAAGCTGGCCATTTTGGATGAGACTGATTCTGGTTTGGATATCGATGCGCTACGCATTGTGGCTGAGGCTGTGAACAAACTACGCAGCCCTGATCGCTCATTCCTTGTGATCACACACTACCAGCGTCTACTAGAGTACATCGTTCCTGACTTTGTACACGTACTATACAAAGGCCGCATCGTGAAATCTGGTGGCAAGGAGCTTGCCCTCGAATTGGAAGAAAAAGGATACGACTGGATCAAAGCAGAAAGCCCTGCTGTCTAATTACTTGATGTTTCTTTCAACCCCCTAAACAGAATCACATGTCTATACAAACAATAGATTCACAAGCAGCGGCCTTTTTCTCTCGCTTCCAGCCCGTCAAGGTCAATGGAAAGAGTCTTGCGAGGTCCACTCGTGAAGAAGCCGCCGCCGCTCTGGAAGAAATGACCATTCCTACACGCAAGTGGGAAGACTGGAAATACACCAATCTCGCTCCACTCGTCAAGCGTAACCTTAACTTGGCAGGTAAGGGAGAGGTAAGCAAAGAAGAGGTGCAGGCACGCTTGATTCCAGAACTTGACTCTGACTATCTCGTCTTTGTCAATGGATATTTTGCACCTGAATTGTCTGATTTTGCCGTCACAAACTACCACGTCAATACCCTTCACGACCTAGAAGGTATGGAACGTGAGTTGTTTGAGGCTTATTTTGGGCAGATCGTTCCCTTTGATCAGGATGTCTTCACTGCCATGAATACCGCTTATGGTCGAGAAGGTTTGTTTGTCTATGTGCCCAAAGCAAAGATGATTGAAAAGCCGCTACAGGTACTTCATATCACGACAGGGAGTGACAAGGACCTAGGGATACAGCATAGAAATATGTTTCTCATCGGAGAGGGTGCTTCCCTCAAGATCATCGAATCATACCATACGCTGGGCGGAGCTACTTCCTTCCGCAACGATGTGACGGAGATCAAAGTCGAGGACCGTGCACAGTTTGAACACATTCGTCTTCAGATTGCTGGCAACGAAGCCTCACAAGTAAATAATCTAGAGATTCACCAAGGAAGAGATTCAATTGCGAAGACTTTTGTGTTCACGATGAGTGGAGATCTTATCCGAAATAATCTGATCTTTAAGCTCAAGGATGAACACACAGAGTCACATCTAATGGGAGCTTATCTCCTAGATGGCACGCAGAAGCTAGACAACTTCACGCAGGTGAATCACATGAAGCCACACTGTTTCTCCAACGAGTTGTACAAAGGAATCATGGACGACGAAGCTTCGGGCGCATTTACAGGTCGCATCAATGTATTTCCAGATGCACAGAAGACCAACGCTTACCAGTCCAATCGCAACATCCTACTCTCGGATGATGCGCAAATCAATACAAAACCTCAATTGGAGATCTATGCTGATGATGTGAAGTGTTCGCACGGTGCAACTACAGGCAGACTGGATGAAGAGGCATTATTCTATTTGATGGCTAGAGGCATCAACAAGACCGCAGCGCGTAAGCTATTGGTTCACGCATTTGTACTTGAAGTCAGTGAAAATATCAGCCTTGAGCCTGTCAGACAATACATCGACCAGCTAGTCAGCACACGATACTAAGAGATTCATGGTTCATTTTTCCAGGGATACACCTGAAAGGTGAGCCATGAGAAATGACACTGAAAAATGGAAAAAACAAAGTTAGATATACAAGCTATACGAAAAGACTTCCCTACTCTACAAGAGAAAGTGCATGGAAAGGAACTCGTATACTTCGATAATGCTGCGACGTCACAAAAACCTCAACTGGTCATTGATCGAATTGAGGCCTACTATGAGCACGAAAACTCCAATGTACATCGTGGGGTTCATTATCTGAGTCAGACTGCGACCAATGCGTACGAACATACGCGAAAACTGGCGCAGGAACTCATCAATGCGGAACACGAGCACGAGATTATCTATACAAAAGGAACCACAGAAGGTATCAACCTAGTGGCACATTCCTTTGGTAAGGCATTTATCAAGGAGGGAGATGAGATCATTCTTTCTTATTTGGAGCATCACTCCAACATCGTGCCTTGGCAACTGATTGCGGAGGAGGTAGGAGCGACCATCAAAGTGATTCCTGTCAACGACGCAGGAGAGCTTGACATGGAAGCTTACGCCCATATGCTCAATGAACGCGTGAAAATCGTTTCTATCGTTTATATCTCGAACTCCCTAGGCACTATCAATCCCGTAGAGGAAATCATTCGCCTCGCACACGAGCGAGACATTCCTGTATTGCTAGATGGTGCCCAAGTGGTCCCTCACCAAAAAGTGGATGTTCAAGTGTTAGATGTAGATTTCCTCGCATTTTCTGGACATAAGATGTTTGCTCCTACTGGGGTAGGCATTTTGTATGGAAAAGAAAAATGGCTCAATGCAATGCCTCCTTATATGGGAGGGGGAGACATGATCGATACTGTCACCTTTGAGAAAACTACATTCAATTCCTTGCCACACAAATTTGAAGCAGGTACGCCCAACATCGCAGGTGTAATTGGCTTGGGTGCAGGCATCGAGTATATCAACTCTGTCGGTTATGAGCAGATTTCTGCTTGGGAAAAAGAACTGCTCGATTATGGAACCGAGAAGTTGAGTGAAATCGAGGGAATAAGACTTATAGGTACGGCGAAGGAAAAAGCCAGCGTCATCAGCTTTCTCATAGATGGCATACACCCTTACGACGCAGGTACGATACTCGATCAGTTGGGCATCGCCGTACGCACCGGACATCACTGTACACAGCCATTGATGAAGCGATTAGACGTCCCTGGTACCATGCGTGCAAGTTTTGCATTTTATAATACCAAGGAAGAAATCGATCGTTTGGTAGAAGGCTTGAAAAAGGTAAAGCAAATGTTCGGACAATAATCTTCACTGGGATACTTTTATTAAGTGCGAGGCCTGATCTATCAGGTCTCGCTTTCTTTTTATCAATTCAAGATCAAAATACCGTATTTATACGCATCTCCAATTAGGTATAAATCCCTGTTTGAAATATTATGTGAGGATGTACCTTGAGTATGATTAGGAAAGTAATAAGCGACGGAGGGACTCTTTGCCATTATTATGCCCTCTGTCGTCTTTTGTCTCCCAAAGCCCTTATTGTTATCCAAGATTGTCGCTATTATGGCTCAGCAGATTCTTCTAGAGATTGACAGCTTAAAAATGCTTCGACACTGCCGCCGCTGGAATTTATATTTCCTTGTAGCAACAGGTGATCCAGAGGATACTTCCAAAATGGCGATTACGACCCTTTCTGGCTTCGATGCCAACAATCCCATCACCCTTCGTCCCCCAGCACATAATGAGATCCACTTTGCGCCTGAAAATCAGGCAGGAGCAAGTGGACTCATCGCGATGCAACGAGCAATGCCTGCCGATTACAGCGTCCAATGTCGCCTATGGCTCATGCAAACACGATCAGAAATTGTAGAGGTTGGCCATATTCTGAAAAGTATCAGTACCTATCTTGAAGGATCTGAGGTGATCCAAGATGTAGAAAAGTTGATGGGAGTGGCGAATCAGTGGGTGTTTGCTGGCAAAGCAATCAACAAAGGAATCGGAGGCGTGTCAGAAGCTATCAGTAAGCTAAAAGACAGGAATTTGGGCTTCATCAATATGGATGAGCATTTCGGACCTGAAATCCTGAAGACAGGTGAGATAGATTTACACAATACCCTTTCCTCAGGTTACGCAGAACTCAGCTGGACATGGTCTGTTTTTTCCCCTCCTACCCAAGCGTAACCGTATAAGTTTACATATTACTATTCTTATCTGATCTAACTTCTCATCAATCCAGGCGGGCAGGATCAATGTAGGTAAGAGAGTTTTCTTTGATCACACGTGTTTTGGAAAGCGTATCATGCCAACCATATTTGGCAAAAATCCAGGAATATACTTCAAATGGAATGTACCTACTTAAAGTTCGACCTATAATCTGCCCTGTGGTAGGAGCTGCTCCATCCTCTGCAATAACATAAGTCCCTGTAATGAGCTTCCCTAATGTTTTTCCCCAAACCTTCTCAGAAATCACATAGTAGAAAAAGTGCATAAAGGGGATAAACACAATAAATTCTTCTCCTAACAGGCCCATCACAAGTCCCACAAACGCCATGATGGCAAACGAATCTATGAAATAGTTGGATAGCCTCTGCCAAGACGAAGCTGTTTGGTAGTATATAGCAGCTTCTCTTCGAAAATCCGACGAAAAGGTATCCTCAAACTCGTAATTGTATTCGTCCGCGCGATCTTCTCTCTCAAATGGATCTTCAAAAAATGGGCTTTTTTCTGGCATATAATTAGGATAAACTCCCTTTTTGGTACGTTGTGAAGCATGAAAAGTTGAGTCGTAATCGCACGGAATCTGTGTGTATTATGAAAGATAGAAAATTTCCGCAAGATTTCCCCGTATTGCCTATTTCCACAGAAGATCATCTCATCCATACCCACATAGAATGGTACCAGGTAAATCCAAGTGACCATCACAGCTCTAAAAAATTAGCACAAAAACTGTGCTTATCTATGAGGATATCATCGTTTTTCTGACACAATCTCATCCCTCCCCTACAGCTACTTCTACCAGAGATGATATGTGAAATACTTGAGAAAGATAAAAACAAAAAACCAGTACCCGCTACGGTACTGGCATATTTCCTTGTTAACTCAATTTCTGATTATTGCCGGGGACGGCCTCACCAAAAAGCTAACGAAGGTAATTCACATCACAATGCGATTAAATCTTCGCTGCGTTAAGGGTGATGAAATTGACATTTAGTTGGAAACTGGAACTAGTCATGATTACCTCCTTTCATTTTAGTGAAACAATCCTGTAGGCCTCACCTTTGGTTTTTTTACCGCTTGGCTATCTTTCCTACAGTCGGTAGTTAAGTACTACCTCGCATTACGAAAGTAGGCCCATCCTCCAAATTTTCCAAGTTCTTACTACATTTTTTCTATACTTTATTTCTTTTTCTACACATAAAATATGCTTCATGTAACATATCCTACATGCTTCTCATCATTGCTTGACAATCTGCTCTGTATGCACAAAGTCAGGATGCTTGACCTGTAGGACATAAGTTCCAGCAGGAAGGTTTACTACAGGAATACTTAACACTTTCTGCCTAGATTGAAGTGAGCGAACCACTTTTCCCTCTAAGTTCAAAAGTTTTATTTCCACTTGTCTTCGATTGACGCTTGAGGCAAGCAGTTCTATTCTTAGCACATCTCTCACAGGATTCCCTAAAATCTTCAAGGGCGGAGTTTGATCGTCAAGATCTGGATTCGTATCATCCATCGAGACCGTTCGAATACCCAAGGTATCTGTTGGATAAATAGGCACATCAAAAATTTCGCTGACCGTAAATGGATCCTGCCAGCGAGGATCTGTGATGAAATAGGGATCTGTCAAGGTATGGAGAAAGGCAATCAGATCTTCTTTCTCTCTTTGGGTAAACAGAAAACGTTTAGGTCCTAAGCCCCAATGATCAAGGAAAGGGTGCAAATTGGGATGTGGCTCAATCTCTGTACTGTAGTGATCGACCACTTCTTCTAAGGTCTTAAACCGACCGTCGTGCATGTAGGGAGCTGTGAGCGCAACATTGCGAAGAGGTGGTGCTTTAAATTTTGCCATATCGTCTGGTAGTCCCGTTACCGCACCTAAACCCTTATCATCGTAAACCATTTCTAATCCAGTATTCATGGGAACCGTCATCGTAAAGTTTGTCCCAGAGTGACAATATTGACATCTATTGTTGGTAAATACTTGTTTTCCTCTACTTTCCTGAGCCGTAAAATTGGGAAAGTATCCCGTTAAATTTTGACCTGAGCGTAAGAAGCCAATATCGAACTTGCTATTGGTTGAAGTCATCGAAAGTGTAAACTGTGCAATCGCGCCTGCTACTCTATCGGGCGTCACTTGGCTGTTACCAAAGGCTCTCTCAAATAAAGGGGGATAAAAATCTGTATCTGCAATTCTCTTTACTAAAGTATCCAGATTCATTCCCATCTCAACATCAGACTGGAGCGCGGCTAGGACTTGAGATTGTATGGTATCTGCTGTCCCACTCCAAAAGAATTTTTTAGCAGGTTGATGCATTACATTAGCGAGTCCCATAGAGTTACGCTTGGTTAACTGATTCTTAAATCCTTTACTAAAACGTGCAGAATCAGCAAACCCAAACTCTGACTTATGGCAAGATCCACATGAAATTTTATAATTATCAGATAGCCTCCTATCATAAAATAATACACGCCCTAAAGTAGCGCCATCATCCGTGATTTTGGCAGTGCCTACAGGTTCGTAGCCAGTATTCCAGGTTAATTGAAGCTCCGATAATAAAGCAGAGTCTGTAGTATAGGAATAAGGTGTGGAGGGGAGTAAAGGTAAGCCAGGATCAGTTGCAATTTCATTTGACGCTAAGCCAGAAAATGAGAAATAAGGTTCTCCTGGAAAAGCAGACCAACAGAGGATGAACATCAAGGCCATCAATGGGGATAAGTGTTTTTTCATGGAATGAATTTTAAGTACCAAAGCTTTTATCTAGTAATACATGCTAGATCCTTCATAAGATATTATTTTTGTCGAACTTTTCATAGAGAATGGTGTCCTCGAATTGGACAGATTCTCAAAATAAAGGGAGTAGATCTTTTACCATCTACTCCCTTTGTTTAAGGCAAAAACCTATCTATCCTTTTATTCCTTGATCAAACGCTTGGTCATCACCTCATTTCCAGACACCACCCTGATCATATAAAGACCTATAGGAAGAGAAGAAATGTCCAACACTTTCCCATTCAGAGCTTGTGAAGTCATACTTTCATTCCCCATGATCACTCTACCCGATAGATCCATCAGGCTCCATGACAGTAGCGCCTTTGTCCCTGCAACTACTAGTTCTATACTTTCAGTAGCTGGATTAGGGACAATCTCAAAATTAAATTGTGTACCTGCGACAGCTTCATTTTGGGTACGTACCTCTGGGGCAGTCGGTGTGATAGAATCATAATACGTGATGATGTTGGCAGAAACCTGATAGAAGGGATTGTAGCCATCGTTGCAGTTGCTACACGTCACGCCACTGATACAGTTGGGATTGTTTACATGGCAATAATCCACATAGGAACTGTCAAAACGATACATCAGATTGATCGTTCCTTGCGTTCGGTAAGTTTCCAGATCGTAGATATAGCGATTGGCGATGGCACCAGGGCACCAGCCTGCACGATCAAACTCCCATGTACCAAACTGTGGCTGGCAGCCGTCAGGATTCGGATTGCAGTCCGCCCAAAGGTCCTGTACAAAAGTGGGGGTCTGATCCACATATACATGGTGAATGTTGTGCAAAAACTCTGCTGCATTGCTGGTATTGTTTTGTCCCCAACCGTGCCCTGTCGTCACTAGATGCAGCCGCGGCGCACTTCCATCTTCCCTGAACGTATAATCTTTGATTTCTACAGGTTGAAGGTTGGCGAGGTTTCCGAAGGAGTAAGCCCCCTTCCACAAGACATCTACTTGAGAATAGTCGTGATCAGGTGCCCCTTTGAAGTAATCCAATTCCAAGTTGACATCCCAGCCGCCTGTTCCCCAAGTGTCAATGAACATACGGAACTTCACCTTTCCATGTAGAATTCCCATGTAGTCGGTGAGGTCAATGGAGCTGTTACATCCTTTGCCATAAGGGGTGATGTATCGAATGATCTCTACCCACTCTCCACTGGGTTTCTGCACCTCGATCCATGCCAGTCGGTCCCAGTCGTCACAGCCACCATTGACATTGGGGCACTCTGTCCAGAAGCGTGCATGCAGAGAATCATAGACACCGACATGGGTCGGAAGCTCAAATGATTTCGTGAGCCATCGGCTATTTTCTCCACCAAACTGGATGACATCCCCATAGAAGGCGCGCGCTGTGCGATCCAATAAAGGCGTGGCCACAACGATTAATTGAGAATCAATAGTCGCAACTCCATCTTTGGTGATGGCCTTGGTATAGAAGCGCTTCAAGCCATACTTTTCAGGCTGCCAATTGATGCGGTAAGCATTGCCTTCTTTTTCAGCTATGTACCGTTTACCCGAAATCTCAAATACAACCGTATCAATTTCAAAAAGCTCCTCGTCTACCAGTTCCACATAGGCATACACAGGATAGGGCTTGAGCGTAAACATCTCGACAGGATATAGTTCATGCACACTGACATCCACTGCTGGAGGATAGTTGGAGGGATCAAGTACCTGAATCTCACGTTGGGTAGATACAGGATAATAGGTTCCATCCCCTTCCTGAAAAGCGCGTACCCGTACTTTCCCCTCTCCTGTAAAGGATAATTTCCCGCCATCAATCACTGCAGGTCCAGACACTACCTCAAAGTTGACAGATAGACCTGAGGTAGCAGATGCAGTCAGCGGTATCGGCTCTCTGATGGATTTAGCCTTATCGGGCAAATCAAAGTCCAGGGTTTGATTGATGTGTGAGATCGTAGCACAGCTATCTGCCCAAATCTCTAACTCCGAAATAGTCCACCTATAAGGCCTCGCAGCGTCATCTGTAGAGAGTCCTAGGAGACGTACATACCGCCCACTCACTGCCCCAAAATCTATTACCTTTTGATCTCGATCAGTATTGAAGTCGTACAAGACCTGGCTATGCGCTTGCCTATCTCCCCATGCCTGAGGATCATCTGATATGTAAATCGTATAATCCTTCAAACGACCCTGCGTCTGATCCTGTCTAGGCCGAATGGTCAGTTGATTGATATTTTTACTTCCTCCCAAATCCAGGATAATCTCATGCGGAAAAGGGTCGTTGCCATTGGTCTGAAAATAGGTATTGGGATCGCCATCTAGCATATCTACAGCAGGATGGTTGCCATTCTCACTATCTACCGAAAGAAGGGTGATGGCGGAAGATGTTACTTGTGAAGTATCACAGGGTTGCGCCCACAGTCCCACTGTGGAAAGGAGCAGCAAGAAGCCAAGGAGTCGTCTCATTGTGTGTATAGGTTTTCGATATTCGAATGAATATAAATGAAACTGAGGAAAATAAGGCTATGTAGACCCTATTTTCCCCGTTTCCTGGTAAAGACCATCTCAATCTAAGCCTGTTTGTGAAGCTCCGAGGAGGATTTCCGTATCTTTTGCCCTACTTCTCGAATGACTGCTAACAAATAATCCGTCGTTGCTTCTGTCTTGCGATGGTTGATCAAGCAAGCGCGGAGCGCAAAGGTTCCTTTCAAACGAGTCCCGGTAATGAACACGCGACCGTCTGCTTCCAACGCAGGGATAAGTCGCTCGTTGAGATCTATGATGTCGGACTCAGACGTGAGGTCTCCCGTATAACGAAAGCAGGCAATGGCCAGGTCCGATCGCGCTTGCAGCTCAAAATCAGGTGCCTCTTCCACACGATCTGCAAGATACTGCGCCAGGTCAATGTCTTTTTGGATCATCCCCTTCATCGCTTGCGACCCATACGCTTTGAGGCTCATCCATACCTTGAAAGCTTTGGCATTGCGGGAGAGTTGGAAGTAATGCTCGTTAAAGTCAAGTCTTCCCTCATCTGTTTCGAGCGAAGTATCCAAATAGTCCGCTTGCTTGAAATATGCTCGCCTCAGTGTCTGCCAGTCCTTGACGATGAGACAGCCCGCCTCGAAAGGTTGATACAACCACTTGTGAAAATCTACTGCGAGGGAATCAGCCAGTTCAATGCCCTTGTAGGCTTCTTTTAAGCTATCCAAACCCGCAACCAATCCGCCATAGGCCCCATCTATATGAAACCACAAGTCGTACTTCTTCGCTAGCCGATGCAGTCCAACCAGATCGTCAATGGCACCCGTGTTGACCGTGCCTGCTGTGCCTACGATGCAGAAAGGCTGGAAGCCAGAAGCAAGATCTGATAGAATCTGTGCTTCCAGCATCTCTAAGTTGATCGTATAATCTGCATTCGTATCGACCTTGCACAAGTGGTCGGTCCCTATTCCCAGAAGCTCTAGGCTCTTGTCGACACAGCCATGCACTTCTTTAGAAGCGTATACACGAAAGGGGTTCTGTCCAAAAAGCCCTTTTTTCCGAATCTCCTTCCGCTCAAAAAAGATGTTTCGTGCGACTGTAAGACCTGCAAGATTGGCCGAAGAGCCTCCACTCGTGAATACGCCCCCTACTTCGCCAGGAATCCCCATCATTTCTGCTCCCCACTTGACTACCCGTTTTTCAATCTCACTCAGAATAGGAGCCAAATGCCACTTGGTCACATTTTGATTAATCGTCGCTGCCAGTTGCTCCGCTACGATAGAGACTTGCGTACCACCTGCCATCACATAGGCGTACATATGAGGGCCCAGATTGCCCGTAGCTGTATCCATCACTTTTTCCTTAACTTCCTCTAGGAGCTCGTCTAGATCCATTCCTTTATGGGGTACTGGCTCATCAAACCATTGGGCTACATCCTGAGGAGGAAAAGTGTGATACGCCTTCTGCTGATACATGTGCTCAAATTGTCGGATGACTAGGGAGGTTCCTTTTTCCAGCAGCTTTTGAAAGTCTTCAATTGTCAAATCTAAATTTCGATCCTTCATGTCCAGGTCTTCTTTCATCATCCTGCAACATAACCCTTTCCCCTGATCCCATCATTCTCGACACCTAAAAAACTTACCATTTGTCAAGTGATCCATAAACAATTCAACTTAAATTTACTTTAAATTAAAAATAAACATTGTTCATAATTATTTATATGAAACTTAAAGTGATTCTCCTCATTCTCTTCATCACAGTGTTGCTTACACTAATCGGCGGAGGAATATTTGTTTACTCTATCACCCAGCCTGCGGGAGAGGTCCCCGTGTTACAGCCTAGACCTCAACCTGTGAAGGCTGATTTTACCATTGAAGGAGACACAGTGACTGTACATGCCCTCCCTACTGGAACAATACAGATCAAGTCCTGTCACCATGACGGATGTCTTCCTGAAAATACCCCCTACACGCGTCGATTCGGTGCCATCTTGCAGGATGATCAATTCGTACAACCGATGCCTATTTGGACGTACGTCGTGCAGCACCCTAAGGGGACATTCATCATTGATACAGGCGGGGCGTCCGATTGGAACGATCCCGAATCCTGGTCATGTGATCCTGTATCAGGTCGTATTTGTCGGAGCATGGCACGTGTACAGATACTTGAGGAGGAAAAGCTGGAGCATCGCTTAGCCAAGGCGGGTATTCAACAAACCGATATTCAGGCAGCCATCATCACTCACTTACACTTTGACCATACCGCGGGCATTCGTATGCTCGATATTCCGACCTATGTAGGACAAGGAGATCTAGACAACGCGCAGAATATTGGGAGTGTACCTTGTAGATTTCTCGATGGAGCTGAATTACGTGGTGTGGAGCCTCTTTTATCCCCAAAAACAAAAGAATCGCTCTTGGGTCCTGCTTTATCTCTGACCTCTGACAAGACGTTTCGCATATACCATACACCTGGACATACACCTGGCTCCCTGACTGTAGAATTGAAGACCGATCAAGGTGAGATCTGGTTTGTGGGCGATACGATGTTTAAGGAAAATGACGTAGAGGAGGGAAAATCTACTGCGGGAATCCACACGGATATTTCCGCAGTCAGGACGCTTCATGGCTTATTTAGACAAAAAAAATCTAAAGGATATGTACTCCTCCTTCCATCTCATGATGCGGGTGTAGAAAAAAATTTGACGAACTTTGGAAT
>JBCBPW010000126.1:0-16636 GCA_039820545.1 Bacteroidota bacterium | reverse complement strand
CCAGCTTATCAATATCTAAGTAGGGCTTTGAGCTGAACATGATGACTTGTTTCTTTCAATGAAGCACAATGATTTGCGTATAGTGTACCTCCCGAAAAATATGCACTGTACGTCTTGTTGAACGAAGCCCTTCGGGCAGTCCCATGGTATTGATGCAAAAAGTGCTTTCATAAGGCTTTTCACTTAACCGAAAAGTAAAGTCTTATGAAAGCAACTGTAATTGAGAAGAACGGATTGGATCAGGTATTGACCCATATGTCTGAGCGGATGGCACTGGTAAACTACGCTGAGAGCACCATCGCGAGCTATTGCCGTTCGGTACGCACACTGGGAATCAAGATAGGTAAATCTCTAGTCAATGTCGAGCAGGATGAACTTCACGAATACCTCCTCTCGCTCAAGGATCGCGATGTGGTCTTACCTAGCAGTATTTTGGCAGAGTTGCGGGTGTACTACCGAGGGACTCGCCCACAGGGCTACCTCTTCAATGGTCGGCAAAAAGGGACTGACGACTCTCGGTGCCACCGAGTTCTTACGGCGCTTCTGCCTGCACATCCTCACCCGTTTGAGGCATTATGGCATCCTAGCTGGCCGCAGCAAGACCCAAGCGTTGGCACAAGCCAGAGAGAGCCTTGAAGTCGAACCACCCCCAAGCCCCAGCAGAAAGACTGGCAGGAGAAACTCAAGGAGGTAATTGGGCTTGACCTTGGGCAGTGCCCCTGCTGCAAAACTGGACGCATGCGTCTACGCCGTGGCCTAGCACCGACTGCGCGCAGCCCCCCGCGCGTACAGGTTCCAACTCCCGCGCAATGACCATCCTGAAGCCCCACGACAGGCTAGGCATCGCCATGTCCAAACGCATGATTTACCCTGATCATCAACCTACTAAACCCAAGATGGACCTTAGCTATTTCACTTTTTCTTCCCCACAATGCCCATTCCAGCTGGCCTTGTTACAGCCACAGATCATCCCTCCGACCCCACTCAAATATTGCTCCCCCATAGCCTGCTGCCCCAAGAGCAACGTCCAACAAAGCATTAAAGGACGGGGCCGCAAGGCGTGCCCCAGCCTTTAATGCTTAAATGTTGTGGCTAGTTTTTATTTCTTTTCGTTTAAATATTTTTCTAAGCGTTCGTCAAATCTAGGGTCGTGCCCAAAGGTGTTTGATTTTGGAAGTCCAAATTTGATTTTAAAGTCAAGTCTCGGATAAGTGTAAGCTCTATCACACCCAAAGGACGAAACTTCATTCCAGAACCAAAATCCATAAATCATCTCTCCATTTAGCACCATTGCGACTGGAAGTCCTTGGAGTGGAATTTCTAAGTCTTTTAGTTTCTGTCTTGCTTCTTCGGTAAGTTCAATTTGCTGATTAGTCCAGTCAAATTCTTTAATGTCTTTACCTGTCAGCAATGGCTTATCGAATAAATCTTCAGTTTTCAAGTCTAAACAATAGTAGCATTCAGTTTTCCCCTTTTTGGTAAAGTCAGGATACGCTTTTTTTACTTGAAAAATTTCAATTCCGCTTTCAGTCTTTTGGGGTGGTGTCAGTCCAAAAGTCATTATCGATAAAAATAGAATCAGTGTTTTCATTTTTTTCAAATTAGCCACAACGTCCCGCATAAATGCCGTAGTCGAACCGTAGGGAGGCGATGGGCATTTATGCGGGACGGTGTAGCCGGTACTTTCATTATAATTTTGAGTACATTTCTTCTGCATACACATTTAAAATTTCAGCCAACCTACTTGGATTACAATTTTGTGGGCAATGTCCTGTATTAATCTGCTTAGGCGAAATATTCAATCTTTCCCTGGCAACTCTATTTTGCCACTCTTTGGTAAATGTTCTGTCTTCTGTGCAAGTAATATAGCCAATCGGAATTTTCGGATAATTGAATAAAGGGTAGTTATTTTCCATTGCCTTCTTGGCAAAAAAGAAAACACGGTTTGATAGTGATTCTTTTAACAGCTTTTCTTCACAGTCATGAAATTGAAATTCTATTGCAACTTCATCGTTCATGGGATTTTTACCAATCCAATTTGGATTCATCATTGTTTTATCGTTTAACGCTTCGTTCATAAGGCTTTTTCCCGAAACAGGCACAAATCCAGCTAAAAATATCATTCCCATTGGTTTTTCGTTTTTCTCGATTAAACGATTAGCTATCAATGGCAAAAACATGCAGCCAGAAGAATGAGCAAGGATTATCGACTCAGAAATATCAATATCCTTATTTTCTAAATCCTTCTCTAGATAATCTACATAAGCATCTATTGGTTCATCTCCTTTATCTAAAGGCAGTTCGAGCGCAGTTGAAGTGAATTCGTATTTAGCAAGTTCAGATTGTAAGGATTTCCAGCCTTTAGGTCCATGGGCACTTCCGTGAATTAAACAAAAATTTGTCATACACTTTTAGTTTTGTGTTGTCTTGTATTGGCTATAACGACCGTGCATAAATGGCGTGACTAGCTTTTGCTGGGCATGACCGTTTTATGCGTTGTTGTAGCCAGTCTTTCTTGTTTTTTAATTCATTATTTTATTGATTTTTCAATTTGAATCAGTTTTGATTTCATTAGCATCAATCCTTAAATTTTTTCGATTCGCTATAAACTCTGATATAGTCGAATTTATCAACTCCGTAAATTTCTTTAAATTTCGCATCTAACACTTTTCTTTCCTTTTCAAGTGAAGTTTCGGTATTGTCCATTCTCATTGGGTCTCGCCATGTGTGAATATATCGTCCCCGAGCATTATTTTTATCTGAATAACCAACTGCTGCATAAATCATAGATTCTACGGGCAGTTGGAAAAAATTCATTCTTTGTTTGCCTGATAAAATTATTTCAATTCGTTCTTGTGAAAATACATCTTCAGAGATATATATTCCTTTTCCTACTTCTCCAGTAATCTTCACAATTCTCAACTCCACTTTATTTGAACTCATGTTTCATTAATTTTTTTGATTTTCAGAGAATTTTCCGCCAGAACAATTTCTCTTTTATTTTTCTGAGTTTTGTTTTTTTTGATTGGCTACAATATCATCTGTATATACGCCATATGGCGTATATACTCCAAATATAACGTATATACGTCAATAGCCCTATAGCAAAAGCGCAATATCATAGGCTGCAACATCCTTTTGTACCCTTTTAAGCCTCAAAAGTTGACGTATACACACTTTTTTATTGCGTGATAGAGGTGACTATGTGTCAATAAGTATTGCTATCTTGAGCTATGCGTAGTCATCAAACTACGCAACACCTCCCTCTCTCAGGCTCCTGCCAACCACTCAGCCGATGTCTCTGATATCCTGACATCCAATAGCCAAGGAAAATAGCTCGTCATAAACGACCCGATCGCAGCATCCCTAATCAGAATCTGCATATACCCAAAACAAAGTTTTTCTATATAGACGCCCTGCTCCAAGCATTCTCCTTTCATCCTTCCTCACAATACACTAATATGCACCTGTAATCCTATGTCTATGCGAAGAACCTACGGCAATACATGGTGGGGGCAGCAGTTTCTCAAAGCCCTCCAAAGTATCGATCATAGTAACCGCCTCCCACGTGGGCGAAGCTACGCTAATAAAGGTGCCGTAAAGGAGATCCTGGTGACGCCACAGAGCATTGAAGCTACGGTACAAGGGTCCCGCCCCCGTCCCTATCGACAAGTGATCCAGTTTAAACCTTTTACTCCTTCCCAAAAAGCCGATATCCTACAAGTCATCCTCGATAATCCCTTCCTGCTTTCACAACTCGTCAACAGAGAACTCCCCCCTAGCCTTGACGAGCAGTTACAAGCAGCACATATTCATATCTTTCCTAGAAGCTGGTCAGATCTGAAAGGTACCTGCTCATGTCCCGACTATGCCACGCCCTGTAAGCATCTGGCAGCCGTCATCTACCTGATCTCACAGGAGATTGACAAGAATCCTTTTTGGGTCTTTCTACTCCGAGGGCTGGACATCATCGAAGAATTGGAGAATCGTGGCCTGACAGCCTCTGGCGCGCAGAAAGCACTCATTGCTTCGGTAGAACACGCCATGCTGGCGGAGCCACAAGTCCAAGAGCCATCTACGATGGAAGAAGTCGAAGCCAAAATAGACTTCAGCCAGATCCAGCCCAGTCGAGAACGCATCTTTGGCCTGCTTTCATCCCAAACACCCTTCTTCCCTGGGAAAAGCTTCAAGAAGATCCTAGATGATTATTACAAATCTCTGAGTAAGCCTGCGAAAAAATACAGCTATCCTGTCGAAGATCTCGACACACAAATGCTTCAGCATGTCTCTGATTTTCAGTTTTTTGTAGATGGAGAAGATCCTCAAAAGCTTCAGGCATTTCTACGAGAGGATACAGCGCGCACACATCCCCTCACCCTAGATGCCCTTTTGCAGGAAGCTCACCTCACCGATGCCTTACACCAGACCCCACAGTTACGCCTGCTGAAATCCATCTTCGAATTCATCCAGCATGTACTAGAAAAGTCTACTTTCGTTCCCCAGGTCGTGCAGACGCTCGATGGAGACATGTACCTCCGCTGGCTGCCTGCTATGATTGATTCTCCCACGCGGGAGATCGTCACACAATACTTGTCTGCCTTCCCATCCGATTGGCTTTGTCTAGAAACGCCCCAACAGAAGCCCCACTTTCTCGCCATTCAAGAACAGTTCAACTGGCTGTTTGATGCGCTGGTCAAATGGTTGATTCCCCAACTGTCCTACTCTGACAACTACGACCTCCAACCGACGATCAACCTATTCATGGGCAACCACTACTGGCGAGAAGAACATGGCCTATTCGAAACGGCTGATACCATTTACCTTATCCAGCAGTGGCTTTCTCCCTTCTACCTCACCGAAAAGGATTATGTGCCCCTGCTGCAGATCGAAGAAAAAGAGACTTCCTTCGACTTACACTTTGCCATAGAGGATAAAAATGAAGCTCTGGGAAAGATCATTCCTTTGGCAGATCTCTTTGAAGACGACACCTACACTCAGCAAAGACTCCTGATCCTTCAGGATCTCGCCCTGCTTCATGCTTACATTCCGCACATCGAAGCTGCCATTGCCAACAAGGGAAAGAAGCCCGTGCGATTGGATTCTGAAGAGTTTGTTCAAGTCCTCACGCAGATCATTCCTGTGCTGGAACTCATCGGCATCCGCATCCTACTTCCCAAGTCTCTACAAAAAATCCTGAAGCCCCAGCTCTCGCTTTCGTTGGACTCTTCTGCACCTGCATCTGAATCTGGCGGGCATGTCAACATGTTTGAGATGCTGAGTTTTGACTGGCAGGTGGCGTTGGGGGATCAAATGATTTCTCCCAAAGAATTCATGGAACAAGTTGCTAATGCTAAGGGATTGGTGAAAATCCGTGATTCCTATGTCCTCATCGATGAAAAAGAGATGCAGGCATTGATCAAAAAGCTCATGAATCCTCCCAAGATGACCGAGGAAGAACTCCTGCAAGCAGCCATCGCAGAATCCTATGAGGGGAGCAAAATCAGTTTGAGTGAGGAAGTCAAAAAGCAAATCCAAGAGCTGGTGCGGCAGGAAGAGACAGCACCTCCTGCGGCATTACAAGCGACTTTTCGTCCCTATCAATTGCGGGGCTATAGCTGGCTCTACAAAAATGATCAGTTGGGATTTGGCTCTATCCTCGCAGACGATATGGGGCTGGGCAAGACCCTACAAGTCATCGGAATCATCACAAAACTGGCAGAAGAAAAGGCACTTCAAACTCAAAAGGTACTCATCGTCGTGCCTACCCCTTTGGTCAGCAATTGGCAACGAGAGTTTGAGAAGTTTGCGCCGCACTTAAAAGTGGGTATTTTTCATGGACCCAATCGCGAGCTAGATATCCCCTCCTATGATGCCATCGTGACGACCTATGGCGTGGCGAGATCCGACCAGAAACTATTGAGTAAATCTCCGTGGCGGCTTCTCGTCATAGACGAAGCGCAAGCCATCAAAAATCCAGGGACTTCTCAGACAAAGGCATTGAAGAAAATCAAGGCACAGAGCCGCATCGCCATGAGTGGGACACCCGTCGAAAACCGCCTTTCCGAGTACTGGAGCATTTTTGACTTTGTCTACAAGGGTTATTTGGGTAGTCTCAAGAAGTTCCAAAAATCCTTTGTAGAGCCCATCATCAAGGATCGAGACAAGGAGCAATTGAAACGCTTCCGAGCAGTCACAGGCCCTTTCATCCTCCGTCGCCTGAAAACGGACAAAAGTATCATCTCTGACTTACCTGAAAAGATCAGTCAAAACCAGATTTGCACCCTTACCCCTCAGCAAACCGCTCTCTATGAAGGGGTGGTAGATACGATGCTCAAACAAATTGAAGAAAATGATGGGATTACTAAGGCAGGAATGGTATTCAAACTGATTACCTCTCTCAAACAGATCTGCAACCATCCCTCTCATTATCTCAAAAAAGAGGAAATAGATCCTACGCTCTCTGGCAAGGCGCAACTTCTTCTCAATCTGTTGGAACAGATTCGTACACAGGGAGAAAAGGTGCTGATCTTTACGCAGTATCGAGAGATGGGGGAATTGTTGAATCGTCTGTTGGCTACCCATTTTCCAGAGCCTCCGCTCTTCTTGCATGGGGGCCTCAGCCGCAAGAAGAGAGATCATCTGGTGGATACATTCCAGACGCAGCCTTATGCTTGGGCTTTCATTCTTTCATTGAAAGCAGCTGGTACAGGTCTCAATCTGACCGCTGCCAATCATGTGGTCCACTACGACCTCTGGTGGAATCCTGCCGTAGAAGCGCAAGCAACAGACCGCGCCTTTCGTATCGGACAGAAGAAAAATGTCTGGGTCAATCGGTTCATTACCCAAAATACCTTCGAAGAAAAAATCAATGCTATGATCCAGGAAAAGCGCGAACTCGCTGATCTCACAGTCGTAGAAGGCGAGCAGTGGGTAGGCCAGCTTTCTCAGGAGGAGTTGACGGATTTGTTTCGGTATTCGGGGGCATAAGGGAAGACGCTTTCACGAATGATTCGCATGTACAGTTTACCTCTAGTACAGATCCATTCTACAGGATCTCACATCTTATCCACTATACATTCTTTGAACTCATAATAGGGCTGAATAGAAGTTGGTTTACGCGTATGACCTAATTCCTGATCTAATGGATTAAACAAGTCTTTAGAGCGGCAATAATCTTCCTGTGCTTTAACTTTCTCACCTAACCAGTACCTTGCCATACCTCTTAACCAATATCCCATCCAGTGATTAGGCTCAAGGTCGATCACCATCTGTGCTTCTACTTTTGCCATGGCTGCCAGCGTCCTCACTTGCTCTTGCATGGCTGCTCGTTCTCTCAGAATCGCTTCTGCGCTCTTACGGATACGTGCAACCTCCTGTGAATCTGTCACTACATTCTCTTCCTGTAAAGAAAAAGAAGTTGATTGCTCCTCAAATAAGAGTGGCAGTGGACTTTGTTTTTCCCCTATCTCCTTTAAGTAATCCTTTTCATTTGATAGCGCCCATCGATCATCACTTAATAACTGGGTAATTCTTTGCCAAACGATAAACTCTGCTTTTAAGCTATGTGCTCGAATATCCTGAGGAAACTTCTCCACCATTTCATTACACAACTGCATCGCTTTCGCACAGCCTGGCTCTTCACAGTTCCACCCCCAGCCTGTCTCATAATTTCGTCGGTAGACGTTGATTAGAAATTCATAGGTCTCCACCGAGTCTTTGCCGTAGGTATATATCTGATCTAGCCAATGATCAAGGGAGTCTTGATTCAACTGCAACTGATCCAACTGTACCAATTGTGCTTCTGTATTTTGGGGAGGATAAGTCGTTCCTGTTGGCGCAATCTTATCCAAAGGAAAGGAAGTCACCAATAATTTCCATGCGTCAACATTGGTAGGGTCTGCTTGTAGACTTTGAGATAGCTGATCATATATATACAGATTATCTCGATCCTGTTCATATCTCTTAGACTCGAGTTGTGCTAAGGCTAGATGATAAAGTGATGCATTTTCTTTATCGTTCAGTTTCCTCTGTATGTCCTCAAAGGTGGTGATAAACGCTACAATGTACTTATCGGCACCCTCTGGTGCTTCACCTGCCTCAATAGCTTCTCCAATTTCTTCCCTCATTTCCCTAAAAAATGAGATTACCCCTTCTACATCCTTTTTATAAACGAAAAGCCTATACTCATATTCTTGCTTGGTGCGAGGGTTCATCTGCTCCCAAAACGTCTCAAAAGTAAAATCAGCCTCTTTTAGGAAAGATTCATTAGATATGCCTACGACCCACGTTACATTTAATGGCTCACCAGCGAGTAACACCAATGCATTTGAATAGGGAAGTTCATCCTGGTTTTCCAGAATCGGCGTATTCAATCCGTCAAATCTCAATTCCGCACCCGCTTCATATTTTAGAAGATCTCCCATCCCATAGTAAATAGGAATTTCGATCTGGTGTAGACCTCGTTTAGGAATAAAAATCTCAGATGTCGGTGCTGTCTGAGTAACTATGCAGGTATATTGTGGAGCATAAGCATGTGTTTTTTTATAGGTATAAACAGAAGGTAGGGCTTGCTTCTTACCATAAAACATAGAAATACCATCGTAAATACACAGTACAGAATCGGGACGGAGTTCTACAGGTATTTGGATGCCATTTTTCCTTCCCAAAGTCATTTTGGACTGAATAATAGGAGGAAAATCTTTTAGGCCTTCGAAGAGGCTCGATATTTCTTGAGGAGGAGCTATTCTATCTTGTGCTTCATAGCGAATAACTGCTTTTATCCCTGTTCCATCTCGAGTGCTTGCATAGCGAACTTGAGATATAATGGTAAAACGAGGGTCTGACGCGTAGTCTTCTAAGCGTTGGGGCCAAGACTCTGCTTCCTCCAAGGAATCAATCCTTTGATTGACGACTTGCTGGTAGGAATTTATTCTATCCAAATAGGATACAAAGGCGGGAAGGTAGTTTTTGAGTTCTCCTTCTATAAGCCGCGCTTCAGCTGCATCTTTGAAGTTAGATTTTGCACGTTCATACTCTTCTGTAAACAGTTTTTTCTCCAACTCGTACTGGCCGAAAGTAGGAAGTCCTAACATCAACAAAAAAGGAAGGAACAGGAGGGATGTTTTCACGGTATTTTTCATTCAACTATGGTAATAACTAAATGTATTAAACCACTATTGTATATACAAGCCTTCTTTCATATTTCTTCTATCCAGTTTTCAGATCTTCCTGTTCAGTACTCACCCTCCCCAGCTCTCACGATCCAAACTCCGATATTGAATCGCCTCCGCGATGTGATCTGCCTCGATCTGCTCTTTGGCTGCGAGGTCCGCGATCGTCCGCGCCACCTTCAGAATCCGATCAAAAGCGCGTGCCGAAAGGTCCAATTTCTTCATGGCTGTTTTCAACAAGTTTTGGCTGACCTCATCTATCTGGCACACTTGACGGACCATATTGGGAGGCATCATAGCATTGGAGTAGATCCCTTGATGGGCATCGAAGCGGGCAATCTGCCGATCCCTTGCCTGGATGACACGGGCTTGTATGGTTGTACTTTTCTCTCCTTCGGGACGAGCCGCAAGTTCCTCGAACTTGACAGGTGTCACCTCGATGTGCAGGTCGATGCGATCCAACAAGGGACCCGAAATCTTGGACAGATAGCGCTGGACCTGCGGAGGCCCACAGACACATTCCCTTTCAGGATGATTGAAATAGCCGCAGGGGCAAGGATTCATTGAAGCCACCATCATAAAATTGGCAGGGTACTCGACAGTGAGTCTTGCGCGCGAGACGGTGATGCGCCTTTCCTCTAAGGGCTGACGCAATACCTCCAACACCTGCCGTTTGAACTCTGGCAACTCGTCCAAGAATAAAATGCCATTGTGCGCCATCGAGATCTCTCCAGGTGAGGGATTGCCTCCTCCACCGACCAAGGCAACGTCACTCGTCGTATGGTGGGGAGATCGAAAGGGACGATAAGCCACCAATGATGCATCCTCTGGCAAGACACCCGCAACCGAATGGATCTTGGTGGTCTCCAATGCCTCATGCAATGTCAAGGGAGGCAGAATCGTCGGCATCCTTTTGGCCAACATGGTTTTTCCTGCACCTGGCGGTCCGATCAAGATGATGTTGTGTCCACCTGCCGCCGCAACCTCCAAGGCTCGTTTGACATTTTCCTGGCCACGTACGTCCACAAAGTCGAAGGGAAATCGCTCTTGAGCAGCAAAGAAGATCTCGCGTGTATCTCTCTTGAGCGGCTCAATGGTTTTCCGCTCATCCAGAAACTCCACTGCATCCAGGAGGTTTTCCACAGAGATCACATCTAGTTCGCTGACAATCGCTGCCTCTGCCGCATTTGGAGCAGGGACAATCATCCCTTTGAAGCCACGCTTGCGCGCCTCGATCGCAATGGGCAAAGCCCCTTTGATCGGGCGCAAAGTACCGTCCAACGAGAGCTCGCCCATGATCAGGTAGTCTTCCAGTAACTTGCTAGAAATCGTACCATCTGCCGCTAGCACACCTACCGCAACTGTCAAATCGTAGGCGGATCCTACCTTGATAATATCGGCAGGGGCTATATTGACGGTGATGGCTCTACGAGGTAGATAGAAACCATTGTGGACGAAGGATGTGCGGATGCGCTCGCGACCTTCGCGTACGGCATTGTCTGGAAGGCCTACTAGGAAAAAGCCTGGCTGCCCGCCAGATGCCACATTTACCTCGATAGTGATGATGGTCGCATGAATGCCCTCTACTGCACTTCCATAAGTTTTGACTAACATGGTTGAAGGGTGGTTCTATTGATGGTCCAAGAGGTCGATGATCCTAGTTAAGGATCTCCTACCACATGTCTCTGGAAAAGAATCGCAAAAATCCACATTAAGCTTTCCGTAAATCTTGTGCCATTCAAAGGGATTGGGGTATACGATTCCCTGTAGTTGTCATTCAGAAGCGTATTTATGTTGGAAACTTCTGGCTGTTTAGGAACTCTTTTAGTCTCAAATCATTTCTTACATTTTCATGAAGGACAAGTCAGATTCAGCCCCTTTTATATTGAGCTTTGTCATTTTTCACGAAAAGAATCGAGAGGAAAGCCAGATTCAAAGATTTTCCTTACAGCCTTATCTACCTTATGGAAAAAGAAGAGATGGTGGTAATGGCAATTGCCCATTCTAGAAGAATGCCAAACTATTGGAGTTAATATCATATCTATGCTCTTGATCCACTTTCGTTAACACTAGTTGTGTGGACTATATCTTTACCCTCATTCAACATCACTACTTGTTTCCTCTATCACTCCATCAAGTGATCTCACGATGATTGTCATGACAGTCGTAAGCATCTCTTTTCTGTTCATGTAAAAAGCTACCAAAAAGCATGAGTTATTCATTTAACCCATCTCCCGCAACGATTTGACAGCCAGGACCTTGGACAATAGTGGGCTATTTGATGAAATGGACATTTATTTTGGTTTTGGATTTATTCGCTTTATGCCATAAATTGATGAAAACAATTAAATATTTTCATATGAAAGCACTTCTAGCAAAACACCTAAGGGATTTACACTACCTCACAAGGATTCTCATGGTGTAAACCCAATCTATCATTTCTTTATCCTTCACTAGCCTCTATAAGATGTATACCGCAGATTAAGCCATCTGTGGGAGCTAGCTTAGTGTCTGAGAGATTACCTTTTCATTTAGAGATGATCTCCATCATACATTTTCATGTTGAATAGCGCATGCGCGCTTATTCAAGCAACCTTCATATGTGAATATAAGACTAGCCTTGTACACACATGCCATCGCTACATACTTTTTTACACCTGATCTTCAACCATTGAAACCCTCACAGCCTAATATGAGAATCACCATGAAAAACCACATCTTATGTTTGAGTTTGTTTATGCTCCTCTTCTCCCATTCCTCCATCTATGGACAAGATCCTACACAAGGAGAAGATTTTATTCTCAATAGCACAACTGTCGTTCCTCCTTCTCCTAATCAAGCAGCCTTATTCAAGTTTCAGGATATACCCGTAAGCAAGTCTACAGGGATTCCTAACATATCCATTCCCATATGGTCGATCAATCAAGGAAACCTGAGTGCGCCCATCAGTCTCTCCTATCATGCTGGGGGGATCAGAGCCAATGAAGAAGCTTCGCTTGTGGGTCTCGCCTGGGCATTGAACGCAGGGGGAGTGGTCAGTCGTACGATGATGGGGAAACCCGATGACTTTGGCAATGGATTCCTTGCGCTGAATCACTATGGATTACTGCCTACAGATTTCATCTACCCCAATGATCACCCAGACGACAATATCACTGTCAAAAATATATTGGATGGAAACTGGGACGGTTCACCTGATATGTTTCAGTTTAGCCTTCCTGGCCTCAGTGGGAAATTCTTCTTTGGTCATGATGGGAATGCCTATACTGTGCCTTATAGTAAAGTAAGAATCACGCCACTTGGATTCACTATTGGAGGGGGAACCATCAATCAGTGGGAAATCACTAATGTAGATGGCACACGCTATATACTAGGTCCTCAATCAGAAGAAACCATTGTGGAATCGGAATGTGCAGGCTCCATGAACATCAATCTTGACAAATATAAGTCCTCCTGGTTCCTACAATCAATGATCTCTCCTGATGGTTTGGATACCTTACACTTTGAATACGAAGCTACTTATGTACATCCCGTAGAAGTCCAGCACTCCGAAACGCAGTACTATAGTTTAAATCCTTCCTCTCTATGCGGCGTTAAGAACCCTTCTTATTGTGTCAATAAGACCTTTCATGAAGGCCGTACACTGACGAAAATAAAGTCTCGACACTTTGAGGTAATCTTGAGTTATACCAATGGGCGCGAAGATGTAGCAGATGCCTATGCCTCTCAAACCTATGCAACGCCTGGCTCCAAGCTCAGTACGATTATCGTCAGAAATATTCAGACCCAAGAACGTCTGCATAAATATGCGTTTACTTATGATTATTATAATGCCAACAGTCCTTCCTTCAATGAAAAGCGCCTGAGGTTACGGGCCATTCAAGAGTTTGGCGTGGATGACCTGCATGCCAAGCCTCCATTTACCTTTGACTATAAGGACGATGTGCTCCCTCCCAAAGACACCAAAGCAATCGACCATTGGGGATATTTCAACGGAGCGACTAGCAATCAAACCCTCATTCCGACAGTTTGGCAAGGCAGCCAAAAGTATCCTGCAGTAGGGGATGGGGCCAATAGGAGCGTAGATCCTGCCTTTGCACAAACAGGGATCTTAAATAAGATTACCTATCCCACAGGTGGCTATACAGCATTCACCTATGAGTCCAATGACTATGGGCATGCACACTTCAAAAATGATGAGAGAGACGACATCGTCCAACAACAATACTACATTGCCTTTCATGATGATTATGTGGACGGTAATGGAAATCTCGTCTATGCTCAAGGTGGATACAATTCGACCTGCACGACTTTTGGTACATCAGGATGTAGCCATGAAGTTCCCTTCACCATCAATCCCAATCCTAAAAATCCACAAGCAGAGCTTTTCCTGGAATTTGAAGATGTCACATTTTGGAATACCCAAATTGCGGGAGACTGGGCTGGGGGATATCTAGCCATTGAAAATGCTGGAAGGAGAGAGGTCTTTCGCATAGAAGGAGGCAGTTCTGTCAACCCTGATTTTCATCTGTATCTCCCTCCTGGTGATTATTTCTTAAAAGCTACAGCCTATATGAATGGAGAGGCGATGTCGGGTAGGTTAAAAGTACAAGAAATCGTGGTCGATACAGTCCAGGCCGTAGCAGTATTTGGAGAAAAGGCGGGAGGATTGCGTATCAAAGAAATACATACATTCAGCGATCAACATGTCAGTGCTTTCAAGAAGCGATTTAGCTATACACATACCGTAGATGGGATCTCTTACTCCAGTGGAACACTTGGAGCAGAACCTAGATACCACTACACGTTTCAAGAATCGGCTGTAGATCCTACCATCGGGGGCGGAAATACTTCAGGCTCAGGCGTAGGAGGAACTCCTGCGACAATCAATAGCTGCAACTATGCGGGTGAATTTTTCAATCCTTGCTACTACTTCGTGACCAATTCCAGTCCCTTAAATCTTCAAGGAGGGGTACAATATCATACCGTAACCGAGGAGCAGCTAGATGCCCAGGACCAGCCTAATGGGAAAACCGTTTCTCAATTTACTTCGTTCATCGACCAGCCCAATCGGGGATACTACTATATGTTTCCTACCAATTTTACCTCCTATGATTGGCGAAGGGGCTTACCCATCACCCAAAAAGTCTATGACCAACATGGGGTCTTATTGCGCGAATCGAATACCACATATTTGTTTAGCGCAGACTCCACCAATGGATATGCTTTTGGGATGGGCCTACCCAATGTACATGCAAGTCGTGGGATTATGGCCAAGTTAAAGTTTGATTCTGGTTGCACCTATCAGCCCTATACCTGCGAAGCAGAGGATGTATTAGACTACTCCAACTTTGCTGGACTTGTCGTGCGGCAGGTAGGATCAGGAATATTTGAGAATCAGAATATTTCAGGACTTCCTAATTCATGGTTCAATTCTACCGACATCCCTTCTTCCTCCAATACAACTATACAAATATCCAGAATGCTGGCGGTAGTCGAGGAAATCATCGCAGATGCAGGAATCACAACTTACACACGACCACAGAGACCTCCATATATGACAGAGTATGATTTCTACTACAAATCATTTCAAATAAAAATCAGCCCAATCAAAATTGATAGTATTTTCGGCATAAGACTTAATATTCCTATTGGACATGTTCCTTACGTCCAACTTGCTCCTTACAATGAAATTGATCTATGCAACTACCGACCTGTAGGGCATATCATCGTTCCTGAGCCGCGAACAAAATATTATTATCACCAGTACGATCTGATTTCAGAGTGGGTCTATCCCAAACAAACGGTGAGTACTACATTTGAGGGGGGGCAGACACTCACCTCGACCGTTGACTTCCTCTACGACAATCCCTCCCATGCTCAATTGACTCGGACGGTCACATCAAATAGTGATGGAGAGGTGTACGTCACGAAGGCTAAATATCCCTTAGACTACATTCCTTCCCTCAATTTGAATGATGATCCAGGGGTCATAGAAATAGCTACCGTAGAAGAGCTGACTGAAAAGAACATAGTTGCTTCTGTTATCGAGCAGCAGTTATGGATTGGCTCCTCACTTAATGATCTTAAACTATACAAAGGAAAAATTCAGACATTCCAAGAGCTGACCCATACCTTCTCTCAGTCATTCTGGGACTGGAAAGATATCAAACCAAGCGCGTCATATCTACTGGAAACAGAAACGGGACTTTCCCCAGGATTCGAAGACGTGGATAGTACAACAGGTTTATTCACAGAGCTGATTCCAAGTGATTCCTATACAAAACGTGTGGCATACGAGTGGACCTCTTGGGGAAATCTGATGTCAGAATCTTTTATTTCTGGACAACAAGTTAGCTATCTAAATACAGGTCCTAACAGATTGGTTACAGCACAAATCCTGAATGCAGATTCAGGGGCATATGCCTTCACAAGTTTTGAAAAATCGTACGAGTACGACATCCCTTATTTCTACAATTGGCAAGGAAACTGGGATTTGATGGGATCAGATTACAAGAATGGATACTCTCAGCAAGGCCAGTACAACCAAACGGGGCAGTATAGTTATCAGATGAGAGAACGTAATACAGGGAATGAACGCTTCATTCAGAAAGTCAATACGCCACCTGGAACATATACTATATCCTTTTGGTATCACGGTGATCCTATAGATATCAAGTCCACAGGGGAAGCTACTCAGATTGTGCCAATTAATACCTCCTCTCTCCCTACATATGTAGAGCTGGAAGTACAAGTAAGTTCAGGAGGAGTTATAGAAATATCGACTACAGGAATTTCTTACATCGACGAATTACGCCTGTATCCTGTGGATGCCCAGATGACGACTTACTGCTACGACGAAGCACTTAGACTGCATACAAAAACCGATGCAAACAACCGTTCGACTTATTACCATTATGATGAGTTAGGGCAACTCCAATATGTGCAGGATCAAGAGGGCCATTATGTTCAGGGCTACGAGTACAACTACAAAAACTAATCACACAACCTAACAAGACACAAACGATGAGAAAATACATTCATATTATCCTCCTCTTCCTCGGAATAGGAGGGAGTACAGTGGCCCAAACCCTCGATGGAACCCAAAACTATGTGCGTAGCACCACTGCGCGTACTCCCATTGAATCTCAAAGTACATTTAATACCCTCAAAAGCAATGGCTCTCTCCATGAAAAAGTAGAAGCCATCCAATACTTCGACGGTCTGGGAAGACCTATTCAGACCTTGGGATGGAAGGATTCTCCTTTTGGTCAGGACATGGTAGCTTTCCAGAAGTATGATGCCTTGGGACGTGAACCCGAAGCCTTCCTGCCCTACGTAGGAAGCAAAAATGGAGGCTTCACCGATATGGCTACAGCAGAGGTAGAGCAAGCGGTCTTTTATGGTCAGACAGGGTCTAATTTGCCTAGCAGTCCCTTTCCCAAGGCAGTCACACAGTTTGAGGC
>JBCBPW010000125.1:0-17507 GCA_039820545.1 Bacteroidota bacterium | reverse complement strand
GTCTTCAAAAATTTCGGTAAGTTCCATCACCGAAATTAGACACTTTTAAGATTTATTAGTTTGATGCGTTTAACCTAAACAAGTCCCTTTTCATTATTTTCATAAAATGAATCTAAATCCCGTTCACTTTGACAGAATAGGGCTAAATATTCACGGCCAAAACACCTAATAATCAAGCGCATTGCATTTGTCAGAAGACGTTCATGGAGGAAAACTAAATGGTGAAAAGTAATTCTAGCATACTTTCATGTTACAATTGCTGATGCTTATGGAACAAAGGAGCAGAAACCTAATATCAATCACCATTATATGAAAAACTCATTGCTGCTCAGCAGCCTCCTTGTCGTTTTCTGCATCAGCTTCAGTCTAGAATCGCAAGCCCAGATTAGAGATTCTTTGATCTTTTTCAAAGCACCTGCAGATATCATCGTGACGGGGCCAGAATTAAAGCTATCCAACAGCTTTGCCCTTCCAGATATGCGTGCTGCGCAGGCCATCACCCAATCACAAGCACAGAGTCTCAAACTTCCTCGTGCAGTCAAGCGTCTACCTAAAGTCGTCAGACTCAAGTACGGGAAAACATGTGTGGAAATGACTTGTGACGACAATTGCAAAAACTGTCGGATGTATTGGTGGGATCGCAACAACGATGGGAAGGTCCAACCTAGGCGCGAATTGCGGTGCATCTGTCCAAATAGTACCAAGCGCTGCAAGATCAAAGCAAGGACGACGAAGTGTGGATAGGAGCATCTATAAACTAAGATGGCAGCCTCAAGGGCTGCCGTTTTTTTAATGGTAGTCTTTCATAACGCAAGTCAATCACAGTTTCAAAATAATCTTTCCTTACTGTCTCACATGCTTAGTAAGTATCCAGGTATTCTACAGTAAAGGGAATTTCCAAGAACTCTTTCAATGCCTCTCCAGCATGTGCCATCAAGTCTGCAAAAAACAAGGCATGCTCCGCTTGAGATTCCCAGGCTTCGAGTAGGCGAATGCGATCAGGATCATCGACATCCTTCATGGCCACTGAGCTTAGATTTCCTGGGGCTTTTCGGACACACTTTTCAATCATATCCATCAAGATTGGGAGGAAAGCATCCGCCTTGCCTTGATACGTGCGGGCAGTCACAAGGACTGTGATAGGCTTCGTTAATGTTTGGGTGGTAGTCGTATAAGTCATAACAGAAGCAGGTTTATTTATATAGCATGTAATAATATAAGATAAATATGGATATTATCGGATGCGTACTTTCATAAAAACCTTACTTGAGTATATCTTTTTTTCTTCTTTAAGCCTAAAGCGCATAATAATCTTTATCCGCTTGAACTGCACGTTTGAGCTTATCCACATGAATAATCAACTGATGCCGGTCATAGTAAATCGTTCCTTTCGATTTCATCCTAGACAAGATGGTAGACACCGACTGACGAGAAGTCTGATTAATCAGGGAAATGTCACGGTGCGTGAGGAAGTTGTCTATGAAAGCTGTTCTGTCCTGCATTTTTCCAAACTCCCTTGCCAAGAATAAAAGAAATTCCTGTATCCGCTCCGCAACATCCCTAAAGGCTATCGAAGCTATCTGGCGCTGAAGCTGGTAATTTCGCTTTTGCTGGGCAGACAACATCTGCAAGACAAAAGCTGGATTATGGCGAATAGCACGCTTGAGAATCGGAGATTCAAATACTTTGAGTTCCACCTTGGACATGGCTTGGGCATGCTCATATGCATAGGGATGTGTGGGATCAAAATTGCCCAGCATATCTCCAGGCTTCAACAACGATACGATGGTTTCTCGTCCTGCCTCAGAATACTGGCTTAATTTGACATAACCTTTCACAATTTCATAGGCTTTGGTCAAGGGCTCCAAGGCTAGATATAAAAATTCATGTTTTTTTGCTGTCAGTCGGTAGATATCTACTTCCTGAGGTTCGTACGTGGTATCTGACCAAAGGGCAGGTAAGGGCATATCCTCTTTTGCAGAGGTGTAATGTGAAAAATCCATGACGTTCTAGTTTAAAAATTGAGACTAACATTGGGGACTGGGCTTCACTCACTATTCCATTACCTTTTTCGTCCCCTTTCTTCTATTTCTATCCAAATTCATCTTTATACAATCTCCCTACTGGTTACACTGGGTAATGCCCTCAGGTGCTCCATAAGGTGAAATCCGCGTAATCTTGGAGGAAGGATCTGTTTGAAGAACCAACCAGTCGTCTTCCTGAACCAATTGTCCGCAAATGACAATTTGATCTGCCACATAGGGAAGTACTTGCTGATTGACGGCTTCCTTTTCCATTCCTCGGAGTAAGATATAGTTCGACTGGCCTTCCAAATTTGTGATTCTCAGCAAAGGCGGGATCCCTCCAGAAATACATCTGATAGCACAGGATCTATGTGGCTTTCCTTCTCCTGGCATCATCACACCAAGGGCACATTTGGGATCCAGGATCTCCCCTTTCAAAGTCACCCATCCAAAATCTTTTCTCTGAATTTCTGGTCTCGGCTGCATTTCCTTTGCCTCCACAAAAGCCGCTTTTCCTTCTGATAATTCCAGCACCATTTTCCCATCGTGGTAGATCTTTGTCCCTCTCAAGGTAACGGATTTACCTTCCAGTTTTACTCCTTGGGCTTCTTCCATCTCCCTCAGGGTCTTCTCTGCACCGATTTTACCAAAGCCTACCAATAAAACACCTTGCGTCTGACCATTCTCCCTAATTTTCAACATAGGAGCAGGATACAACGTAAGTTGCCCTTCCAAGGTGCTAATAGTTCCGAACTCAAAAGTGGATCCTACAAAAGGTTTTTGAAATCCCACAATCAAGCCCGCAGTCAGAACCACTGTCGCTAGTACCGCCCAGATAAATCTTTTACTTCTTTGGGTAAATAGTTGGGGTGCTTTCTCTTGCCAGCCAATGTAAAAATCTGATTTTAAATCTTTCATCGTGCTCATGATGTAGAAGTTGGAGTTTGGTAAATAGCAGGCGGTCTCTCGGTTCCTTCAGGATAAGATGTCGGGTTTACATATACCTTATCCCCCAGGAGTTTCACGTCGTAGGTTTCCAATTTCTCCGTAAAGGGAGGAGGGGATTGCCCATTTTCAGGTAGGTATTGATAGCCATGCCAGGGGCATGTGATGCATCCATCCACTATTCTTCCCTCCCCCAAAGGGCCATTCTGGTGTCGGCACAAGTTGCTTACAGCTGAAAGCTTATTCCCATTCTTGAAAATGGCGATATTCTCTCCCTCTACTAAAATCGTCTTGGCACATGAATCTTTGATCTCCTCCCATTTACATACGTAGACAAAGCCTTCTCCCTCTGGTGAAAATGTCTCCTGATGTAATTTCCTATCCTTGAAGGCTGCCATGAGATGCACACTCACTACTGTCCCTAAGCCCAATCCTGTCAGCCCGATCCAAGCAGCTGAATCCTCTAACTGTATCGCTCCTAGCATCACATGAGCAACCAGCAGTGCATAGGCGATATAAACCATCATATGCAAAGATTTCCACACCTTGGGACTGAGGTTTTTCAACCAAAAGTCGTGACTAGTACTCGCCATCAAAAAGAGAATGAGCAAGGCGATGAATCCAAGCGACTGAAAGGGGAAGTTAACCAAGGAGTTATATTGACCGTTGGAGGTAAAAATGGATACCAGGGGATCTGAGTTTCCTAGTAAGTGGAACTGGATGATGCTAAGCACTCCGTGGATCAAGGCTATCATGAACATTGTCACCCCCAGATGCCTCCGATTGTACAATAGCGGTAGGAGACGAGGATCAAGACGAGACATAGGACCAACGACCAAGATTACATGCAGCATCAAAAAAGCCAGAGTTCCTGTCGCGCGGATCAAAAATGTCTCAGCAGTAATTTCAGGATGTAGTATCCCTTGTAGGGTCCCAAAAAGGATCAGGTACAATACCATGAGGCCCAACATGACCCTGTCGTATATTTTCTTCTGACGATTCCAGAGAACGGGTGCATAGTGATGGCTCATGGCTATTCGGTAGTTTCTATTTGTGACTGTTGAAATAAAACTTTCTGATGTACGGGTTGGGGAATACTCCTTATTGCAAGCCCAAACAAAATGGGCAATACGATAGCCAGGATAATCCAGATAAATCGATGTCTCTTTCTGAGTGAGGGAGTCATATTTGATAGACTTTTTGAATCAGGGATTTAGTGGGAATATTCTCACTAGCCTTTTAAATATTTTCGGAGTACTACAGGCCATAATCCGATGGTTCCTGGCAGCAGGATCAAACGCATTCTCCAACTGGTACCTGCGATTCCTTGATCCACCTTTTGGATCCCACCAAAGACGAACCATAATCCAAAGAGGAGACCTATTCCCAAATAGGCATAAAATAGCATGACAATTATTTCCATTGAGATTGGCTTATTTGCAGTACTTGAATTCAGGATAAGCGAGTAAGTAGATGGGTAAACATCATCCCAAAAGGGATTTTAATTCGTCCAATACATCAGACACTAAGTCTTAGTAATCCAAATCTCCTCATGTTTAAGCCTTTCAGGACTTGAAGCTGGTTCATTGTCCTGAAGAGATAGGGTTGTGGAGTTTAGCCTCATGCTCATAGCGTATGATACATACCCCCTGTGCATCTGACTCTTTACTTAAATACTTTTCTCAACTTGATTTATTCAAAGGTAAGGCTCACGACTTACGGTACTTGTTACGTGTGTAACATCAGGAAATAATTATGAAACTCTTAACATATACCCCATCCATCTATAGATATATTTCACTGGTAGCAAGCATATTCCAACTGCATGATTAACATTTTACTATCAAAAATAATCTAAATTGAAATTATTTAAGGACTCTTTACCTCCTACTACTAGATGCATGTTCATAATAGGTTCCATAGCTGTATCAGACTCAAGCTCAACATGATCAGTCCGAGTCCTCGGTTTGTCCATGACATCCACTGCGGCATTCGCTGAATCAAAATCTGGGCTGTCTCAGCATAAATCCACAACACAAAAAAGGTCCCCAGACTAACACCTATCCCCATGGAAATAAAATGTGCCATGCTCGTCTGTAGATAGCCCTCCACTTGCAGGAAGGTACCGTAGAACATCCAGTAAGGAAAAGCCAGCATATTCAGGCTACCTATCCATATTCCCAAGCCAAAATCTCTCAACCTAAGATGCTCCTTGGGGTCCTTTACTACAGGATTTGTGGGATTGACTAGGAGGTAATATAGGCCAAGTACAAGGAATACGAGCCACGCAATCCATTGAAAAACAGCCTGAAAACTTTGGCCTTCACTATAGCTTTGGGATAGGCAGACTGCGATGATTGTTTGAAAAAACTCCACAAATGCCGCTCCACCTGCTAACAGAAGTGCACTGCTTATCCCCTTTTCCATGCTTCGCTTGGCGACTGTAAGGCTAATCATACCAGGTGGCATCGATCCTAGAAAGCTGAGAAGCAGCCCAGCCATAAATGGTATGAAAAGGCCTTGTATGGAAAGGACAGTATCAGCAGCTAGCATAGCTAGGCTAGTTTACGTATATAGAGAAGGTAATCTCTCAGCCTTTGCCATGCCTCCTGCAATCCCATGTATTTTACTCCTCCTTCACGGACTACTTTACTTACATGATACACTATCTTCCAGTGGTTGAAGAGGTCTCTGTATGCCCATCTCACAGGATAATTGGGATCGTAAATATGGGCTGGCTCACCTGCCACGCCATTGATTTCCAGAATACTAAATTTTTTACCTGCTTTAAGCGAAGG
Organism: Bacteroidota bacterium; assembly: GCA_039820545.1. GTDB lineage: Bacteria > Bacteroidota > Bacteroidia > J057 > J057 > JALEFZ01. The sequence continues at coordinate 11,740 of JBCBPW010000125.1, read as the reverse complement.
AAGGCTTTCAGTCTTGAGGTCGAATCGACCTACATATATACCTTTCAGATGATGGCTGATATCATCAAAGACCCGAATCAGCGATTCATCAATTTCTGCATTTGCATTCAGAAACATCGTTCCTCGGGCATGATTTCCAATCGATACCAGTAAGACTTCCTCTCCTGCTTTTGGTACACGGTAGATCGCTTCTCCAAACTTCACCTCAAGTGTGGGAAGTTGAAGCAAAGCACGGGGCTTGTCCATGATTAATTCCCTCAGGGTATGCCTGCCATCGCCGATTACCGTCAAGTATACCTTACGACAAAGAGAGCTAATATGTCCTTGTCTTTCACCTGGAAAACGGTAGTATAATACACTATATTCTTCCTGATAATCAATGTATTCCTGAATCAAAAAGTCTACATTTTGGGTTGAGAATTGTTGCCAAAGCATTTCCAGATTCTCTACTTTCTCCACGCCATTTCCACGCTCACCTACATTGGGTTTGAGAATCAGCGGAAAAATCAGATTGTAGGTTTCAATAAGACGCGCAATCTCATGTAGGTTGAGATTTTTTTCAAGAAAAAGGGTTTGAGGCTTGTACGCTGGGGGAACTTGATCCAAAATATTCATTTTCGATTCGCCCAGCAACCCTCCCGTCTCAATAGCAGGATTGGCAGCGGTAAAGAAGAAAAAATGACGTGCTTTAGCCGCAAAATATAACCAAAATACTACCACAGGTATATTGGCTATCTGTGCAGGCCAAAATTCCCAGTTTAACAGACGAATGAGAAATGGATTTTTTTGCATCCATATTCTTTTATCTTCTTTTTCTCTCAACTCACTCTGAGGAGAGGCCAATAGCGTTTTCATCTTTTCATGAGATTAGGTTCAGAAGAAAGAAAAATTAGGCATGGGCATTTGCCTTTTGCCTATTCCAATACTTGACCGTCGATGGCGCGACACCAAATTGCGGAGGTAGGGTTAACCCAGGTTTTAGGCACTTGAGTCCAATTCTGATGATGGCCAAGTGATGGATACAATGCTCGATATTGTAAACTAGTTCTCGCCCAAAGGTAGTGTTAACTGCCTCATTTTGGACGTCACCACTATAGTTGGCAATCAAAAGGAGTGGAAGTTGCACATCTACTTTTTCCATTTGGGCTTGCAGGTCTTCCATGACGGAAGCTGCGTACAAAGGATTTTGCTCAATATCTTTATTTCTCTGGCGAACATCATAATCGATTGTCCCTTTTCCTACCTGTTCCATCAGGCATTGAAAGAATTCCAAAATGTGCCGAGTATGCTGCCCCAGACTGGCGTTTGAGAGTACCTCAAGCGGTTGGGCATACTCCTGTGGAGTCAGGCGTTGAAGAACAAAGGAAATGTCCGAAAATAAGGAGGCTGTAACGGAATGTAAGCTCATTCGTGCGTTTTTTGGGATCAATTGGTTTCAATAAAGACCAGCTAACTGTTTATAAAACGAAGCTAATATCGGATAGAGGGGAAAAGTGTTACCTCTGTAACAGTTAGTGATTTTTATGAAAACCTTAACAATCCCAAACTATATATAGGAGCATAAATCTAGTTCATGTTAAAGACATAGGACATCAAATGGATTCTGGAGGTAAGATTTAGGGAACGATTTTAACTACAGGCTGAAGGAGTTGGAATTTTCCATTGCCCAGTTTGAGGATGCCTTCACGTTCGAATTCATTTAAAAGGAGAGAAACCGTCTTTCGGGAGCTCCCGATGAGGCTGGCCAGTTCTTGCTGAGTGAGGCCGTGGTGGGTCCAACCATTCTTATTTTCCGAGGCTTCGTACATCAGGTAGAGATCTTTGATGAGTTCTTTGAGTCGCTTGCGTGCGTCTTTGTAAAATAGGATTTCTAGGCGACGCTCCAAACGCTGGACATTGTCGGCAATCTTTTTGTGGATCTCCATGGCAAAGGGTACATAATCCCGTGCGAGTTCGCGCGCCTTATCAGAGCTCATTCGACAGATTTGGGTTTCGGGCGTGACGCATTGAGCGAAGTCCTTATGGCGTTTTTTGCCGAGATAAGAGATTTCTCCCAGCAATTCCCCTTTTCCCAAATAAGCTTTTACATATTCGTTTCCTTTTTCATCGTAGTATCCCACTTTCACTTTGCCTTCGGCCACGAGATAAATCTCAGAGGCAATTTCATCTGGCATAAAGATGAAATCATCCTTGTTGTATCGTGTCAAGGGGTGGTGCTTAATGTGTCGATCATACTTATAAGGGCAAAGAATATGATACAGATCGACTTCTTCGAAATACCAGACGGACTTGTCCATGATTCATCCAATTAAAAATCCTTGATGATTGGCTTCCACCGCGGACTGTAGATATATACAATTTACACAATTGGACTCTATGTAAAAAGTGGGCAGGAAAAAATTGTGTAAACTCAAACTAGTAAGAGGCTGAAAGACAAAAGTTCCAAATGCTGAGAGGGATTTAAGGAAAGGAAAACATCAAGCCTATAACTCCCTCATTATCACACCATGTCCTAAAAGAGAAAGCAAATGTCCGAATAGGGAAAGCTTCTTTTGAAGCAAATCCGCACTTTGGGTCGTGTAGAAAACGAAGGACGAGCAGTCACGACGCAGAGTTGACGCTTCCTCTACTACAGCACTTTTTGAATTTGCTGTCCCTCCTGATGAGGTACCCATCAAGGAGCAGACACACTCCGAAAAGCCGTTGCAGATCCGTTTTCATTTCTCCATGTCAATTTAAACCTCATGAAACCATCAGCGATTTTGAAGGGGCTGGGCTTCTTATGCCTTTTCCTTACACTCACTCTACATACTTATGCCCAGGGCGTCGCCATCAATGAAAATGGTGCTGATCCCGATCCTGCAGCTGTCATAGATGTCAGCTCGACCACCAAAGGAATGCTCATCCCGCGCATGACAACTGACCAACGCGACGACATCCTCATCCCTGTCGAAGGCCTCATGATCTACAATACTGACAGCGCAGGATTTGAATACTACTCCGTATCAGCTTTTGGTGTTCCTTCATGGGGATCAATCTCAAAAAAAGGGGTTTGCCAAAACGGATGTTTGGTAGACATAGACGGAGATACACGAGTCTGTGTAGTGGACTCACTGGCACCTGATGCGGATGTCATTACCTTCGAAACCGATGGCACACTCAAATGGCTCATGAAGAAAAATACGCTTGAGCCTCAAAATAATCTAGGATCAGTCTACATCGGCCAAGGCGCAGGTCAAAAAAGTACCTCAGGACTTTTCAACGCTGTCGTGGGAGATTCTGCCCTAGCCAACAATTCCTCTGGCCTACTCAATACTGCACTAGGTGCGTCCACGCTCAAAGCGAATACCATCGGATCTTCCAATACAGGACTAGGAGCTACTGCTCTGGCAGCCAATACTACAGGTTTTAACAATACCGCTGTTGGCCTAGCTGCCTTGGGACTGAATGTAGATAGACCCTTTCTGGTAGCGGTCGGTGACTCGGCCCTTTTCAACAATGGTAGCGACATAGAATTTCCCAGTGATGCGTTGTTCAATACAGCTCTAGGATCACGTGCCCTACGCAGCAACAGACGAGGTGCAGGTAATACGGCTTCGGGTTTTCGCGCCCTCTATCAAAACTACGATGCGGATGGCAACACGGCTTTCGGATATGAAGCCTCCTATAGCAACCTCGCGGGTGAAGGCAATGTCGCCATCGGTAGGCAAGCCCTCTACTCGGGCATTCAGGATTCTGGATTGGTCGCAATCGGAGATTCGGCCATGTTTCACACCCAAGGAGGAGAAGCCAATGTCGCGATCGGCTCCAAAGCGATGTATAATAGCATAGACGGGGACAACAATACAATCATAGGCTATCATAGCCTCTCAAGGGCCATAGGCGGTTATAGGATCGTAACCCTTGGCGATAGTACCCTTGCTTCCGCTAGTTTTCCCAGCAATAGTACCGCCATAGGTTCGAAGGCACTCAAAAGTTATTTGGGATTAGAAGGACCCAATACAGCCATAGGCGTATCTGCGCTTGAAAATATAAGACGAGGAGGAGAAAATGTAGCCGTGGGGCCTTGGTCTCAACATTTATGTGAAGAAGGAGCTCGTAATGTCTCTGTAGGCTTAAATACACTCGAATTCCAGCTCGAGGGAGACGATAATGTAGCCCTAGGCGCTTATGCACTTCGCAGCGACTCAAGCGCCAATAATAGTATCGCCGTAGGAAGCTTTGCCCTCGCACGCGCCCTGAATAGCAGATACAATATCGCGATTGGGAGTTCTGCCTTGTCGGAAGCAGATTCCACCTCTCACACGATTGCCATTGGAGACTCGGCGCTGGCCATGAACGATGCAAAAAATTTAGGGAAAGGCCTTCAAAATATGGCTGTAGGATCTAAAGCTTTGTCTCATAATACCATAGGCTCATACAATATCGCCATGGGGCATCATAGCTTGAAACATAATAATAGCGGATCATACAATGTAGGATTGGGAGACAGCACCTTACAAGCAGTTACATTTGCCAATTATAACACGGCTATAGGCTCTCATGCACTCAAAAATTTTGATGGATCCCTCGGAAATAATGTGGCAGTAGGTGGCAGGGTGCTGATCGAACTTATCGAAGGATCCGATAATGTAGCCGTAGGGACAGGTTCACAGGGATCTTTGACATTGGGAAATTCAAATGCCTCTTTAGGTGTTGGAACGCTAGAAAAGGCGGTAAACGCTTATGATAACGTGGCCATTGGACATTTTGCCTTATCATCGGATACATTATCCCTAGAAAATATTGCCATAGGCCCTTATGCGATGCAATTCGGTATGCGTAATTCCAACAGTATTGCCATCGGTCCCTATGCGATGCGCAGTGGCACGCGTCCCTACAACAATATCGCTATCGGATATCAGGCAGGAGTTGATCAAGGCGATTCTGTTACACATACGATCGCCATTGGAGACTGGGCACTTGCGCGCAACAGATCAGGGGTAACGGCTGCAGATACCAGTGCAGGCATTGAAAATACAGCTGTAGGTTCAAGCGCGCTATTTGCCAATACAAGAGGAAGATCCAATACAGGACTTGGTTACCATGCATTAAAGTCTAACATCGGAGGTACGGGTTCTCAAGGATCATTTAATACAGCTGTAGGGGTAGGCGCAGGTATGTCCAACGAGATCGGGGCTTCTAATACTTTTATCGGAAACGAAGCAGGAAGGAACAATGTCTCGGGATCAGAGAATGTCTACATCGGGAGCGGAGCAGGTACCCTTATCGAAACAGGTCGTTCTAATGTCCACATTGGCCAAGCGGCGGGCGGAAACAACCCCAATGGAAACTACAACGTCACTGTCGGAGAAGGGACAGGAAATAGCATGATCGGGGGCTCCCAAAATGTCTTGCTGGGCCATCGTGCAGCTCGCCACATGCTGCGAGGCTCACACAATGTCGCCATTGGAGGCTATGCCTTATTTGGAGATTCAATCCAAACACTCAATGGTCTGGTAGCCATCGGAGACTCGGCTCTATACTCTATCACGACTGGACAGTGGAATGTCGCTTTAGGTAAGGCTTCGCTCAGGGATAATACAACGGGCGGGTTCAATACAGCCATTGGATATGCCTCTATGGTCAGAAACATCGCAGGTTTCTCAAATACTGCTGTGGGCAATCGATCTATGGGATGGAAGAATGACGGAAATTACAATACAGCCATAGGCGACTTTGCCCTTTATTACAACTATGGAGGCACTTCCAACACTGCTTTGGGAGCTAATGCAGGCTACAACAACCAATTTGGAGAAGGTTCTGTATACATCGGCCATGATGCGGGCTACAATGATACCATTGGTTTTTACAATACTTATATCGGCTATCGTGCGGGTTATGCTACGACCGTTTCTGATGGTTCCAATATTTTCATCGGGGCATTTGCAGGGGAAAATCTCTTGCTACCTGGACAAAATATCTTCATTGGAAATAATGCGGGCCAATTTGCAGAAAGTCCTAACAACATTTTCATTGGTACCAGTGCAGGCCAGTCCAATACCAGTACAGGAGACAATGTATTTGTGGGCAACTTTGCGGGCCTCGCCAACACGACAGGGGAATCCTCAGTATTCGTAGGAGGAAATACTGGCATCGACAACAACGGAAGTGGAAATGTATTTGTGGGGACATTGGCAGGATCGAGTGCCGCTTTTGTGGATTCCTCTGTCTTTCTTGGCTTTACAGCAGGCGGCAATGCTACGCGTTCTCAGACGCTTTATATAGAGAATACACCTTCCAATGCGCCTTTGATCTATGGGGAGTTTGACAATGACAAGGTGGAAATCAATGGTAGCTTGAAGGTCAATTCTACAACGGGCGGTTTCGTCTTGTCACGCATGACGCATACCGAAGCAGCAGCTCTAACCCCAGAAAATGGGATGATGATCTATCTGATCAGTACAGGTGGGATATTTACTGCACGTGGATTCTGGGGATATGAGGAGGGAGCTTGGATAAAGCTTTAGGAGACTCCCGAAAGGGATTTCGCTACGCTCAAGACGTGAGAATGAAGGTTTGCACCTTCAGTTGGCTCAGCACATTGTCCTTACATCACACCATTTCCGAGTATTTTTGAGACGGGCCGTTCTTCTAATCGAGGCGGCCCGTATTTTTTATTCGACCAACCATTCTTTAAAGGGCGTCACTTTCAATCGGCTAACGACCGCTTTGTCCTCCATTTGTATGCCGAGATGTAAGATGATCTTACGGTTGAAATAAGGTTCAAATGAAATAATCGCTGATCGATTGACAAGCATCTGGCGATTGATGCGAAAGAATTGATGGGGATCGCAGACAGACTCAATGTATTCTAGTTTTTTGGAAAGGGGATATTTTTCGCCCGTAAAGGTATAGAGGTATACGGTATCAAATTCTACAGAGAAAAGGACAATTTCCTCCACGAGCTTTACAATCGTTTTCTCCCGAAACTGTGTGAGAAAGCTTTGCTGATAATTTTTGGGTTGGGCTGACTGGAACTGAATGGGGCTTGCATGTCGAGATTGAAAATTGCGGATGAGGCGCTTATATTTTTGTAGGGTCTTATGGATTTCTTCTTCCTTAAATGGCTTGAGGATGTAATCAATCCCATTATTTTTGATCGCTTGCAAGGTAAATTCATCATAAGCTGTACAAAAAACCACAGGGAGCGTAACATCTACATGCTTGAAAATCTCGAAACTTTGTCCATCCGCCAACTGAATATCAAAGAATAACAGATCAATATTTTGCTGATATTTCCCTAAATATTCTACTGTCTCTACTACAGATTCTAATTTTTCCGTCACCATAAAATCTGTATCCTGCTCGATCATCTCTTGTAGGAGCGAGGCTGTGTGAGATTCGTCTTCTACTATGAGTACGTTCATCTTAGATGAGTTTGAGTTTGACGGTGAAAGTTTCGGGAGTCTGCTCCACCAAGATGCCATTGTCCTCCTTCATAAGCTCATATCTTTTTCGCAGCAATTCCAATCCCAAGCCTGAATCTCCCTTTACACCGATTTTGGGCTGCACATTATTTTTGATGGTGATATAATGATCCTTTGTCGTTTCTATCTCGATATGCAAGGGCATACGGGAAGTCATGCTATTGTGCTTGAAGCAGTTTTCGACGACAACCTGTAGGGCAAGTGTCGGCAACTGCATAGACAAGTAATCGTGATCAATCCGAATATCAATATTAACTGCTTCCTCATTACGACTCTTCATCAGGAATAAGTAGGATTTGAGCACGGCCAGTTCATCTGAAAGCTTCAGGCTTGTATTTTCATTGTGCTTCAATGTCTGTCGATAGAAGTCAGACAGACTCATGATGAATTGCTCTGAATTCATGTGTTGCTGGCGCACCATGGATCGGAGAGTATTCAGAGAGTTGAAGAGGAAATGGGGATCTACCTGTGTGCGCAAAGCTTTGAGTTGTACGCGATAATTCTCTGTTTGTACCTGCTCTTTCTCAAGTTGCAATCGCGAAAATGTCTGCTCCGTACGAAGGGCGTATTGGATCGTTAGAAATAATAAGCTCGCAAGTAGTATCCTGGCGAAAGAGTACCCCTTCACACTTTCCACATCCCCCATGGAGAAAATGAAGAAAAAAATCATGTGCAGCGCAATGAACACTACAAATAGTCCAATTCTAACCCCTCCTTGCTGTTTGGACTGGAATCGCCATGAAAGCCACATGAGGTGCCACAAGGCGTAAAGAAAAACGGATGCTCCAGCCCAGTTTCCAATAATACCAAAATGGTTGGGGAGGACTATATCAGGATTGGAGTAGAAACTCAGACCTGGAAGAATCAAGGAAAGAATAATCGGGAGAAATATGTTGATCTTCGATTTCAAGGGTAGGAATGGGTTAATTCATTCATATGGACAGGATAGCAGCACCTTCGCTGGTTATTCAATATAATGTTTCTCGCGGTCATAAGACATTTCCTGAGGAATCATTTTTAATGGGTTTGTAAGTAGGTAGGCAAAGGAAATAGTGTGATAGAAAATGATCCTGTAGTCTGGGGTTGAAACCGCTAGCCCACAGAATGCTACTCTTTAAGGTATTATGCCACCCTTCCAGGGTTCTAAGCGGGCTTATGGTCCTGAAGGGACAGTGTCCTATAGCATGTGGAGTTTAGCCCCATGCTCAAAGCGTGTATTTCTATTCTTTTCTACCAAGGATTTTCGGGAGGAAAGGCGAACTGGATACCCCTATCAACCCTCGCCTTTCCGTCCACCCAATCCTAGTTGAGACAACTAAAAGACAGCTCTCATTTCATTTTTCAAACCGTCTTTAAAAAACAACAGAAAAACCTGCATTCACAAAAATCCCTTCATAGGCAGTATATCCTCCCAGCGTTTCTTGGAACTTACTTGAGGTCAATATGGTAGCATTCAAGCTGGCGCAGGTATAGAGTCCCATCCGATAGTCTATCCCTGTTTCCAGCTTTTGTAGCCATGCATTGCCGGCTGTTTCAAAATCGGACCGTGTGATCCCATCTGCGAGATTTCCTTCTGCCAAGGTGTATAGGGCATTTCCCAATACTATCCCCCCTCCTATGCCCATATAGGGTCGCCATCTTTTTTGTGTGAAATAATACTTTACCGTCAGATCCAATGGCACGAAAGCTCCACCCGAACCTTCTAATTCGAAATCATCTCCTGCCAGAATAGATCCAATATTGGGGGTCGCAGGGAGATTTCTTTGTATTTGAACCCCTACGCCAATCTCTGCACTCAATCGCTCTCCCACATGCCAGCTTCCAGAAAATCTCCATAAGCCTGTCCCTTGGTCGAAGAAAAAGAGTTCTTCCTCCTCAGATTTCACCCGTTGTGAATAACTCCACTGTCCATAGGAGACCTTTATCTCCCACCTATTTTTCATATGCAATAAAAGAGAATCGCGGTTTTGGATTTTCTGTTGGGTAGTTTCATCAGATTTGAATATATCCCATTCGTAGTCTTGCCCCTGAAGATTTGACATTGTCCCAAAAAGCAGGAGCAAACAGCTCCACAGGATAATGGTTGACTTTACATTCTTCATATTCGTTTGATCTAGCATGCTTCAATAATCACAAGACGCGCGGTTTATTTTTTGAGAAAATGAAAATCAGCAGAATGATAACATACACAAAACCACATAATAATGTTACAAAATCATGACTAAAAGAAAATGAGGCCTATTCAATGGAAATTAACTCATGTCGAACACTTTCAGTCGCATATCTTGGGCCTGGCGAAATCCCTTTCGGAATTGTCTCTTACTTCTCTATTTAGTTGCAGTAGAGGGTTTTAAAAGACAGACAATCAAACCTCAATCTATCTTATACTGTGTTTATTTATTGTGAGATATGTCTGATGTGTTTCAAAATTGGGGATTCATGCTAGGTTTTTTCTGAAAGGATCAGGTGAAATGAACAAATGGATCGGTGAAATGAAACATCACCCTGTCGTTTCCCATGTTGAGGGCGCAAACCAAAAGATCGCCCTCAACCGTGGTCCGAATCATCGCATAGATACAGATGAATGTCTTTTGCCTTTGAAAAGTAGCTTCCATAAGCTTAAACCTTGCCTCTAAGTAAATAATTTTATCTATTTGATTTTCAAATACTTACCCTCAATCAACTAAGCTAGATGATTCTTTCTCCCTTTTTCCTCCTCAAAAACTTGCACGAACTGTATGAAGGCACTACATTTGTAATCCTTAAAAAATGGATGGGGTCATGACCACATCTATACACCACTTGCCCGAGTGGTGGAATTGGTAGACACGAAGGACTTAAAATCCTTTGGGCAGTAATGTCCGTGCCGGTTCGAGTCCGGCCTCGGGTACAAATATGCAATAAACGAGCCTCAGGCTCGTTTTTGTCTTATATCTCCATAATTGTCTCCAAAGTTCAGCCATGAGAGAGAAAGATGTAAGACTGTCAAAAATTGGATTTACCTACGTTCCACCCCGTTTAGTAGAGGGAAAAAAGAGGTGGTACTTGACCTATTGGGTCTGGGATCTTTCCAAAGGAAAGCTCATCGAGAAGAAATTCTACAAAATCCCTGGAAAAAATGTCAAGGAAAAAAGGAAGGCTGCTCGAAGCATCATACGCCAATTGAACACCCTACTCGAAGATGGATACACTATCGGAGAGGCTCCCAAGAACACATTCCAAAAACCGCCTAGCCTCACAGAGGCGATGGAGTTAGCCGTTCAAATAAAATCACAGGAAACAGGGCTACGGTCTCAGCAAGCCTACAGGAGTTTCCTTAATATCTTCAATACATGGATGTACGAGGTAGAAATTCAAAATCTCCCCATTACTTCTTTGAGCAGGTCTCATGTACTTACATTTTTGGACTGGTTGCTTAAAAGCCGAAAAGTCACTGCCAAGACTCGTAACAATTATAAGATCAGCCTCAACGCCTGTTTGAATGCCCTAGTCAACCGTGAGATAATTGAAAAGAATCCTTGCGCGAGAATCAAGGATCTTAAGGTAGTGGGGACGCGACACATTCCTTTTTCGAGAGAGGAACAAAAGGAGTTTGAGACTTTTCTCAAACGGCAGCAGCCCGAACTCTATTTGTATACCCGCTTCATCTACTTTGGCTTTATGCGGCCTGTGGAAATTTGTCGAATGCAGGTCGGGCACATTGATCTTGAATCAAAAATCATCCTTGTACGTGCAAGGAACTCCAAGAATAAAAGGCAAATGCCCGTCGTGATCAATCCTCAACTCGCCAAGATCATCGAGGGAATGAACTTGAATCGCTTTCCCACCAACTACCATGTCTTTGGAAAGAAATTCCTTCCCAGTCCTGGCGAGGAGCATCGCAATCGCTACTCTGAAAGGCACGCCCAAGCACTCAAAGACTGCGGTCTGTACAATGGGGAACTCACCCTCTATTCCTGGAAGCATACGGGTAACATCCGCGCCTATGATGCAGGGGTAGACATCTACAGCCTGATGAGCCAAAACAGGCACAGCAACCTACAGGAAACAGAGAATTATCTGCGGGGATTGGGGCTTCGAATCTCTAAGGAACTGAAGGAAAAAGAGTGGTAAGGCTGTAGGCATATCCTTTATAAACATATTAACGTATATGGGTACGTATGATATGTAGGAGAAATTCCCTATCATATACCTGTTTCATAATGGATAGGCAGTGCGCAGGCATGGCGCAGGCTCAGTGAGGGGCTTAGCGACATACAGCGGCAAAAATA
>JBCBPW010000124.1:0-17629 GCA_039820545.1 Bacteroidota bacterium | reverse complement strand
GGTACAGCAACGGCATATCCTCACAATCATCAGATAAGGCATTGATATTTTGGTGAGACAGGATTCTTCTCCTTTCATCCCTCCCCATTTGAGATAGCCAAATTCTTTTTAGACCTTTACCCAGTGCCTGAAATTCATTTTGGATAATAGAAACTTGAAGGAAAAACTTCCGTCTACTAATAAAGAAGGAAACAATCCATTCTCAATCCTCCCATTTTCAGGCCGTTGATGAGCGATTTATACATTTTTTAACCATTACTCCATTGGCTTACAAAAATCTTATCCTCTTCTCTATGATGGTTCTTTTGACGGGACCTGCGCTACTCATTGCCCAGCCCTCCAGAGGGAAAAATATGGAGAGCTACACCAAATATGAGCGTGAAGATGTGGGGAGATACCGCGACCGTATTTCATTTGAACTCCCTGAGCCCAATATTGTCGTGAAAGAAAAAGAGGTTGAGTTAGAACCTCAGAGCCTTTCAGGCTATTTTATAGATGGGAAAAGCCTACATATACAGACAGATCCACAGCTATACGAATGGATCGATTTAGATAAGGAAATCAAGTCGAATAGGAGGGAAGTGTCAGGCTTCCGTATTCAGATTTATTCAGGTTCTTCACGTAGCCGTGCCATTAGTTTAAACGCTGGTTTGATGAGTCGTTTTCGATCTCAAGTTTCTTACCTTGAGTACTCCGCCCCCAACTATGTGGTGCGCATAGGCGACTTTATGGAACGAGAAGAAGCGATTCTATTCGTCGCAAAAGTTCGTCAGGTGTATCCTGGAGCCTTCATCGTACCTGATAAAGTGAAGGTCCCCAAATACAATCCCAATTGGGAAGAAGAATGCGCTGCGAAGTCGGGAGGGAGTTTTACGCCTGATAAATCTGTAGATGACGACGAGTAGAACAATCGTTAGTCCTTAACTAGAATAGAAAAAGCGTCACTCATTATCGTGGGTGACGCTTTTTCTATAGACTTACGAAGAAAAAATCATCAAGCAATCACTTCAGCACTGACCAGACTGACCATGACTCCTATGTAAAATAGTAGTAAAATCCAGCCTTCCCATCGGTTGATAACTTTGTCTTGGAGGACATAAAGCAGCACGATTGTAATGGCGACAAGCGCAGGTAGGCTATAGTCTATCAAAGTAGGAGGAATGGCGATCTCACCAAATAGTCTAGGGAGTCCCATGACAGCAAATATATTGAATAGATTGGAGCCAACGACATTGCCTACGGCCATCTCAATATTCCCTGTCCGGACAGCTACTAGGGAAACAATCAGCTCAGGCAAAGAGGTACCGAGCGCGACTGCTGTAAGGGCGATAAAGTCTTGTCCTACATGGAGAATCTTCCCCAAGTTATTGATGGCCTGCACATTGAAGACCGCGGAGAAATAAATAACCAAACCACTAAGCAGCAAGATGACAGGCTCTTTCCATGTAAGACGATGCTTGCGTTCTTCGCTGGGTATATCCAGAGATTCAGCTTCATCACCTCCTGACTTGCCGAGCATAAAAATATAAGCGAGGTACACTGCGAGACCTCCCAGAAAAAGTAAGCCTTCGAAAAACTGAAATTTCCCATCTAGTAGGCAGAGAAATAGCAATAAGGTGGCCCCGATGAGCATAGGACCATCTACTTTCATGACGTCAAACTCGAGTTTGATCCGTCTTGCGATAATCGCAATTACGCCCAGAACAAGACCTGTATTGGTTAGATTAGATCCTACAACATTTCCTGGGACGATCACCGATTGTCCTCTAGTCACTGCTACGATAGAGGTGACAAGTTCAGGTAGTGAAGTACCTATAGCGATCATCGTAACTCCTACAATGAAAGCAGGTATCCCCAAGGCAATACCGATACGCTCCGATGCTTTGATGAAGAAATCTGAAGCAATGATGAGCGTAATCAGAGAGCCAATGAAGATTGCACTCCAACTCGGAAGGCCTGATACGTTTAAGGAAATGAGATATAAAGACATATAGGCTTTCGGAAATAATAGCTAGAAGTTTACTTTTTCCTAGTTTTTTTGTTAAAAAGGCTAGCCAAGCATCTACTTTCTCATCGGTTTTGAAATGATGATTCTATTTGACCTTTCTCCCCTCGATTACAGAACTGCATCTATCATTCTCTTTCTGAATCAAATCAATCGAACATGAGAATAAGGGGATAGAAGCCTACTTGTTTTAAAAGCTTGGCAAAAAGTATGGGACAGAAGCGTATCGAGCGTTCGTAGAAAAATAGGCAATCCACACACATACGGAGTACAACTAACGTATTTCTCACGCTTCTTATTTGGCTACCTTCCCTGTCTTTACTCGCTGATACGAATCTTTGTTCTCTTTTTCTAAATCAAAAATCGGGGAAAATGTTAAAATTCTTACTTAAGATTCGATCAATAAGCCAAATATCACGGCGTTTACCTATTCTCATGTATCTAATGGTAGGCATATTTGACCTGACCAAAGTACGGATATACAGAGGGCAAGTTTCATATAAGTGCTAAAATAGCTAAGTGAATAAGCGTGAGAGCTGATATTCCTGAGGTACTTTTTTCCCTCCCCATTGGTATTCCAACATAATGGATCAGTCTATTCATGCAGACAATTATTCGATTACGCATTTTATTTTTTACCTTGTCTATCCCAAGGGTTTTGATTCAAGACCATCCCAGATACTACACCCCTAATTTTTTATTGGACCTATTAGATTTTTCATATAAATGAGGAGACGTGTCTCATTATGCTGCGCATTGTTTTGTATCTGGGTAAGCCTTTCACCTACCTTTGGACAAGTTCGCACACATCTGGGAATCAATATACCCACACTCCTGATGGGAACCCTGGATTTGCAGGCAGAAATGGCGCTTGCCTCGAAACTTTCCTTACACCTAGGATCTGCGATTCGAGTAGATGGTAGAAACAGTGTCGATCCTACAGCAGGTGGCTTCTTGAGAGATTATACCCATATCAGAGATCGCTCTATGTCCCTCTCTGTTGGTATCAGACTCTTCGATGAATCTGCCAGCTATTATCAGTATCCCTACATGACCTTCAGTGCTGTCGGAGTCTACTATGAAGATCTCGTCCAATATATTGATCCTCAAGACAACACATCACTTATCATTGGTGATTTTCAAGGGGTCAAACTAGGCGGTACAGCTACTATAGGTGTAGTCGTCATCATCACAGATCATATTACCCTAGATTTAGCCGCTCAAATGGGGTATATTCGCCCCAGGACAGATATTCCCTCCTATGTACCATACTATTTTCCCGGTATGGGATACAGTACTTTTGGACTTGGCGTACTCGGTGTAGAAGGAGGGCATATCCAGCCGATCATCAGTTTGCGCTACAACATCGTGCGGGACAAGCGGCAGCGAATCCACGACAAGGAATAGTCAAACACTACACGTATCTAACACGAATCATTCTCACAAACATTCTAGAGGGTGTTTGTGTATTTGCTATTGCAGAAGTACTTCTATGACATCTATTTCATTCATTACCATTGGCAACGAGTTGCTCAAAGGCACCATCGTCAATACCAATGCATCAGATGCAGGACTGATCCTGCGTAAGTATGGCTATGCACTCGATCGTGTCATCATGATTGCGGATACAGAAGAAGCGATCAGGGAAGCCATCGAAAAAGAAATGGCTATGCACGACATCGTCCTTGTAAGCGGAGGGTTAGGACCTACCAAGGACGATGTGACCAAGTATACACTGGCCAAAATATTTGAAAGCGATTGGGTCATGCATGCCCCCACCCTCGCCCATCTCGAAGCCAGGTACGCATCTGAGGGGATCGGCTTAAACGATCTGACACGGCTGCAAGCCAAAGTTCCCAGTATATGTGAAGTCGTTCCCAATGCACTCGGTACAGCACCTGCCATGGCCTTTCAGCGAGAGGGTTCATGGTTATTTGCCATGCCAGGTGTTCCCTATGAGATGCGTCACATCCTAGAGCACGAAATTGTCCCTCGCTTACAAACATCCTACCCCACGGCACATCTGGTGAGACATATCTTCAGGCTGGCAGATATTCCTGAATCACACGCAGCTCAGCGAATGGAGACAATAGAAGAGGGATTTGATCCCATGATTCAGATTGCATATCTGCCACGGGAGGACGGCATCTGGCTCGAATTGACCGCGTCGGGACCTCGGGATACACAGCAGCATATCGAAGAAGTGATGACCCAAGCAGTGAAAGCGGTAAGGGTGCTATTTGAAGATAAAGCTTATGCAGAAGGGGATGCAACGATCCCTGTGCTTGTAAGGGATTTCTTTCAGGAGAAAAAGCTCACATTAGCCGTCGCAGAAAGCATCACAGGCGGGGGAATTGCTGCACGCTTAGTCGAAGCCAGCGGATCTTCTGACTATCTCAAAGGAGGAGTGACAGCTTATAGTACGCAGATAAAAATCGAACAACTAGGAGTAGATCCTGCGCTAATCGAGGCTGAAGGCATCGTCTCAGAAGCGGTCGCATTAGCGATGGCTGAAGGCGTGCGAAAGCTGCTCAAAGCAGACATTGGACTTGCGACCACAGGCTGGGTAGAAAAAAATGAAAAAATCCCTGCTCAGGTATGGATCGGTTTGAAAGGCAAAGACTTAGAAGCCAGCCGCTGGGCGAAACTTCGCTACAGGCGCAAAATCAACTTAAATCGGGCTTCTTTCTATGCCTTACAGCTCTGTTTGAAAAAAGTGATGAATCATTTTTGAGTAAGGGGGCATTTTGCCTAATTTTGCGGTCTAATTGAGAGACTGTTTAAATGGAAAAGATGAAATTCGAACAGTTTCGAAGGACCGCTATTTCTCAAAATATATAAATACCTATGGCTACATTTGAACTCACGATGCCCAAAATGGGCGAGAGTATCATAGAGGCAACCATCCTGAACTGGAACAAAAACGTCGGTGACGAGATCGAAGCAGAGGAAACGGTGCTCGAAATTGCCACTGACAAAGTAGATTCCGAAGTGCCCGCCCCCGTCGATGGTAAGCTGTTAGAAATCAAATTTGAGACAGGAGCTGTCGTACCTGTCGGAGAAGTCATCGCCATCATCGAGACGGAGTCTGCAGCAGATGATTCTACCAATGGACAGAGCGCACCTGTGGCAGAGCCTGCCACTGCAGCCAATGTAGACGTACCTTATGTACCCACAGGTGGAGTTGCTGTAGCAGAGACAGTCGCCACTGCTGTGGATGCCAAGGTGGAAAGCAATCGCTTCTACTCTCCACTGGTACTGAACATTGCACGTACAGAAGGGATCTCCATGACAGAGCTAGAACAAGTACCTGGCACAGGGAGAGAGGGACGTGTAACCAAGAAAGACATCCTAGCTTACCTCAAAAGTCGCCATACCGCTCCTGCCGTTGCACCTAAGCCTGCTGCTGCTCCCGCACCTAAGAAGGCCGCTGCTCCTGTGACTAAAGCACCTCAACCCACCCTATCCAATCCTGCTGGCAATGTGGAGATCATGGAGATGGACCGCATGCGCAAGATGATCGCCACCAATATGGTGAACTCTCTACAGACATCCGCTCATGTGACTTCCTTCGTAGAGGCAGATGTCACGCATATCTGGCAGTGGAGAAATAAGATGAAGAAGCAGTTCCAACAGCAGTATGGGGAGAAGCTGACTTTCACGCCGATTTTTATCCAAGCGATTGCACGTACCCTGCGAGAGCTTCCTATGGTCAATACCTCCATCGACGGGAACAACATCTTGATCAAGAAAGACATCAATATTGGGATTGCTGTCGCGCTTCCCAATGACAATTTGATTGTACCTGTGATCAAGCATGCCGATCGACTGAATCTGGCTGGACTGAGCGCTGCTGTCAACGACCTGGCGCGCCGCGCGAGAGAAAATAAGCTGAAGCCACACGAGCTGGAAGGTGGAACCTATACGGTATCTAACGTAGGTACGTTTGGCAATGTCATGGGGACACCCATCATCTTGCAACCCCAAGTTGCGATTTTGGCGACAGGTGCGATTCGCAAGATGCCTGCTGTATTGGAGACACCTGCTGGAGATGTGATCGCTATCCGCAACAAGATGTTCCTCTCTCACTCCTACGATCATCGGATCATCGATGGGGCACTGGGCGGACGATTTGTCAAGCGCGTAGCAGATATCCTAGAAGCATGGGACCCTGAGACAGCCATCTAGGCCTAGAATCAAAAATATGGGGTGATAAAGCAGACGCTTTATCACCCCTTTTCATTTATATAACAAAATATATATGAGCGGGCATATCTTCCACTGATTCATGCCAGAATATTTCAGACTTTTGATTAGTTTTAACGTCATGGTAATCGTGATGGCCTTGAGGACCAATAGACTCTCCAGCCTATACATATTGGCTCTCTTTGCTACGAATTACCT
Source organism: Bacteroidota bacterium (assembly GCA_039820545.1). Taxonomy (GTDB): domain Bacteria; phylum Bacteroidota; class Bacteroidia; order J057; family J057; genus JALEFZ01. The sequence goes on along the minus strand of JBCBPW010000124.1, from coordinate 11,220 downwards.
TCGATAAAAGGAACAAAACACATTTAATATCAACATCAATTATGGCTGACGGAAAGATCTCCATTGAGAATGGCCAACTGGCTGTTCCAGACAATCCTGTAATTCCATTTATCATCGGTGACGGTACAGGTCCTGATATCTGGAATGCTTCTGTACGTGTATTTGACGCGGCAGTAAGCAAAGCCTATGGTGACGCGCGCAAAATCCAGTGGAAAGAAATATTGGCAGGTGAAAAAGCCTTCAACCAGACAGGGGAATGGCTGCCACAAGCGACAGTAGATGCGATCAACGAGTATCTCGTAGCGATCAAAGGCCCCCTGACTACACCTGTAGGGGGTGGGATTCGTTCTCTAAATGTAGCCCTACGTCAGAAGCTGGACTTGTATACTTGCCTTCGTCCTGTACGCTACTTCAACGGTACGCCTTCTCCTGTACGTACGCCTGAATCCGTAGACATGGTCATCTTCCGTGAGAATACAGAGGATATCTATGCAGGTATCGAAGCACGTGGAGGTACTGAAAAAGCAGAGCGTATTCTGGAGTTCCTTCAGGATGAGTTTCCTGAAGATTTCGCCAAGGTACGATTCGGCACATCCGAAAAGGTGGAAGCTTACAATGCTGCTCGTGGCATAGACGCCTCTCCTATGATCAACGTTGGGATTGGTATCAAGCCCGTCTCACAACACGGTACTGAGCGCGTGGTACGTAGTGCGATCGAGTATGCGATTCGTCACAACCGCAAGTCTGTCACACTTGTCCACAAGGGCAACATCATGAAGTTTACAGAAGGTGCTTTCCGCGACTGGGGATACGAGTTGGCTGAGCGCGAGTTTGGCGACAAAGTATATACCTGGGCACAGTACGACCGTACAGCGGCAGCTGAGAATAAAGCAGCGGCTGATAAGGAGCAAGCTGACGCGATTGCGGGTGGCGCTATCTTGATCAAGGATGCCATCGCTGACATCGCTTTGCAACAGGTATTGACTCGTCCCAAGGAGTTTGATGTGATTGCTACCTTGAACCTAAACGGTGATTACCTTTCGGATGCATTGGCCGCACAGGTAGGCGGAATCGGTATCGCACCAGGAGCCAACATCAACTACATCACGGGTCATGCCCTATTTGAAGCTACGCATGGCACCGCACCTAAGTATGCAGGTCAGGACAAAGTGAATCCTTCTTCTGTAATTCTCTCTGGTGTCTTGATGCTGGAGCACATGGGATGGCAGGAAGCAGCAGATCTGATCACGAAGGGCATCGAGTCTGCGATCTCTGGAAAACGCGTGACATATGATTTCCATCGTCTGATGGAAGGAGCTACCCTTTTGAAGTGCTCTGAGTTTGCCGATGAGATCATCTCTAACATGTAAGATGCACATATAAGAGGATACATCTTTGGGATGTAGGCCTCAATGAATCTATAGCGTAAGCAGAAATCCCCTGGGTTTCTGCTTTTTTTAGGTTTGGATAACCTATATCAGAGAAATCCTCTCACCACAGATTTTCTCGTGCGATAGACATACTATTCAGAGGAAAAAAGAGGAGCATCTGTAAGATACTTTCCTGGAGATCCATCATGTGCCCCATGTGTTGTGTGATGCAGCACATGTTGTGCCCCCTTGGGCGACAGGAATCTGCCTGCCTTGCCTCCTTGAATGACAAATGGAATCTGGCCTAATAGAGTCTGAGGTGCGTAGATTAATCCTCCACCACCACCTCCTCCTGGTCCCTGATGGTCCATACAGTGTACGTCAGAACCATTGCCTCCTGAGACATCTAGTGAAAAGGTATTCCAATAGGTAAATGGAGCCTCGGCTTCTTCAATATCCAATATGATGGCACCACCTGCCCCACCTCCACTTCCTCCGTCCTTCCTGTAGACATTCATAGCATCTTCCCCTCTGGCTGAGATCCTTCGATTAGGAGAAGATATTTTGAGTTTTGCTGCTCTCAAGAAGATAATCCCCCCACCATTTCCTGCACGATAAGCAGTTTTATTACTCTGATGGCCACTACCCCCTCCACCTCCGAGGAAAAGTCTGCCTATTTTATCCTCATACATACCCTCAAGTGCCAGTCCGCCTTGCCCACCTTTTCCTTTATCACTGAGCGCACAAGGATCATTTGACCTCCATCCGTATCCACCATTTCCTCCTGCTCCTATGTAACTACCTCCACCTCCGCCGCCGCTTTGATCATTTCCACCACCACCACCAGTCGCTTGCTTTCCTCTGCATCTCATCGTAGAAAAATCTGCTATTCCCTCTCCTTTCCTTCCTCCTTGACCAGAGTTTGAGGAGCAAATAAAATGGGTACTTCCTGTGCCTAATACACCATAGGATTGTGCTCCACGAAAACCTGTTTTATCCACTTGTATATCTGCTGATAAAGCAAGTGTCCCTTTCGTCCAGATGGCAATGATACCTCCCTTCTCTCCATTCCACGGGCTGGCAAGAAGTGTCCGTTGAATACATACATGGGAATAGATGGGAACACGTACAGCCTGTATCTTATGCTGAGGATTGTATAATTTCTGAAGGGCTTGGTCTAAAATCAATTGATTCCCCTTCACTGCAACGACATCTGCAAATTCGTAGTTTCCCGCATGATCCAGCGATTGAATGTCGCCATAGCTTTCATCATTAACCGTCGAAATTTGCGCTCCATTCATTTGGATAATCAGCACTTTATCCCCAATCCCAAAAGCTGCCGAATTGTCTAAGGTCACGCTGCGAGAGGATACTTTTATTACTTTGGCGTAATCATTCACAATGCCACTGATATGCTGCGTCTGACTGCTTAACCAAATGGCTATACCCGATAAAATGATCAGAATTTGCGGTCCGAATTGGAAAAGGAGCTGGGTAAGCCTTAAGGAAGAATGTTGATTCGATTGTTGTTTCATCATACTTATAGAAACATCTTAGTCAAACCAACAAATAAATATTTAAAAAATCGAACTATTTATTCTGCTTATATTGCATAAAAAAAGAGGAGCAATTGCCCCTCTTCTATAAGTATCTTATATCAGGTATCTCTACAGCCCTTGCTGTTCTCGGATCAAATTCAACGCACTCCCAGCTTTCAACCACTCGATTTGTGCTTCGTTGTAGGTATGATTAGTCATAAAAGCATCGGAACTCCCATCTGCGTGGTGTGCAGTCACTTGCACTTGCGAACCTGCTGCGATACCTGCCGCATGCACAGTGAATGTGTCGTCTTCCTTTATCTTGTCATAATCAGCAGGATCAGCAAATGTCAGACCTAGCACACCTTGCTTCTTCAAATTTGTCTCATGGATACGCGCAAACGACTTTACGATCACAGCACGGACTCCCATGTGGCGAGGCTCCATGGCGGCATGCTCGCGAGAAGAACCTTCTCCGTAGTTTTCATCTCCGATGATCACCGACTGTACACCTGCATTTCGATAGCCCCTTGCTACCTTCGGAGACTCGTCATAGGACCCATCTACTGCACTCTTCGTTCCCGTCTGCTTGGTAAATGCATTAATCGCACCGAGCATGAGGTTGTTGGAAATGTTGTCTAGGTGACCACGATAACGCAGCCAAGGACCTGCCATAGAAATATGGTCTGTTGTACACTTTCCATAAGCTTTGATAAATAGCTTGAGGTCGGTGATGTCATTCCCATCCCACGGCGCAAAGGGTGTCAGGAGTTGCAGACGCTCTGAAGATGGATTTACAGTAATCTCGATTCCACTTCCATCCTTGGCAGGTGCCTGGAATCCTGGGTCTTCGACATCAAAGCCTTTGCTGGGCAGTTCATCTCCTGTAGGAGGATCTAGCTTGACCTCCTGCCCGTCCGAATTGATCAGGGTATCCGTCAGGGGATTGAATGTCAGGTCTCCTGCAATGGCCATCGCTGTCACGATTTCGGGCGAAGCCACGAAGGAATGGGTATTGGGATTGCCGTCGTTGCGCTTGGCGAAGTTACGGTTGAAGGAAGTGATAATAGAGTTCTTGCGATCGGGATCGTCCATATGGCGCGCCCATTGACCGATACAGGGCCCACAGGCATTGGCGAGTACGACACCTCCCATTTGCTCGAAGGCATCTAGCTGCCCGTCGCGCTCCACTGTATAACGTACTTGCTCAGATCCTGGCGTCACCGTAAACTCAGCTTTGACCTTCAGCTTCTTGTCAATGGCCTGCTTGGCAAGGGAGGCTGCCCGATCTAGGTCCTCGTAAGAGGAGTTTGTACATGAGCCGATCAGTCCCACTTCTAACTCTTGCGGAAAGCCCTCTTTCTTCACCGCATCGGCAAACTCAGAGAGCGGCCATGCACGGTCGGGAGAAAAGGGTCCGTTGATATGGGGCTCTAGCTCATTGAGATTGATTTCAATGACTTGATCGAAGTATTTCTCTGGCTCTGCGTAAGCATCTTCATCCCCTCGCAGGTGCTCTGCGATCCCATTGGCGAGATCTGCTAATTCTCCACGCTCAGTCGCGCGCAGGTAGCGTGCTGTATTTTCGTCGTAACCAAAGATTGACGTTGTTGCGCCAATCTCTGCTCCCATATTGCAGATGGTCCCTTTGCCTGTGGCAGAGAAAGAAGAAGCTCCTTCTCCAAAGTATTCGACAATAGCACCTGTCCCTCCTTTTACTGTAAGGATACCTGCTACTTTGAGGATGACATCTTTGGGCGAGGTCCAACCTGACATTTTACCTATCAGTTTCACACCGATGAGTTTGGGCATCTTGAGTTCCCAAGGCATACCCGCCATGACATCTACAGCATCAGCACCACCGACACCGATGGCAATCATACCTAGTCCTCCAGCATTGGGGGTATGGGAATCTGTACCGATCATCATGCCACCTGGAAATGCGTAGTTCTCCAAGACTACCTGGTGAATGATCCCAGCTCCTGGCTTCCAAAATCCCAAGCCGTATTTATTTGATACCGCAGATAAGAAGTCATAAACCTCTCGGTTCGTATTGATAGCTGTTGCAAGATCTTCTTCAGCCCCTGATTTGGCTTGGATGAGGTGGTCACAGTGTACGGTAGAGGGTACCGCGACCTTATCCTTCCCTGCCATCATAAACTGGAGCAATGCCATCTGGGCGGTGGCATCTTGCATAGCGACCCTATCAGGTGCAAAATCGACATAGTCCTTACCTCTTGTAAAAGATCGGAGGGCAACCTCAGGATGAAGATGTGTGTAGAGGATTTTTTCTGCTAAGGTCATGGGACGACCTAACATCGTACGAGCGGCTTCAATTTTTTCAGGAAGCGCAGCGTACATTTTTTTAATCATATCCAGATCAAAAACCATATGGGCTAAGTGTTTCTGGGTTAATACGTGAATAAAAATGAGCTGTGGTAGGTGCAAGTAGACCCTATATAGGGATAGGGCTTAGAACGTAAACAAATGTACCTTTTTCCACATTAAGAATCGATATGAATAAGGGATAATATATAGATAGGATAGAACCTTTCCATGAATGAGTTTTCAAGATCCCTTTGGGCTGAGCCCAATAGCTTGTCCATCTCAAGCTACTCGTCTCATCTCATTCTGAGACACTCACGGTATCTCCCAAAAAACTATAGGTTGAGTTTCAAAAGTCTGAATCTTAGCTTGTAATTTCATGCCCATGAATAAGGTAAATTATTTGCGACCTGTTTTCACGCAGCGGATTGTAAAGCGATTAAAAGCGGGGGAGGTTCTGAATCTAGTAGGGAAGGATCATCAAGGAGCGACACGCCTACTAGAAGATATCCAGAATGCGCAGCCCGAAGGAGTGGCTGTCATCCTGGTAGATATGGAGGTGTACAAAGATAGCTATACAGATCTCCTACGGGCGATGGCAGATGTCATGGGTACAGATTTACAGATCAATAGCCTAACTGAGTGGCTAGAAGCCATCAAATTGCACGGTGGGCAACTCTTTTTATTGATGAATCACTTTGACGCCATTTTGAATAATGAGGCGTATCCTCCTTCGTTTTTTGAGGAGCTGAATGAAATGCTGATGATCCCCAATATCGGATTTATGTGCGTCACAACTCGTCCGATTGATCTCAAAGTCACAGATTTGGATGCATTCGTCAATCGCGGACAATTCGAACCAGAGGTGTTGAAACTACCTCCTATGGGGTATAAGCGGATACAGGAAGAGCTTTTACGTTTTCGTCCAGGCTTGGAGAATTGGCATGTGTGGGCAGGACCTGTTTATGCGCATCCGCAGCGCTACCATTTTTTACAATTTGCAGGAGAGAAGTTGAAGGAGTTGCCTGAAGATGGACTCAAACATCCCGAAGAATGGCTTGCCAAATGGCGGGCAGAATTTGATGGTGTGGAATATGTAGAAACAAAAACGCGCCCCAACTTCTGGACGCGCTTGAAAAATATATTTTCTTAGACCACATTTGGAACAATGAAAATCTAGCTAAAAATCACAAACTTTTCGCAGATTTGACGTTTCAAACCTGTTCTTGAAGGCTCATCTGATCTCTTAATTCGAATACCCTTTTTAAGCACAAAGCAGTCAGCTCCGAATCTTCAAGTGCGTTGTGCATTTTCCCTTCGCGCTCATATCCAAAAAATTGTGCGACTGAAGCTAGGCTACGTGAGCGAGGAACCTTTTGTCCTGCTCTTTGGAGGATGGGAAATAGGAAAAATGTCAATGTATGTAGGTCTACCAGCGTATATGAAAACGGCCAGTCTAGGTGCTGATCGCGATACGCAAACTTCAAGAAGTTAATATCATTGACGACGCTCTGTCCACATAAATGCACGCCTTTGAGATGATGTTTTCTGTCCCTTGCGTCCATATGCGCAGGACGCTGCCCCATTTGCTCCAAGATCCAATCCTCAAACTCAGGTAGGACTTCATGTATTTGAGGTGCTTCTTCCAATTCCTCCATCGTCAGCCCGTGGACCTCTAGCGCAGGAATAGAATAACTCTCTTCATTCTCAGGATAGACATTGGTCAGGTATTTCCCCAACTCCTGCCAGTTTTCATCAAAGAGAACAGCTCCAATCTGAATGATCTCATGCCATCCAGGCTCTGTTCCCGTCATTTCCAGATCAAATACAAGATAGTGCATACAAGATTATTCTCAGTGGATAATGTCTTTTACTTAGACAGACCCAAAGTACCTGTATTTCCACCAGAAGACCAAAAAGGAGTGAATAAACGAAGGGTTATCTTGAGCGCATCTATCTGTGTTGGGATAATTTGTATAAATCCTTGTAGTCTATAATGGACTATTCATTTCTAGGCAGAATAAAAAATCATCACAGATGCTCATTGCTACTCAATAAAGTACAAAGGATAATTGCTCCATAAAGCTTATGCACTAAAAATAAACAGGAAGTTTCTCGTCCACCTCTTCCATCGCACGAAAGAGAGACTCGCCCAACATGTGCCGCTGAATCTCCTTGGAGGCATGCTCTCGAATCGAATAACCTGAACGGTTAAAATCAAAATCCCTTTTGCCTAACTGAACTCCTATGAGTAGAACCGCGAGTATGAGAATCCCACCTGGTAGCTGACGCATGCCTTTCCGTAAGGGTGGGATGATATATATAAAGACGATATTCAGTATGCTACATGTCAGTAAAATCAGTGCCAAATCATAGTTATTCCACCACCAAGTATAACCCCATCCTCCGACATAGACGTCGAAAGGAAAGAATAGACGAATACCTCCCCAAGGACCTCCAGGTGCGACCAAATCTCCACCTAAATGCAAGAGGTATGCAAGGCCAAACACAACGGCATAGATGGAGCAATATCGTGTGGCACGACCAAAAGTCGAAGCTCCTTTGAGTATGTAGCGATAGAACCAGCCAGCCGCCAAGGCCAGTAGGATGCTAAACAATATCGCCGCAAAAATAGAGTGAAAGAATGCTTGGTGAGAATACCAGAGTTTTCCGAAGTAAATATCTGTTCCTGTAGAGGCCAAACCAAAAGCTGTACCGATGACAGAATCAAAACTTGACCAAAGGGTGATTTCATCTATGCTTGGAAACCAGGCACCGATAATACCGATAGCAATGAGCTTCCACAACTGAGCAGGCCTGCTCATATTGTACGCGGCTACTGCTGTACCCGATAAAACTCCGATTAATAAGTTGATAACTAGATCCAATCTTCAACAGTATATTTAGACGCAATCATATATGATATATAATATACGAATGGAAACTTGTTGAAAAAAGAACCCGAAGACTTATATATTGTTTCCTTGATCCTTGTAAAACAATAGAAAATGTGAGATCACGTGTTTTTTTCCTGAAAAGGGAAAAATTCATATGGCCAGTTGTCCAATTTCTATTCTACAAAATTTGTACAGTACACCCGTTTACTAAACCTTAACGCGACATATCACACACTTTTTACTGAGTCGTCCTGCATTAGTCGTTCTGGATCATTTCTGACATTTGCGCTTCAAAGTTTTCGTCTGGATAGGAAACTTTGAAATAATCAATCTCCACCTGCATCTTTCCATATAACACAATCCCTGCTTCCTTTCCTGCCATACCCTTTACGTGGCTGACAAACACGAGTTGATCATTTAGGTAGTATTCGTATTTCCTCCCTCTGCGACTCACACGCATAATATTGATCTTACGCTGTCCTACGATGGACTTACTTTCTGTCCAGCGTTTCACTTCCTGGAAGAAGTTGGACTGGCAGTTCAGAATCGTATACTGCCCATTGCTACTAATAAAGAAACCTGAAAAATCTGAGTGGGACTCATTGCTACCCCAGCATAGCCCATAAGCCATATTTTTTGCTCCCCCAATCTGACGAATGGCAACCTCAAGATCAAAATCTCTAGCCAAAAGACGCTGAATGGGTCGAAGTACAAAGTAGCCTTCCTGCTTGTACTGACTCTTGAGAATCAAAGATCCAGCTTCGAATCTTGATTGGACTTTTTTACTTATAGGAAAGGACCAATCCATCCGATTATCATCAAAATGATCGATGAAATCTTCTGATTGGGCAAATACACAAAGGGGCAACATATATATGAGCGCAAGGAGAGAAACGATCGCTATTGTATTTCTCACGATACAGATGATTTGAGTGCCAGTTCTTTATTTTCATAAAGCTCAAAGCGTGTTTTCTTCTGTATGTACAAAAATCGGCCCTAATTGAATTCTGATGTGACGATTCTTGATATGACCCACCATGCAAGCCATGCGATGACCTCCTCTTCAGGAAGTAAAAGTTTACTGTAGGGAATCATAAACTGGGACCGCTGAGGATCATATGTATAGGACTGGATAAGTAGAGACTTGTATACGCCTTCTACTGTATGGACCGCATGAGGTTCTTTTAGCTCAAATTTTCCCTCTTTCCGATTGATTAGTTTTAGCTCAAATGTATCTTTTAGGGAAACAAATGTCCATACATGCTTTGCATTCCTTGACTCAGATACGCTCCACTCAGATTGACCATATAGGAGCTTGGCTGAGCGGAAAGAAGGGGCATCGTCTTCTATTTGGACAGTCATTGTCCCTCCTTCACGGAAAAACAGGGCCCAAGTCTCTTCTCCTTGTTTCCTATTGCGCATCTTCTTCCATAATCCCTGAGGATTTCCTCCCTCATCATATGCCTTGACCTGAGTAAGCATCGTCTTTTTCATCTTGAGCTTAAGGTAGGGAGTATCGGTATCCTGTGCTACAACCCAATGGTTCCAGCCGATGATACAAAGCAGCCAAATCAGGATTCTGCTAGACATAAATTTGAATCATTCTCGAATATTTCCAGAGAGCTCGTCCAATCTTTTCTTTTCCTTTGGACTCAGATTTTCTACTCCCTTGTCGAGCAGAAAGTTGATTTCTTCTTCTGGAGAACGAAATTTCGCGTTTTTTGTGGATTGCTTACGCTTCAAGTCCCGTATTTTTGCTTGACTTTGAGGTTTTTCCTTAAATACAGGAAAAACAGCGTCTAAAGGAAGAATCAAGATCTCAGGCCTTGTCACGATGAGGTACAAGAAAATAGCAGCAGGTAGGACCATCGCCAATATGATCCATCCATTTACCGCTAGTACTTCGGGTCGTAGCGCAACTGCAATGAGTATACCTACAATTGCCCCTCCAAGGTGTGCATCGTGGCCTACATTGTCACGTTTGTTGCGGATAGCATAGATAGATCCCAAGACGTATATGATCCCAAAAATCCAACCTGGGATGAAAAACCAGATGGTCATATTGGGAAATAGGGCGATAGAGGCAAATATGACCCCGTTGACTGCGCCTGAAGCACCTAGCGCACGGTATCCACTTTGGTTGCGATGAATGTAGAGCGAGAGCAAATTGCCTCCAATCATACTTCCAAAATAAACCAATATATACCCCCAGACAGGAAGCGCATAAGATAAATAGGGGCTGAACATGTACAATACCAACATGTTCATCAAGAGGTGTAGCCAGTTGGCATGAAGAAAAGCCGAGCTGACTATACGATAATACTCGCGCATCAGCAGGATGCGTTCAGTAGAAAAAACATACTTCTCCTTCCAATCATACCTGTTGAATCCCTGTATAGAAAACAGCACATTTACCAAAATCAACAGATAACATATCGTCATTGGGTCTAGTCCCATATCATTTGTAGTTAATCATCAAATATAAAAAAGGATCCTCATATAGAAGTCTGCCTACTCCACAATCTTTTACCATCGATCTGAGACTCTCTAAGCATTTATACGATCCTTTATGCTCCTTTTATACAACGGAATGCGGTCGACGAAGGTTGAAGTATGAAAAGAAAACCTCCGCATTTTTTTGCATTTTATTCATTTGTTGAAATACTTAAACCTATTGAGAAGTTCATGAGAATATAACATCCAACCTCTTGTTGTAAGGTTCTTAGCCATCTGCTTTATGTCTCCCCCTAGTTATACTCCAATTTTATGTACGAGAAATGAGAATTAATTGAGAGAAAATAAAATAGAGCTATGAAAATTTCGATTACCAAGAAAAACATCAAAAATGCGAGTCAAAGTGATGGACTGCGCACACCTGTCGAAGTATCTATGCAAGAGCTGGATTGTTTTGAGGAAATAGAGCTGAGGAAGGTTGAAGAAGGCGATTACTACCTACTCTTGGATGGAGAGAAAGTTGTGTTGCCATCTATCGTCCAAGAAGAACTTCACAATTGGTTTGCCCATCAGAAAATGAATCCTGTACAATTTGATATATCTCTACATGCACCTTCTACCTTTATGGCAGATGAC
>JBCBPW010000123.1:0-17814 GCA_039820545.1 Bacteroidota bacterium | reverse complement strand
GGTAAGTAACTTTTCCAAAGGTAAAATGGCCATTCACTACATAATATATATGGTAAGAAACTGATGATCAACATACTTCTTCTTATCTTAATTAAATTTCAACCCAACCTTCTTTCATGATTATTTTCTGTTTCCCTAGGCTCGCAATGGTATGAGGATCTAATAGTCCATCCACAAATTGCTTACCTGTATAGCAGGTAAAGACTCTACGGGAACACCATTGCAGAGGGTGACAGTGGTCGCATATGTATGGCGCGCCATATGAAAGGTCAGGGTTTTGGTAATCCCACAGATGTCAGCAACCTCCTTGAGGTAGGCATTGGTTTTTTGGTTCGAACGAACAGGTAATAGTACTTCTTTGATTTTCCTATTTGGACAGTGTGTTGGTTTCGGGCAGATTTACCCAAGAAGGCTTCTTTGAGTAACTTGGCTGTAATGGGTTCTTCTCTGTCAATGAAGTTTCGATGGTGCTGATAGATTTTATTGCGGATGGTGTCCATGTAGGCGAGGAGTTCTTTTTCCTTGCCTTTGCGCGCGATGGGTTTTCCCTTTTGGCTATCCCAATGTGTCGGTAGGATGTAGCGCTTGAGGGCAATTTCTGCGCGTTTGCCATTGACGGTGATGCGGGCGTAGATGGGTGCTGTGCCGTCATGACGTGTCTTCTCTCTCTTGATATAAAATCTGAGGGCAAAGGTTTCCATAGTAAAAGGTGGTTGTAAATCGGGTAATTTTGCCTTATTAAGATACGAACATACTCGCTTTTATGCAAATTTAATTTTCTGATTTACAACAACTTACCTCATGTAGCGACCCCTATTTAACTTTTTGCGAATAGGTGTCGCTATAGGTGTCAGTAATGGGGGTAAACACGGTAATTTTTGGAACTCCCTAAAAAGAAAAACGGCTTATACTGATCGTATAGGCCGTTTTAGTAAATTTTGTATTGTAAAAGTGGAGACGGTGGGAGTCGAACCCACGTCCGGAGAAGGTAATCAGTAGGCCTTCTACATGCTTAGTCGATTTATTGTATTTTCATACACCTGCCCAAACGACAGGGCGTGGTATATGAGGTTGCTGCTTTGTCTTTGTCCACGGTCACAGCCGTCCACGAACGCAACCCATCTGTGGTTGATGTGCCTCCCATATGACTGACCGATAGATAAAATCAGTCGAGAGACATCTAGCTAGTCTAATCTAATTAGGCAGCTAGCGCGTAATTTCTTTCGCCAATTATAAGTTTCATCAGAGGATTTAGGTGGTCCTGTTGACGCCCACCGCATGCTTATACCTAAAGCTCAACGACCCGTCGAAACCGTGTCGTCCCCAAGTACATGTTTCAGAGTATAGATCCGTTTTTCAGAATCCTTAACTCTACACATGTTTTATTTGAAAGAACCCATTCCTGAATAAGTCAGGACCATTAATAACGTATGTTTCATATGTAAGGTTACAAAAACAGGAAAGAATTCAGCAAATGCTTTCCTGTTTTTGTATTTCCCCCTACTTAGCAAAGGCTCAATCTATCACTAGTTCGATCCTGTAGCAGGCCCTAGGTTATTTTGATGGAAAGGGTCCTGCTCGACATTGACTTTGAGACGGAGGATGACCGCTGGCTTGTCAGGATCATTGCTGCGAACCGTGATAGACTTGTTCTGCTGTCCGCGACGACCGCGAGAGTTGAAGGTTGCGACAATCTCTGAAGTCTGCCCTGCCTTGACAATCTTATCCTTGGGCGCCGTAGCCGTACAACCGCAAGAGGCCTTCACATTGTCTAAGACTAAGTCTTCCTTGCCTGTATTTTTGAAGACAAAGGCATAAGTTACTTTCTCCCCTTCCAATACATTCCCTGCATTGTACTCCAGTGTCTCAAACTCGATTTTAGGCATTTTCGCTTTCTCCTCTGCTGTATACACGCGATTGACACTTCCATTAAAGGTAAAAGACTTACCCTTCTGGTTCTCGTCATCTGTATACAATACAACCTTCTTGGAGAAAGCTGAGTAGGTTATGAACTTATTTCCCTGTGTGGTCACGTCGATGGTACTCACCTGCCCAGGTGTCAATGTCTGGTCTGCAACCTTGACATCAAACATGATCTCCTTGTCCATGTCTCCCGTGAACGTAACGGGCTTGGGACCTATATTTTTCATGCGGATTTTTACGGTCTTTTCTTTGTCCGAATCCAATACCCCTAAGGCATGCACATCCTTATCAAAAGCCAAAGAACCCATTTTGATAGGGAACTTAGCATTCTCATCCTCAGGACTCGCGTTTACTTTCCCTTTGATGTATAGGATGATGGGACGCTCCACACTGTCGTAGGTGACAGTCACCGTCTTGGTAAATGCACCCAAACGATTGGTATTGTACTTGACGTCAATCTCGCCTTTCTCCCCAGGCTTGATCTCATCGGTCGTCCACTTGGGTGTCGTACATCCACAAGAGGCACGCACACGGGTCAATTTGATCGGCTCTTCTGACATGTTAGTGAAGGAAAAGGTATGCTCAGCTTTGGCTCCCTTGTCCATTTCCCCAAACTCATGTGTCGTCTTCTCAAACTGAATTTTCTGAGCAAAAGCCATCAAACCAAAGCTCAAAAATAATACGGTTAAAAATGCAATTCTTCCTTTCATGGCCTAGGAATCAGTAATTTATTTGTATAACCCAAAATCAGACAACCCTTTTCTCACAGATAGAAAAGTAGGTAGCCTTTTCTTTAATTTACGACTAATCTTTTAGTTCACCACAAATATAACGGTCTTTTCTCAATTTTGATGCCCCTTTGTGAGGTAAAAATGTAAATTCCCTCCTATTCGATTCTTCCTCGCCATCTGTAGACCTCAAAATCCCCCCAATCCTTTACCTTCTCCCACCTGTACCCTTGAAAGCATTCGTCGAGTCTTCCCTCTTCGTGCAACAACCACAACTCACTTTCCCCCTCAAAGTATGGAAGCACACGTTGGGCCTCTTCAAAAGGGATAGAAATCACGCCTTCCGTACCCAAGACATACAAAGGATCAAAACTGATCAAAAAATCTGGCTGCTCCTCCGCCTGCATCCACGCAAGGTAATGGGTTAAGGAAATCTCAGGCTCCACTACGTACGTTCGAACCTTAATATACAAAGGATAAGTATAGGCCAGTATCGTCAGCATGACCAAAAACAGTCGAAGCATTTTCTTTTGGGGAAATGAAATGCCATCAAAACTATGACCAAACCACAGGACTGCCATGAGGATCATACTGGGGACAAAGTATCGGGGTTCCATTACAAAAGTCCAAAACCCGATCCAATTCCAATTTTCAGGCGGCCAAACCAAAGAAAGATAGATGAGGCTCCCTACATTCAACAAAATCAAACACCCGACCAGAACCTGCCAATCTCGTGAAAGTCCTCGCAAGATACGATATAGTTGCACACACAATCCCAGTGAAATCACCCAAGCAAGCACACGAAGTCCCCATACCCATCCTAGATGAATCTGATATAACTGCTGCTCATGGGGCACCCCCCAATAGATCAGGGATTTGAGAGGAAATGGATCTATATATAAAAGGTGTGAAGGAAAAAATCCTTGGGATTGTCCTGGCAAATAAGATGGTCCTTGTGACTGCCACACAATCATCAAACCGACTCCAGCCGCAAGAATAACCCCCGAGATGGCCATCAATCCCCAAATTAAGATTGCCTGCCTCCACTGAAACTGATAAAAATAAACTAAGGGGACCACTCCCAATAAAGGCAAATAGGCTGCACGTACCCAAATGGAAAGCACGATGCAAACAAGTCCTACTATAAGAAGAACAGAAAGCCGCCTATGCTCCCATTCCCTGATCCAACAGGCTAGCCCTACTAAAAAGAAGCCTAAGGCCAATATGCCCGATCCCGTAAGATAATGTAAGGGAGCAGGAGAAAGCGCCAAAAATATCCACCACATCTTGTAGCCCAGCCCCCCTACCCTGCCCCAATGATAAAAGATCATGTGAAGCCCCCAAAAGATGAGGATCAATCCCAAGATGTCAACACCAATAGCCGCCTGAACCCAGTTCTCTGTGACTTGATAGATCCCCGCCATGCCCCATGCATAAGCAGGTACAAATCGATGCATGTCCTCCTCTACAATCTGCCAAGCCTGCACAGTTGTATCTATTCTAGGCAAGGCCCAAGATTCTCCTGCAAGCATCCGATCTGCTAACACCATCTGCACTTGGGTATCCAAATAGATATTGGGGAAGTGGACACGATGCTCTACGCGCATGATAAAGGCGAATACCAGCAGCACATACCAAGGAATAGGTCCTAGGATCCGATCCAGTAAGCGTCTTACTTTTCCCATATTTTCCAATTTGGGCTCACATATACCACCTCCAACTGCCGCACATACGCTATCGCCTCAGGCGAGAAGTTTTGTAAGCTATCCTGAGAGGTAATCAGGTAGTCTCCTACAACTGCCTCATAATTGGGAGTAGTAGCGAATACAGCCTTCTTTCCTGTCATCAAGGTCAGTACCCTTGGCTTATAAAATACATAAGTCGCCTCTTTGGGTAATTCTTGCTCAATAAATTCCCACATGGCCTCTGATTCCTCTGTGAGTGGTCCTTGAATGCAATCTGTCTTCAAATTAGTCTGAATATTCATCCATAAGCTTCCAGAGATCCAAACTATAGCTACTAACACCAAGATCCATTTCTCCCAAGATCGTATTCCACCGACCATCATCCAAAGTGTACACATCATGAGTATGGTAAAGATGAATCGAGGTCCCTGTTTGTAAGGATACAAAAGCAGCAATCCCCCCGTCAGGATACTGTAGATAAATCCCAAAGAAAGCCTGTGTCGTTTCAGCCAAAGTCCACGGATCGCCACCACCATGATTCCCACTACAAGCAGTGCCTGACAGGCAATGGCAAACAGATGATCTGAAGGCCAAGATTCGAAGAACTTGTACGTGACCTTGAGATAATAGACACTCATGTCCTGAAAGACGACCCAAGGAGAGGTTTCGGGAAAGAAACTCCAATAGCTCCGCCCTTGCGGAAATAGATACCCACTGAGTCCCCACAAACCTCCGAGACCCAATAATGCCAATAATCGATTGGGGAGAAATACAGGACGTAACTGCCATCTCCCCTGTTCATTGATCCAAAATAACCGCAACAGCAGTACAGGAACCAGCGTCCAAGCCTGTGTACGAATCAAAATCGCCAAGCCCACCCATATTCCCATCCTTAGATAATTGCTGCCTTTCTCCTGAAGCGAACGATGCATCTCGTACAAGCTCAGCATGGAAAAAAAGAGAAAGGGATAATCGGAGATGATTTGATGAGAAAAGTCAATCATAAAAGGATGAAGCCCCCAAATCATCCCAAGAACCACCAGTGAAAGGTCTGATAAATAGTCATGAGCCCATTTTAAGAATATTCCCAATGTCCCTACATACCATGCCACCATTAGCCACTTAAGACCAGACCAGGGGATGGCAGATCCTCCCAAGAAGGGGGAAAGAATCAACGGAAACCCCCAAGGATAATACTCGGGACTGTCTATAGGTATCGAATGATCATGTCTGAAGACCACCTGCTCTCGAAGGATTTCCCAACTCCCTTGAGCGATCGCCTGCCCCTGCATGATGTAAGCGGCAAAGTCCCCTCCCCAATCATGGCCTTCTTGTGAAGATACTCCACATAAGGCCACATAAATCAGGCTGCAGAACAACCATACATAAAACCAAGAAAGTCCTTTGGGCCAATGAAATGTATGTCTCTTGAGATGCTTTTTCATATCAAACAGCTTTCAGGAAGCATCTTTTCAAAGTCTCACAACTTTTGTTTGGGTGCAAAGTGGCAAATAAAGCCAGAATGCAGGGAGAAATAGAAGAGAATATCCTCAAGTCTTACACTTTCGCTAACGTAAAACCATCCCCATTTTGTTGTTTTTCAGGCTTAAATACAGGGACAAAATCCATCTTCTGGTTTATTCCGTTCATTTCCACTTCCAATCCTTACGCCTGTAATGTTTGACACAGGCCTTTTCAGGCAGTCTCTCCCCTAGCATGTATTTTATCGACACATCAAAAGAAACCTATTTATCTAAACCCGTATTTACCATGCATCCTTGTCTGATCCCCCTTTTCTCACTTGTCCTTACCACTTTCCTACTTTTTTCTCAAAATCCCCTACAAGCACAAATCCCTAGGACCTATCCCTCAGATGTGGTCGCCCAATCTGATGGTGTAGTCACCGTGAATATCGATACCCATATCAATGACGACTGGGAGTTTTCGGGAAATGTGAACATGGGACGTGCCACCCTCCGAGAGCGCCGTCGCCAACCTGCGACTACGGTATTTCGCGTAGCAGATGGACAGGAAACGAGGCTAGCACGCGCGATGCGTCACATGCGTCCCCCCGCCGTTCCCTTGACAGCATTTACAGCGACGCGCTTCATGCAGGGCCTAGAGATCAGTTGGTCTACCGAAGCACAAAAAGAAATCAAGTCTTTTACTTTGGAGCGCTCCTTCGATCAGCAGACATGGATAGAAGTACAGCAGTTTGCCCCGCTCGACAAGACCCAAGGATTGCTACGTTTTCATATGATCGACAAAGACATCCATAAAGGAAGCAACTTCTATCGAATCAGGAAGAATAATCAAGCAGGGACCCAGGCGTATAGCAATATCATAGCGGTAGAGGTCCTCCCGACCAGCACCCACACCACCTTCTTATTTCCGAATCCGGTGGTTTTTGGGACGACCATCGAACTAGACCTGCGACAGGCCAGTCGCGTGACCATTGGATTGCGCAATAGCGACCACTCCTTAGTAGCCAAAATTTATTCACAATACACGAGTATCGGCAAACATATCATAGAGCTGGACATGGCAAATCTACCACAAGGAGATTATCTCTGTGAAATCAAAGTGGGGAATGACATTGCATACCGAGAAATCAGGAAGTGATTTCTCTTCAATTGATGTAGATACAAGAGCAGGTAGGTCGCTAGGGTCTACCTTTTTTATTGATGTGGGATATTTTTATACGAAACTCCCTCCAATTACTTATCCCCTCGAATTTGTTGCATCTGCAAGGCTTCCTGATAGCCACGGATAGCGTCGAAGATGGCATAGGCAATCTCCTTCTGGCCTGTATCTTTGGCAAGATAGGACTCTTCTTTGAGGTTGGATATAAAACCAATCTCTGTCAAGACAGCTGGCATCCCCGACATATACAATACCACAAATGGGGCTTGCTTGACACCTCTATCTATGCGGCCTAGATTTTCTCGATAATTATTTTGAAGACGCTGAGCCATTTGTAGGCTTTCGTTTCGAAAGACATCCTTCAGCACTTGCAGATAAATCAGTCCCTCAGGCGAGTGAGGGTCAAATCCGCCATATACATCTGCATGATTTTCCTCGAATAACATGGCTTGATTTTCCTTGATCACCGTCTCATATCCCTCCTGGCCTTTGTTGACACCCAGTACGTAGGTTTCTGCTCCTTGACGATCCTTTTGCTTCATGGCGTTGCAGTGGATGCTAATGAAAAAATCGCCTTTGGCATCCTGGGCAATACGCCCGCGCTCATGCAAGGGAATGAAGGTATCGGTCTCACGCGTCAAGACGATGTTCATCTGACGGTAGTAGGTCTGCAAGGTATCGCGTAGGTATTTGGCAACCTTCAAGGCAATGTCCTTTTCGTACTTATTTTTGCCGACGGCTCCAGGATCTTTACCTCCATGACCAGGATCAATGATGAGTGTCTGGATCGGGAGCGCCTGTTGTTGGGCATAGAGATCAGAAATTCCTCCTCCACACCAAAGACTGAATATCAGCCCAATAAGAATATATTTGGTCATGACCAACCGCTTTATCTGAATGCTACACCTTGATAACGTTATTTGCATGGAAAACTATGTATATTTGGCCGCTGTAAAAATCTGTTTCGAAGCAGGTTTTAACATTTTGCTCTCGACATGTCACTTAGAACCAGATACTTTATTCTTCAACACGTACTCATCATTGGACTTTTCAGTCTGACCTTTCCTTGTATATTTGCCCAAACAGATACGACAGTTATAGATTCTCCCCCTCCTCCTGTCGCCCAACCCTCCTTCTCGCTAGATTCTGCTTTTAATCCCCTCCCTCCTGATTCTTCTACTACTCAAAAAGGTCCTGCCAACCGTCAGCAAACTATCATCGATTCCCTCCAAAGGGTAAGCCAACTCAAGGCTTCTGTTTCCTACAAAGCACAAGACTCTATTGTCTACGATATTAAAAGCAATCAGTTGATCCTGTATAGTTCAGGGCAAAACATGGGGCAGATCGACTATGACGATCTCCAATTGAAAGCGGCCAAAATCCAGATCAACGTAGATGATCAAAGTCTGTACGCAGAGGGAATTGAGGACAAAGAAGGGGACCTTCAGGGTCAGCCAGAGTTCACCCAAGATGGAGAAACCGTCAAGTCCCGAACGGTAGCCTACAATTTCAATACGCAGAAAGGTCGTGCGACGGGTGGGCGGATTGTGCAGGGAGATGGATTTATCCTAGCAGATGTGACCAAGTATCAGGAAGATGGCTCGCTACATGGCTTAGGAGGAAAATATACTTCATGTGATCTGGATCATCCGCATTACTATATCAGCGCCCAAAAAATCAAAGTACTAGCCAACCAGCAGATCATCACAGGGCCGCTCCGTCTGGTCATTGCAGACGTACCACTCCCCATAATCGTGCCATTCGGATTTTTACCCAATCAAAAAAAGGGCCAGAAAAATGGACTCATCCTCCCGCAGTATGGAAATTCTGATACAAGGGGTCTTTTTTTACGCGGAATCGGATATTACTGGGATGTCAATGATTTTTTAGGCATCACATTCAACTCAGACCTTTACTCTCGTGGAGGCTGGCTCGTAGGGGCTACAGCCAACTACAAAATAAAATACAAATACTCTGGGACCATTGGATTTGATTATACTAAGATCGTCCAAAACGAAAGGGGAGATCCCGACTTTAGCCGTACCCTGACATGGAAACTCAGATGGCAACACAATCAACCCATCAATCCTACTGCAAGGTTCAGTGCTTCGGTCAATTTTTCCAACTCCAACCAGTTTCAGCGTCAGGCTACCTATAACCTGAATGACGTCCTCAGCAATGATGTGACCTCCTCTATTTCCTTTCAAAAGAGATTCAATAACCTCCCTTTTTCACTCAGCGTGAATGCCAACCATCGTCAAGATCTGAGCGATGGAACGATGAGTCTGGATGCCCCCTCAATCAACTTGAGTATGACACGCCAAACCCCTTTTAAAAATGTTGACAATGAATATCTGGGATTTTTAAAGCAGTTGGGATTCACCTATAGGATGGACGCTAGAAACTCCATCCCTACTGTCCAGGACTCCCTTTTCTTCGATGTGCTTTTTCAGACATCTGATACCATCAGCTTCTTTGCCAATGAGACTGATACGGCTCTTACTCGGAGGCCTGTCAACGAGTTTTTCAACAATGGCGCGCGACATAGCATACAGGGAAATACCAGCATCAAGCTGTTCAAATACCTCAATATCCCTATCAGCTTTGACTACCAAGATTTGTGGTATACCGAGAGAACATTGAAGGTGTGGGATGCCGAAAATGAACAGGTTGTGACCAGTCAGGTTCCAGGCTTCATTCGCGCCTTTGACTACTCCGCCAATGTCAATGCCACGACTGTGTTTTATGGTATTTATGGATTCAAAAGGTCTAGGCGACAGACGGCTTTTCGACAGCAATTCAACCTCTCGATGGGCTACACCTACCAGCCCGATTTCTCTACCGAAAACTTTGGTTTTTATGATAAAGTCCAGACAGATGCTACGGGAGAAAACTTTGAAACCTACAGCATTTTCTCTGGGGGAATATATGGGAGTCCAGGAAATAACGAAAGACAGTCCATCACCTTCGGTTTGGGAAGCTCATTGGAGATGAAAACGCGGAAAAAAGAGAGTTTTGAGCCCGATTTTGATGACAGTCAAGATAAGTTCATTCGTTCCAAAATCATCGACAATATTCGAATTGGTACTTCTTACAACCTAGCGGCAGATAGCCTGCAACTTGCACCTATCAGCCTTTCCGCTCGTACCCGACTGTTCAATAATAAGCTCGCCATCAATGCCTCTTCCACCTTTGACCCTTATGTATATGGCGCGCCTGAGGTCTCTTTTCCCATCGAGCCGATCAGCGCACGAAAGCTGAATCAGTTCTTGATTGTAGAGGAAGGAAGATTGGCACGGCTGACCTCTGCCCGTTTAAGTTTGACGACTTCTTTTCGTTCCAAAAAACCTGAAAAACGCGGAGTAAAAACGCCAGGGTTTGATGCGGAAGAATTTGCCTACATCCAGCAAAACTACAACCAGTACTACGACTTCAGCATCCCCTGGAGTGTCAATTTGAACTACAACTTTTCCTACTCTCGGAATACCTTAGCCGCACCTAATATCCGATCTACTGTCAATGTATCGGGAGACTTCAACTTCACTCCCAACTGGAAGGTGGGCTACACTACGGGATTTGATATGGTTTCTGCCAAGGCTACCACTACCAGTATCACCATCACGCGTCCGCTGCACTGCTGGCAGTTTTCCTTCCGATGGGTTCCCTTCGGAGAGTACAAAAGTTATTCGCTCGTGATATCGGTTAGGAGTGCGACACTTAGCGCTTTGCGCCTGACAAAGAACCAGTCCTGGCAAGATCAATTCTCTACGTTGTAAAACGCTGCCCATGCCATAGCTTGTTCTAAGTGAGCATATCCCTCGTTCAGCTACAGGCTAGAACCAATGTCTCGTTGGTGCTATATTCTTAATACGAAACACGCCATAAGGTGATCCGACACAAAAATTTTTCACGATAATCTAAAAGTTCATTCTTTCTCCTTTCTAAATTCTCTTTTTGCGATTGGTTTATTTACATTCGTCCTGGTTTTTCATGCTTGCCACACATTTCAAAACGACAACTACTAGAGGGAACGACATGCAAGTGACCTTTCGCATTCATTTTATGACCCAATGGGGTCAACGCCTATTCATCCTAGGCGATCATTCTTTGCTCCAGGGACCTCAAGCTCATGAGGGTATCCCCCTTCATTATCTAGGAAATGGACAATGGGAACTTCCGATCACATTGCCCGATTCCTTCTCAGGAGAGATTTCCTACAAATATTATATCCTCAATGAGGGTCGAGGTAGCCATGAGGAGGAATTTGGTGCCCCTAGATCTCTTCACATCCCATCCAAACGCTTCAATGAAATCCACACCTTAGATACATGGCGCAGTAGCTGGGAAGAAGATAATGTCCATTTGAGTGCAGCCTTCCTGCGCACCTTGACCCAAAGAGAAGCACCTATTGCTGGTACGACTCCCAAAGGAAGCATTCACCGCTTTCAGCTACGAGCAGGACAGATTGCACGCAATCATCGCATTGCCATCGTAGGAGGACATCCCGATTTGGGAAACTGGGATGAAAGTAAAGCTGTAGAACTGAGCGATGCATATTTCCCCTTTTGGACAGTAGACCTTTCGATCAAAGGACCTAGCCAAACCATCGAATACAAATTTCTCCTCATAGATAAGGATACGAAAGAGGTCATTGGTTGGGAAAATAGAGATAATCGCCGCTTTATTCATAGACAAAGCAGGAAAACGAAGCAGCTATTCGTTCATAATGAAGAATTCTTTGCGCATCCTCATGGCAATTGGCGCGGATCTGGGCTGGCTGTTCCTGTATTTTCTCTTCGCAGCAAAGAAAGCGGAGGCGTAGGCGAATTTACGGACTTGCGGTTGATGGTGGATTGGGCAAAGAAAGCAGGGCAGGAAATCATCCAGATTCTTCCGATCAACGATACCGTCGCTACCCACACATGGATTGATTCCTATCCTTACGCTGCGATTTCCGTTTTTGCCCTTCATCCCCTCTTCATGAATATGAAGCAGATGGGAAGGTTGAAGGATAAAGTGCTACAGCAAGAGATAGATACCTTAGCCGCTTCCCAAAATGAGTTGGAGGAGATCGACTATGAAGCTGTTATGGCCAATAAGTCTCGTTTCTTCAAGGCCTTATTTGATCAGGAAAAGAAAAAGTTCCTCCAAGACAAGGGCTTCAATAGCTGGTTTGAAGCAAATCAAGAATGGCTTCTCCCCTATGCCGTCTTCTCTGCACTAAGAGATACATACAGGACAGCTAACTTCCGAGCATGGGATGAAATGGGAACCTACGATGCAGCACAGGTTCAAGCTTATGCAGCTCCCGAAAGCAATACCTTCGACGATGTAGCCATCCACTACTTCATTCAATACCACCTTCACTTACAACTCTCAGGTGCGACAGACTACGCCCGTGCCCAAGGTATCTCGCTAAAAGGAGATATACCTATCGGCATATATCGCCATAGTGTGGATGCGTGGATGTTTCCTCACCTCTACCACATGGACAAGCAGGCGGGGGCTCCACCTGATGATTTTGCCGTAGCAGGCCAAAACTGGCGCTTCCCTACCTACAACTGGGAGGTCATGGCCCAGAATGACTATGCTTGGTGGAAAGCGCGCATGAAGCAGCTCGCCAACTACTTCGACCTGTACCGTATCGATCATATTTTGGGCTTCTTCCGAATCTGGCAGATTCCAGGTCATGCCATTCAAGGGATCATGGGACAATTCAATCCCAGCATGCCCCTGAGCATAGAAGAACTGCAAGCTAGAGGTATCTGGTTTGACTATGAGCGATTGGTGAAGCCTTACATTCGCTGGCATATGCTCCCGACTTTCTTTGGAGATCATGCCCACTCGGTGATGCGAGAATTCCTGGATGAGTATGCGCCTCAATGCTACCAGTTCAAGCAGGAGTTTGACAGCCAGCGCAAAATCGAAGCCTACATCGACCAAAAAATTGCTAACTTTCCCGACTCCCAGTGGTACTTTGATCGCATCAAAAATGGCCTATTGAGCCTGCACTCTGAGGTCATCTTATTCGAAGCGGAAGGATCTGAAGGTCGTGCCTATGATCCGCGGATTGCCATGCATTTTACCTACAGCTACCGCGAGCTAGATGCTGGGCAGCGAAGCGCATTAGATGCCATCTACAACGATTACTTCTACCACCGCCACGAAGGATTCTGGCGCGAACAAGCCATGGTCAAGCTTCCCGCACTCAAAGAAGCTACCGACATGCTCATCTGTGGGGAAGACTTAGGTATGGTACCTGATGTCGTACCTGGTGTGATGCGAGAACTGGGTATTTTGAGTCTAGAGATTCAGCGTATGCCCAAGGACCCCAAACGCACCTTTGGCCATCCTGCAGATGCACCCTATTTGTCAGTAGTCAGTACTTCCACGCATGACATGCCTACGCTTCGAGGTTGGTGGGAAGCAGATCCGACCGCTACCCAGCAGTTTTACAATGAAATCCTAGGAGAAGGGGGAGGTGCCCCCTATTTCTGTGAACCTTGGATTGCCGAGCGCATCGTCGAGCAACATTTATTCTCCCCTGCGATGTGGGCGATATTTCCCTTGCAAGACCTACTTGCTATAGATGGCAGCCTACGTAGGGAAAATCCGGTCGATGAGCAGATCAATGTCCCTGCCAATCCCGAACACTACTGGCGCTATCGTATGCACATCCATCTGGAAGACTTGATCGCCTCCGATGGCTTCAACGCAAGATTGAAAGGGATGGTGAAAGCTTCGGGTAGATTGCACGGATAACATAGGTACATGCTAGGGCGTGTACACTACAACATATCATAGGTGCATGTCATGGCATGGCACGTACACCAAACATATCGTAGGTACCTGGCATGTACGCCACGGCGTGTACAAAAATCATGACCACGCCATGGCGGTGGTCCTACAGACATAAAAAATATGGACTATCCGCACTTACTCCCCCTTGCTCAAGATGTATTAAAAAATAACTGGAAAGGTGGCTTTACCATTCCCACTCACAATTTGTACCCCTTCCAATGGAACTGGGACTCTGGTTTCATCTGTTTGGGGCATCAGTATATGGATGTACAGCGTGCCATACAGGAGTTGGATTCGCTTTTTTCGGGACAATGGGAAAATGGCCTACTCCCGCATATCATTTTCCATAGTGAAAATGAAAAGACTTATTTCCCCAATTTTGATTTTTGGGAATCAAATGTAAACCCAGGAGCACCTGCTTATCCCAAATCCTCTGGCATTACCCAACCGCCTGTACATGGATTCATTTTGGAATACCTTCTACGCAACCATCCCCAAAACTCAGAGCTTGAAGCATTTGCAAAAATACTCTTCCCCAAAATTGTCCATTATCACCGCTTTCTTTATCAATATAGAGATCCACAAAAGGAGGGTTTGATTTTTATCTTCCATCCCTGGGAGTCGGGCCGGGATAATTCTCCACTATGGGATGTCTCTTTGGATCGCATTCACTTGAAGCCTGGGGAGCTTCCACCTTACAAACGAAAAGATTTGGCACTTGCCGATGCTTCTGAACGTCCCACTTCTGCCCAGTATGATCGCTATGTGTACTTGTTGTTGCTAGGAAAAAAGTATCAATATGATGGCGTCGGCATCGCAGAAGAGAGTCCTTTCTTGATACAGGATGCCATGATGAATGCCATTTTGATCCGATCCAATGAAGGGCTGATATCTGTAGGCAAACAATGGGGGCTTGATGTAGGGGAAATAGTCGAATGGCAGCAGCAAAGTCTGGCTTCTTTTCAAGAGAAGTGTTGGAACGAAGCCTTGGGGATGTACACTTCTTACGACCTGAGAGATCAACAGCAAATCGAGGAAAAAGAGATTGGCGGTATTGTCCCTCTTTTTGCGCGCATTCCTGACCAAAAGCGAGCAGGACGAATCCACCAATATCTGGAGGATCTACACAATCGAGGCTTCTACCTCATGCCTACTTTTGATGTGGACAGTCCCCAATTTGACTCGCGGAGATATTGGCGGGGACCGATATGGCCGCACATGAATTGGATGATTCACGAAGGGTTGAAGCAATATGATTTTAGAGAAATGGCTCAAATCGTCCGGACCGACACACTTGAAATAGTAGAAAAATTCGGTTTTTTTGAATATTATGAACCCGAAAAATCTGTGGCTGCCCAACTTACAAAAGGATATGGAGGGGATAGGTTTTCATGGACGGCCTCATCTATCATGGATCTTATCCACGCATCATGAATTACTTAGACTACATTGTCATCTCTGTATATGTCGTAGGATTTTTATTCTTGGGCAGATTGTTCAAGGGAGCGAAATCGGGAGATGAATACTTCCTGGGGGGCAAAAGTTTCGGCTGGTTTCCCCTCTCACTCAGCACGGCTGCCACACAGATCTCAGCCATCAGCTTCATTTCTGCGCCCGCTTTTGTGGGTCTGAAAGAAGGAGGAGGTATGATGTGGTTGACTTTTGAGTTTGCCGTCCCCCTCGCTATGCTGTTTTTGAGCATATTTTTGATTCCCCCCATGTATCGCGCAGGTATTGTCAGCGTATATGAGTTCCTAGAAAATCGTTTTGGTCCTTCCTCCCGCCTCCTGCTGAGTGCGGTCTTCCAAGTCAGTCGCGCCTTTGCAACGAGTGTGATGATTTATACGGTGGCTTTGATTTTGACAAGTGTTGTAGGCGTCCCCATGTGGGCCACGATTTTGATTATTGGGGTGGTGACCTTGATTTATGCTTATCAGGGAGGAATGAAAGCGGTGGTTTATGGAGACGCTATTCAATTGGGTTTGCTGATCGTCGGGATTTTGATCTGCTTTTTTGTCGGGCTAGATCTCGTAGGAGGTTGGGGGGCTTTCACTTCCCAGGTAGATGTGACCCGATTAGACGCTGTGAACTTTGGATCTTTTGGATTTGAAGGGGATGAGTTTGGCTTCTGGCCCATGTTGATTGGGGGCTTTTTCCTTTATACCTCTTACTACGGCACCGATCAAAGCCAGGTCCAACGTTTATTTTCAGCTCAGGACATGGGCACCGTCAAAAAAACGCTCCTCGTCAATGGCTTGATTCGTTTTCCCATCACCATGATCTATTGCATCATGGGACTGATACTGGGTACGCTAGTCGCGACGACACCCGAGTTTAGCAGCCTCATCCCTGCGGATAAACCTGACCTCATGATCCCACTGTTCATTACGAAATATCTCCCGCATGGAGTGATCGGTATTTTGATGGTGGCGATCCTATCGGCTGCGATGTCCTCCCTCAGCTCCACAGTAAATTCTCTTAGTGCGGCTACCATAGAGGATTTTTTCAATCGAGATAAAAAGCTGACAGACAGCCAATACGCTCAATATTCACGCTGGGCGGTGCTATTTTGGGGAGTTGTCACCCTGATTCTCGCCTTCTACACAGGGGACATCGCAAAGACGGTCATTGAAGCCATCAACAAGATTGGTTCGGTCTTCTACGGTCCTATGATTGCCACTTTTGTCGCTGCCGTGGGCATCCGCCGCATAAATGGCACAGGGATCAATGTAGGTATCCTGGCAGGCGTAGGAATCAATGTCTACTTGTGGCTTTTTGTCCCTGACGTATTCTGGTTTTGGTGGAATGCGATTGGTGCTGTGGTGACGCTGGTGGTTGCCTATATAACAAGTCTGATCGTAAGCTCCTCACAGCGTGAGACGAAGATGTTGGGCTTTAGCTGGGAGGTGAATGGGGTACATGCAGCTGTGTTGATAGTCTTCTTTATCCTTATTGTACTTGTGAGTGCCAATATTGGTTCTATCCTGGTGGGATGATGGATGAATATTGTACCAAAGCCGTAAAAAATCTAATGCACTACAAGACAACCCCCGATTCCATAATCTGCCTGGCAGTCTCCCACGCCCAGACCTGATAAGCAAAGGTAGAAGGATGAACGCCATCGCTGAAAAAAGCAGCTAAGGGATCTTGAATCTCTAATTTACGGCCCCACTTCAAGATCGATATCACACTTCCCTCATAGTAGACATGTGGCATTTCCTCCACCAGTATCTTCAGTTCCTTGCCCAGTATCTCCACAAGATTGCCAATCACGAACTTCATTTGTGGGGTAAAAGCAGGAAAATCTTTGATGGGGGGCATGTTGCAAAAGAAAATCGGCGCCGTGGGATACATCTCCTGAATCTGTAGGACCAGATTACGCACGTCCTTTCGCCATCTTTGTGGGTGGTGCAGGGCAAAAGCGTCATTGGCACCCAGCCCGATGACGACCAAATCGACGGTCTCTTCTGAGATTTGAGGCAAGAACTTTTGTTGGACATCCTTGGCGGTGTATCCACTCTTGGCGTAGACTTTCCATCTGACATCTGTCTGCAACATCTCGGCCAATGACTGAGCCAAAGTACCTGTAAATCCCAATGCATGCGTCTCTACGCCTACCCCTGCGATGGTGCTTTCACCTAGCGTCAGCAATTGAAACGGTTTTTTGTCTGAGGTGCCACTTAAGGCCATGCCTTCTGTCCCTGTAGCTTCGGGAAGTTTGGGAATGGTCGCCTTCACCTTGGCTCCTTGTATGTAGAGGATAGGGAGAAGTGGAAGGGAAATGAGGGCTCCAAGATGGTATTTGAGGCGCATGTCATTCTTGTGTTCAATTGTAAAATCAAGAGACTGAAAAATACGTCACGAGGTTTTCAATACATAGTTTTAACATTTTTTTAGTATGTTGAATATTACTTATATGGCAAATGCTGGTTGACATCTTAGAATAAGACAATTGAATGGCGCTAGTTAAGATAAGTTTACTCCTTGGGGTATTCATTGCATTTGGGAGAGCCTTTGACTTCCTCACAGCAAAC
>JBCBPW010000122.1:0-18101 GCA_039820545.1 Bacteroidota bacterium | reverse complement strand
TTACCAGAGCCTTTACAAAGAAATATGGTCAATCTCCTTCTGAATATCGAGAGAATAATGGTTGACCCTCCACGCCAAATTTTTGAGCCTTAGTGAAAAAGCTTTCTTACTGCTATACCCCATTTTTGCCTTATCAATAACTTTTTCATCCAAATGAACAAGCTATGCATGCAAAATGGATACGGCTTTTGCTCTTGATGAGCGTTTCACTAAATCTTGAAATCATGGCACAGACAACAATCAATGTAAAGGAATCTATCTTTGTTGATACCTCCGTAGAAGCTCTTTGGAACATCACAGCCCTGCAATTTGACCAAATTGGTCTTTGGAGTGCAGGAGTCCAGAACTCAGAAGGTCACGGAACAGGTGTAAATGGTTCGGTTTGTACAGAAAGACAATGCACCCCTACTTATAAAGGTTTTCAGGAGACAACAGAAAGGATCATCGACTACCAACCTGAACAGAAACAATTCACCTATCAAATTGCTCAAGGATTACCTAAGATGGTAGCACACGCGACCAATACTTGGACGCATATCAAGGAAGGCAAAGGTACCCAAATTACAATGGAAGTAAATATGGAGCTGAAGGGATTGATGGGAAAGATCATGAAAGGCCCCTTGAAGAAGAGAATGTCAAAAATATTGAAGGAAAATCTGGAGGAGCTGAAGATTTATGCTGAAACAGGTCAAGTCCATGAACGAAAGCAAAAATCAATCGTTCAAAAAACTAAGTAGGATGTACAAAGATTGTATTTCTGAGAGATTAAGGCTCATCCGTGAGCCAGCCACTCAGCGAATCGAGCACTACCTGTAACTTTCACCTCACACCTGAGCTGAATTTGGGGATATTCGTTGCGGCCAATCGCCATCCTGAATCTGGCGGAGGCGGCGTTTCGGTATGGCAAATATTCAACACCGTTTTTACCCATTACCAAATAGACAAGGCGCCCCTATTTGAGGTCCCTGATCAACCGCTGGAGACAGACGTAAGGAATACGCAGGCAATTATTACAACGGCGTCTTCTGCCACACCTGCAGTGAAGAAGAGTTTGCGAATGGTGCTTGGGGACGAGGCGACGCGATCGAGATAGCTGCTGAAGGCAATCTATTGTTGATTGGAGGAGACAATTATTATATGAAAGAAAAGGACGTTTTTATCGGTGAAGATGGCAGGGAGAGGATTTACTTCGGAAGAGATACAAAAGGAGAGATAAAGTTTTTGGTTTCTTCAGAAGACGCGACTTCTTATGAACGAATGTGATGGAGCAAATCTTCCTGTCCAATCAAGACTCTTCAACATAGGAAAAGATGGAAGCATTTCACCAATACTTACAACAATTTCCTCATTATACGCCCAGTGTATTTGAGGAAATCCTTCCGTTTTTATCTGTGAGAGACATAGAGGGAGGAGAATACTTTCTCCGAATGGGAAAAACGAGCAAAGAAATTGGGTTTGTGGAAAAAGGGCTACTTCGACTTTACTACCTAAACGACGGAAAAGAAGTCACGAATTGTTTTTGCCAAGAAGGTACCCTCACGACCTCCTATACGAGTCTCATCACGCAAGCTGAAAGTGACATCGCTATTCAAGCAATCGAGCCTTCCAAACTCATCATATTTTCATATGATTCTCTTCAGAGATTATATGCGCAAAACCTATTTTGGCAGCAGTTGGGTCGATTAGTTGCAGAGAGTGAGTATATGACTACAGAATGCCATCATAGATTCTTGAGAGACTTATCAGCCACAGACAGATATACACAAATACTGGATGAAGACCCTGCGTTGCTTCAGAGAGTCCCGCTGAACTACCTAGCCACTTATCTTCAGATAGCGCCTGAAACGCTGAGTCGAATTCGGAAAAAGATTTCTCAGACTTGACCTAGGTCAATTGATAGCAGGTGAGCGTAGCTGAACTTTGTGTCATTAATTAAAAATTTCAAAAAGATGGATACAAATTCAGTAAAACAATCGGTAGTAGCAGGCTATGGAAAGTTGGCAAAATCAGCTAGCAGCGGATTCTTTTCAAAACTATTTGCCTGTTGTGACGCTAACCAGCATGCAGCAAAAGTAGGGGAGAAAATCGGCTACTCGAAAGAAACCTTGGCATCTATTCCTGAAAACTCAAACTTGGGCGTAAGCTGTGGTAATCCCTCTGCATTGGCTCAAATTAATGAAGGAGAAACGGTCGTTGACTTAGGTTCAGGGGCAGGATTTGACGCATTCATCGTAGCACCCCTCGTTACGAAAACAGGAAAAGTGATTGGCGTAGATCTTTCTGATGATATGCTTGATTTAGCAAGAAGAAACGCTCAGAAAGGAAATTATGAACATGTTGAGTTCGTCAAGGGTGATATTGAAGACCTTCCACTAGCAGATGAAATCGCTGACCACATCGTTTCCAATTGTGTGATCAACCTATCCTTACACAAAGACAAGGTGTATAAGGAAGCATTTAGGGTATTAAAGAAGGGCGGAAAGCTATCCGTGAGTGATATTATCTTGGAACAGGAGTTACCCGATGTTGTCAAACATTCCTTAGCAGGATATATGGCTTGTATTTCGGGCGCAGAAAAAATAGAGGATTACCTTAAGTATATACGAGATGCGGGTTTCACAGATATTAACATAGCATCAAAATCTTCGTTCCCACTGGAATTGATGTTGGCTGATCCTCAAATTGCAAAAATTGCAGAGCAAATGAATGTTGCACTCGATAGTCAGGAAGCAAAAGAGATGGCCTCCAGAGTTGTAAGTGTCTCGATAACAGCAACTAAATAGTATTACTGCAAGTCCTATCAAACAGCCTAAAAAACTGATATGTCAACCAAAACCACCCTTTCTCTCCTTCTGGTCATGATCCTCTCCCTTTGCTATAGCCAAGGAAATAAGCAGGCCATACGCAGCAGTATATCAGAAGGCCAAAGCATAGAAAATAATACGCTCTCTGAACCCATCAGCGAAGTGGTCAGAATGGTATTTCAGGATAGCAAGGGCAATATTTGGTTTGGTACACAGAGCGGGGCGTTTAGGCTGAGGGGAAATTCACTCATGCGCATAAAGGGGATTCAAAGTGAAGGAGGAAAAAGGGTAACCATCAAAGATATTACGGAAGGTCACGATGGGAAAATATGGTTTGGCCATACAGACGGCATCAGCAGCTTGGAGGGAGAAACCGTCATGAATTACTATGAATCGGATGGACTCATCAGTCACGATGTATGGAACATGGAAGCGGATGCTCAGGGTAATATCTGGATTGGAACTATAGAAGGCGCATGTACATTTGATGGGCAGACATTTACCCATTTCGAATTACCCGAAGGAATAATTGATTCCACACTGGGCGTCTCCAGCACCCAGATGGTTCATTCTATCTTGGAAGACAGTCAAGGAGCCATCTGGTTCTGTACCAATGCAGGCCTGTTCAAATATGCAGATCATATCCTGTACCCCATGTCTGAGAAATTAGGGATTCAGACCCCTTTTGTAAATGAGGTCATAGAAGACATTCGAGGAAACTTCTGGATCTCAACCAAAGAAGCTTTGTACAAGCTAGCGGGAGATACACTTACCAATATCACCCAAGCAATTCCCGAAATGGGTAAGGGTATAGGGAGCATTGCAGAGGATCAGGATGGAACCATCTGGTTTGTGTTCAATCAGCATCATCTATACACCTATGATGGAGTCCAACTCAAGGAGTTTCAAAAATCAGCAACCAACGAAGGCCCCGTCATCTATCAGATATTCAAGGATCAAAGTCAGCGACTCTGGTTTGTGGGTTATGGTGGGGCTTATAGATTGGAAGATGGAAGATTTCGCCATATTTCGACACATGGGCCTTGGTGAAGACCCAACGACGAAGCATCATAAAAAATGAAAGCCCTATATTACCCTACAAATCCACCCTAAGCTCAAAATGAAGCAGCCCCAATGGCCAATATCCTCAGGAAGACACGACAGCAGCTATACATGAACGATCGATTCTCAAAGTATCTTATCTATGCCATTGGTGAGATATTTCTTGTGGTTGTCGGGATTCTCATTGCCCTTCAAGTCAACAATCTAAACGAACAAAGTAAGGCAGATGCAAAAGAAGTCAAGTATCTGATCTCTATGAAAAGTGAGCTATCGACCAATCTCAAACTCATTCACTCAGAAATCGAAAGTCTGGAAAGGAGCATAGACAGCCAACGTGAACTCATCGCGCTAATCAACACAGAAGAAGATACCGTGAAGGAAATGTACATCGCACAATTGCTCGCGAAATCATTTTCAAGGGTTTTCGAATTGAAATATCGAGATGGTACGTTCAAGGAACTCCTATACTCAGGAGAGCTAATCCTCATCAAAAATGACAGTATCAAAAATGAGGTGACTTCATGGGATGGGCGGATGATTGCCGTACGCAAACAGGAAAAAGGCGTATATGATGCAAGAGAGAAAATTACCCATTTCATGATCGATAAGGGCATCTTTAAAATGATGCTGGATGATGTAAGTTTTTCAGATTATCTACAACTCAAAAAATCCATCAACAGGACCAGCAGTAAACGCCTACTCAGCTCCCAAAAGTTTGAAAATCTCCTCTCCTACCACATTGCATTGAATATCTCCCAAAAGTCATTTTACGAAAAGCTAGAAGATAATCTTGAGAATTTACTTCGAATGGTGACAGCAGAATTGAAGCCATGAACCAGAAAGACTAAGGGAGAATTGCGTAGCTGAAATTTGCATTTTGCCTCCCTCGTCGAAAAAGCTATTATGCATAGTACCCGTAATCCCCAAGGTCTATGAGACGGTTTTTCCTTCTAATATGTGCAACCTTCACCCTATATTCAGCCTATGCTACAGGAATTGACACCTCCATGTACGTTTCCATCGGAGGAATAGAACAATTCTTCCAAATTGAAGGAGCAGATGGCACAAAGCCAATCTTGCTATATTTACATGGTGGCCCTGGCCAAGCGACTTCTTCCAAGGAGTATGAAGTCCTCCACAAACTGTCCCAAAACTATGTGCTTGTGTACTGGGCACAGCGAAATGCTGGTCAAACATTAGAGAGAAACAAAGACACATCGACTGTCAGTCTAGCGTTGATGCAACAAGACGCAGAGGAAGTGCTACTTTTCCTGCTCGACTATTTCGATCGAAAAGAGGTGACTTTGGTCGCCAATTCATGGGGCAATTTTCTGGCCTTTGGATTGGTCCGTAAGTATCCCGACAGCGTCAAAAGCTATGTGGCCATCAGTCCCAATGTGAGTGCCCTGAAAAGCCAAAAGATTGCCTTGCAAAGGCTGAAAAAGTATTTCCAAGCAGAGAAGAACGAGCCCGCGATGGAGGAGTTGACCCAAATCCACATGCCACATACATCCATCAAAGACATGATCCTTCAATATAAATGGGAAAGTATCTTCAATGGAGAGACAGTCACAGACGAGATGATTGCGCAGTACATGCCCTTCTTTGAGTCCTGGGACGCCCAGTGGATGCATCTGTACCAGGAGTTGTACCAATGGGAGGGACGTCAGCAATTGCAAAGCTTCCCTTGTCCTGTCTACTTCTTCCTAGGGACACAAGACTATACCGCCAATGCGCGTTTGGCAGAAAAATATTATCGCAAAATCGACGCCCCCTCCAAAGAACTCATCTGGTTTGAATCTGCACACAACATCTTCAGCAGTCAGCCTGCCCTCCTTGGACAAAAACTCACGCAATGCTTGATCCCAGCAAAAACAACGGATTAGTCATCACGTTCTTCTAAGATGAAGTCTAAAAAAACCATCTCTCTCATAGGTGCCACAGGTTTGGTAGGGAGTCATTTGCTGGAACTGCTACAAGATGATCCTGACATATCCTTGATCAAAGTCCTGCTGAGAAGACCTGTTTCCTATGACCATCCCAAGGTGCAGGCGATCGTCCTAGACTTCTCCGATCAGGAAGCATTTCAATCGGGTGTAGCGGGAAGCGACATGATTTTCTGCGCTGTTGGCACCACCAACAAGAAAGTCCAAGGAGATAAGGAAGCCTATAGAAAAGTGGATTACGACATCCCTGTCCATGCTGCCAAATTTGGTGTGGAGGCGGGCTGTACTCAGTTCCTGCTTATCTCAGCGCTAGGCGCAAATAGTCAGAGCAGCAATTTCTACCTCCGACTCAAAGGAGAAGCGGAAGAGGCCATTATGAGTGTGGATCTTCCTACTGTCCTCATCTTCCGCCCCTCAATTCTCCTAGGTCAGAGAGAAGAATTTCGATTGGGAGAAAGCGTAGGCATCCTATTGGCGAAGCCGCTCACATTCCTGCTGCCCTCCAAGGTAAAACCCATCACCGCCCATCATGTCGCTCAATCCATGATCGCTGCTAGTAAAAAGGATCTGAAGGGCCATAAGATCTTTCATTATCGGGAGATGATGGAATTGAATTAGCCCCTGTTTGGAACAGTGAAAATCTAGCTACAAAGCAGAGATTTGAGGTTTCAAACATGGTCTTAGTCTGACAATTGATCAATCATCCGCTGACTCAGTCTCTCGATGTCTCCATTTCCAGCCTTCTGGGCTGATGCCATTGCGCGCTTGGCAGCTTCGACCGCCTCTTCTCTTCTATCCAGATCTTGTAAGATCAGTGCTTCGCGATACCACATAAAGAATAAAGCATCATCTCGTTGGGTAGCTTTTCGGATATACTGTAAGGCAAGTGGTAAATCGGTTTGCGTTTCGTGCAAATAGAGGGCTGCCTGAAAATACTGAAAGGGAGAAGGTCCTGTCAGCACCTTGTCGATATTAGCTAAGATCGATTCCTGCTCATTCACACTTACAGGTACTTCTACTTTGTAGTTTCCCCATTGCAGCACTAAGTTTGCCCCGCTCAAATGAATCGCTTCAAAATGCAGAGAAAACGTTTCTGTAGCATAACTCAATTGCTGCGAAGGAAGCGTGATTTCGAGTAAAGGCACTTTCTCCAAAAAGGCTGTGTAAGAACGCTTTTCATAGGGATAAAAATGGAAGGTCCATGACGCCTTTTGAGGGGTTGTGAGTAAGGCATAAATTCCTTTAGGTAAAACTTGACCATTCATCTCTACATCCTTTGAAAAAGTTATGGTCGTAGTTGCATTGGCTCCCGTCCGCCATTTTTCACCTAAGACCAATATCCCCTCTTCTCCAAATAAGTCCCGTCCGCGCAAACTCGGTCTGGAGTAGGACAAGGTAGCTGTGGCCAACCCAATCTTTTGGGAGATCTCTACAGCAGGACTCAAAGCAGGTAATTTGATTTGGGCATAGCTTATCAGACTGATGCAACACATCAGCAAGCTGGATACAATTTTTAACATGTTTTTTATTGTTAGGTCGCGTTATGTACGCTGTAATAGAAATGCTATATGGTGTGTCTTTGGAAAATGATCACGCGGGGCTACTACTGCTTGTAAGCAGTACCTACGAGTCTATCTTGCGGAGATACTCAGATGGGGGACATCCCATGATCTGTTTAAAGGATTTGTTGAAAGTCGATTTTGAATGAAATCCTGCATCTTGGGCTAAGCCCAGCAGGGTCTTTTGCGCAGCCGCAGGTAATTGCGCCAGACGAATGAACTCATGGATTCGGTGATAATTCACATACTCGAAAAAGCTCATCCCTATCCTTTCGTTGAGCAAGCGAGAAAGTTCGGGCGCATTGATGTCCATCAGTTCAGCCAGTTCTGATTTGAGGAGCTTGGCGTTTAGGTAAGGCTTCTTCTGCTCCATGATACATTCTAATTCCAACTTCAACTGATCCAAATCAGAGGCTGAAAACTTGGATTGTGCGTATTTACTTTCTTGCAGTACTTGAGGAAGTTGAAAAACGGCTGGAGCGACCACCTGATAGTAGGCGATAAATAAAATAATCAAAGCAATAGCCTGCCAAATAAATGCCCTAGATACAATCTCTATTTGCGTGTACGGACCAAAACTGATCAGATACACCATCAGCCAAATCGATAGGCAGCTCCCTATGGCGATGAGAAAGTTTCTAATAAAGGTGATATTCAGTGTGTAGCTGGCTTCTGCTTGCAGGGACTTCTTCAATTCATGGAATCTAAGGACACTCAGGACCAAGTACGTGATATTGACCGTCAGACCGATTCCCACCAGTATATGAACCACTCTATACAACTCTCCACTGACCACACGTTCACTGATGGTTTCGGGAGAAGGAAGGATATAATAAAAGGTGACAATCAAACTGTACACAACCCCTGGTATGTAATGGAGCAAATCTGAGTTGGAGAATCGTTTGGCTGAAAGTGTAGATTGCACAAACAAATAGACCGTGGGTCCAAAAAATAGGATAGAGAACTCTGATATTCCTTTGAGCTGCCTTTGCCAACCCAGCATAAAATGCGCCATTTTTGCCAATAAGCCCAGCATCAAAAGGATGATCAAAATCCATACATATACATTGATTTGTTGGCGCTTGGTGCGAGAGACGCAAAAGATCACGATCAAAAATAGTCCCTGCAAAAAGGCAAAATAGACGAGCTGATTTAATATTTCCATCACACACGAGGAGTTGGTAAGGGCTACTGTAGAATTAATTCATTGACGTGCTGGATATTATCCCGTTCAATCTTTTGGATCTTTCCCTGAAAATCACGGAAGGCAGCCTCACTTTTCCACGAAGTAATGACGAAAAATTGAGGATTATATTGATAGCCCGCGGGTGACTTTCCTTCTTGTAGCTCGATCAGGATGTGCCCTCCTGATGCTTGCACCACTTTTCCCCATTTTTCATAAAACTTGCTAGGCTGCTCGTCTGATTCCAGCCAAAAAGCAGTAGCTACCTGATACTGATCTCGATGGATTTCTATGGACATATTCTCTTGCATTTCAAAATACTGGAGCCCAAAGTATGACCAGATGTCTCTCCTGCGTTCGTGAAAATCCGCAACTTCCTCCACAATTTTCCTCAAAAAAGCTTCCCGTACTTCGACATCCCTCCATTTACCCAAGATCAATAGATCGGGACGATGATTTCCTTGGCTGTGATCCACAATCTTGAATCCTGGCTGTGGTTGGTAAGACATTTTCTTGGCTACAGGAAAAGCCGTTTGGAAGTAGGACTTTAAAGCCGCTTCCTTATCAGGATACTGACTCAGCAGCAAAATATCCAATACCTCTCCTTTCTTGAGGGTGATCGTATCAATCTTGGATTGTCCCATCGCACATCCGATCCATGCGAATGCGAGCATTAATAGCAGTATACGTTTCATCATTTACACTTAATGGTTAGGTGAATGTTACAGCTACAATGTTAGATCGAAAACATATGGATCTCTAAAAAATCGGAGCGGAATGGGTCTATATACCGTAAATGGACGTCTTGGGGAGGGAAGTGAAAGAAGAAGGTATAAAATCTATGTAACAAAACAGAATATTAGATTAAGTACCATTAGCAAGATGTTTATCGGAGTACTGGTATTTAAAGCCATTGAACAGAATAATGATATCAGCTACAATTTTTATTAGGAAAAAAGATAATTCAACTTTAAAAAGTTGTCTTTTTTTGATAACTTATTTGCTGAAAACGGCGCAACATGAACTTAGAACTATTTGACTCGCTTTCAGAGGAAATTGTAGCTGCAAAATTTTTTCGAGTAACATCGGTGAATATGCTACCTACAAAATCACAAGGTTGGAATTTCACTTGGAGATCATTGTATCTAAAGAATAAATCAGCAATGTTCTTTGCCCTTTCTCTAAGAGCTTCCCCCGATCAGATTGAGGGAATACTTATGCTTGAGGTTCATTTCAATGAAATGGTATATATGCCAAATATCGAAATTTCGCCTCAAAATATTGGGAATAGAGGACGATATCGGAATGTTGCAGGATGTTTATTAGCCTATGCATCTAGTGTAAGTTTTACTCATGGACAGGGAGCTTATCATGGTTATTTGACCTTTACAAGTAAAACAGAATTAATCGAGCTTTATATGAATAAATACGGTGCTCAGCTAGCTGCAGGGCACAATATGTATTTCAACCCTGGAACGGGGAAGAAATTGATGAAAAAGTACTTAGACATTGATTACAATCTAAATATTGAGGAATCATGAAAAAATGGGAAGAACAAAATCCAGGAGGGGTAAATGGAGTAGGTGATGAAAAAGTAAATGTAACTTCAGAGAATTTTATCATTCTTCGCAAGAAAATTGTTGAGGATGCTGGTGCCCAGACTCAAAAACAGATCCTAGAGAACAAGGTATTGACTCGAAAACTCCAGATGCTTTCTTATTTGAATGAAGACGTACCCAGCGAGATAAAAGGAGCAGGAGAATTTTTAAAAGAGCTATTAGAAGAGCTAAATATTAAAAATAATCGATTTGCTGAATATGTAGGACTCCACCCCGCCAATCTGAGTTCTTTATTGAGTGGAAGAAGGAAGCTTAATACGCAGCTCGCCATTAAGCTAGATGAGATATTTAATATCCGCTCAGATGTCTGGATGAAAATTCAGACCAAAAATGATCTTATTAAGACTCGGAAGTTATTGAAGCAAAAGAAAGGGAAATACAATCTTGGTGATTTAGTACAGATCTGATTATCTATACGTTCCTCAATCCTCTACTCCTTCTACCATATAAAAAACAAAACAGGCCGCTAATTAATTCCTAATTTTGGCACCCCTTATTCTATTTTATCAATTGAAGCCAAAATTCAAAGATGGCGAACGCCCGATCCATTCTCCCCCTACTTTCTATCCTTCTTCTGGTACTTAACAAGGGATATAGTCAAAACCAGCCTGGTACAGAATTACATATTAAAAAGGCCAAAGGCACCATTACCTTAGATGGAATACTGGATGAAGCCGACTGGCAGACAGCAGATGTCGCAGGTGACTGGTATACCAACTATCCTGTGGATACCGTACGAGCCCCTTTGCAGACAGAAGCTCGCTTTACCTTCAATGACGAGTTTTTCTACGCTTCCTTTGTTTGCTATGACGATGAAACACCCGACATCATCAACTCACTCAGACGTGATTTCGACTACGACCTGAGTGACAATGTAGGACTGGTCATTGGCCCATACAACGACAAACTAAATGGCTTTTTCTTTGTCATTACACCTGCGGGTATTCAGTTAGAAGGTACGGTTACTGGAGGAGGTACAGATGGGGGCTCCTTCAGCTCTTTTTGGGACAATAAATGGTATTCCAAA
Organism: Bacteroidota bacterium; assembly: GCA_039820545.1. Taxonomy (GTDB): domain Bacteria; phylum Bacteroidota; class Bacteroidia; order J057; family J057; genus JALEFZ01. The sequence continues at coordinate 6,901 of JBCBPW010000122.1, read as the reverse complement.
GTCATTCGCCATTCAGATAAATGGATTGCGGAGATCGCGATTCCCTTCAAAAGCTTCCGATACAAAAGCGGCATCAGCGAGTGGAATATTGCAATCGACCGTTGGGAACTGAAGAGAAACCGAAAGACGAGCTGGATACAGACACCTATTCAGTTTATCTCAGCCTCTTTTCCCTATGGGGGACAGCTGATATGGGATGATCCTATTCCACCTGCCAAAACCAATATTTCCTTTATCCCCTATGTCACAGCCAATACTTCTACAGATAGAGAAGTGAACCCCACCGCTCGAAACTCAGGTTTCCAGACGGGCTTTGATGCCAAAATAGCGGTTACACCTTCCTTGAATCTGGATCTCACACTCAACCCAGATTTTTCACAGGTAGAAGTAGACGATCAAATCATCAACCTCACCCGTTTCGAATTTCAATTTCCCGAAAGGCGACAGTTCTTTCTAGAAAATAGTGACCTATTCGACCAGGTAGGATTTCCCAGCGCACGTCCTTTCTTCTCTCGACGTGTGGGATTGGCACGTGATTCTTCGGGTTTATTTCGGCAAGTACCCATTTTATATGGTGCGCGACTGAGTGGTTCGCTCAATGAAAAATGGCGAATCAATGTGTTGAATATGCAGACGCGAGAGGATACTTCTTTTGGTTTACCTGCCCAAAACTATACTGTTACAGCGATCCAAAGAAACTTTTGGGCGCAATCCAGCCTTGCGCTGAGTCTCGTCAACAAGCAGAGTTTGGGCGTGGGAAGTGCGGATTCTACCAAGTTTTTCAGTGACAATATCTTTCGTGAAGTGCAAGTAGGCAACCGCATGGAGCTGCGGCCCAACACCTACAATCGAGTCGTAAGTTTGGATCTAGAGATGTCCAGCAAAGACTCCAAATGGTACCACAGTTCCTTCATTGGCAGATCGTTTGACGATTTCAACAATCGGGAGAATCTCTCGGGCTTGGTGTTCGGTCGCTATGCTACGCGTACATTTAGTGCGTTTGGCGGATTCAATTTTATCAATGAATTCTTCAATGCCGAAGCAGGGTTTGTCCCGAGTATCCGTGTTTATCCTGGGCAGTATGCGTTCTTCGGCAACCTCGCCTATCAGATCTTCCCCAAAAATGAGTCTATTATCAGGATGGGACCTTTTGTAGATGTGAACCATACCTATATCCCTGGTGGGACCAATACGGACCGAAGCTACGAGCTAGGATATCAATTTGAATTCACCAACGCGTCTTCTTTGTCGATGAGCATCAACTACGTATACCAAAGGCTCACCAATAGCTTCAATTTATTGGACCCAGACGAGTTTACAGGTTTTCTTGAAGGGGAGGAATATGATTGGAATGCACTTTCCCTCGAATATAGGAGCAATCCCCGAAAGAAGTTTTTCTATCAAATCAACAGTAGTTATGGGGGATTCTACAATGGAGAAAATTTCAATCTGAGTGGATCACTCTCCTATCGTTACCAGCCATATGGAAACATCGCGTTGCGCTTTGATTTCAACGATTTACGGCTTCCAGAAAACTACGGACAGGAACAATTATTCCTCATTGGCCCCCGAATCGACCTGACATTTACCGATAAGATCTTCCTGACGACTTATGTGCAGTACAACAACTTGTTGAACAATGTCAACTTAAATGCTCGCTTCCAATGGCGTTATCAGCCTGCTTCGGACCTGTTCATAGTGTACACAGAAAATTATCTCCCAGGGAACCTCGAAAGTAAAAATCGAGCACTCGTACTTAAACTGACCTATTGGTTGAATCTTTAAGGAAAGCCCCACAGTACAGACATCCGTTTATGGCGTCTCTACTGCGTGCTGGTGTAGAACCGTATCCAGTTATAGCTCCTACAAAGGGCATAAAGATAAATTACATTTTTAGTACTATTTTTATCCTTGCTTCTATCCTTGGTATAAGAAAAGAGACATGAAACTTCGCCCAATACACATACTTTTGATAGGCTGGCTATCGCTGCAAGCTTGTAATCAAAAAACGCCCGAAGAACTCATAGATCCCAAGTCTGACCGAGCCCTCTTGCTCAAACTAGAACTAGAAGTTGAGGGAACAACTTTTTCTACTAGTATCAACGAAACACAGATCGTCCTATCTGATCCGCTTCCCTTCGCCACGAAAGAAATCCGCATCAAAACCCTAGAACTCTCCCCAGGGGCTACCACGGATAAAAAAGTAGGGGACACATTCCATGTCGATCAAAGCCCCATTTCCATCCGCGTCCAAGCAGAAGATTCCCTCAATCAGAACAACTATCGCCTATATCTCAACAACCAGAATCAAACACACGATTTCACCACAAGCGATCATTACATCCTCCACAATGGCTTAGTGCTACCCATCAAGGGTGTGATCTACACTCCCAATTACCCTGGCAATTACCCTTGGACCATTGAACGAAACAATAATCTTCCCCCTGCTTACAACAATAGCATCTTACAGGATATCCGCGATATAAAGGAAATGGGAGCAAATACGGTCAGGCTTTGGTCTCCCCCTCCCTACACCTACCGCGCCATCAAGAAAGAGGGAGGCTTATTCTTTTTGCAAACTATCTGGATAGATACGCAGGCACCCGATTTTCAAAATGCCACTTTCAAGGAACAAACCAAATCCTACATTCGAGAAATTGTAGACAGGATCTATGCCGTCTACACAGATCAAAAGCCACCTTTGATAGGCTACATCATCGGCAATGAACTCAAAAGGAGTAGCATCATCGCCACCAACAGCGCCCATCCTGATATTACCTCCTACAACGGGACCTACATACAGGCGACCGACATCAATGCTTCTCAGGCTTTCCTTGCGGAGATGGCAGATTATGTCAAGCAGTACGCATATAATAGGTATAAAAATCTTTCCTTGGTATCCTACGCCAATGAGATCTCCACACCTGACATCATCGATGTACCCTTTCTCGATTTTCGATGCCACAACGCTTACTCATGGTTGAGGCCTGACCTGAGCTACCTTTCACACATCCCATTGACTACTAGGGGAAGTCGTTCGGGAACGCTCTATCAGGGTTGGATCGAAGATCAGAAGGCCAAATATCCTGATATGCCCTTGCTGATATCCGAGATGGGCTTGAGCGTCGCACCAGACCGCAGTCGCACAGGTCCTCCGAATTACGGCTATGGTGGCAACACCGAAACCGAGCAAGCTGATGCCATCCTTCAGAATATTTCAGATATTCAGACTGCCAATCTCCCTCTCGCAGGCGTGTGTATCCACGAATATCTAGATTCTTGGTGGAAGTTTGGGCAGGTCGCAGGGCAGGAAAGCAACCAAACGGAAGAATGGTTTGGCCTTGTACAGTTTGTACCCGAAAACGGATGGTACAAGACAGAACCTCGGGAGGCTTATCAGAGGCTAAAAGCGCTTTGGAAGTAACATGCTCGTAGTAAGGCTTCACGAAATTCGAGGCAGTAATGCTTGAAAAATCTTAAATTCCGACGGGGATGAAAAAGTTAAGGTCCTATAAATAGTCTCATCAACAAGATGCACAGCCTGAAGGTCCATACTCAATCAGCCTACATTAACTCCAAAACTACTTTTTATGAAAAGAATCACTTCTCTGACGCTGCTATTGAGCCTGATGGCGATGATAGTCCAAGCCCAGAATCCCAACTTGAACTACAACAAGTTCAAACAATTGAAGGAAGAATTTCCAACACCTAATAATTATCGTACGGCTTCTGGTGCGCCTGGTCACGAATATTATCAGCAGAAAGCAGATTACAAGATGAACATCCGGCTGGATGATAAAAATCAGAGAATCTACGGCGACGAGGTGATTACATACTACAACAACTCTCCTGATGTACTGACTTATCTCTGGGTACAATTGGATCAAAATGTGCGGGCAAAAGATTCGAAAACCTTAAAAATTCGCACAGGTGACATCAAAGATAGCATGAGCTTCAGGCAGCTGACCAGGATGCATAATCCCTTTGATGGGGGACACAATATCAAGTATGTAAAAGATGCCGAAGATAAAGATATGAAGCACTACATCGTGGGAACCATGATGCGCGTAGATCTGGACCAGCCGCTGAAGCCAGGTGCCAATGTTTCTTTCAAAGTAAAATGGTGGTACAATGTCCCATCCAGTGGCCGCGGGAAAGCGGAGTATTTTGAGGAAGATGACAATTACATCTATACCATCGCCCAGTTTTTCCCCAGGATGTGTGTCTACAATGAGGTAGAAGGCTGGCAGCACAAGGAGTTCTTGGGCAGGGGAGAATTCACCCTCGTATTTGGTGATTATGAAGTGAATATCACCGCACCCGCGGATCACGTCATCGCTGCCACGGGCACCTTACAAAATCCAAAAGATGTCCTCACAAGTACCCAACGCAAAAGACTGAGTACCGCGCGCCAAACTACAGATAGTCCTGTGATGATCGTCACCCGAGAAGAGGCCATCGAAAACGAAAAAGAGAAATCCACAGAAGAAAAGACCTGGACATTCAAGGCAGAAAATGTGCGTGACTTCGCCTTTGCTTCCAGCCGCAAATTCATCTGGGATGCCTTGGCTTTGGAGCAAAATGGCAAAACCATCATGTGTATGTCGGCCTACTCCAAGGAAGGGTACAACCTCTGGAAGAAATATTCTACCCGTGTAGTGGCACATACCATTGAGGTCTATTCAAGGATGACCTTCGACTATCCTTACCCCGTTGCATGGTCTGTCGATGGGAGTATGGGAATGGAGTATCCCATGATCGCTTTCAACTATGGCCGTACCGAATCTGATGGGACCTACTCCCAGCGCATGAAGTATGGACACATTGGCGTCATTATCCACGAGATCGGACATAACTATTTCCCCATGATCGTGAACTCAGATGAGCGCCAGTGGACGTGGATGGATGAAGGAATCAACAGCTTCCTGGATGCCGTAGCAGGTCAGGAATGGGAAACGGATTATGACTGGGGCGCACAGCCTAAGAAGATCGTTCCTTATATGCGCTTACCAAAGGAAGAACTTACTCCCATCATGACCAACTCTGAATCGATCAAGAACTTTGGACCCAATGCCTACACCAAGCCTGCCACTGCCTTGTATATCCTGCGAGAGACAATCATGGGGCGGGAGCTATTTGACATGGCATTTAAAGAGTATGCCAATCGCTGGATGTTCAAGCATCCTATGCCCGCTGATTTTTTCCGTTCGATGGAAGATGCTTCAGGGATGGATCTGGACTGGTTTTGGCGAGGTTGGTTCTACACCACGGACCATGTGGATATCGCCATCAATGAAGTCAACTGGTTCCAGATTGATACCCAAGATCCAGAGATAGAGAAAGCGATTGCAAAAGCCAAGCGAGACAATGCCCCTCAATACATTGGAGATCAGCGATACGAAGCCATGGAGACAGTGGTGGAGCGCGATCCGACCATGAAGGACTTTTACAATACCTATGATCGGCTCGATGTGACACCCAGAGACAGGGCAGCTTATGCACGATACTTGAGCAAACTATCTCCTGAGGAAAAAGCATTTTTAGATGCGGGCTATCACTACTATTCCATCAAATTTGACAATGTGGGTGGTTTGGTCATGCCGATCATTCTGGAATTCCAGTTTGTAGATGGATCCTCTGAGATCGTACGAATACCTGCTCAGATTTGGCAGAAGGAAAATGCGCAGGTAAATAAGATCTTTTTCTTTGAGAAAGAAGTGGAGAAAATCGTCTTGGATCCTTTACTAGAGACAGCAGATACCGACCGAGACAACAACTACTGGCCCGAGACCCGTGAGCCCTCTCGCTTCGAATTGTTCAAAGGTAGAGAGAGACGCCGAGGCGGCAGCGGAGCGGGCAACCCCATGCAGCGCGCCCAGCAGCAGCAAAACCCACAGGACAACAACACCAGTGGCAAAAAGAAATAAGCAAACTTGACCTGAAGTAGTCAAGAGAACGAGATGATTAAATACGTCCATGGATAGTCTAGGCTATTCATGGACATATTTGTTTGGGGGGGAGTGAGGATAATTGCGTGATATTCTCATACCCCTCTGCGTAGCCATCAAGTGTAATAGACAACCCTTTGTCTGACAACTTAGATTAACCAGATTTCGGTATGGATTAGAACTTATATCTGTAAGATACGCAAAATGTACTTTGTCGTGATTCAGATCATTCTTTCGGTCCAGAAAATTCCTTATTCTTAAAACGTTTGGGGGCTGCTGCGGAAAGTCCAGGCATTGCCGCTTTTATCGCAAATCGAGTAAACCATAAGCCAATACCAGGCTTATGCCTGTTGGTGATTTTCACGGTTGTTTCATTTTCACCTGGCCCATCAATTAATGTGGCTTGCCCGTGGACTGATTTCATAATGAGTGGAAAAGGAAAAGGCATTTTGTAATAAGGTTCTCCTGCTTTCCACTCAAAATGCCAATCGCCATCCTCAGGTGTTTGTACATTCCCTACGATTTGCGTGACATCTGTTCCGCCTACGTTGATGATACGTTCCATATCATTTGCAACTCCCGCCCAATTATTTCCATTAGAATTTCCTGAAGTGATCGGTTCTATTGCTCCACCCTCAGATTTCAACAAGTGCCAAGCGTCCATAACATACTCTTTTGGTGCTTTTACAACAAAAGAGAACGCTACATTTGGTTCTTCGGGCACGCTCATTTTCGCATCCTCAAAGTTTGAAGGATAAATGATATTTTTTGACATTGCGACTTTTTACTTTTACTTCACAAGTAAATATAGCAAATCACTTTCAATAAACAAGTGATTTTAACAAATCAATTGTCTTTCGCAAGTATTTTTCCTTGGTAATATGGCACGAGATTCAGATGCGATTGCTTCTGTCCTTGATATTTTGGGGATCAATAGGTATTAGGGGTTAATG
>JBCBPW010000121.1:0-18601 GCA_039820545.1 Bacteroidota bacterium | reverse complement strand
AAGTGTACTGTTTCGCTTTATCCATGCTTGTATTACTGTATCTGTCGTTTGATTATTACGGCTTTTTGCCATATCTGTAAGGCTGATATAGTCTTCAGATCTAATTTCCCTCACCGTTACGTTCAATCCATCAACGACGATTATTTGGTTCTTCTTGGTCATGCAAAAATCAATATTTCAATTAAATAATCAGGTGAATGACAATTCTATTACAAGAACATTAGGAATGTGTTTTAAGTAATTCAAAATATGATCACCTGAAGTCTCTATTATGGTGAAGTTCCAGTGGGTGGGATGTATCAAGTCTTCAGTACCACTACTAGATTGACCTAAGGCTAAAGATATAAATATCGCGAATCGTCTCTTTACAAAGGGTTATTAATTTCTTCTTTCAGCTTGTTTTGCTCATAATAATAAAGAAAAGTCGTTTGAGATTCTACAATCTTGAACATTTTGACTAAAAAGTTACTGGCTAGGGAAGTATCTTTACCCCTACAATTTATCAACCCCAATGAAGAAACTACTCCTCATCCTCGCCCTTGTATTTTGTGTATCTACTTCCTATGCACAAGAAATTACGACCTACTATCTCATTCGACACGCAGAGAAACAGCGTACCGATCCCAACAACCACGATCCTGAATTGACAAAGGAAGGCCACGAAAGAGCAGAGAAGTGGGCACAGATTCTTCAAGATATCCCGCTTGATGCAGTATATTCCACAGATTACAAACGGACCATCAGCACGGCTCAACCTACAGCTGATGATCAATCATTGGAGATTAAAAGCTACAATCCCAGAGCGCTATTTTCTCCCGCTTTTCAAAAGGAGACAGCAGGAAAGACGGTACTCGTCGTCGGACATAGCAATACAACGCCCGTTTTTGTCAATAAAATTATCGGTAAGGAAAAGTACCCTCACATGGACGATGGGGATAATGGCAGCCTGTACATCGTGACCATTGTGGGAAAAGCTGTAACAGATGTAGTCCTAAGAATGGATTAGCATATATTTATGCTTCTAGGTCGCTTGCAACATGCCTTTATATGCCTTTTTGATCAGCTTGAATGCCCAATCATAGTGGCTAGAGGTAGCCGAAATGAGGTAAGCACCTAAAGAGGTGGAGCCTGTCCATTTGTACCTTTTCTTTTCGAATAGCTCCTCATCCGTATGTCGCTCAATCAAGGTATGCACGCGTTCGTGTGACTCTCTGAAAAGAAGCAGCGTCGTGTCCAGATCTGTAGATTGGCATTCCTCCCAAATGTGACGGTTGAGATCGGGTGTGGTTTTCCAGGTATATCCTTCGGCAGGGATGGCGGGTTTTATGCCTTGCATTCCTTCTTCATGCCAACGCAACATCATCAGGTGCCAATAGTACAAATGGCCCAATACATCTCGTACATTGCGGTTCATGGTGCCTTCTGGAAATTTAGAATTGAGTTCAGCATGAGAAAAATCAGCCAGGAAAGACATGAGCCTGTCAAAGTTTTGCTGACTTTTCAGTAGGAGATCGGCTTTGTTTTTGGGACGGGGCATAAAGAGAGGTTCAGGTTTCAAGTTATACATTTCAGGAGGAAGATAGGGAATGTCAAAAATAGACCATCAAACGAATGGCAGTTAGGGGGTTGATTTTCGACAGCTTTTGGGTAGATTCAATTTTTTGAGTATTCCCCACACGAAACAAAGCTTTTTATGAAATATACCCTTAGCTTCTGGCTGATGCTCCTCTTCGTGGGTGTCGCGCTTTCACAAGACTACTATTTTAAAGACAAAGGTCCGTTTAATCCAGATATTCCTACACCTGAATCATTTTTGGGGTATGAAATAGGAGAATATCATACGCGTCATGACCTGATGGTCTTGTACCTCCAACGCCTGGCAGAGTTGTCAGATCGGGTACAGGTAGAAGTATATGGTTTCTCTCACGAACGTCGCCCCTTGATCATGCTGACGATTAGTTCGCCCAAAAACCTGGATCAGCTCTCTCAGATCAAGGAATCTCATCTCCGGTTTGTCGATCCTGACCAAGAGCCAACCAATTATGATGAAGTGCCGATATTCGTCCAGTTGGGGTACAATGTGCATGGCAATGAACCTTCAGGTGGAGAAGCGGCTTTGCTGACAGCTTATACGCTTGTCGCTTCCGAGGGAGAAGAAGTACAAAAATACCTGGAAAATGCAGTGATCTTCATCGACCCTGTCCTCAATCCTGACGGACGCGATCGCTTCACCCAGTGGGTCAATCAGTACCGGGCTAGCCCCCTCGTCGCCGATAAGTACGATGCCGAGCACAACGAGATGTGGCCCCGAGGCCGTACCAATCACTACTGGTTTGACCTCAACCGCGACTGGCTCCTGCTGGTTCATCCTGAGAGCCAAGGAAAAATCAACTGGTACCATCAGTGGTATCCCAATGTAGTCACAGACGTTCATGAGATGGGAACCAACAGCTCCTATTTTTTCGAGCCAATGAAGCCCATTGGTTCCAAGGATCCCATCATGCCAAGGGAGAATTATGAGGACCTCAATGACCTTTTCGCTACCTATTTTGCCAATGATCTGGACAGCTTAGGTTCCTTTTATTTTACTAAAGAAGCGTTTGATGGAACCTATCCTGGCTATGGGTCTTCCTATCCTGATTTGCAAGGGGGATTGGCTTTGTTGTTTGAGCAGGCAAGTTCGAGGGGACACCTACAGGAGACCGATTATGAGGACATCACATTTCCTTTTACCATCCGCAATCAATACACGTCGAGTTTTGCCACAATTCGCGCATCTGTAGAAAATAAAGCTACCCTAAGGAAGTACCAGCAGGCATTCTTCCGATCCGCCGTAGATGCGCTTCCAGCCAATGGATTCAAAGCCTATGAATTCGGTGATGACCACGACATGAATCGCAACAAGGCCTTCATCGAGATGCTGCTGATGCATAAGATCAAAGTATATCGGAAGGGAGATCGCTTTGTCGTTCCCGTTGCCCAGCCACAAAGACGAATGGTACAGACCGTTTTCGAAACCTATCGCGAATATCGGGACTCCGTCTTTTACGATGCCTCCGCTTGGTCTGTTGCCAACTGCTACAACATGCAGTACCAAGGTGTGAGAAGCTTCGATGGAGAAGATGAGATCACCAATGTCAAGGATCTGGTAAAGGTAGAGAAAGTCCAACCCGCCAGTTATGCTTATATCTTGGACTGGAATGACTACTATGCGCCCGCAGCAACTTATCACATGCAGGCCAAAGGCTTAAAAGTCGCTTCAGCTTTCAAAGGATTCAAAGCCAAAACGCAGGATGGAGAGCAATCTTTTTCTCCAGGTGCCATCATGATTCCTGTCAGTCGTCAGTCCGAGTCCGCCAAAGAAGTCTTCCGTATTGTTGCGGAGGCCCAAAAAAAGTTTAACGTTCCTGTATATGCGGTGAATGGAGGGTTTAGCTTGGAAGGGATCGATCTGGGGAGTCGATATTTTGAAGCGCTCGAAAAGCCGAAAGCTCTCTTATTGATAGGTGATGGAGTCAGTTCTTATGAGGCAGGGGAGGTCTGGCACCTGCTAGATACAAGGGTGAAAATGCCGATCACGAAGGTGCAGATGCGGATGTTTCCACGGGTAGAGTTAGAGCGATACAATACACTTGTCATGGTGAGTGGCAGCTATAGACTGTTAGATTCAACTCAGCGTGCGCGGATCGTAAATTGGGTGAAGCAGGGACATACTTTGATCACGAGTGCGGGTGCTTCTACATGGGCCATTCAAAACAAAATTGTAAGGGAGAAAATCACGGTAGATAAGACAAAGAAGAAACCTGCTGTGAAGCCCTTGCCTTACATTTCTGCGTCAGAGCACCTGGGAAGAGAACAAGTAGGAGGGGCTATTTTTGAAGTAAAACTAGACTTGACGCATCCCTTAGCTTTTGGATATCAGAATGAAAGACTTCCAGTGTACAAAAACAATGAGGTTTTCCTTCAGCCTAGCACCAGTCCCTATGCTACGGTAGCCAAGTATACGAAAGAGCCTCATATTGATGGGTATATTTCCAAGCGCAATTATGAGACCTTCCTCAAACCCTCTGCTTCTGTCATCGTCAGTCCTCTTGGTGGTGGTCGCGTAGTGATGTTTGCAGATAATCCTAACTTTAGAGGCGTATGGTATGGGACCAATCGACTATTCCTGAATGCCTTATTTCTAGGAAAGCACATTCGCGTACCTAGATAAGTAGATCTCATCATGCGCAGTAGATATATCCATTTTGGGTGTATCTACTGTGTTTGGTGAATCTACACCTAATTTTTATAAAAGAAGCGCTCTAAGATAGCAATGAGCATAGAAGGATCAACCTTTTCTAATGGATGAGATGTTTCTGTAAGTACATACAAATCGCCTTGAGGTAAGTGTTGGGCTACCCATTGGGATTCTTCCTGTGTCACCATATTATCTTGATCGCCCAACATAATATGTACAGGGATTTCGATTTGAGACAGGGTATCCATCGTCAATATAGGATTATTGCCGAGATCGACCATTAAATTAGCTGTTTGAATGACAACCTTTTGCCAATTCGATTCTCCATGCCTATTAGCCAAGATCTCAGCGAATGCAGGAACCTTCTCCTGGATTTTTTCTGGATTAAGCTTTCGCGTCTCTTGCTGAGCGATGGCTGGACTCCATTCAAACTTTGTCCCTAAAGTCACGATTTGATCAAATAAATCGGGTCTCTGAAGCGCACTGGAAAGTGCCACATATCCTCCCATACTATAGCCGAAAATATGTGTATGTGTGAGCGAGTGTTCGTCCAGCCAGTTTATCAAAAACGTAGACAGAGAAGCAATGGTCATGGGCGTATCTTCTCCTGCCAAGCTTCCATGACCAGGAAAATCAAGCGTAAGTGCCTGATTTTCTGTATTCCACTTGTCTAGTAGGGGTTGGAAAAGTGTGGCAGTGCCCAAAGCACCATGAAGGAGAATCGCAGAAGACATAGACATAGGTATTTATACGCATTTTACTGGTATTTATGCCTAAAATCCAGTCTCATGGTTTTTATTTTCCATAGGAAATTTAATTTTATGTTAAGAATCAATTCAGGCTAAAAGACTTTTGGCATTTCTGCGTGATTTATGATCATGCAAATTGCGAAATGTGAAAAAAATCCTTAAGTTGATTTTACCTACTTGTTTTTATCCCTTGCCCTATTTCTGGCGTTCTTGCACAGCCAATGAATCACATGTGCTTTCATATCTCGACGCAATCGAGACAGGGCCTCTATGCCTTTATATACACCATCTACAACCAATTTATGGAGCTTTTGATGTCCTCCCTGTCAGAGAATCTTATCTTTTACACAAAGATGTTCGTGATGGACACACGCGCCCGATCACACAAGACATGGGACCTACTACCAATTTGTAAACCCTAAACCCATGAGATGACCGTGTCTATTTGTGCTCCTAGGTAGGGACGGTCTTTTCTTTTTGTAGAAAGGAATGACAATTTTTCTAATGGGCAGATTTAGGACAATAGATGGTGTATATGTGGATGATGGTTTTTGAAAAGCCTTTATCCTAGGTATGGTATCAGGATGCAATTTCATTTATCAACTATATACAACTTATTCTTATGGAACCCTTTATCGGAATGATCGTCCAGTTTGGTGGAAACTTTGCTCCTCGAGGTTGGGCGCTTTGTGATGGCCAGTTACTTCCTATCTCTTCAAATCAGGCCCTTTTTTCTATCCTGGGAACGACTTATGGAGGAGATGGGCGTACGACTTTTGCCTTACCCGAACTACGCGGTCGCTTCCCCATGCACCCTGGAAATGGCCCTGGACTGACTGATCGTCGTTTAGGTCAAAGAGGGGGAGTAGAAAACCACTTCCTGACAGTCGGTCAACTTCCTGCTCACAGTCACGGTGCGACAGGTACCATCAAGGTATTTGCAGATACAGGAAATCAAGATGAAGCATCTGGGCATAACTTTGCCAACGCAGAATCTGATCTTTATACCACTTCTGCTGCAAATGCGCTGATGACTGCCAATAATGTGGATGTCTCAGTAGGGAATACGGGAGGTGGTCAATCTGTCGAAAACATCCCCCCTTTCCAGTGTATCAACTTCATCATTGCACTTCAGGGTACTTTCCCTTCTCGCAACTAATGTGACGAAACACTTTTTTATTCTCCCTTTTTTTCACCCCATACAACTTAATTTCTATGGACCCCTTTATCGGAATGATTGTCCAATTTGGCGGAAACTTTGCTCCTCGTGGTTGGGCCCTCTGTGATGGCCAATTGCTTCCTATTGCTCAGAATACTGCACTCTTCTCCATTCTAGGTACTACCTACGGCGGAGATGGTCGTACGACATTTAAGTTGCCTGACTTGCGTGGACGTTTCCCTATGCACCCAGGAAGCGGTCCTGGTTTGACACCTCGTAGGCTCGGGCAGATGGGAGGTGTAGAACGTCACTACTTGAATGTCACCCAGCTTCCTGCTCACAGCCACGGTGCGACAGGTACGATCAAAGTATTTGCAGATACGGGAAATCAAGATGAGGCAGCTAATCATAACTTTGCCAATGCAGAATCTGATCTTTACACTACTTCTGCTGCAAATGCGCTGATGACTGCCAATAATGTGGACGTGACGGTAGGATTGACAGGTGGTAATCAACCTGTAGAGAACATTCCTCCCTTTCAGTGTGTGAACTACATCATTGCGCTTGTGGGAACCTACCCTTCTCGTAGCTAGAGAAGTACCTACTTATGATAGACATACGGACTGCTCGTGCCATAGGTGCGAGCAGTTTTTTATGTCAGGTAAGCAGAGAGCTTATCGTCCTTGATCTCTACTGTGACATATTGTTTAATGGTAGTAGCGAGAGTCAAGCCAGTAATGTCTGATGCGATGGGTAAGCTCCGATGCCCACGGTCGATCAAGACAGCCGTACGAATCGTCTTGGGAAAGGCATGCAAAAGGATCGAAACGACATTGAGCATGGTGCTTCCTTTGAAGAGTACATCATCTACTACCAGCAATGGCTTCTCATACAAGTCCTCCACAGAAGCCTCCAACTCAATGCCGATGGCAGGTGCATTGGTCTCACGATCCAAGTGTGCCTGAATATACACCAGTGAAAGCGGACTGATGTCGGCAAGCAGATCTACCAAAGCCTGGGCGATATGTCCTCCTCTTTCGTCAATGCCTATGATGAGCAACTCCTCCTCCCCATAATGTGCTTCATAAATCTCGAACGCCATCCGCTTAAGACGGTGCTGCACTGAGGCATGATCCAAAATCTGTAGTGGCTGATCTTCCATATGGGATCGGTTCTCGTCTGTACTATTTAAAACAAAGATAGGAAAATTGAGATCAGAAGTTATACCAGAAAGGTGATCCTAAATACTTTTATGTATGTGTGGCTCATCTACACAAGGCCTAGAATACATAGTAAAATGCTTATTTTTACTAAAGACTAAGACCCTGTTTGGAGCAATGAAAATTTAGCTATAAAGCAGAGATTTTAGCTTTCTGACGAAAGCTATTGTGTGAGATTTAGTGGGGCTAAATCGATCAAAATAGATGAAATCTAGGTTCTGGAAGCGTAAATTTTTTGCAGATTGGAGGTTTCAAACATGGGCTACAAATCGTAAGGGATGTTTAATTCAACACAATCTGCACAAAGTCATCTGTGATCAAGCTTGGCCTGTAGAGTGGAAATCACGGCTTTTTAGAAGGATATATTTGAGACTCAGCGCGTATTTCCGTAATTCGCGACAAGGAAGATCAGAACAGGAGCAATTTTTTTGAGCAATGAAGGAAAAGCAATCGTGGATTTTGTGGTTGGGGCTGTCCACTTTCGGAGTATTGGCTGTGTATTCCCTGATTTTTTTCAAGGAACGTGCCCTTTTTTCGGATGCAGGTTTTCATCTGTTCCTTTTTTGTGAAGAAAAAGCCCCGCAAATCTTTCATTATCGCTGGCCCAATATATTTACTCAGATCCTTCCTCTTGCCGCGATTTATCTCAAACTTCCTCTTCACACGGTAGCCCAAGCCTATTCTTTGAATATGGTTTTGTACCATATGGCATTCTTCCTCCTGACATATCGCCTACTCAAGCGACCCAAAGAAGCGCTAGGTATCGCCCTCTCCGCCGTCCTCATGGTCAATGATCAGTTTTATTGGATGCAAACGGAACTTCCGTTGGGATTGGCCTTTTTGTTCTTCACTTGGGGGCTTTATGGATTTTTGAAAGAAAAAGCCTTCTATGGAGGGTATGGATGGGGAATATGGGTTTTCGCTGCTTTTGCCTTGGTATCTTATCATACCCTTTTGGTGCTGCCTATGTTGTTTATCATGGTCTGGGAAGTGCTTGATCTTTTTTTGAAAAAGGACCAGAAACAGCTAAGAATTGCCATCATTTGGGGAATCATTTATGCAATCGCCTTTGTCGTTTACCGCATCTTTTTTACAGATTCTTATGAACAGGGTGTCCTTTCCCAACTAAAAAATATTCCTGAGTTTCTGCCTCGTTTCTTTGATCTGAAGCTCACCCAACAGTTTTGGGGATGGCTGCCGACCAAGTATCTCATGCTCGTCGTATTTTTGCTCGTCAATACGTTTCTGCTAGTGCGCGCGCAGAGGTATTTGTTTGTGGTTCTTACCTGGGGCTTCCCCATTGCTTTCCTTTTGCTGTCTCACGGGACATTTCCCTTCGATACCCGTCAGTTTTTTTTAGATAACATTTATTCTGTCATGGGGACCGCTATGATTTGGGCCTTTTTACAGCATGGAGAAAAAATCTGGGAGCAGAAGCAGTGGGTGGGAATCTCCCTTGCGCTTTGTGTAGTGCTCAGCTTGGGACGCATTTACTGGCAGGGCGGATACTATCAAGAACGATTAGATTTGAATCGGAAGTTGATGGCTTATGCAGAGGAAAAATCTATTGATAAGCTCATCATTCCACACAATTTAGATCTTGAGTTTACTTTTGAATTGAGCTGGGGAGTGCCTTATGAAGTGTGGGGCTTGTCTACGATGGAACAAGGAGAGGCAAAATCTATCTTGGTAGCGAACAATCTACCTGAATTTGAGTGGTTGAAAAATGAGAAAGCTCGATTTGCTCAGCTTTGGGCGAGTGATGAATACAAAAATCTGGATCCTTTATACTTTCCCTTTTTCAATGACAGTATAGGCTACCAATATGTAGACTGGGAGGTTTTCGGAATTCCTCGCACAACACGGTATCAGTAATAGACCTGTATCAAATCAGGGTAGCATTCTGATTAAGATTCCGTTGTTTTTCCTCTTCATTCTCTTCATCTTTGTTTACTATCACATCAAGAAATTCATATGTCTGAATCGATATTGACCTCTAGGGATTTGGCTTTTGAGATGATTGCCAAAGAAGAGCGCCGCCAAAAAGAAGGCGTAGAGCTCATCGCTTCTGAAAACTACGCTTCGGAAGATGTCATGCGGGCTACAGGAAGTGTGTTGACAAATAAATATGCAGAGGGACTTCCAGGGAAACGCTACTATGGAGGATGTCAATTCGCCGATGAAATCGAGAACCTCGCGCGTGACCGTGCCAAGGAGCTTTTTGGAGCTGAGTGGGTCAATGTGCAGCCACATTCAGGTGCACAAGCAAACGCTGCCGTCATGCTGGCCCTACTCAATGCGGGTGATACCATCATGGGCTTTGATCTCTCGCATGGAGGACACCTGACACATGGATCACCTGTCAACTATTCGGGGAAATTGTATCGTCCTGTTTTTTACGGTGTACAAGAAGATACGGGACTCATTGATATGAATGTGGTTCGTGAAATCGCATTAAGAGAAAAGCCCAAATTGATCATTACAGGTGCGAGTGCTTACAGTCGTGACTGGGATTATGCGACCTTCCGCGAGATCGCCGACGAGATCGGGGCTATGCTGATGGCGGATATATCGCATCCTTCTGCTTTGATTGCTAAAGGCTTTCTCAATGATCCCCTTCCACACTGTGACCTCGTGACGACGACGACGCACAAGACATTGCGTGCGACACGTGGAGGATTGATCATGGTGGGCAAAAATAAGCCCAATCCATTGGGTATCACCACGCGCAAAGGAACGGTCAGAACTATTGGATCCATCCTAGATAGTGCCGTGTTTCCAGGTACGCAAGGAGGCCCCTTGATGCATGCGGTTGCGGGTAAAGCTGTCGGATTTGGTGAGGCACTTCGTCCCGAGTTTAAAACATACATCGGGCAGACGATCAAGAATGCGCACGTGCTAGCCGAGGAGATGGTCAACCGCGGATACAAAGTCATCTCAGGTGGTACAGATAACCATTTGATGTTGATTGACCTCCGTCCGAAGTATCCAGAGTTGACAGGTAAGTTGGCCGAAGCCGCGCTTGTGGCAGCAGACATCACCATTAATAAAAATATGGTACCATTTGATTCGCGTAGTCCGATGGTGACGAGTGGGATTCGTTTGGGTACGCCCGCCATCACGACAAGGGGACTGAAGGAAGGCGATGTGCGCCAGATTGCGGAGTTCATCGACCGCGTGTTAGCCGATCCAGAGAATGAAAGCGTCATCTCGGCCGTACGTGGTGAGATCAACGAATACATGGGGGAGTTTCCGCTTTTTCAGTGGTAATCGAGCCATACATTTTATGCGAGATAGAGCGGACCTTCGGATGTGAAGGTCCCTTTTTTGTATATTAAGGCCAGAAAAGGTAGGGGAGAGGGAATTGAGTCGTTTTAGATATAGGGTAAAAGAGCTTAGAAAGCTACACACTCATCAGGGAATGATTATTTTTCTGCGTATCGAATGAAGCTAAATTAAGTTCCTATATTTTGTTCTCTATCTGGATGCGTACCAAAATATAGGAAGGGGCTAATACGTCTCTTTTTGCATGAGAAACAAAAGATAAAACCCCTAACTTTGTCTCTGCGTTTAAACGCTAGGGAATGATATCATGCTCGAAAGAGCAAAATGTAAAGAAGTCGACTTTCAAATAGGATATACGTGGCACTGGTAGGTAAATTCAAGAAGAACCGCAACAAAGGAAAGAAGAAGGAACCCAAGTTGAAGGAGGGGGAAATGACCTTTTTGGATCATTTGGAAGAGTTGCGTTGGCATCTTATCCGAAGTTTTGCTGCAATTGTTATCATAGGCATTGCGATCTTTATTTATCGGAAGTGGGTGGTAGACGAAGTGATACTAGGGCTTTTGGGGGCAGAATTTCCGACCAATCAGTTGCTCTGTTTCCTTCGCGGTCTAGATAGTGAAGCCTGTGCTAAGGCCGTCGAAGCTTCCCTTATCGCCCTATCCCCTCAAGAGCAGTTTCTCAAAACCATCGAAATATCCCTCGTTGGAGGCTTTATCGTGGCCTTTCCCTACGTCCTATGGGAGTTTTGGCGATTCATCAAGCCAGGCTTACACAAGCATGAGGCGCGCGCCGTCCGCGGCAATGTAGCCGTGATGAGTATCCTCTTTTTTATAGGTGTTTCCTTTGGCTATTATATCATCTCTCCCTTCTCCATCCAGTTTTTCTCTAGCTTCACCATCTCCGATGGAATTGAAAATACTTGGCGTATCGGGAAAGTGATCTCACTAGTGATGCAGATTGTCCTGGGAGCAGGAATTATTTTTGAGATGCCTATCCTCATGTACTACCTCGCCAAAATGGGCATCATCACCCCCGATATTCTCAAAGCTTACAGGAGACATGCCATCGTCATTCTTCTCCTCATGGCAGCCATCATTACCCCACCAGATATCATGTCTCAAGTCCTGATCTTCATTCCCCTCTTCCTCCTCTATGAAGTGAGTGTAAGAATCGTGAAGCGGGTGCATAAGAAACGGGAAAAAGAATTGGCTGCTTCCTTAGGTCCCTCTGTGACCTCATAAACAGTTATCGAAAGAAGCCGTCCTTTTATCGACAAAAAAGGTCAAAAATCGAAAAAGGAGTTCCTAAAAGCGGGGAACTCCTTTTCTTGCATACGTAAAATACAAGAAAGCTGTTTTTAACTGGAACAAAGCATTCTTTTTACACCAGCAGAAGCAACAGGATTTGATGTTGGGCACTTTTCGAGTCTGTTGTGAACTGCACTATGAACCGAACAATAAGTTTTAGGTATTAGAATTTTAGTGGGTGAATCTAACATGACTGAGGTAGTTAAAGTCATGTAGGGGAAGAGAAATGGGCATTTTCTTCCCCATTCTTTTTTTTGATGCGCACCTCTCCGCTACACGCAGACTCCGATCTACGTATTCCCCTCCGCTATACGTAGACTCCGATCTACGTATTCCACAATCTGATCGTCTTTCACGATCTCCTATTTTGCCAGATATTTCTCTACCCTCAATGCTACATTCTTTCGTATATCCACCCAAAACAAGTTATAATCTCCGATGTGTAGGTTCTTACGAGGATTGACTTTGAAAGGATTGTCCACCCAAAGGATACGCCCTGCTATCTGGGAAGAAAGATTCTGCCTGCGGATTTCTTCAAAATTTCCCATCAGAAAGCCTTGATGTGACTCCGCGGATACTTCCAGTGTATCTCTTGTCCACGTGATGGGATTGATAGAGAAGGCATTTTTATAAAAAGTATTGTAGTTTTTAGGATATGTACCTTTGACATAGGTAGCCCAAGCCACGGCACAGCCTGTCTGGTCGGGAGATTCGCAAATGGGGATAGAAGATAAGGTGTTTTCGGGCCAGGGCCATCCTGCCAGGTACGCTGCTACTAGTTTGGGCTGTAAAGGTTGTCCATCAAAAAAATCTTTGACCAACCGGATCCCATGATAAGTTCCCTGACTATGCGAGGCGATGACCATCGGACGTCCTTGATTGAAATGTGTCAGATAGTACTGAAACGCAGCTCGTACATCTTCATAGGCAAGGTCGAGTGCCTTTTGCTCCGATGCCAAGTCATCCGTATAAAATCCGCCTAAACTCATCTGCCGATATCGAGGCGCATATACTTTACAACTTGCATTGAAAATAGTCGCTTGATTTTTGATGACATAGGTATCGGTACGACGATTCAATGCAGTGTCGGAGAGTGCTGCATTCCATCCATCGTCTTTGAGCCATGAAGTGGGATGGATGAAGAATACATCTACTGCTGCTGCTTGTTGGTTCTCTGGCGAAACGCCAGGAGGTGTCAAATCAGCTTCATCTTCCATATCAGGCCGTGCTGCCCAGGATGCTGACAGACTATAATCGGGCGGTGGTGGAACCGTGTAGGCTTCATAGACATCTTTGGGAGGTTTGCGCGCACTACAGCTGAAAAGGAAGCACACGATCCCTATCGATCCGAGGAGTGAGGATAAGTAAGAAATATCAAGACGTTTCATGGATAGAAGAAATAAGCGTTTATAGTATAGTAAACGTACAGCGCGCAGGATAGGTATGAGAACAGAAGGTTTGTCATGAGACAGAAAGGAGAAAATGAAGCATTAGTGAGACAGAAAATAGTCAACAGCAATATGTTAAGCCTCTTATCTAGCGTGTAGCAAAATCTCTTTTGGGATCGTTTCGTAATACCTGACCTCTTACTTATGTATCTAGATAAAAGAATGACTGACTTAGCTCCCTAAAATCAGTATCTGTAGAAGCATTTCGATAAATTCTTTGTACATAATATAGCCCCAGCCTGATCATCCTATATCAAGTGTATTGGTTTTTTTACTGGCTTTGTTCTAGCTTAGTATCTTCAAGAGGTCAAGCAAGAGAAATTCACGACTACATTCATGTTGCTCAGCATATTCCAAGAAGTTGCCGACTGGATCAAAGATATCAAGGACTGGGAGAAAGTATCTGTTATTCTTCTATTGACCCTGAGTACCTTGGGTTGGCTGAGCCGGATGTATATGCGCTTTCGGCAGCGACAGCGTGCTCACAATGTAGCCAAAGATCTGCACCCCTTTTACAATAGTGGTGATATTCGGAAAGCAACACAGTATTATGTGACTACACATTTTCAGAGTAGTCCTCCTTCGCAATACAGTGAGTTGATTCATTCCCACAAAGTCACAGCACGCGAGCCACTGATTCCCTTTTTTCTCCAAAGTGCCTTCTCTACAGATGCCACTACGGATCAGGGCGATCCCTATCTTTCTCGATTCTACATGATCTTGGCTGGTTCAGGGATGGGAAAGACGACTTTCATGATCAATCTTTACTTGGCCTACCTCAAGCAGAAACGTCTGGGAAAAGCCAAGTATCAGATCAAGTTACTGCCTTTGGGGCATCCAGATGTACTCAAGTATATCGACAAGATCGACAATCAGGAGCAGACGATTCTGCTGCTCGATGGACTGGATGAAGATCCACAGGCGGCGCGTCGCTTTCAGCGGAGGATGGATCGCGTGCTCAATCGTGTTCAGCACTTTCGCGTGGTAGTATTCACTTGCCGTACCCAATTTTTCGCCTCCGAAAAAGAAGAACCTTTTGAAACCAAAGTACGAAAGTTTGGGGGACGGCATGGGTTTCACACATTTGTCAAACTCTATCTTTCCCCCTTTAATCAGGGAGATATCAAGCAATACCTCACCAAGCGGTATGGCGTATTAGAGTCCAAGAAAAAAGAAAAAGCCCTTCAAATCATCAGTCAATCTCCGAGTTTGATGGTGCGCCCCATGATACTGAGCTACATCGATGATCTGCTGGAGGAATCTGCTGACTATGCAGAGGTTACGACCTTATACCAAGTATTGATTCAAAAGTGGATCGAAAGAGAAGCTAACAGGGTAGAAGCCGATCGGAGGACAAATTTCAGTAAGGAGCTGTATCGCTTCTCACAGGAGGTAGCGTTGAATATCTATCAAAATCGAAGACATCGCAACGGACTGTATATAGGAGAAAAAGAGATCGCTAATCTGGCGCAGCAGCACGACATCAAGCTAGAAGAGATCGAAATGCGGAGTCGGAGCCTGCTCAACCGTAACATGCTGGGCCATTACAAATTTGCGCATAAGTCCATTCTAGAGTATTTCCTCGCATTGGAATCGATGGATAATACCCGTTTTGCCCAGAAGTTTAGCTTCGAAGGTATGGATCAGACGCGGGTATTTATGCAGGAGTTTATCCTGTTTGAGAAAACCCTTCCCTTTTTCAAAGATGAGGTAAATAAACTAGAATTTGAGGTTTTAGGTAAAAAAGGAAAGAAACGTTCTGAACTGACGACAAAGGATATTTTGAATATTACCTTGCTAGAAGTGCAGGATCTCAAGGATGTGCAAATATTGTATCCCCTGAAAAATCTTCAAGTTTTGAAGCTGCACGGAGGCACAATCGACAAATTGAGTGTGCTGTCTTTTTTTCCCACTCTGATTTCTTTGACACTGGATTCCCTCCCAGTTCAGCATATCAGTGAAATCCAGCATCTCTCCCAATTGCAGAAACTGCATATTATTTCTTGCCCTATACGACACATTGATCCACTGCGAGATTTTACAGACTTGCGGGAGCTAGCGATTGTCGATACAGAGGTCAGCAAGATCGACACCCTTCGCAATCTTTCTCAGCTTTGGCACTTAGAATTAGTAGACAATCAGATTCCTCCTATCGTAGGGTTTGATAAGTTCAAAGAGCTGAAATACTTGAGGTTGAATAAAACTTTATTATCAGAAAGAATCGTAAAGAAATTGAAGAGGAATTTCCCGAAACTCAAAATAGATTGGGTGTAGGATGAACTTCCTGCCTTTTGGATGGTCGTATATATACGTAACTTGCGGTCCATGAATGCCTCTTTTATGTTGAAGACATGCCTGTTGCTGCTGGGGTGGGGAGTATCCGTCTCTGCACGAAATGCTATGCTTGAATCTTCCTTTTCCCCTTATCCATGTCCTTATGAAGAACAGGATGTGGACGCTCCTGCCCAACTATTAAATTATTGGGAGGTGGTGACAGATGAAAACTTAGAGGAACTACGCCAAGCTATGCGCGAGGAAGGTGTATGTGGTAGTACCTTCATTCGATTTTTCGTTGATGCTTCAGGCAACTACCAATGCTATCATTTGGAAAAGGAGGATGATAGCCTCATCACCTCTACTTTCCTCAGGCAGACAACACAGATGAAATTTCGTCCAGGGAATAAACAGGATCAACCCGTAAAAAGCTGGACTCAGCCTATTCAGTTTCAAGTGCCTTGTATCAGTAATTAAACTCGTCCACTTCCCATCGGGCTAATCACTTGTATCTGTCCGCGAAACTTCTCAAGTTTATACCTGATCATTCATATATGTGAGATCGCAGCTTCAAAGTTCTAGCCCTTGAAATTAGGGCTATCATCTGTCACTTTATTATATCTACTACCTCCTACGCACATGAACAATCGTTATATTCTCGCTTTGGACCAAGGAACTACCAGTTCTCGTGCCATTCTATTTGACCAGGAGTTTCGCATCGTCGGGAAAGCCCAAAAAGAGTTCACTCAGATATTTCCTCAACCTGGATGGGTAGAGCATGATCCGCAGGAGATCTGGGAGTCCCAACTTTCGGTGGCACGCGAAGTCATGAAGACAAAGGGTGTGGAGGCCCATCAGATTGCAGGTATTGGTATTACCAATCAGCGAGAGACGACCATTATTTGGGACAAAGAAACAGGAAAACCTATCCACAATGCCATCGTGTGGCAGGATAGACGTACCTCAGAAATTTGTGATGCATTGAAAGCCGAGGGACTGACAGAGTATGTACGTGAGCATACAGGTCTGGTCATTGATGCCTATTTTTCGGGTACAAAAATTAAGTGGCTGCTGGATCATGTCAAGGTAGAAGATCCTAGTAAGCTCGCTTTTGGGACTGTAGATACATGGTTGATCTGGAACCTGACAGGTGGGAGACTACATGCTACAGACTACACCAATGCTTCACGAACACTGGTTTATAATATCAATGAACTGGACTGGGATCAGAAGATGCTAGAAGTTCTAGAGATTCCACCTGAAATCTTGCCCGAGGTCAGATCGTCTAGTGGGGACTTTGGTATGACGGATCCTAAGTGGTTTGATGGTGTGGAGATTCCGATTCGGGGGGTAGCAGGAGACCAGCAGGCGGCTTTATTTGGGCAGGCCTGTTTTGAGCCTGGGATGAGTAAAAATACATATGGTACAGGATGCTTTCTGCTCATGAATACAGGAACGCAGCCCCTCAAATCTAAATCGGGACTTTTGACTACGCTGGCTTGGGGGATTGATGGGCAAGTGAATTATGTCTTGGAGGGGAGTATTTTCATTGCGGGGGCAGCTATTCAGTGGTTGAGAGACGAGTTGAAGATGTTGGATGAAGCGCCCGACTCTGAGTATTACGCTATGAAAGCTTCGACTAGCGAAGGCGTATATGTGGTACCTGCTTTTGCAGGATTGGGAGCACCTTATTGGGACATGTATGCGCGTGGGGCGATGTTTGGGCTGACACGTGGGACGAGTAAGGCGCATATTATTCGGGCGACCCTGGAATCTCTGGCTTATCAGACACGCGATGTCCTCGATGCCATGCAAAAGGACTGCGGCCAGACCATCACTACCTTGAGAGTAGATGGAGGAGCCTCAGCCAATAACCTCCTGATGCAGTTTCAAGCAGATATTTTAAATACACCTGTCGAACGCCCGAAGGTAGTAGAAACAACTGCACAAGGGGCCGCCTATCTCGCAGGACTTGCTACAGGCTTTTGGCAAAAGGATCAATTGATGACGGAGTGGCAGAGCGACGCTGTATTTACCCCCCAAATGCCAGAGGAAGAAAGGGTGAAACTTTATTCGGGTTGGCAAAAAGCGGTGCAAAGAACCATGCAATGGGAAGAGTAAGTTTCATATTTTCAAAAATATGTTGAGCATCATCACAAGTATTCATAATCAGCTCGGAATGAATCAGCTGTTTTATGAAAAACTATGTGCATACACTACCCAACCTTTTGAGCTGATCATCATCGACAATGCATCGACAGATGGAAGTCGGGAATTCTTTCGGCAGCAAGCGCATGTGCAGGTCGTCGGCCATGAGGGAAACTACAACTATCCTTATTGTCAAAATAGAGGAATAGAGGTCGCGAAATATGACATTCTCTGTTTTTTGAATAATGATCTCATCGTTTCACCAGGTTGGGATCGGCACATATACCAGTATTTCGGAGCGCATCCGCAGTCGGAGGTTATCTCTGTCGCTACCAACGACCATGTCGAAAGTAAAATGGCCCAGCGAAAGCTCCACCGACGCTGGAAGCGCATCAAGTATACGACGCAATTCCTCGCTGGAAATCGAAAGCATGCGTTGGCATGGATGCATCATTGGATGTATGGGGACTGGAAGCAGTTTACGCAGGAGCGTTTTCAGCAGTGGCAGTACCAAACCCTTGAGGGGTACAGTGGCTCTGCTATCATCATGCAGAGACGTGCACTAGCGAAGATTGGGATGTGGGATGAGCGTATACAGGCAGCAGATTTTGATCTATTTAATCGGGTAAAGGAGCGTGCACTCACGGAGGGAGATATACAGCCTATTCAACTGTTGTTGGGTATCTACTTTCACCATTACCAGCGATTGACCATGAAATCAGATTATCCCCATTTTTCATCTAACCTAATCATCTGATCTTTGTTTTGAA
>JBCBPW010000120.1:0-18704 GCA_039820545.1 Bacteroidota bacterium | reverse complement strand
CATCATTATGACCTTTTCCTAAAGATAACCCAACAATTCATTTCTTTGATCTTTATTAGATTTTTATTTGATTCGATTTTCGCTTTATTAGCTCCTAATCATAGATCCTATCTGTTCAGCAAATTGTAACAGAGTCTCAATTGAGACATGGTTTAGTCATTACTTTCTGATAGATTGATCATACGTGTTCCGTCGTACATGCACAGTCCTGTGTTCCTCGTACCTATCCAAAGACGCTGCGCACGATCCTCCAGATTGTATCTGGAAAGCTTCAATTACAAACTAAAGGGGCCAGGCCAGTTCTATGCATCATAGGCAATAGAGGTATTTACCCTACACGATCTCTTTGGGAAAGGTACTCAAAATAGCCCATACCGCTTACTCAGCCGTATTCATTCCTCGAGATACGCTTCCAGTCTGCTTTCCCGTTCTTGATAGATCCTCCGTTTGGCCAGCAAGAGAAATCTATAGGTTGAGACTGTATTGGCAAATTCACGCGCATAGTATACTTTTTCTTCTGCCTCCGAATAGATCCGTACACCGTCCCAATTGACTAAGTCAAAATGGGATTTCATGTAGGGATAGAAATGACGATCGTAGAGATTTTGATGGCTGTGATTGATCTGCTCCACTTTTTCAAACCCTTCGTACAGAGAAATGATATTTTTCTTTATCTCGTAATTATCCAAATATCTAATATCCCCCGACGCTACAAGTACTTTGTATTCACTCCTTTTCAGATCCACGTTTCGCAAATCTAGCAGTTTGGTTGATTGATTTCTGATTTCGACAGGATCCTTCGCCCATTTGATGAGTGTTAAAAGAGAGTCACAATGATTGATCTGCTGATCTATTTGGCCAATGGATACACTAATTCTTTCTTTATTTTCTTGACATTCTACTCTGATTTGGGATAGGTGATTGTCTATCAGTTTCGCTTTGCTTCTCCTATCCGAGCATGTATTGAGTTGGAAAGCGATGAGGATTCCCACGAGTACCATCAGAAACTCTAAGGAATGATTTAGCCAGTCAATTTTTCCTTTCATCTTCCATTTTCTTAAGTAAAAGCATCCCAACACGGATTGTAAGGATTGATACAGATTCCACGCTACTTGTGAAATGGTTCGTAACGGTCCTTCTATTTACAATCTCTATCCTCCACCATCGGAATAATGTATTTGAGGAGTATCTCAAACGGAAGTTTCCCTCTCCAATTTCCGTAATTACTTCCTGTAAAAACAACTTTTGTCTGATAATCAGGCAGTATCATCATGTAGTTGCCTCCATTTCCTGATGCGAAAAGGACTTCGGTAGCGATCTCTCCATAGGCGATCCTTTCCCGGTACCAATAAAAGCCATATGTGGCGCTTTGATATTGGGCGTTGGGCATCTTGGAGTATCTTGTGAAAGAAAAATCTATCGGAATCTGGCAATTCGTCGATTGGGAAATCCATTCCTCGCTGACTACTTGTTGGCCATTCCATTTCCCCTTATTGTACACCAGTCTCGCCACCTTGAGCATGTCCATGGGTCTGATATAAAATGAACCCGCTGTCATCCCTCTGCCTTTGGGTGACAGGGTCCATTCGTAATCCATAATGCCCAGCGGTTCAAAGAGATTTTCCTTGGCAAAATCCATGATGCTCATGTCACTGGCTCTCGCGATGACTTCTCCGATGACCATAGGGTCGTTGGAGTTGTAGGACCAATTCAATCCTGCTTGGTGTTTGGTCTTGATATTTAAGCAATAGGCCACCCAGTCATCTGTATTGGTCATCGCGCCTTCACAATAGGGTCCTATGTCATAAAACTCCTCACAATTGAATCCCGAACGCATCTCCAATAGATTTTGAATCGTGATTTTCCCTTTGTCAGAACCTACTAATTCTGGAAAATATTGACTCAGGGGATCATGGATGGTCATGAGTCCCTTATCTACGGCGATTCCCGCGAGTAGACTTGTGACAGACTTGAAGGACGACCGCATATCGTGTCGGGTTTCCTTGTCGAATCCATTGAAATATTCTTCCACGATGCGCTCATCGCAATGCTCTATGATCACTGCGTCAATGTTGGGGTAGGTTCGACCTGCAATGGCTTCTTTGAGCGCCTGGAGCTGTGGGATGTCTGAGCTTTGACCTTGACAGGTGAAAACTGAAAGGAGGAGGATGCAAGAAAGGAGGATTCTCATGTAGGTTTATGTTGTTGCGAGTGGTTGAGGGTAGTGAAAGTTGTCCAATGAGGGGAAACAGGTACTTAAGTGCAGTAAAACGGCTGGGGCAATCTTAAACTCAAAGATCGGGACTGCGGATAGGCCTTAGAACAAGCTTCGTGACTTTAAGAAACCTTTTGATGGCCCCCCCTGTCTGAAGACATCGGGTGCCCCAATCATACTCATCAACATGGAGAATTCACTTTTCATTATGGTTTTATGTGAATTGATTCCCATTTTATTATAGTTTTTTGTGAATAAACAAACCATACCAAGTAGTACCCATCACTTCTACATACAGCTAGAGTCTATGCCTCAATATCCAATGGATCAAATCTTTTTTATCTACAATTGACCAGCTGTGTGGGTGTCGATCACCGTTTGCTCTGTAGCCTTTATTCTTTGTGGGGATGTATTCCACGCGTTGAAATCCCTGTGTTTGGAGTCGCTTGGCCAATTTTTCGATGTAGAAGGCATTCATTTGCTGGTGGTCGGCTCCTCGGTTCTCTCTCCACCATAGGGTATCAGGCTCTGTATACAATCTGAGGTCAGTATTTTTCAAATGCTGTAAGTTGGAGGTATGACCTGTACGAAAGGTAAAAACTGCGTGAGCTTCGTAGTTTTGCATGTCATCTTGTGGATTTCCGAGGGCGTCTCCCAGCATTTCTAGTAGCCATGTACTTTCCTGAATGGCCGTTGCCGAAAAGTTTCGCTCGACATTCTTCTCGGAGGACGCATACAAAGCGGCCAGATCAATTGGAGAATCGACGATGAATACGCCTTTAGGATCTATAGAGAATAGCTCTGAGCCGACGATGAAATTGCTGAGCAACAAACTGACAACGCCTCCACTCGAAAAACCTCCTATGAATATACGATCTTTCGGCAGTTGATGATCCTCTATGACGCTTTGCACATGCGTGGCTAAAGCATCTTTCTCACCTGATTCTAACCACAACTTCCGATTGAAATTCGACAATAAGACGGCTATATGATTTTCCTCTGCGATATCCAGAATGTCAAATTCTCGCTTGATATCTGCTGCGACTTCTGGATATCCTCCAAATAGGATCAAAACCGCCTTTGCACCCCTTGAGGGCTTATATAGCTCATAATCCTCTTCTACAATGACCGTATATCCTGTCTCTCCTGTGGCACCATCCCCTTTTGCTTGTGGCTTATATTCACAGGAAATACATCCTGCAAGAGCAATCCATAAAATGGTAACTATTCCTCTCATCCATTTACTGTATTCAAGCGAGTGGCTACTCATGATAGGTCAATATCCTGACTTGCTTTTGACGTAAGCTATCATCTACAAACATCTGTCGCTCAGTCCAATTCCCATTTTCATCTGACTTCAGATACGCATAAGTTCTCACGCTGTACCGCTTCCCTTTGGAATTTTTATAAAACCCTTTCACCTCACGATTTTCCTCATCAAAATATAGACTGTCCAAGCCTCGATATTCGCCTTTTCCATTTTCATAAGTTTTGAGTACAGGATTCCCTCTATCATCTGTCGTGATGGTAGACTTCCATGAGATTTGATTCTGAGCATTGAGCGATGCTTCGACCTTCAATCCGTCCTCATTGGTATAAACCGTATCTCGGCTTGGCTCCGTATCACCCTCTTCGTAGTATTCAGCTCCTATCAGTTTCTTGTTTTCGTCATACGTACGATAGAACTTTAAGACGGTATCTCTCACTTCTCCGATCCAATACACGTCAATCGAGTTTCCGTTCACATCGAAGTTTTCAATCGTGGCGGACTTAAAAATCACAGAGTCATTCCGCAGATCATAATTTTCTTCTTCAATCTTGGCAATCGCTCGTTTCGCTGTTTCGGAGACGTCCGTACCTTTTCCTTCTTGAGTTCTACACGAAATG
Organism: Bacteroidota bacterium; assembly: GCA_039820545.1. Classification (GTDB taxonomy): domain Bacteria; phylum Bacteroidota; class Bacteroidia; order J057; family J057; genus JALEFZ01. The sequence continues at coordinate 14,602 of JBCBPW010000120.1, read as the reverse complement.
ATGATAAGGGGAAGGAGTATCAGTAAGGAGATATTTTTCATCTTTTGCTTATTTTATTGTGATCAGGATTCATGTGTGTCTTTGGGCTCATTTTCATTCAGATAAGCTGTGAGAAAATCTAACTTCTTGGCCATATTTTGTTGTATCCGTTGAAAAACGAACGGTTTCAATAGATTGTAAGGGAATCTCAGACTGAAGTCATAAGTTATTTTCAGCTTCGTTTGGAGATGATTCATAGAAATGTAATCCCACGAACCGATAAATTCTTTGAAAATCGAGGAACGATTGAGCATACGCACAGAAATCTTAGTAGGCGGATCAAAAGCCAAGTATTCTGTTTCCATGATCACACCCTCCACAGACTTTGTCCATACTTTTGCCCCTTTTTGAAGCTTCGTATGTCCATCCATGAATTGGATTTCCAATGTTTGCTTATCCCAATTTTTTCGCTCGATGAAATCCTGCGTGTAATCAAATAACCACTCGATATCCCTATCAAACGCTTTCTGCGTTGAAATGCGGTGTTTTGTCCTTGCTTCCATGCTGGATTCATTCATCGTAGCGAACGTGCGATCGCTAGATTTTCCTATTTATCACCTTATAGCTCTTTGCAGGCATAACATACACAGCTTTTCTGAAGGATGATCTGTGTAAATCGCTAAAAATAGGTGTGATTTGGCATAATTAGCCACCGACTACACAACTCCCCTACTGATCCAAAGGAACATACCTTTCTTGGATGACATTGAAATGATGGATCTGATGAGCAGCGATCGTGAGTCCAATGGAGTAAAGGGGCATTTCGTATTCGAAGAATCTACAGTTTATTTCCAGTATTTGCTTATTGAAAGACTCAAACATCATGATGGTTGACTGGCGCACCACACGAAGCTCATTTACCAATCGCTCAATCGAAAGCTCATCTGCGTTGGAGTTCTTACCCATGATTTCTTGATCATGTGCATCTGGGATAGTTCCCTCTCCACGTGCAAAGAGGATGGTTCTGAAACACCAAATCCTTTCCCAGTCTATGAGATGTTGCAAAATCTTATGAAGGGTCCACTTTCCTTCCGCATAAGTCTTCAAACCAATCCTGTTGAACTGGGCAATGTCTATTTCATCGATTTGTTTCAAACTCAGTTCTAGCGCTTCTGACAAATTCGTCCCCTCCGTCAGCTGATACACATATTCCAAAAAGGCTGGATTCTCTTTTGGTTCTGAATTTCCCATTACTGTATTTCTTAATACTAGATAAGCTCCCAAGATCTTTTCACCCTCAAAAATTCTTCTTCTGCTACGGGAATAAACTATTTTTTCCTGGAAAAATCATCTTTCTTTTTGAGCAGCTTCCATATGCGCATGTTCAGGAGACTCCATCCAAATATGCGAATACACAACCTCAATCTTTTCTCAATACTGCTGCTCCATCAACCGTTTCAGATTTCGGTCCCAACATATGATTTTCCTTTGAGTATCTGTAGCCAAGAGCTTGCGGCCATCTGCCTGCCAATCTAACCCCCACAGGAGATGTTGCGTACTATCTTCGGCGACTAGCTCCCCTTCTTCATTCCAAAGCCTCATCTTTTCACTCGTCGTCGCCAATAATTCCCCGTTGCTAGACCACTGGACGTTTCTGTACTCTGCCTTACTTTCTTCGATTGATTGGATTTTTTTTCCATCGTATGACCAGTATTGTAGTAAGGGAGGATAGTGATATTCGAAGTCTCCGTAGTCACCTGTCACAAAAAACTCCCCGCCAGGATGCCAATCTACACAGAGCATGAGCACCTCTTCCTCTCTATCCTCTATGTGCTTCAGACTATTTGACTCATAATCATACAAGGTGATTTTCTCTCCTACAGCGACGATAAGATTTTCATGAGGGTGCCAGTCCAGGTAGATGATGGACTTTTGGTCTGTCCCTATGCGCCTTAAAAAGTTTCCGGCTTTGTCATAGATGGTGAACATCCCTTCGTAGTCTCCGACAGCCAGCAATTCTCCTGTGTGATTCCACCCTAAGGCTCTTGCCCCTTCTACACTGACACTGTCCAATGGGATCTGTTGGTCCGTATCAAGATCGAGAATAATGGAGTGCGACTTCCCGTCTTGGACGGAGATAGCCAATTTATTTTGGGTAGGATGCCATTTGGTTTGGGTGATCGTCCCTTTGTAGGGATAGGTCTTGGTTGCCTGAAAATCAGAAGAAGAGCATACCTTCAAAAAGGTATTGTTGGACCCACCTGCTACAAACTGGTCCTTGTGAGGATGCCAATCTACTGACCAGAAAAACCATCGCTCATCCGTTTCAGAATGCTGACTTTCTTCCTGTTGGTTTTGCTTACACCCTCCGAGGGCGATCAAGAAGAAGGTAATGAAAATGATTCTCATTGTTGTTGGATTGTGTGTGGGGCTATCGAAAATATCAAGCTTGCCCGAAACTTGTAGAATCTAGCGGCAGTCCAGGGCCTATGCCTCCATTCTTTTCTTATCGATCAAAAAGTCTAAGCTGACCCTGCCACTTCCTGTAAATAAAAAGGAAGTGAAAATAAGCAACAAATAAAATGGGCCTGTCCGTATGTCGCCATCTAGCATGATGAAGTTGATCACACACATAGTCAGCACCAATGGGATGGTACTCAACCTCGTCCAAAGCCCTATGGCCAGACAAAATCCGCCGATCATCTCTGCCAACTTTCCTACATAGGCCATCACATCGGGAAAAGGCATACCCACATCTGTCAACCATTCTACATATCCACTGATCTGACCCGCATCGAAGATCTCTAATCCATAGGAAAAGATGATGCCCCCACTGATCATTCTTACGATGTCTAATCCTATAGGCAATGTGTCGTTTGACTTTAACAATTTTTTCCTCATATTTTTCTGTATCAATTGAGGATGGAATCTATCACATGAAGTCTCACAGCACCTCAGTACACATGTAAAATGAATGTAACATGCTTGTAAAAAGTCCATTTACATTTTTCAAAAAACTGAATATCAGCCACCTATGCTTTTTGGCCGCATGTCTACTTCTTGCCCTCTCTGTTGTCATTGTCCAAATACCCAATTCAAAACAGCAAGAGCAACGAACACATTTGGCTGTACGATCCATCGGGGATGAATTGCTAAAATCCAATGACGATTTCCGAACACCTGTTCCTCCCGTACAGCAAATAGATTTAGAGACGTATGGTTTAACATTTGATCAACCCATTGAAATCGATCCAGATAAATTGGTGGGGCTTTCTCTGAAGTTTTTGCATGCAAAAATAGCTGGGAAGTCTATCGTGAATGTGTATGAGGTAGATGCAGAGGAGATGGTCTATGGTTTTGAAATAGATCACTTGGAGGAGAAGAATATCCCCTGTCTCGGTAGGATACTTCCAGCATCCCACTATAGGATCGAATTCAGTTTTTTTGATGATACAGGAATCCAGGTGTTGTATGCCAATATCCCTGGGATCAGCGCAGCAAGTGCCTCGCTATTCTTTGTATGTTTAGGCTTTTTGTTTTGGCAGAAAAAAGGTTCTTTGAGCCACAATGAACAAATAATCCAATGGAATGGGATTGCACTCGATACTACGTATAACCAAGTCACCCAAGGAGTCCATGAAATTTCATTGACGGAGAAGGAAACGCAGATTCTGGCTATCCTCTTCAAACATGGAGGCAACTTAGTATCTAGGGAGCATTTTATAGAAGAGATCTGGCTCAAAGAAGGGGTAGTAACGGAGAGAAGTCTGGATATGTATATCTCTCGATTGAGGAAAAAGACAGCCCCATTAGCTGATATTCAGATCGTGAATCAACATGGGAAGGGGTATTATTTGAAAGGAAAATGATTCCTAGACATACTCAATAACCGCCAAGATATCCTTATTCTCCAGAATCTCTTTTTCTGCTCCGTGCAAGCCCACCGTAACCATCGCCTCCGCCAATTCGGTAGATTTGATGCTGGCATTTTCTCCCATCAATCGGATGAGTGGATAAAGGGATCTCGACAAGCTGTAAATGAAGTTGGGCTCTTTTCTAGGTGTGACAGGATATATATAGGCAGGTCTGAAGGTATAAAATTGCAAGCCGAGTGCTGAAATCTGGTTTTCTGCCATCCCTTTGTAACGAGCAAATGCGGTTCTGCTTTTCTCGCTTCGATCTGCGCCTGCTCCGCTCAACATACACAGCGTAGCATTAGGATTATGACGCTTTAATTCCTTTGCAAAGGCAACAGCATAGTCTACCGTGATCTTTTTGAATAGATCATCAGAGACTTGTCCCGTATAGGCCCCAATACAAAAGAACCCAATGTCCATCCCCTGGAATAGATTTTCTTGATCCGAATAATCTCCAAAGTCCTTGACTACAACCTCTTTGATTTTATCACCTGTTTGTGAAGGCTTTCTAACCAATGTCGTGACCGCTTCGATCTTTTCAGATGCTACACACGATTCCATAATCAGTTTCCCAACCATTCCTGTACTACCTGCAATGATGACATTCATACGCTCTACTTATAATTAATCATACCTTATCGGGACTTGAGATACTGATGTATCTAGGTTTCTCTAGCCTTCCAGATATTTTTCACTTGTCAAATGTATATGTATAGAAGGAAGAAGTTCATTTCCCACAATCTTGAAGAGAGCAGGGGCAAAGCCACGCCCGCTTTGCTTCCCATCTCAATAAATTCTCTTCTTGATTTCTTCTTATCCATGATGTACGCAATTCAGATTTATCTCAATCATGTACAAGATAAGGAAATTAAATAGTCTGTTTCGTTCAGCGTATCCCGCCCCCCGCTCTGCGTAGCCATCAAGCTACGCAGCACCCCAATCTATTAGTTTCCCAACTAAGCACGCAAACTCGAATCAAGAAACATACTTCACTAGGATCATCGCTAATGAATCATGGAGATAATGATCAAGTCCAGTCCCGTAAGACCCAATAGGATCAGTCCCCATACCCACCATTTGAGATGGATATTACCTGCAATTTTCATTTCGAGCCATGTCCAAACGGCAATATAAGCTCCCCATATCCAGAGATTGTGTACCTCATGGACCATCATGATGATCATGCCTACGATAAATACCAGCATGACAGCAACGAATTTTATCCAGTCTGTAACAGACGCTTTTTGATTCATAATATGTTGATGTTAAGATCTTTGATCCTTTGGCAACCAGCCAGGAGGCTTGACTAGGACAAGTAATTTATTTTTGAGTCCTTTCACTTTTCCCATATCTCGAAATAAGCGATGGATACCGTGAAAGAATACTTTGATGGGATTTATGCTATTCACAGGTTCTGTAATACCGTAAATCACTTTTTCCTCTTCTGGCTCAAACGTCCCCAGCATCCTATCCCAGATGATCAAAACGCCCCCATAATTTTTGTCCCAATACTGGGGATTGGAAGCATGGTGCACCCTGTGATGCGAGGGGGTATTGAAAACATACTCAATGGATTTCGGCAATTTCCCAATAGCTTCCGTATGCAAAATGGCTTGAAATGTCTGTACAAATACCTCAGACAACAAGACTAAAATGGGATCAAAACCAAGCATGACAATAGGCAAGGAAAATAGAATCGGAAAAATCGCGTCCAATGGACCAAAGCGGTAGGCCACCGACATATTGAAATGCTCAGAACTATGATGCACGGTATGGGTCGCCCAACCTATCCCCACGCGATGCATCATGCGGTGATCCCAGTAGTAGGCAAAATCCGCCAACAGGATACAACTGATAATCGTCATCCCATTCAGTGGAAGGTGTGGCAGACTCATGTGTTCATACACCCAAAAATAGACTTTGGTCATAAACAAAATGCCCAGGACATACTCTATGAGCGTGAATGCAAAAATCGTGATCACATTGGTGATGGAATCATAAATGACATCCTTGGTCAGTCGGTTCAGGTAGCGATACCGGATCAGTTCGAATATAAAAAATGGGATGATGACGTAAATCGTACTCAGATCATTGAAGACATGAAACCAATAGTTTACATCTACCCAGTCTAAGTGTTTGGACAAAAACTCAATCATAATTAAAATCTTTTCCAGGTTTCCATATCACTATATCCGTAATAGTCATAGCTTAACATGAATGTGTTTTCATCCACCATGTCAATCTGGCACGCCACATCGTATGTTTCTCCTTCGTAGGTAAACACATAGACTCCAGTCCCCTTGTAGCCATCAAATTCCTGAATAGTCAGGGCCTTGGTTCCCTCAGCTTTTTGGGAACCGCCATTTTCATCTTCATACTGGAATGTGTAGGCATGGAAGACCTTCCCTTCCTTTTTCAAGTCGTAAACGATGGTGCCTTTGAACGCTTCGCTGTCGTAGGTCACACGCCATTTCCCAATGATGTAGTCGGTATCGGACTGCAAGGCTCTGGGCGCTAATTCATGTTCTTGTGCTCTATCCACTGCTATTGCCTGCGTGCTATTTAGCGAAGTAACAAGCATATCCGTCGTATCGACTGGTACATGTCTTGTACCTATTTTTGCTTGGGTTTCTTGTGTGTCACAAGCAAAAAGGTGGGCGAGGCCTGCGAGTACCACTATCACAGCCACGCTTCTCATAAATAAAGTGGTATGAGTCATCTGATTTTAATTTGTCATCTCATGTGGATCTACAATTCAAATATCAGATGCTAAAAGGCCAATTCTTTTGACCTAGGTCAAAAAATCACTTCCCCGAACGGATACGACTCAACGTCTCTTGAGACATACCGAGAAATGAGGCGAGCAAACCCAACTTGACACGAAGCTCGATACCAGGAAAAGATTTTTGCAACATCTCATACTTTTCCCTTGCCGATAAGAAAGCCCACGCCTTGGAGTACTCATCGAGAAATACCAACATCTCCTCCGCTAACACACGAGCAAAATTTCCAAAGGCGGGGAATTCTTCTACCAAACCTTGATAATCCGAATAGCTGATGCGATACAGCGTACAGTCCTCCAGACAGGCAATCTCTTCAAAACTCGCCTTTTGGGTATAGAAACTATGCCAGGCCGTGACAAAAAAATACTCTGAATAAAACCAGGAGCTCACTTGTCGGCCATCGTGATAATAATAATTGTGTAGAATGCCTTTCTCAATAAAAAATAGATGACTGGCTCGCTGATTGTGGTGCAAGATCTTGTCGCCTTTCTTTGCATATACGATCTTAAAACAAGAGGCTATTTGCTCTTTTAGCTCAGGACTGAGAGTGATTCTTGTTGATATGTATTGTAGTAAGCTTTGCATTTATCTTATTCCTGTACATCTGTAGCAGCGTATGTTTTCACTGAAAAGGCCATGATCGAATAAGCACAACAGAAAAAACTTCAACTATTATGTACTGTCCAAAATTTCATTACTTTCGCCGCAAATAGAATCAGAATATACTTAAATGAAAAAGGTACTATTTTTATTCTTGGTCTTCCCATTTTTTCTTTCCGCTCAGATCAATGAAAGTGATACCCTAAAATTTAAGGCAAATCTTTCGTTATCTGGAATCTGGCAAGATGGGAATGTGCAAACCTGGATCTTCCGCGCAAAATCAGGCCTGACGTATAAGCAAGGCAATAAGTGGGTGTTTAAGACCCAAAATTCCTATGTCTATCAAGCCTTTGGAGGCGCAAAAGCAGACGAAGACATCCTGAGCCTGAACTTTATCTACTTCGATCCCGAACGAAAATTCTACCCCTTAGTATTGGGCTTTGTGAGCACCAATTTTAGGAGGCAAATTGATCTCCGTTACCTACTCGGCGTGGGGGGTACCTATCAGGTGTTCAATAAGAAGAAGAGTTGGTTGAAATTCTCGGTTTCGAGTGAATATGAAGAGACCGAATTCATCAATACGAACTTCAACTTTTCTGAATACAATGGCACACCCTCCATCAATACGTTTCGTGGGACCTTGTGGGTAAATGGGAAATACTATTTACTCAATGATAAAGTCATCCTGGGTCACGAAAGCTACTTCCAACCCTCCCTGAGTCAACGCAATAACTTCCGCTGGCAAGTAGACCTTGCATTGGAATTCCCCTTGTCCAAGTATTTCAACTTCAAGATCAACTACCTCCACTCTTTCGAGAGCTTAGTGATTGAGAATCAACAACAACGAGATCGATTCCTGACCTTTGGGTTTACCTTGAAAAGTTACTAGGTGGATTTTACGGATTGAGGTATGACGCCATCCTTTCAGGGTTCGAAACGGGTTCATTTTCCTGAAGAGACAGTGTGACATCGCATATAGAGTTTAGTCCCATGCTCAAACCGTGTGCTATATAGAACTGGCTCCCTTCAGTTTGTAACTAAAGGGAGCCAGTTCTATGCATAGCAGGCAATAGAGGTGTCTACACGACACTTTTTCATTTGTGTAGGTACTCAAAAGTGGAAGTTGTCTGGGTCTGGTCCCAGACGTCTGTCTTGGTTCAATGATTGAATCTTTGTCATATCTTCTTCTGATAGCGTAAAATCGAATATATTAAAATTTTCAGCTATTCTTTGTGGATTTACAGACTTTGGAATGACAGAAATACCTCTTTGAATCAACCACTTCAATGTTATTTGCACAGGAGATTTTCCATATTTTTCTCCCAATTCCCTTAGGAGGGCAATATTCAATACCTGCCCCATCATGATGGGTCTCCACGCTTCAATCTGAATGTTGTGTTGATGGGCAAATTCCGTGAGTGCTTCCTGTTGAAGGTGGGGATGCAGTTCGATCTGATTTACTGTAGGAATGATTTCACTACTATCCATCAATTCCTTCAAATGGTGGATTTGAAAATTGCTTACCCCGATTGCCTTTGCTCTCCCGTCGCTATAGATTTTTTCTAGTGCTTTGTAAGTCTGTTTGAACTTTCCACCAACTGGCCAGTGGACCAGGTATAAATCCACATAGTCCGTTTGTAGGTCTTTCAAGCTGCGTTCAAAGGCATGCATAGTATTATCGTACCCCTGGTCACTATTCCAGACTTTGGTCGTCAAGAATATGTCTCCTCGCTCGATGTTGCTCTTTTTTAAGGCTCGTCCTACCCCGGCTTCATTTCGGTAGATTGTCGCAGTATCGATTTTGCGATATCCCGCCTGTAAAGCAGATGAGATGGCCGCCTCTACCTCTCCGTTATCTTTTGCTTTGAGTACACCCAAACCAATCTGGGGCATTTTTTCCCCATTATTGAGTGTCAAACTAGTTTGTGGAATTAAGGCTGAATTTTGCATGATAGACATCATTTTATAATTTTTAATTGATTCATTATTGGAAATATCACATACTGCAAGCCAAATACCATGACTCCTGAGAGTACCAAGGTTCTTATGTAGATCGGTTGTAAAACCAACCATTCACTTAGCGCATAAATCAGCGTGGTAATCAGCACATACACAATGGTCCAAATCTTTAAGACCGTTTTGAATTTCTTCATGATGAAGTATTGTATGGATTAGAAACAATACAAAGATAGGGGCAAGACCAGCCTTAGATCTTGCACTATCCGTAGGTAAACTTGTACTTTTTCGAGAAAGCTAGGAGCGGTGAGATTTTTTGAATGCTGATGGGGTCAGCGCAGTCGTTTTTTTGAATAACCTGTTGAAGTAGGAGACATTGTCAATCCCTAATTTGAAGGCTACTTCTGTTATGCGTAAATCCGTATGCATCAAATAGCTTTTGGCCTCTAGGATCGTTTTTTCCTGTATGAGTTCTGATGCAGTTTTACCTGACACACTTTTTATCACGGAGTTGAGATAGCTTGGATTGAGAAAAATGCGCCCAGCAATTGTACTGACACTTGGGTGTATATCTAATTTATCAGATGCCAAAGCTGCAAAATACTCATCCAATTCCGCTCTGAATTTTTGATAAATCAGGAAATCATTTCGCTTATTCTCAGGCATTAATCCCTCTGACTGAACAAATAACCGCTTCAAATGAATTAAGTATCTCCATAAAAGGGTCAGTAGTAACTCTTCCGAATGGAGTTCTTTCCTTTCGATTTCTTTCAACATCTCTTCCTGCTGCTCCACGAGCGCAGCTGCCTCTACATCACTGAGATAAAGGAGTTTTGATTTTTCGTAAGTGAAAAATGGGAACTCCATAGAAGAGAAGAACTGAGAATGGAAAAAACTTTTTGTAAAACACACCAGATACCCATATACATCCTCCGCAGACCTCCAACTCTCTAAGTTGCCAGGGTACGAAAAGTACACACAGTTTTTAGTCGATTCGAATTGCTTATCAGGTAAAGACCATTCTACCCCCTGTCCTTTAATAAATACTAGCCTATAGAAATCGCATCTGAATAACGGCATCTCCAACCGCTTTGTCTTGGGTTGATCTTCGATTTTCATGATAGAAAACTCACTTCCTTGAGGAGGCCCTATTCGCAACTGTTCATAAAAATCACTAATGGATCTTAAATGAGGTATATGATGCTGGTTCTTCAAATCTATGGCAGTTGTTTTTTCAAAGGATATATTCCTGAAATGATCTCATGGTAAGTTATATGATCTTTCGAGATCTTGGGTGATATGCTAAAGAAAAGACTCGTTTCAGTGATTGGCTACGCATCTAACGCTCCAGCCACTCCTTAAAAGAAGTGACCTTCGTTCGACTTACGATGGGTGGTTGCTCCGTCGTGATCGTAAGTTCTAATACGATTTTCCTATTGAAATAAGGTTCAAACGAAACGATCGCTTGTAGATTAACCAACATTTGTCGGTTGATTCGAAAGAACTGGCTAGGGTCGCAGACGGATTCAATATATTCCAGCTTTTTGAACAAAGGGTATCGCTTCCCTTCAAATGTGTAGAGGTACACGGTTTCGTTTTCTACGCTAAACAAGGCCGTTTCTTCAATTTTTTTGACGATGGTTTTTTCTCTAAACCGGGTAAGGAAACGCTTCTGATAGCTCTGATTCCCTGTGGGACTGAGGTTAATAGGAGCTGGTACCTTGGCCTGCAAATTCGTGATCAATCTCTTGTATTTTTGAAGCGCGTCGTGGATTTCGCTCTCCTTAAAGGGTTTGAGTAAGTAATCAATCCCATTATTTTTAAAGGCACGCAGCATATACGCATCGTAAGCCGTGCAGAATATAATGGGGACGTCCACATCTACATGCTTGAACACCTCAAAGCTCTGACCATCTGCCAGCTGAATATCAAAAAAGAGAAGGTCTATATTGTGTTGATATTTAATGAGATAGTCAACCGCTTCTACAATAGAGGCCAATTTGCCTAGCACCATGAAATCACGATCCTGTTCAATGATTTCTTGTAACAGATCTGCTGTGTGCGCTTCGTCTTCTACAATCAGAACATTCATTTACTTGATTAATTTGAGGTTGACACTGAATTCATGATCTGATTGTACGACCCGTACACCTTCGGAGACTCCCATCAATGCATATCTTTTTTTCAGCAAGTCTAAACCATATCCAGTAGATTCCACTTCTCCAAATTTGGGTTGAAGATTATTTTTCACTTCTATATATCCTTCCTTCGTACTGCTTATGTAAATGTGCAATGGCATGCTGACCGTCATACTATTGTGCTTAAAGCAATTTTCGACAACAATCTGTAAGGCCAATGTAGGCAGGAAAAAAGAGTAAAATGACTCCTCAATGTGCATCTCGACCTTGACGGCGTCCTCATTCCTACTCTTCATCAGAAAAATGTAGGATTCCAAAACAGCCAATTCCTCCGATAATTGAAGTTGGGTGTCTTCGTTGTAGGTTAAGGTTTGTCGATAAAAATCAGAAAGGCTTAAGATGAACTGTTCGGAATTCTCATGTGATTGGCGTACCATGGACCGCAGGGTATTCAAGGAATTGAATAGGAAATGTGGATCAATTTTCGCCTGAAGGACTTGTAGTTGAGATTTGTAGTTCTCCGTTTGCAATCGCTCTTTCTCTAAAAATAAGCGGGAGGACTTTCGCTGTGAATGTAGGACATATTGAATGCCCAGAAATAAGATCACGGGGGGAGCTATTTTAATGGTAGAAATATCAATTGCCCCCTCCGCAATACCTCCCTTAAATAGTTGGAAGAATAAAAAGATGAGTACAGGTAATGTAGCAAGTAACCCACTTGCATACCATACCTTGTGGCCTTTCTGAATCTCCCATAGCTGCCATAAGAAATACCACATGATATACAGGATGAGAGAAGAAAAGAGCCAGACACCCAAAATGTGTGGGCTAAGTATAGATTCCTCTCCTCCAACAGAATATAAACGTATCGCTGGTAGGATAAGGGATAAGAGGATCGGTAATATATTGATTGTATGAAATTTCAAGGGTATATATTTGAGTGATGCTTGATCGTTCTCCTTCATCTTTTGCATAGCAGATCCTCGGGATGGATGGGGAGTACTTACAGAAAATAAGGAAAAAGATAAGAAGTTCCGTTTTCTTTTGGATAAGGCGTGGTAGCACCTATTTCCAGCACTACCACGCTTCACATCTTCTATTTGCTTACTCCACTACTTTCTGGTAAGAGTTTTCTAACTCATCTTGAATGACGAACGCTATACCATCTGCCACTAAGACTAAGTCAGCAGATAAAACTTCAGCCTGATAGGTCCAGCCAGCGGGGAGATTGAGGGTGGAACCAAGAGACGCGAGATCGTCAATCGTCAGATTGGAATTGACCTTTCGACTGTAGGACTGCATGATGTATTCGTCCCCTTGTGGATTGATCAGCTTATACACTTCATTCCCTGCTTGAAACACATAAGTAGTAGAGCGTTCGACTTGATTTTCTGCATAAAGACCCTCGTCAATGACTCCGCTAATCTGGGCACGCATCTGCATTTGTAGAGTTCCAAAAGTGGCGATCTTTCCAGGTGAACTACTCCCCCCGCTTCCACTTGTTGTGGTTTGGTTCACGAGCCAATGCCTAGGACCGTTCATATATATTTCTTCCGCTCCCAGTTGGGTTTTCAAATCTTCCTCATTGATCATGTACCACTCATCTTCTGGGCAATCATTGAAGCCCATCGTGACATACACTTCTGTCACCAGTCCATTGCCACAGTCAAAGGTAGGGATGAACTCGCCATATCTGAAGTTTCTCAAATCTGCCGGCGGCATGAGGATTTGTGTGCGGGCTTCATTCTGTACAGGGCTATCAAAATCTTCGCAGCCAGTCCCTGCAGCGTCCCAATCCGTCTCATAAAAAGCAATCAATCGTGTCGCGATCTCTACGCCTTGATCATCTTGTAGAAAATGTCCTGCTTCTGCTAGTCTAGTATGCGGTTTTCCTGCGGCACCTGGTACATTCATGATAAAATTTTGTTGGTTTTCGCAAGAGCCTAGCTCTCCAGGATCATTTTCTCCCCAAATCGTGAGGAAAGGCTTTTCGTAAGCATTGAGTCCCTGCCATGCGTCTACATTTAAGCCTGCCAATTCATTGAATAAAGAAGGGAAGGTTCGTACACCTGCCATATAAGCTCTATCTGGATAAGGTGCATCGTAGGCTTCCTCTACATCTGCAGGGAGATCAAACCATGTCAAGGCTTCCAAGACTTCAGAGGCTTTGAAGGAGGTATCTTTCATGGCATAGTTGGCCCATTCGCCGAAGTCTACAGAACTTGCTGTGGGAAGGAGGTCACAGCCATCATAGAAGGGCTCTTGCTGGTCGGGAAAATTGGCGAAAGGAAAGGGTAGATCCGCTATCTCGTTGGGGTTGACGATAGGGTCAAACACTTGGCCGCCCGCTGGTAAAACAGGGAGCATGCCATTGCCTACGCTGATGCTGGCAAACCATTCGGGATTGAGTCCTGCGACTCTCAGACCAATGAGACTTCCCCAGTCTTGTACAAATAAATTGATATCGCTCAATCCCATCTGCTGGATGAAGCTTTCCAATCGCGCACTATGCCCCAGATAGCTATATTCGGTGATGTCGATGGGTTTGTCTGAGCGTCCCATGCCCAAATGGTCCATCGCAATGACTCTGTATCCAGCATCTGCCAAGACGGGGATCATACTCCGGTAGAGGTAAGACCAGCTGGGTTGGCCGTGCAGCAAGAGTACCACTTCACCATTGGCGGGGCCCGACTCTGCATATGCCTGACGCAGTCCGTCGATTTCTACATACTGGTAGTCGTAAGGCCAATCGGGTAGATCCTTGAAACACGCCTCAGGCGTTCGGACAAATTGTACCCCACTGGTCGTGGTCAAGGTATCAATCTGGGTATCCAGGAGATTGTCATGTTCTATCACCATGTCATCTATCACATCATCCTTTTTACAGGCAGATAAGAGGACAGTGGCCAAAAATAAGGTAGCTAAAAGCAATCGAGAAGTCATGTTGTTCATTATTACAGGTTTCATATCCTGTGCAAATGAACGGTGAGATCGAACGTTTCGATAGAAGAGATCCAGTGGGTTGGGCAAAAGAGAAGGTGGGTTGGCCGTTTGATGAAGTCAAGTTACGGAGGCCTAGGATGTACCATTCTAAAGTATCTACACGCATAAAAAAGTAGGACACCGCCCCCTCCAGATTGTATCTAGAGCATTTATATAGCTTCAGTTGCAGACTGAAGGGGGTCAGCTTGATGCATAGCAGGGCTTATCATCTGTGGTAAAATAAGCC
>JBCBPW010000119.1:0-18762 GCA_039820545.1 Bacteroidota bacterium | reverse complement strand
CAGATATTTCCCCATCATCAATACTTGTACATTAAACTTATACCCTGAAAGGCATGTAAAAAACTGGATATTGGATGAGATCTTAGGTAGTGGATCAGCGGGAGGTAGGGTGTAAGCTTTTAGAGATTTTTATCCTTCTCAATACGGAAAGCAATTGCTAAAAATATTACACCATGTAAATTTTAAACATAATGTAGATGGGAGAATATGAGTATGCATCAGACAGGTAGAAGAATATTTTTCCATTTCCTAACTTTTTACGATCACATTAACTGAAAATGAATTCTACTTTAAGAGGCATGCTTTCCCAATGGAATTTAATATCTTCGGATGCAATTACAGACTACTGTTGACGTAATAAAACTCCCTTTACATGGAAACAGTCCTTCGAAAAATTCGATACGCTTTCCAGAACAACCAGAGATCCTCAGCTACTTTCAGTACGCAGGAGATAGATCCCCAACTGCCCTCCTCTATACAAGTTTCTCTCTACTTGTCTCTGGGAATCACGTTGTTGTATGTAATCATTCACTCGTTTGGATCTGATATAATGGAGGTTTCCTTCCAAGAAGGGTTGATTTTTTTCTTTATCACCTTCTTGATATTGGTAGGCTCATTAGAGTGGCTAGTCTTTCGCAGACTTAAAAATCTCAATCTGGTCAATCAACGAGAAATTAAGAAGCTCAAGGATCTAGAAACATTCAGGAGAGAGTTTTTGGGAGAGGTTTCCCATGAATTAAAGACCCCCATTTTTGCTGTTCAGGGATTCATACATACGCTGATGGATGGCGCAATGGAGGATGAGAAAGTACGCGTAAAATTCCTGAAAAAGGCAATGAAGAATGCGGACAGGCTCTCTAGTCTTGTGAGGGATCTTTTGATCATCACCCAGGCTGAGTCAGGCGAGATGGAAATGAAAATTCGTGCTTTTTCGCTGTATGAGTTAGTTTGTGATGTGATTGATAGCTTGGAGTATAAGTTCACTAAGAAAAAGCGAAACATCACCTACAGGATTGAAGCCCACACGCTAGAGACGACACAAGTTCTCGCGGATAGAGAACGGATTCAGCAGGTCCTGACCAACCTCATCGACAATGCGATTAAATATGGGCATTTGGAGGGAGAGGTCGTGATACGGATGGAGGCAAAGGCTGGGAAAATGTATACCAGTGTGCAAGACAATGGACAGGGGATCGAGCAAGAGCATTTAGATAAAATTTTCCGTCGATTTTACCGAGTAGATAAATCGCGTTCGAGAGAAAAAGGAGGGACAGGTTTGGGACTGGCCATTTGTAAGCACTTACTCAAAATGCATGGAGAACAGATTACCGTTCAGAGCAAAGTGGGAGAAGGAACGACATTTACCTTTAGCCTGAAATTAGCTGTTTGACACACATGTAGAAAAAATTCCATATATACCTCAATAGCAAAGAGTTATCTATAAGATCAAGGATAGATATAGCTGTCTAGAATCGCCACTTTTTGACAGATTATATTTAAATCTCAGTAGTTTTGATCCGTCTATTTTTGTTGCGCGGACAGCTTAGGGATATGGGAGATCTGTAGGATCAGTAGAGAAATTGGAGACAAAAAAATCGAAAGTAGCGGTTACCAAACTTTTAGGAGATAAGATACGTCCATCCTTTTGGAGGAATGTATCTTCTGCCTTGAGCTGATAATCAACTTATAAACTATAAAATACCCAAGAATAAAAATTCCTAGGATGTAGGGGAATGATTATTTGTAAAGGACTGGTATCCAACAAGCTAAGGGTATACATACCTATGTTTGGGTAGGGACTAGGACCTAATGATTTGTTTGTTTTTCGCCTAGTGAATTGTATTTTTAATTCTGCAAGTCAATAACCCAAAGTTCCCAACATGAAACATCTATACTTACGGATGCTGTTCCTTGTTTGTTTCGGCCTTAGCATAAGCTATGCGCAGACGGACGTTGGAGTCACCTCCATTACCTCACTAAACCTTACATGTAGCTTGTTTGGTAGTGGGGATACGATGACTATTAGATACAATAACTTCGGGACCACGACTGTCAGCAATGTTCCTCTAGGATACTCTCTGACAGGGCTTACGCCAGTGGCCGAATCTAATCCAGCGAGTATCGCCCCAGGTGCCAATACCACCTACACATTCAATACTCCGCTGGCAGCGCCCCAGCCCAACACCTTCTATGTACTGAAGATATGGACAGCGCTACCTGGCGATGTAAATGCCGCAAATGACACCTTTTCTACCACCATCTTGACGCCCGATCTGGCGTCTTTGCCTTTTTCCGAAGACTTTGAAAGCTTTGTGCCCCAATCCAATCCCAATAATCCTGGAGGTGTGAGCAACGGCTGGTCCAGATCTTCTACGACACCGCAAGGATGGTATGTAGGGCAAGGATCGACGAATACACCTAACACGGGGCCGACCGATGATCAGACACCTGGTGGTTCTAACTACATGTTTACAGAAGCAACAGGAGGGACAACAGGCTCCCTTTATCGCTTGACCTCTCCTTGTATAGACCTCGGTGGTACCGTAGGCCCTCGTCTGTCTTTCTGGTACCATATGTTTGGTGATCAAATGGGAACACTAGAGGTACTCGCTATAGAAGGCAATACTGAAACTGTCGTCTGGACCCTGACGGGTGAGCAGCAGACCAACTCTGCCGATCCTTTCCTCGAAGCCATAGTCGATCTATCGCCATTCGCAGGTTCGGTTATTCAACTTCAATTTAGGGGAACCAGAGGCAATGGTGCGAGGAGTGATATGGCCATTGACGATATTTTCTTATTTGATCCAGGGCCGATTGATCCAGGAGTAGTAGAAGTCATTTCACCCAATGGCCCTGGTTGCTATGGAGGTAGTGAAGATGTCGAAGTAATTGTAGAGAACTTTGGTTCGCAAGTACTAGACTTCGCCGCAACACCTGTATGGGTTATCTCTTCCGTTACAGGTCCTATTTCAAGCATAGATTCTGTCCTGTTAGATACAGGAACGTTGAATATTTTTGATACACGGACCGTCCTGGTGAGCACCACGGCTGATCTATCCGCTACGGGGACTTACATAGTCAAAGGTTATACGGCGATTGCTTCAGACCCCAACGCTTTCAATGATACGACGACTGTCAATGCCAATACGCTCAATGCCATTCCAGGACCTTACAGTGAAGACTTCGAAGGAGGGACTTCGGGCTTTCCTGGCGTCTTACCTCCAGGCTGGAACCGTACGCCGACCAACTCTCCGACATGGCACATCAACTTTGGTAATACACCTACTACGCAGACAGGACCTTCGGGCAATAACACCCCCACAGGTTTCCTTTTCGCCTATGCAGAGATGGACAATGGATCGCAGGGCGACCAATATCAGCTGATCTCCCCTTGTCTGGATCTATCAAATATGGCTGCACCTAAGCTAGAATTCTTCTACCACATGTTTGGTATCAACACGGGAACGTTGGATGTACTCGTCCGTACGAGTTCTAATGAGACGAATGTATTCTCCCTCACAGGCCAACAGCAGACAGGTTCTAATATTCCTTATGAAAGTGTCGTCCTAGACCTGACTTCTTTCAAGCAAGATGTTCTTCAGTTGGTCTTTCGTGTGACGCGTGGAAACGGTACGCGCGGCGACATCGCAATTGATGACATCAACATATTCGAGCCACCAGCAGTGGATGTAGCCGTTGGAGATCAAGTATTGCCAGAATCTGGATGTGGCTTGGGCTCTGCCGAGCAAGTGACCATTCAGATCATCAACCTAGGAACAGATACGCTGAACAGTGTGACAGCGACATTCTCTGTGGATGCGGGTCCATTCATCACGCCTGAAGCGATACCTGGCTTCATTGCTCCTGGTGATACCTTACTCTACACATACACGACTACAGCAGACCTCTCGGGGCTAGGGCCTCACACGCTGGAAGTTTCTGCCACACAAAATACACCTCCCGATGCAGATGTGACTAACAACTCCCAGGTAGTCAACATCATTAACCTCGGACAAGTCGTCAACTCCTTCCCCTACTTCGAAGACTTTGAAGGTGGACAGGCAGGATGGACCAGCCAAGGTGTCAATAATACATGGGCTTTTGGAACGCCTGCCAAGAACGTCATCCAGGGTGCTTCTTCTGGAGTCAATGCTTGGGTAACAGGTGGTTTGGGCCTCACATCGTACAGTAACTTTGAGCAATCCTTTGTACTGGGTCCCTGTTTTGACTTCTCAGGAGTGACAGCCCCAATTTTAGAAATGGATATTTGGTGGGATGCAGAGGATAGCTTTGATGGAGCGGTCTTGCAATCCTCCGTTGATGGAGGGGTAACCTGGCAACGTGTGGGAGACTTTGGTGATCCAGACAACTGGTACAATGACAACTTTATCTCTGCTCAGCCAGGCGGACAGGTCCAGGGATGGACAGGAGATGGAACGCTGGGATCACAAGAGTGGCTCAATGCACGCCATGAACTGGATGGTCTAGGTGGAGAGAGCGCCGTATTGCTGCGTGTCGCATTTGGTGCCGATGTCAGTATAACGGAGGATGGATTTGCCTTCGACAATATTTCCATCTTCGACAAACCCGATTTCGATGCTGCTGCTGTTGAACTGCTGAATCCCTCAGGTGCTTGTGGATACTCCGCTGCTACGCCCATTACTGTTAGCTACGTCAATGAGGGAATTCAGACCATTGATTCTATTCAGATCTTCTATCAAATTGATGGCGGTACACCAGTAGGAGAAACAGATTTCCAGCAGGTGCAGCCTGACAGTACGGGGATCTATACCTTTACCACGACAGCGGATCTCAGCAACCTTGCGACGAGCTATGATATTACCTTCTATGTTGTACTCTTAGGTGATACACTCAATGTGGGTGATACCTTGACAACTCCTGTCACACCATTGAACTTCCCAGAGGTCAATACCTTCCCCTATGCTGAGAACTTTGAAAGTGGACAGGGAGGATGGACTTCTGGTGGGACCTTAAATACGTGGGCCTTTGGTACGCCAGGTAAAACAATCATCAACTCGGCTTTCTCAGGTGTGAACTCATGGGTCACAGGAGGCTTGGGCAACTTGTCCTATGCCAACAATGAGGCCTCATTTGTCGTCGGACCTTGTATGAATATGAGTGCCATCACCAATCCTGTCATTCGAATGGGAATCTGGTATGATTCGGAGTTTAGCTTCGATGGGGCTGTGCTACAGGCTTCGACAGATGGTGGGGATACGTGGACTCGAGTGGGAGAATTTAATGACCCCGTCAACTGGTACAACGACAACTTCATCTCTGCCCAGCCAGGGAACCAGCCACAGGGTTGGACTGGAGGATCTAACGGTTGGTTGCTAGCGCAGCATGCGCTGGACAACCTGGGTGGAGAGCCTACTGTACGCCTTCGTATCGCCTTCGATTCGGATTTCAGTGGTACAGGAGATGGGTTCGCCTTCGATGATGTCTTCATATGGGAGCGCGCCACAGACGATGCCAGTGCGGTAGCCTTCAACGATCTACCGCTTTCGATTTGTGACGATGACTCCGTAGAACTGGTCGTCACGATCTCCAATGACGGACTTGTCCCTCAGCAAAATATACCTGTGACACTCGTCATTACAGATCCTAATAATAGTACGACGACGTTGAATACGACATTTACAGGTTTCCTTCCACCAGGTACTACAGGTACGGTAAACTTTGGATTCTTCAGCTCACCTCTAGGCGGAGCTTACGACTTGCAGGTGTATACGGATTTGGCTAACGATACAACAGTCTTCAATGATACGACGCTAGGATCGTTCCAGATTGATGCCATCCTGACACCACCGAGTGCGATAGGAGATACAGCATGTAATACGACAGGAGATATCTTCTTCTTGTCTGCTTCTCCCCAAGGGACAGGAGATATCTACTGGTATGATTCTCCTACAAGCAGTACGATTTTGGGACAAGGAAATACCTTTACGACTCCTTTCCTGAGTACGAGTACAACTTACTATGCAGAAGAGGCGAACCTGCAATTCTTTACGGCAGGTAAACCCGACAATACAGGTGGCTTCGGTTTCCACGATACCAACTTCGGCACCAATGGATTGACCTTCAATGTCGAGCAAGACCTGGTACTAGAGTCAGTCTTGATCTATCCTGAAAATAACAGTAACGGTACCGTGACGATCAACTTGCGTAACGCACTGGGGCAAGTATTGGAGACAGTCAACTTTACCGTTAATTCACCTGCACCTTTCAACGTAGAAGTGCCGTTGAACTGGTCCATTGCTGCGGGAACAGGATATCGGATCGATGCATCAGGTACCAGCCTCGGATTTGGTCAGGGACTCTACCGCAATAGCTCAGCTGCTTCTTTCCCATACGAGGTCCCTGGTTTGATTTCCATCACGGGTAATGTCAACGGTTTGACTACCTCTTATTACTTCTTTTACAACTGGCGCATACGTACAGCGGGTTGTCCCAGTCCACGTGTGCCAGTACAGGCCATCATCTTACCTCCCGCTTTTGTGAACCTGGGGATCGATGGTGTGTTCTGTGGAGAGCGTACAGTTGATGTAGGAAGTCCCGCTTTGTCTACGTATCAGTGGTCGTTGAATGGAGTACCATTTGCCAATACACCATCTGTAACGATTGACTCGACGGGACAGTATACCGTCTTAGTGACCAATTCCTTTGGCTGTACAGCAGAGGATACGGCAAACTTCACCTTCAATGACGCGCCTGTAGCAGATGCAGGTCCTGACTCGGCTTCTTGTGATCCGATCCTTTTGGAGGCAGAGCCTGTGGCTGGAGCGACTTATTTCTGGTTCTCTCCTGTCCCACAAAATCAGGACTCCTCACAGCAGAGCTACTTAGCGACAAATACTAGCGTGTACATTCTGACTGTGACTGCACTGGGTTGTACCAATACAGATACCGTCAACATCGAGATCTTCCCGACCCCAGATATAGACTTGGGTGGAGACATTACCTCTTGTTCGGATGTGATCCTGGATGCAGGTACTTCAGGGACAAACTATCAGTGGAGTACGGGAGATACTTCCTCTACGCTTATTGTGACGCCGCCATTGACAGGAGTCGATACCTTTAGCGTAGTGGTGACAAATGGCCTTGGTTGTGTGGGCAGAGATACGGCCACGGTAGCGCAGGGAGCTGCACCTGTTGTCGACTTAGGAACAGATACCACATCTTGTGATCCGATCACACTAGATGCAGGGAACCCTGGCTTGAGCTACGACTGGAGTACAGGCGAGACGAGCCAGACGATTGTAGCATCTCAGTCTGATACCTATATGGTGACAGTGACCAATGCTGACGGATGCCAAACTGTAGACATGATTGATGTGACCATCGCAGGGCCACCCGATGTCGTGCCCGGCTACCTAAATGCCAACAACGACCTGACGGTGAACTTTTTCATCCAAAGTGGAGCCGATCCAGGCAATGACTACACATGGATCTTCAACGATGGTACAGGCGCGACAAGCAACGATCCGTCTCCGACCTATATGTTTGGCTTCGCTGGAGACTATAACGTCACTCTCATCACGACCAATGCTTGTGGCACCGACACGACCAATATATTGATTACCAATGTCGCCAACGATGATGCACTCGCACGCTTCATTCAGGTAGCACCGAATCCTACTGAGGGTCGCTTCCATGTGAGAAGCGAGATGATCAACGTGCCCAATCTCTTCATTGAGGTGACTGACGTACAGGGACGCATTGTCTACCAGTATCAGCAAGGCAATGTCAGCGGCAGCTTTGACCATGCGATAGACATCAGCGATCAGGCGTTGGGCATCTATGTGCTCCGCATATCAGATGGTATCCGTGAGGTCACGCAACGGATCATCCGACAATAAAAAAGACATATTTGAAATGATGATGCCGCTTTTCCTGATGGGAAAGCGGCATTTCTTTTTGGGGCATTGGGACAAGTGAGTGTTTAGGATCAATGGCTGGACGTACCTAGGATGACCTTTAGCCTAAGCCCCTAACCATCTAGTAAAGATCAATATGGTTTTTGGAATTTTCACCTCAGCCCCCGAATCACCTTCAAATATCGCCTCATTTCCTCCCTTACTTTCGGGAACAAAATCAAAAACCCAATCATATTGGGAAATACCAGCGCTAGAATCATCGCATCAGAAAATTTAATCACCGCATCCAGCGTGATGGCAGCACCCAAAATCGTGAAAAGCAAGAAGATCAATTTGTAGGTAAGGTCAGTCCACCTTCCTCTTCCAAAGAGATATTTCCATGCTTGCAGGCCGTAGTAAGACCAGGAGAGGATGGTGGAGAAGGCAAATAAAGTCACCGCAATGGCCAACACATAGGAGGCCCCAGGGATGGCCGCATCAAAAGCCATGGAGGTCAAGTTCACTCCCCCGAGTCTAGCGCCATCCGCCATAAGCGCTTGGCCATTTACGACGTCACCGTAGACGAAGGCACCCTCCATGTTGAACATGACAATGATGATGGCCGTCATGGTGCAAACAACTACCGTGTCAATGAAAGGCTCTAGCAAACCCACCAAGCCTTCTGAGGCCGGATACTTCGTGTTGACAGCGGAATGCGCGATCGCCGCCGAGCCTGCTCCCGCTTCGTTGGAAAATGCTGCACGGCGAAAGCCTTGAATCATGACGCCGATAAAACCTCCGACGATCGTAGATTGAGGGGTGAAGGCCTCTGAGAGGATCAAGCCGATGGCATCATCGACGAAGCTGTAGTTGGACAAGATGATGAATAAGGCAGAAGCCACATACAGAATCGCCATAAGTGGCACCAATTTCTCCGTCACTTTGGCGATGCGCTTGATGCCGCCGATGATGACGATCCCTACCAGCACCGCAAAGACCAATCCGATCAAGCTTCCAGAAGCGGACCCTTCGATTCCCAATCTCGCAATGATCTGAGCAGCTGCCTGATTGGTCTGAAAGGCATTTCCTCCCCCAAATGAAGCGCCCACACAGCAGATAGCAAATACGACAGCCAGGAATTTCCCCAATTTGGGTAAGCCACTTTCTTTGAGCCCTCTCGACAGATAATACATTGGCCCCCCATATACATTGCCTTCACGATCGATGTCCCTGTATTTTACGCCAAGGGTACACTCGACGAACTTGGAAGACATGCCCAGTAAGCCTGCCACGACCATCCAAAAAGTGGCACCTGGACCTCCGATAGAAATGGCTACGGCCACCATCGCAATATTTCCCAATCCTACCGTCCCAGAGACAGCAGTAGCCAATGCCTGAAAGTGATTGACCTCTCCATGATGACTTTCGTCTTTTATCGTTTTTTTGATATCTCCTTCTACTTCATGAAGGTGGGCAGTAGGAGCAGTCTGTATAGATTCTACTTCATCGTATTTCCCCCGCACCACTCTGATGGCAGTTGGGAAATGCCGGATGTTCACAAAGCCAAAATAACCCGTAAAAAATAGCGCCCCCAGGAGCAGTAGAATCAATACAATGGGAACACCGACCCCAAAGATCGTAAGCGTAGAGAGTACAAGGTCTTCCCACCAAGTAGCAAAAGGCATAAACGCCTCATTGATCTGTTCGTCCAATCCTCCTGTCTGTGCACGACTGATGAAGGGCAGGCTGCCCCATAGCAGGGCCAGGATACATCGTCTTGAATTCATAAGTATGTGGTTATGATTTGCAAGCCAATGTTTGGAATAAAATTTTCAGATGCGCTTTTTATCGGAAAAGATCTCCATCTGTCAGTCATTCACTTACTGACAAAAAGATACAACTACGTGATCTACAGAGAAATATTCTCTTTAGGGATTTTGAGCCGAATTTTTCTGTCTCGCTTTTCCGACATCTCAAGTAAGCTCGTTTTTAGTGGATTGAGGTGATGCTCTGCCGTCCAGTTGCCCGCCCCGAAAATGCCATCCAGTAGGGCACGGAGCAAGCGTTTGATCTGATTGTGGTCCTTGATGTCAAAGGTTTTGTTGGATGCTGAGAAATTCTTGGGTTTGATTTCCAACCATTCATTCTCCGATCCCTTACGATGGGCAAATTCAAAAAGCAACTCAAATAAAGCGGGGGTTAATTTCACTTCCCTTTTATCCCCTCCAGGAAAACCTTTCAAAAAGACGAGATGCTCTATTTTCCCAGAGGATACCCTTTTTTTCTGCAACTGTATATGTAGATGATCAGAAGAAGGAATGACATTTTCTGCCAACTCTTTCACCCAACTCAGTGCCAGCGCAAAGAATATCATGATCAAGGAAGTTTTGAAAATGGCTGAGAATAAAGTCAGGTTAATGTTACTGCCAGAGAACTTATAGATTTGTGCGACAAAAACAATCAGAATACACACCAGCGATAAAAAAGCTAATGCTTTTAGTCTTCGTTTGACAAATGACTCCCACAATACATATCCCAAAAACCCCAAAGTGAAGATGGCATAGTATACATCTAGTTCAGGGATCATCTTAGAGCCTGTGTCAGAGATCATCCGACTAAGTGTAGGCAGAATGGAAAAAAGAAAAGGAAGCCCCACGATGTATCTCCAGTATGTCGATTGGATGATCGGTCTGATGGGATCAGGCAAGTACCTAAACCAGGGCAGTGCCAGTAAGATAAATAAGCTATTGAGTAGGGACCAGATACTCCGCCATCCATCGATCACATAGCCTGAGGTAATGCCTCTCGACGTAAAGTATATCTCAAAGGCTCCTGAAATACCCCAGCATAAAACCGAGAGAGCCAACCATACTTGCCCAAAATCATGCTGCTTTTTGCCTATATGCCACCAGATTGAGAGTAAGGCGAAAAAAGCAAACAGACATACTGAAAATTGCCACCAACCATAAAAAGATATGACCTCACTATTCATAATGCTGAAGATCCTAAAAAAACGCCATAGTCAACTTGTAACAGCATAACCGTCTCAGAAATTATGTTAGAGATTTTTTCTGGAACTTCATAAGTAAGACGACAGATAAAAGACGTGATCCCAGAAGGGATTTCACTACACTCAAGATAAGAGGCTTAAAGTATTGCTGTTGAAGACTCTTCATCTTACATAAGCCTCGTTTTCATCTGTCTATCTACCTATAAATTGGGGCAATTCCCAAAAAGGAATCGCCCCAATTTATGAAAATCATACGCAAGAAACTTTTCCGACCAGCACTCACTACTGCTTCAACTGATAGAATATACCCACGTTGAAGCTAGGTGCTGCCAGGATATTTCGTGCAAATAGTACCCCACCCGCAGAGAGCGAAACGCCCCAATTTTTGGAGGTAATGTAATTGGCTTCGGGGATAATGGCGAAATAGGTCAAGCGGTTGCCAAAGATAGAAGAGCTTCCTGTTACCCCTTCGGAAGAGTTGGTACCCAAAGGTTGTACCTGAGTCCATTTGAATGCCAGGACCCAATGTTCATTCGGAAGCCATCCCAATTCGCCCGACCAGACAAAAGCATCGTCATAATTAACGGAGACCAATCCGCTGGTGTAGGCAAGATCAGCTGTGCCTCGCCATTGGTAACCTGCAGAGAGATTGGCATAGAGGGGTTTGGGATAAAAAGAATGCGAAGCATGGATCATCCCAATCGCACCCCATGCACCATCTCCTGTCTGTAAGAGTTCGGTTTCTCCACCGACATTTGCGCCCGAGGGCAGTTTCACTTGGCCAGAAGCGGACAATACGATAGGCCCCTCTTTGACAATGCCGTACTTTAGCCCAAGTTGGATCTCACCCAAACCATTGAATTCGTCGCCTGGAATGATGGTCCCATCTACGGTACTCTCTAGCTTGTTGATCGTCCCTCGGACGAACAACTGGGCATTTACGAGCGCTGTCAGACGGTCATTGACTCCATATTCTCCATACAATACTGTGCTGTATACAGAGGTCGTGGTGATATCAATCAGGTTCCCGTCAGGATTGAAAAACTGACCTGCCCGAATCGAGCTCTGATTGAGCTTAAAATATCCTTCATTCTGGGCCTGTGTCCATCCGCTTTGCGCCTGGGCAAAGGAAAATAGGACAAGTATGAATCCTATGAAGTAGACTATGAGAAGTGAGAGGCGAGACATGAGACTGAAAGTACTCGTAATCGCCTTATCCCACATAAGGGACGCCTCGATTTCTTTTGTAGAGGTACTTAAAAACGTAATTCGTTTCATCTTGGGAATGTGGGTAAGGGGTTATTGAAGGTTGGCGGTTCCGAATGGTACTCTGAAGGGCTGGCAATAAATGATGACATGGTCAAAATCCTCAGGATTGGCATTGGGTGGGAGGGCATAGCTCTGCTCCCCTGTCGTGGTTTTGATCTGTCCAAGGTTGACCCCACCTGAGACATTATCCGCATTGGGGCTGAGGTAAACAAAGAGTCCAGGTCCGTTTTGCGTGCGGAAATCACTCCCAAATGATACGGTAGCCGAATCCGCTACGCGCAGCAAGGTCGCAGTCCCTTGTACATTGTACCCATTGGCTCCCATGAAGGTCCCTGTGCGCGTAAAGGAATCCACTCCGACCATCAAGGAAAAAGGTAGGCTCTTGAGTCCTTCGGCAAAGGCTGTCACCTCGGTTGTCCCACTTGTGAGGGCGCTGAGCAGTCCATTGGCATCAATGGCAGCCACGGCAGGGTTGGAACTTTCCCATGTGATGGTCTTTCCTGTCAAGACCTCACCATTGGCGTTGCGCGTGACGACGTTGAGTTGGAGCATATCGCCGATGGAAAGCTCTGTTTGACTTCCCGAAATCTCGATTGCAGCGAGTGCTTCGGGATCTGTAGAAACTGTCACGAGGATTGAGTCGAATAGAGTGGACGCGGACACATCGATCCAGACTTGGCCTACAGCTACGGCGCTGACCAGCCCAGTTGCATCTATGTCTGCGATGGTTGCATCTCGGCTACTCCACGATACGGGTTGATCTCCGATACTTTCGTCAGACAAAATCACTTGGGCAGAAAGCTGCTGATTGTCTCCCTCTAGTAAGACGGCAGAACTACTGCTGAGGGCTAGTCGAGCGGGAACGGGTCCGAGGGGTTCATCGACAAAGTCGGTGCCGATACAGCTGGTCAAAACCAGTAGGATGAGCGGGAAAAAATATACGTGTCTTTTCATAGGGATATACCAATATTTCTATGGTTATAGGTAAAAGTATCCCTAAGCATGGGGAAGATACGTCAGCCGATAGACATATTTTTAGATAATGGAAGGGATTAGGGGGCACGGTGTATAAATACGATTGCACCAACGAGACGTTGGCGCTGGCGGGGAACATTCTTTTACTCCGTACGAATCGGTACACGCGTCGAATGCATCATCTTCAATTTCCAGCCTTCTTGGGTCTTAACTGCTAGGGCACTCTCCAGCCATTGCCGCTTGGCTACCAGCGTATCTGCTCGCACGAATTCTGCAAAATTGTGGTAGGCGAGTTGTATGGATGATCCATATTTCTCAATAGAAATATATTCCATCCTGTTTTTTCTCAGCGGCCTGTTTTCTCTTTGAAGTTGCCCTCTGATATACACTCTGATTCTGTCATTGTCCCATACTTCGCCATTTTCCAATATGATGAAATCCTCTGTATGATAGCTAGCGATTGCTGTAGAATCGACACCACCCCAGATCTTATCAAATGAACCCTGAATCAATTCTTTGGCGATGGCCTCTTCTTCTTGGGTCAATGGTTGTTCGTTTTTTCCATTGGGTGATTGGCACGCGCTGAGTAATAAGAGTAGGATAAATGGAATGGACAGTCTCATATCTTGATGTTCGAGGGTTGGGTTCTGGATGTTGAAACTATCACCAAAAACAAAAAAAGCCTTCAAAAAATGAAGACTTTTTTAAACATTTAGGTCAGTCACATCCGTAGAGGCGACGCTATGAATAAGAGGCTTACTCCCCGAATTTCTCTTTCCATTCTTTGACAATGGCTGGCAATTCTTCTCCCTCTGCTACAAATATCAGAGAAGCAGAGTTCATGCAATACCGCTGGCCTGTCGGTGCAGGACCATCACTGAATACGTGGCCTAGATGTGACCCGCTTCCGCTGTCCACGACTTCTCTACGAACCATACCATGACTTCTATCTACAATCTCTTTGACAGCCCCCTCCTCAATGGGTTGGTAAAAACTGGGCCATCCTGTACCTGACTTATACTTATGCTCAGAGCTGAACAAAGGCTGACCTGTAGCTGCTGAGTAGTAGGTTCCTTTTTTCTTATTGTCCCAGTACTCGCCTGTAAAAGCGCGCTCGGTCCCCTGCTGACGCAGGATGTAAAATTGCTCCTTAGAGAGTGTCTCCTTCCACTCTTCTTCAGTCTTCTGAACGGGATATGTGTAAGTTTCTTCTTTTGCCATAGGTTTTGTTTGACAAGCCCCTGAAATGTATGCAAGGCTAAGGATTAAAATAAGCGGTAACCTCATAATCTTATCGTTTGTCTTCGATTAACGGAAAGCGATAAGATTTGTTAGGCAAAATCGTGGACACGTGACGGATTGTAGACTTCGATCTGCCAAAATGTCGGGTTCGGGACAAGAATCCTATTCTCTTCCAGTGGTTCCACTTCATCCTTCCCAAAGTACTTCCGAGAGGTGGGCGCTGGCAGGAGTCACATACCAAAGACTATCCTATAGCTCCTTTAATCCTTATGTAGCACACTTACCTCAAACAAATATCCAGCAAAGCTTTCACTTAAATCTGAAGTTTCATTTATTTCTAAATAATCAATTAATTTAAATACTGAATATTTAAATCTCATGTATGATTTTTCGAGAAAAATGAATACCTTCTAAGCACACACACAATATATCACGCATGAATCTAATCATACACACCTCTTTCTGCCTATTGATTTTATGGTTTTCTTCTTCTTATGGAATCTCACAAACCAATCCTTCATTCAAGCCTATTCCATCGAAGTACAACATAAACAGTCCCAACCCTAGCTACGCATTTGATATCAACTATGATAACATAGACCCCACTAGGCAAATATTTCACCTATTCTTACCCGATACAGAGGGCAACTTTCCGCTTGTCGTCTTTATCCACGGCGGAGGGTTTACAGGTGGCTCTCCTTCAGTGGTGATTCAAGATCAAGCTAGAAGATCAGACATCAAATACTACTTAGAACGGGGGATTGCGTATGCCAGCTTTGGCTACCGCTTGATCGCTGACAATCAACCAGACAACGAAGGCGTCATCAAATGCCTAAATGATTCCAAACGCGCCTTACAGTTTGTGCGCTACTACGCAAACGATTTACATATCGATCCTGATCGGATTGTCCTGACTGGAGGTTCGGCAGGGGCAGGAACGAGTCTATGGTTAGGTACACGCGACGACATGGCTGACCCTAGTGCGGCAGATCCTATCCTACGCGAATCTACCAAACCTTGTGCAGTCGTCATGGGAGGTAGCCAAGCGACGTACGATTTGTATAAATGGGAAACACAAGTATACCACAATTTTGATGGGCAGGGAACTACTTACACGCTAGATAGTATAGTCAATTTATTGGGCTATTTGAGAGCCTCCAATTTTTATGGGGGACTGGATTCCATCCATCAAATGCTATACGATCCTCAGCTGATTCAATATCGGGAAGATGTAGATATGTTATTTCACATGTCGAGCGACGACCCTCCGATTTATTTTGCCAATAAGTCTCAGGCCGTTCATCCTAGCCAAGATCTTTTTCATCATTCCTTCCACGGTCGGGAAATCCAAGATGCAGCGCTAGCGGCGAATATTTCAGAAGTCAAAGCGTTCATTCCTGCCTTATCAATCAACACCACCAACGGAGAAAGCGAACGGCAATTTGTCATACGACACTTGAATGCCTGTGCCCAAAATGGAGCGAACCGCCAAGCAGGTGGAGATATTTCACAAACCTCCAGATCTTCAATTGACATCTACCCCAATCCTGCAAAAGGACATATCACCATCCATCTACCAAGGGGAAATATGCAAGATGTAGCTCTATACTCGATCTCGGGTCAGTTGATGACTAGACAAAGTGGGGACCTATCTCATACGCTGAAGCTGCCTATCCATAGGTTTCCACCAGGGATTTACTTCCTAACCGTGACCCCCGTATCGGGAACAAAGTACACACGAAAAGTGATCATTGAATAGCTGCTGAGTAAGTATGGGACTTTGTAGGTGGGATCTCCTGCTTTTGAAGCGTTCAAACATGGATGTACATTTTAGAAATGATCATCTCACGTACTCAGCATCATGTTGATCAATATGAGTGTAATGACGCCTATAGTAGTCGAGAAAATCCCTGTCGCGCTGGATTACTTCCTACCCAATCCCTTGTATTATTGATATGTCCTAACTTATTATTAGCGGGAATCATCTCTGTCAACTCATCTACTTTTGAACCAAACTTATAAGAGGATAGGTAATAATTCATGGGAAGGTTATTTACTTCTTTTGCAAGTGAAGGTATTTACATGCGCATATTGATCATTTGCGGCGTAGTCCCGCCACTCAGATAATTGAGATCCCCTCCATAGGTCAGCCACGCAAATCGCGTGCTTTTATCCAAATAATCTTGGGTGTAAACGGTATCGGTTTGTCTATAAAAGCGAGCAGACATCAACATGGACAGGACGACATAGAGCAACGGTTTTTTCATGATTCTTGGGTAAGACGACAAATAAAAGTTATGCGCGACATGCGCTTTGTAAACGATTTCCTATAAGTCTTCCTTGAACCTATTACCTTTTCTTTTGAAAATCAAAGAGGAAATGATTGCCGCAATAGCAAAAACTATCAGACTGATGATGTTAGGATGAAGATTTGCATCGTCCTCTATCCAAATAGCATTTCCTCCGTAATTAAGTAAGATATTCACTAAGCTATGAACCCATATAGCGATGAAAATAGATCCATTGGTCCAGTTCCAAAAGTTTGTCATCATCGTCGTTAGTAGAATCGTAAGCAAAGGATAAAGCAGTAAGAAAACACCGATGCTAAAGTCATCTCTAAATTCTGGAAAAAATAAGATGATAGGGAGATGCCAAAAAGCCCATATACCTCCTAATGTGACATTCGTTTGGAGGGGAGAATACTTTTGAAGCATTCTTTCGAGTAAATAACCTCTCCAACCTATTTCTTCTCCTACGGGACCTATTCCTCCCAATATTCCTACAAGGGCATTGAGTGGTGAAATGAGCACCGTGAGGTATGCGAGACGCGTGGAGTCTGTATCTGCTGCTGCTCTTCCGAATGCTAGAAATACGATGATCCAAATTATAGGGAGTAAGCATAAGGTGAGGAGCCAATATGTTACATGAAACCTAAACCTGAAAATAGAGCCCATCAGTTGTTTGATGCCATATACACCATTTTCTACATACGTCATGGTCAAAGCAGCTACCGAAGGTCCAAAGCTCCCCACCAAGACAAAGAACCAAATATCTTCCATGCTGGAAGTCCCCACGACTGCCATTCCCACAAACCAAACCAACCAAGAAAATAGATAGGCAATCGTTACAAATGAAGCGATTTTGTTGGAAATCAATACTTTTTTCATTTTGTAGTTATTTCATATGAATAGTGATAGAATCAGATGGAATCATCAGCATTCGAAATGCATCTTATAAAATAATACATAGTATAACGATGCTTTTAGTGAAAAAAATTTTATCGCCGCTGGGTAAGGAGTCTCAACGAAACCACAATACTGAAATAAAGAATGATCACTATTCCTAGTACCAATGGAATAAACCATCCCCCCAATACTTCTGAAGTACCTTCGGTTTTTGATAGATAACCAAATGAAACAAAACGACCTGCCTCCTTAAAAAGACCTACTTGAGCTGGGAAAATCAGCTTCAGTGGAATTAAAAGGGTAAAGCAGAAGGTAAATAGATACAAAAGTGCCATAAAAACATAGGCAATTCCTCTACTTATATTCAATCGGAAGGCGTGTATCAGATGTAAAGGATTCGCTGTTCTGGCTGCTTCTTCCATTTTGCGTTCTGCCACCATTTCTACAAGAAATTCTTCTGGTTCACCCAGTTTTTCGAGTATGGCCAGCAAGGCATCAAGCTCATTGTCCAGACTATGTTGTTGCAGACTTTCGTATATATGACTCTCTATCTCCAACAATATATCTTGTTGTCCCTCTTTGGAGAGCACCTGGGTCATACGGGAAACTCTTTTTAGATAGCTCTCACAGACTTTTTGAGCTGCTTTATTGTGAAGTACGATTGTCATGATAATTTTGATATTGATTGGTTGATCTCCTCCCAGTATTCCTTCATTTGTATAAGTATTTGCTCTCCTTCTTTGGTAAGGTTGTAATACTTTCTAGGGATGCCCGAACCTTGTTCTACCCATTTTGCCTCTACTAATTCTCCTTTTTTCAATCTATTGAGCAAGGGATAAAGCGTTCCTTCGGCAATATTGATATCTACAATAGCTTTCACCTCCTTAATGATTTCAAGTCCATAGCATGACTTCTTGCTTATAATGTTTAACACGACATAAGACAGAAGCCCTTTTTTGACTTGCGTGTGCCATTTTACGAGGAATTCATTATCCATAGGGCAAAAGTAATACAATATACATAGCAATACAATGTATTAAAGTAAATTATTTGGTGCTGCTTATTTTTGTTGAATTGCAGATAAAGGTTTTTTAAGTAAGTGGACAGAGGAAAACGGGTGATGTAGCATACGCTTTGAGCATGGGACTAAACTCCACATGCTATACCACACTGTCCCTTCAGGACAATGAACCAGCTTTGAACC
>JBCBPW010000118.1:0-19245 GCA_039820545.1 Bacteroidota bacterium | reverse complement strand
CACCCCTTCTATTCTACCAGGTGTGTATCGAATTAGGCTGTTGCTGATGATTCGACTGGGTACTCTTACATCTAATGCAATGGGGTTGAGACGGTTGTAAACATTATAAATACCGAATCGCCATGTGCGATTGGGCTTAGCGTGATAGAGCCAATTGATGTCGAGCCTGTGGTAGAGGGGAAAGCGATTAAATTCGTCTGGATAAAGGAAAACGTCTCTTCCAAAGGGCGCTTCTATGATGGCAGAAGGCACAAAAATAGGTCTGCCTGACTGGAGGATAAATTGAAAGGAAAAATCCCATTTGTCATTCAGTTTTCTACTTCCTACCACGTTGAGCATATGTCTTCGATCTGTCAGGGCAGGCAGCCATTGGTTGTCTTGGAAGTCTGGAAATTGAAGCCTACTTTTAGACAATGTGTAGCTCATCCAGCCGTTCCACTTACCTAAGTCAGCCTGTAATATTCCCTCAATCCCCATGACTTCTCCATTTCCGTCTCGAATGAGCTGTGTCAAGTCGTTTGGCGTACTTTGCTCAATCTCTATAAAGTTTGGCTGAAACAGAATATTGTTGGACGTCTGTCTGTAAAAGGCGTCTAACTGGAGACTCCATCTGGCTTTGGATGGCAGAGTCTGCAAGCCCAGACTGATTTGGCGACCTTGAAGAGGGAGAAGGTTTTCTTGACTTAGGACCCAGACCTCGTTGGGGAGTCCGAGATTTGTACTCGATATCTGTTGAAGAAACTGCGTTTGTTCGGAGTAAGCCATTTGCATCTGCCATCTTCTGGAGAGTTTGAGTCCAGCAGACAATCGGGGATTCAACTTTTCGAACGACTGATTCCCATCTGTAAACCATACGGCTCGAAGCCCTGCCGTGAGACTTAGCGGACCTTTGGTCCAATAGGTTGATAGCCACGAGGCAGTGAGGAATCCCCTTTGATTTTGTGTGGGGACACCATCAATGAGGTATTGTGTACTAAGGAGCTCAGCAGAAGATCCAATCTCCCATTTAGCAAGTGCTCCCCTGCTTCCGCTAAGTGCGATTTCATATTTTGGCTGGGTAAGCATAAATAGATTCGTGCTTCCCCTTCGATTAATCTGACTCGTATCAATGATGCTTCTACTGATTTCTTCATCTCCAAACTTGAACCTATAACTAGACAAGGAAAGTGCCTGTCGCAATTCGATAGAACCCTTTATCAGCTTTTCATGACGAAGCGCGAGTCCTTGATTCTGCCAGTTGAGCCGAAACAGGTTCTCTAGAAGTCGAAAGCGCCCTTCTCGAACTTGGTACCGATCATTGCTGTGGATAAACGACAGACTGATCTTTCCCTTTTGGCCCATATCCCACGACAAACCCCCACTCATATCGTATAACCAGTAGTTAAAATAGGTTTTATCAAACTGATTGGGATTGGCATAATCAATATATAAGGGAGTGGTTAATACGCTCAGATAAGATGTCCGAGCAGAAAGAAAGTATCTGCCACGTCCTTCAGTGCCTGCATCTCCCTGCAGCCCGACATAAGAAGAAAGCAGCCCGATGCCTACCTCACGAACTTGGGACGAGTCTTGCAAAGGAGAGTGAAACTT
Organism: Bacteroidota bacterium; assembly: GCA_039820545.1. Taxonomy (GTDB): domain Bacteria; phylum Bacteroidota; class Bacteroidia; order J057; family J057; genus JALEFZ01. Next base: position 17,655 of record JBCBPW010000118.1, on the reverse strand, counting down.
GAGTACTGCTGAGGTCCTGTTCCCAAGAGAAGCTGGAAAATTTCCTTTATAGACGTCCACAGACGAGACTGAAGTAGGTGGGAATGTGCCAAAAATACCTAGTAAGTGGTAAGGATTGTACAGGGTAATGTCATCGTAGAGGAATAAATTTTGGTCAGGTTTCCCGCCTCGTACCACCAAGGCACCGCTGACTTCATTACCCTGTTGTATACCTGGAAGAAGCGCCAAAGACTTGACAGGGTCCACCTCTCCGAGAATGATCGGCAGCTTTTTGATCTGTTCGATGGCTAGGGTAGACTTCGTCAGATCCCCTTTGATCATGCTCGTCTGGCCATATATCATCACCTCTTCCAGCTGATAGCCACTGGAAGGTATTTCAAATGTTATACTTGTATCTTGTAGGAGATTGAAGGAAAAAGTTTGTTCTACACATGATTCACATGAGATGATCAGCTTCTTTGGGCCAGCAGGAGACTCTAAGATGAATACACCTTCTTTATTTGTTCGTGCCTGACTGTTGGGAGGGCTGAGTAAAATCTTTGCTTTGGAAATAGGGGTAAGGCTGTCCTGAAAGATAACTTTCCCTATAATCCTGTGGAGTTGGCCGTAGCTGTCTATAGCAAACAACAGTAGGAAAAAGACTAAAATTAGTGGTTTCATAGCCTAAAGTATATGGAAGATGCAGGTTGTGAGATGATTACATCCTCGTCATTTAATCGTGCGTAAAGTGGTTGCTGACTTCATATCTATGTTCAAGGTATCAAACCATTTCCACACTCAAAGATCACGACTAAATCCATACACAAAAAGGACTAAATAGTAGGATTGTTAGAAAAAATCATCAAACAATACCGTAAGGAGTAGCAATCCCCCCAAAAAAAGGAACACCTCTCTGTCACAGAGAGGTGTTACACACGTCCTAAAGCTTTATTATGAAAAGAATTCTTATGTTCTGTAATAGTTATCTTTGATATAATTATACTGAAAACCGCGCCAAGGGTTGAGCATATTCAGGAAATCTTGCCCAACGTGTTAATTCTCTGGATAAATGGTCGATTTATCGTGCTAAGTGTACCCGTTCTACGGATTTGCGTTGCTGAATGACCGCTTTACACTGCCCAATGACACATACACCCTTGTACAAGGAGTTAGGGACATACCTAGTATATTCAACTAGACATGTCCCTTGCATATTGAAGTCTCTCTAAGATTGGAGGCAATGTATGTTTAGGGTTGTGTGACCAGTAACTCGTCCAGCGTACTATCTGGTGGAGCTAGGTAGATGCTGACCAACTCTTGCTTGATCTTGGCCGCCATGACGCGATGTCCCTCCTGGTTGAGATGCCAGAAGTGGGTGAAATACACAGGCTGGACAGGATGCTTCTCAAAGATGGGCATCATATCCAAATAAGGAATCTCGTAAGCCTGGCAAATTTCCTTGACATGCTGCTGGGGTAGCGTACGGTCATAGGCTTGGGCATTGCTCAGATCAATGTTCCACGGGAAATAGTCCAACTGATCGGGATCGGTGACAGCCGCCGCAGGTGGGACAAATACCATCAAGAAAGCGGCACCGCCTGAGATACTCATCTCCTTCAACTGGGCAATTCTTCGACCTAAGATGTTTAACTTGTCTGCTGTATATAATGGATTTTCTCCTTTTTCGAAGTAGTTGATCAAAGCCAAATGGTAGCGATTGGGCTTCGGCTTTTTCAGCATTTTCTCTTTGACCAGCGTTCCGAGTCTTTTCCTGATATTGACCAGCAACTGCGAACGCACGATGTGATCATACAACATCGGCTTTGTCCCCTCTGGAAAGAATCCCATGCTCAGCTGCATTTCCCGAATAAAAGTAGAGTCGTAGGCCAGCTCGGGTGGGACATTCTGAATGAACTCATCGAAGAACTGATAAACCACTACATCGGGCGTAAATGTCTGCATAAGTTCGGGCAAAAGTGCCACCTGATGGTGTGGCGCATAACCTGTCACAGCTGCATTGATAACCTCGACTTCTCTACCTGGATAAGCCTCCGCTAGGTTCTGCTTTAGCATCCCTGGATAGGCTTCCTCGTAAGAAAAGCCCTCAGGCATAGAAATCGCATCCCCAAGGATGAGTACCCTTAACGTATTAGAAGTAGGACGATCAGGTGTAATCTCAGGACTATTCATCCCGTAGTCATTGGTCTTCAAGACGAAGTCCATCTCATCGTATTTCAGATGGGTGACCTTATTGGGTTGTAATTTAAACGTGAGTTTTTCATCTGTCATCAAGGCAGGCAACTCTCCCCACACCTCTCCTGATTGCTGAGGACTGTAGGTCTGTGCGTACCATTCTCCCCCGACTACTCCGATGAATAGAACCAAGGGAAGTGCCCATCCCCAGCGATACTTTTGTGTCAGGAAAATGGAGCCTGTGATAATGGCAGACAAAAGAAAACCAAATCCAATCGCCCACATTCTTTTTTCAGGTGGGAAACCAAATACAATCCCCAATCCTGTAAGAATAGCAGCGAGTGAAATGAATTGTACCCAAGGGTATTTCAAGCTTGCACGGAAATTCATGAAGATCAAAAGTGAAGTCAAAAGTAAAAATCCGAGTAAAATCGTCTGATGGACAAAGCTGGAACCTATACCGCCTTTGTAAAGGAAAACCCCTCCAAGAATCGCTCCACTTAACCCTAGTAATAAGAAATCAATGGCAGCAGAAGTCCTGATTTTTTGAAGGATGGTTGTGCCCCAGTTGACAGCGCGTTCGATGATGTAGCTTCCCAGTACCGAAAAAGCCAGAGTGATCGTTCCTACTCCTAAGTAGAGTAGGGGTTGGTCGGCAAATATCTTCGAGGGAACCTTGAGTGGGACTTGGTGAAATAAGAAAATGGCATAAGAATGAACCCCCAACCAGATCATAGCCTTTCCAAATAGTCCTTTCTGTGTCTTTTGGAAGAAGAAGTAAAAAATACCCGTCATCCCAAGCGTAGTCAGGATGGGAAAAATCAATCGACCCCATTCCCAATACATAGCAGCCAATCCCACAACAAAAGCGGGGATGCTAACGATCAAAAGAGATCTTTCGCGGAAACTGTGACTGTCGGGCTGATGAACCCATCTTGCCAGCACCATCCCCATCGCAAATTCTGCCAACCTAGATCCAAAGAAGATCCCTAATTCCCAAAAGTAGGGGCTTTCATTGAACCGAAACCCAAACATACCAGCCAAACGTGTAGCTACAGTTAACCCAATGGTCAACAAAAGAAAAGAGAGTGCTTGTGTACGCTGAAAAAGCCTGTGTAACCAAGGAAAAACGAGGTACATCTGAAGGATAAACCAGACAAACCACCAAGAAGGATTGATGTAGAAGAATGTAGCATCCGTAAAGCCGAGTCCGAAGAGTCTCAGAAAGGTCTCAGGATCTGAAATCATCGTTTCGCTTGGACCCATCTTTGCGATATGCAGCCCTGCAACAAAGAGCAGATAGATCACCATGTACAGAGGCAAGATCTTAATCAATCGCTTCTGGTAAAATTCGCTAGGCTGGTAATCCTTGATGCCTTTTCGAAGTCCTGATAGAGTGAGTCCAAATCCACTCAGTAAAATGAAAACACCAGGGGCATGGTCGCCGAGCATACCTAGGAAATAGAAAATGCGTCCTACCATCCCTGTAGGTTCAGGAATACGCTCTGTCAAGTGGACCAGCATCACACCTAAAATCGCCCATCCTTTGATGGCATCTACCCAGGGTAGCTGAGGGTATTTTTTGGCTTGCATGACGGATTTGGTTCGTAGTTTTTAGCATAGGGGAAACCTCCCAAACCGAGGGAAAAGTACGACCTAACCTACTCGATTCCAGTCCACATTGCGCGAATAGGAATTTTGCAAGCATGATCCAGCAGATTTTTGAACCTAAGAAGGGATATGCGCCATCCTTTGAAGTCCTGTGATGCCTTTATGGTCAATATTCACAGGGAACGACGTGCCGAAATGAGCAGCGCTAAAAGGTAAACCTGCCTTTTTTACCTGCAAGTTGTGGGTTTTAGATGCATCCAACACCTATAGAATCGATTTTTTGTCTTAATTTATATTCGGAAAAGTACATGTAAGTACTGCTACACAACTAAAATATTGTAAGTCAATGGATTGATTCCAGTGATTACATAATGAAGGACTGTTTGCGCAAGCTCAGTTTTTTGGAACTATTTATAACTACTATCTATATGAAAAAATGGACCACCCTGCTGCTGGTGATGTGGGTCTGTGGGTTACTTCCCCTACAAGCACAGAAAAAAAAGGAGGCAGCAAATGAATCCGCAAAGAAAGAGGAATCCGCTCTGAACGCTCAACTGGTTTCAGGCATGAAGTTTCGGAGCATCGGGCCTGCGATCACAAGTGGGCGTATTGCAGACATCGCAGTAAATCCGCATAATTTTTCTGAGTACTATGTAGCTACTGCTTCAGGTGGAGTATGGAAAACAGAGAATCACGGGACGACTTACAAGCCTGTATTTGACAGACAAGGTTCTTACTCCATTGGCTGTGTGACGATCGACCCCAACGATACTGACGTCGTGTGGGTAGGGTCGGGAGAAAATAACAGCCAGCGGTCGGTAGGTTATGGCGACGGTGTATACAAATCCATCGATGGAGGGAAGTCATGGAAGAATGTAGGACTGAAGCAATCCGAGCATATTGGGATGATTGCGGTAGATCCTCGCAACTCTGATATCGTATTTGTGGCCGCACAAGGTCCGCTGTGGAGTGATGGGGGAGATCGTGGATTGTATCGTACGACAGACGGAGGAAAGACTTGGGAGAATGTGCTGGAAATCGACGAATTCACAGGAGTAAACGAAGTGCATATAGATCCTTCTGATCCAGATGTTATGTATGCATCTGCATGGCAGCGCGCCCGTAAGGTGTGGACTTTCCTCGGAGGGGGACCTGGTTCTGCTATCTATAAGTCTACGGATGGTGGGAAGACATGGAACAAAAGTCAGAAAGGGATTCCTGGTGGAGACCTTGGCAAGATCGGAATGGATATTTCCCCTGCCAATCCCAATGTAGTATATGCCATCGTGGAGGCTACAGGTGACAAGGGAGGCCTATTCAAAAGTGAGAATAAAGGGGCTTCCTGGAAGAAGATGAATAGCATCACCACAAGCTCTAACTACTACCAGGAAATCGTATGTGACCCACAGGACGAAAATAAAATGTTCATCATGAACACCTACCCCAAGTATTCTGAAGACGGAGGAAAGACGGTGAAGAATATGGGGCAGCGCTACATGCACGTAGACCATCACACTATCTGGATCAATCCCAATGATACGCGACATATGATCATGGGGAATGATGGTGGATTGTATGAGTCATGGGACAACATGAAAAACTGGCACTTCAAGCCCAATCTCCCAGTCACGCAGTTTTACAAAGTAGCTGTAGACAATGAGGAACCCTTTTATTATGTCTATGGAGGCACACAAGATAACTACTCTTTGGGTGGTCCTAGTCGTACGACCAATGCTGCGGGAGTCGTCAATAGCGATTGGTTTGTGACCAATGGGGGAGACGGTTTTGAGTCAGCCATTGATCCCGAAAATCCCAACATCGTGTACGCGCAGTCACAGTATGGAGGACTGATCCGATTTGACAAGCAGAGTGGAGAAAAAATCCTTATTCGTCCGATGGAAGGCAAAGATGAGCCTGCCTACAGGTGGAATTGGGATGCGCCACTTGTCATTAGCCCTCACAAATCTACCCGTCTTTATTTCGCTGCCAACAAGCTCTTCCGTTCGGAGGATCGTGGGAATACATGGACGACCATCAGTGGAGACCTTAGCCGTCAGCTAGACCGCAATACCTTCGAGATTCAGGATAAGATATGGAGTGTGGATGCACTGGCCAAGAACCGCTCTACTTCCATCTACGGAAATATCGTAGCACTGGATGAATCACCTGTTCAAGAGGATCTCCTGTTTGTAGGAACCGATGATGGATTGATACATGTGACAGAGGATGCAGGAGACAACTGGGTGAAAATGGAAACTTTCCCTGGGATTCCTGAGCGTACCTATGTCAATATGGTCCTGGCTTCACAGCACAATGCCAATACGGTATACGCTGCTTTCAACAACCACAAGAATGGTGATTTTAAGCCTTACTTGTTGAAGTCTACTGACAAGGGAAAGACATGGACTTCTATTGCGAGCAATCTACCTGACCGTGGCTCTGTCTACTGTATCGCAGAGGATTTCGAGCAATCCAATCTATTGTTTGTTGGGACAGAATTCGGTGTTTATTTCTCTGTGAATGGCGGGGAAGAATGGATCCAGTTGAAGTCAGGTCTGCCTACCGTAGCTGTACGTGACATGGCCATTCAAAAGCGTGAAACGGATCTCGTCCTTGCGACCTTCGGACGTGGGTTTTATGTCCTCGACAATTATGCTCCGCTTCGCCAGTTGAGCGAGGAGATGCTGGCACAGGATGCCGCGATTTTTGACATCAAGGATGCACGTATGTTTGTGCAGTCTCGTCCCTTAGGCCGCTCAGGCAATGGTTTCCAAGGGGCCTCCTACTTCGCTACACGCAATCCCAAAGTAGGCGCTGTATTCACCTACTATGTCAAGGAGTCTATCAAAACGGCTAAGCAAGTCCGTCAGGCAGCAGAGAAAAAGCTAGCCAAAGATGGGAAAACCATTCCTTATCCTTCATTCGAGCAGATGCGTAAGGAGGACAATGAAGAAAAACCTTACATACTCTTCACGATTACTGATGAACAAGGCAACATAGTCAACCGCCTGCGCGCACCTGCAACTAAGGGCTTAAAGCGCATGACATGGGATCTGAGCTATCCATCTGATAATCCTGTATCTGTAAACAAAGGTCAATGGCAAAATCGCAGTGGTCACATGGTCGCACCTGGTACTTTTAAAGTCGCCATGGGCAAAGTCGAAGATGGTACGTATACGGAGTGGGTAGAAGGACAAGCTTTCACGGTGAAGCCACTTGACAATCGTACCTTACCCGCTGCCAATCCTCAAGAAGTGCTGACATTCCAACGTAAGGTGAGTGAGCTGGCGCGCGCAGTATCGAGTGCTACTGCTTTGCACCGAGACATGTCGAAACGTGCCGACTATATCAAGGCAGCCGTAGCCGCTACGCCCAGCGCGCCTATCGAAATGCTGGCAGAAGCTCGCGAGATCCAGGTTCGCCTGCAAGATATGGGCATCAAGCTGAATGGAGACCGCAGCGTGAGCCGACGCAACTTCGAGACGCCCCCCTCGATCAACTCAAGAGTAGGAACGGTTCGCTATGGATTGTCTCAGACGACATCTTCCCCTACGCAGACCTATTTGGATGCATATAAGATTGCTTCTGAAGAGTTCGAGCCTTTGTTAGCAGATCTAAAGATGGTCATCAAGGACATCCAGAAGATGGAGAAAAAACTAGAAGCCTACGGAGCGCCCTACACACCTGGACGTATCCCTAGTTGGGAAAAAGAATAATGTAAAGAAGGAATTCATTGGATTCTGCTTGTAAATGAAATGAGAAGGGCTGTTCCATGAGGGGCAGCCCTTCGATCTGTTATGGTAGATACTCCTACCTATGGGCTATCTCATGTATCGCGTATTCTTTGATGTATCCCAGAAGTAATAAGAGAAAAAAAACTACGTTGGATTTCTGTAGTCCTTGGCAGATATTTGCTAAGTACGAAATACTCGATATGCACAAAATTTTTTGGTTCGGCGTTTTGCTAGTTTGCTTGCTCATGGGATGCGATCGCGTCCAAAACGTAATTCCCGAATACACAGAGAATATTTTTCCCAATGAGGAAGGCAAGTATCGCATCTCTTTTGTGGGTGATACTACATATAATACCAGTGGGATCAACTCCCCTGTTTCCAATCTGTATTTCAAACGTGAAGTCCTGGGAGGGCTGGAACAAGATCTTAATGAGCGAGAAGTTCGCCGAATTGAAGTATCTCGCTCCCCCATTTCATTGGGTACCGATTTTGATTTTACGTTTGATCGCCTGTGGACGCAGTTTGTCCAACCCGTGGAAGGAGCGAATTATTACGCAGAGCGCACAGAAGACAACGTAAGACTAGTGAAATTGCAATTCCCTGTATTTCCAGGTGTGAGATGGAACACCAATCTTTTCAATACAGCGTCTAACCTCATTCATACCTACCAGTCCATAGATACGACGGTCACGATCAGGGGTACGACGTACGAAAACTGTGTCATGGTCCTCATCAAGCCGCGTAGGAAGGAGCCTTTTACGGACGAGTTCTCCTATGAAATCTACGCGCCTGATATTGGCATGATCAAGAAGTATGACCGCAACCTTCTGTTCAATGAGAGTACAGGTGATGGATTTAACTCAGCTGAGAGTTACATCTATTATGAAGAGATTGTTGAGCATAATTGATCCAACCCTTTTCATTTTTTCCTCGTCTCAATCCTGAAACCAATGTCTAGATATATTCTGTAAGTTAGCCCACAACAGGTGAGCATGACGACTAGCATGTCGGGCATCAAACACAATCCTGTGGGACGTATCTTTCAGTCTATCGTCTTTCTTACGTACATTTGAATATGAAATCAGGAATTCTACGAGTTACCATCAGCCTATTATTTTTTGGGTTCTTTTTGAGTGGATATGCACAGCCCAGCTTGCTTGAAGGAAAAAAAGTGGGCTTCTTTATCAGTAGCCGTAACCTCCAACTAGATCCCGCATTCAATATTAAAGTCACCCAGTTTCTCAAGCTGGGAGAAGACAGGTCATGGGCGGGGGTGCTAAAAAATGAATATATCATCCGTTTGGGAGAGTTATTCAGCCAACAGCTACAGGATTTGTCTCTAGCAGATACAGTCGTTTTCCTCAATGGTTCTCCTCAGCAGGGCAGAGCCTTCATCTCTGTGTACGATACCCTCAACTACCTCATGCGGAGGCCAGATCCTGCATTGAATGGTTTGGATTATATTTTGGTCATTGATGAATTTGAACTGCGGTCCCGCATTCACAACTCTACTTATATTCGTAGCAACAAGGTCCTAAACGAGCGTATTCCTGTGGAGGTCTTTAGGATACAGTTTACCCTCCTGAAAGTAGGAGAGCGGGGCTTCCAGCAACAAGCCAAGATCTGCTACGACAAGATCAGAACCAAGGTTGATTCTTTTGCCTTTGATTTGTATTACAAGGAATCTGCTCATGGTAAAGTGCTCAGTCGTGCCCTCACCTCTTGGTGGATCAGCTGGATTACAGGAGAAGATGTATCATGTAAATAGAAAGGGAAATGCACATTCGTCTTCCCTATCTGTCTAGACTTTCTCCAAAATATGTATCTTCCTGTCACAAAATAGCTTACCTAGCTGTTATAGGAAAAAAGAAATTATGAATATTATGGAAGACCGCCAGCGCGCCCTGTCATTTTTTATCCCTAAGGAGGACTACACCAATGGGCCTGTGGATATTACAGAAAAGCTATATGCCACTGTCGATCGCGAATCCGTGGATGCCATTAAGTACATCATGCACACAGCCTCGACTGATGGGGTGTATTACACCGTAGTCTTTGTGCAGAAGAGAGATGAGACAGAACGCGTGGTAGGATTTGCTTCCTCCAAGAAGTGATATGTGTGCAAAGATGCGATGAGTAGCCAGAATAGGGATTTTCCTTGATCTGGCTATTCGTTTGTTTTTCCTGGAAGAATCTGTGTCGCAAATATACGATCTACCAAGCGTGAGAAAGGCAAACTCTGTAAATACACCGTTCCTGGTCCTTCTAGCTCTGTCAAATAAACACCTTCCCTACCAAAGAGTGCATTGCGGAAGCCTCCCACAAATTTGATTTTGTAATCGACATCAGGCGTGAATCCGACCACACAGCCTGTATCTACGCGGAGTTCTTCTTTCCTTCCCAATTCCTTTTTGATGATGGTCCCACCTGCATGAATGAAGGCCAAGCCATCTCCCTCCAGCTTTTGCAAGACAAAGCCCTCCCCACCGAAGAAGCCTGACCCTAGTCTTTTGGTAAAGGCAATGTCTACATCGATGCCCCTAGCCGCACAAAGGAAGGAATCCTTTTGACAGAGTAAAGCCCCTCCTAGATCCTGAAGATTGAGTGCAACTATTTTGCCTGGATAAGGGGCAGCAAAGGCAACTTTAGCTTGGGATCTTCCTTTATTTTCAAATGTACTCACAAAGAAATTCTCTCCCGTGACCAGCCGTTTGAGCCCGCTGAAGATTCCTCCCTCTACCCTGGTATTCATCTTGATGCCCTCTTCCATATACATCATAGATCCAATCTCTGCCTGGACGCCCTCATCAGGGTCTAGCAAGATCTCGATGACTTGTAGGTCGTCCCCGTAGATCTGATAGTCGATAGTATGACTCATGTAGATGTAATATTAATTTTTTTCGATGATGTATAGCTTGACTGGCCCTAATAAGCCCACAGGAATTGCTTCAGCTGTTTCCTCTCCTTTCCACATAGTAGTCTGAGGTAAGTGTTGCCAAGGAGGACTTTGTACCCAGATTTCCAGTGTATTGATCCCATCCGAAACATAAGGTGTTAAATCTAGTCGATAAGGACTTTGAATCAGGGAAGGAAGTGCTTGGGTATTCATCAAGACTTCTGCCTGACTGTTTACCCTTCCCAAGTCCAGGATATACGCATAGTCAGGATTCAGCTTGCCTAACTCTATGCTTGTCGTATAATAAATCTCTCTTGGTAGCTCTCGCTCATCCAATTTCCACCCATTGATCAATGTCGTATCCTGTAGACTCAGGACATTGGAGCCCTTTGTCTGACCTTCCAAGGCAATGTCCCATTTATCCAAATCCAACCACTCGACTTGCCGATAATCTAGGGGATTGGACATTGTAAATGGCATGGGAGAAAGCATGGAATCTGGAAGGGGATTGTGGGTGGCCAATAGGAGGATAGCATTGTAGGCATCCAAAAAGCCTTTAATTTTAAGGTCGTCGTTGGGCTCAACAGGGATAATCGTCCCTTCTCCTGCATGCACCCAATAAAATTGCTCAAAGGAAGGATCCACTTCGAGTAGAAAGGTACGCCCAAAAGGGCTAATATTTTGTAGGAAGTGCGCCTCTGTCGTATCACCCATTTTCCTGCCTTGTCTCCGCAAGAAGGTGTAAGAGTCATCAAAGGAAATAGTTTGCTCCACATATATACCTTCTATAAGGTTGCGCAACTCTTTGGGGTCTAACTGCGTCGTGCGAATGTTGATCGCTTTCATCGATTCTTGCACAACCGCGTCTTTTTCCTCTGCGCGGTAGTATCCTTTTGCACGGGTGGGTGTGTTTCCGTAAGCGACGATCTTGGCTCCTGAGTCAGCCAACTGGGCGACGCTTTTTGCCGCTTCTACATCCATGTAGGGGATTTCTGGCAGAAGTAAAACCTGACAATCTGTTTGCCCTATTTTCATTTGAGCATTTGCCCAAGTAGCGCGTTGTAGATAATGGTCATTTACCCAGATCCAGTTGAGGCCCTGATCTTCCAGTTCTTTGAGGAGTGTCCAGACTTCCTTGAGCCATTTGATACGTAAATCTGCTTCTCGTGGGAGCCAGGTAGTATATTCATGAAGGTAGGGTAGGGGAATATCAGGCAAATTGACAAAAGGAACATGTCCATTAAAGAATAACTCTTCGTGAGAGGTATCAAATTCAAAGTCCATCGGAAAACCCATGAAGGGATAATAGACGGCTACATCTACGATGGATTTACCTTGTTGAAGAATGTGTTGGCTCTGCTGAATATATGTGTTGAGTTGTGTGACCGTTGTTGGAGACAAAGAGGTAGGCTGACTGCTGGGTAAGGAGGAGGGTGATGCCTTTTGCTGTGCATCGACTGGGGGGCTTCCCTCATGATGTGACCAGATGAGCTGGTTGACGCCTTGACTCCACAACCGATCGATTCCGATACGGATTTCTTGTGCCGTGAGCTGTGGGTGGTGCAACCTGCGAGTCAATAACTCTCCGCTCACAATGGGTGTCCCAGCAAGAATGGCCCCTGATGTAATGGTTTTGAGCCAAAGCGAAGAACCTCCGCCGTCTTGCTGATCGACATGCGGTATATCTACATATTTAGCTGCTGTGATCACATCAAATTCCCAGCCTTCTGGAAAGAGCCTCGTGTGTAGTTGCTTGCCATGGGCCCATCCCTCAGTACCTCCTACTGTATTTTCGAGGAATAGGTCGCTCATAAATTGTGCGTAATCTTCCCTTACTCGTTCGTCACTCTCTGAGATGGTGAAAGGAGGCTTTGTGAGCAACTGCGTGCGTTGGAGTTGTGTATTATATCTGCCAGGTTCTAGTATAATGGGCAACCAGGGCCAGAGGTCATATCCCTTGTCTTCTTTGAAGCGTCTCCGTAAATCTTGGGTACTGTAACTGTTGGCTTGGTTGTCAAATCGATCTAAAAAAATCCCCTGTATAGCTTGGGGGATGAAGCTATCTTGAGAGAAGTTTTGAAAGAGGAGGGGGAGTTGGGTTTCCACAACCTCTTGATCAAACCAGTTGATAGCTTCCTGATCTGCGTAGACGTGTTGAGAAGCAATTTCTCCTAAAGGGACTTCATACAGAGAGATGATCTTCCAATAACCTGGAGGCGCATCCCATGTAAGCAGGCGCTCAGTAGAATCCAAAAGGCCCTTGAGAAGAAAGAGGGAATCTGCCTGAAGGGAAGTCTGATCTGTAAGGTCCCATACGGGCGAAGTGCGTTGCTCTTTCAGGGGTTTGGCAGCCAACACGCTCAAGAGGCGTACTTCACTCGATTCGAACCGTAGTTTGCGCTGGTTGGGATCGACTGTAGATTCCTGCCACCCATTGAGGTAGTAGGCAAGGGGCCTATTGGGCTGTGGGACAGGAATCTCGATTTTTTTTCCACCTAATATATGTGCTTCTCCAAAAAGAATTTGATTCAATTTTTGTTCTGGTGGCAGCTTCGAATCTCCTGGTAGTATCCCGTCTGAGAGGTTGAGTTCGAGGACGAACTGGCTTTTAGATGCTTTGTCTGCGATGAAATCTACATACATGTGAAGTGGGAAGGAAGATGCACCTGTATGTTGAGGAATAACAATCGCCCCTCCCCATCCTTGTGCCTGCATCCTGCGCATCTCTCTCAGAAGCGCCAAACGATCTAGCGACTGGGTCGGCCAGATCCAACGAGCGAGTGGACGACTGCCAAGGCTGTATCGAGAGATAGTCGTATCTGGTAAGGGATCAAGGACACTCCATATACTTTCTACACTGTCTGTCTCACTTTCTGAAAGACTATGAGGGGGAAAATCCAGACTCTTGGACATGTCGTGTATACGCGTACTCACCCACATGATCAGCCCAAGGAGCATCATGCCTGCCAAAATACTCATTATCCGCACCATGTATTTGCGCATAAACCCTCGTTTAGGCTAAAATTACAAAATGTCGAATCTTTTCCTAGATTTTCCCCTAGTCAAAAAGTGAAGTTATTTCACGCGGGTACCTAACTTGCAGAAAGCTTGGGTGATAGTCACTACCTGGTTACCTTTACCTTATATCAACATCCTCCCCTTATGTGGCAGTATGAAGTAAACGATTTTCTCGCGAGCCTAGATCCACTGAGATTACAATTAGCCTCAAGGCTTGGAGACATCATGGGGAATCAGCTAGGGCTCACATGCAAGCTTCGTTACAAAGTTCCATTTTTTTATCGGTACAGCTGGATATGTTATCTCAACCCTATCAAGCCCCAGGGAATAGAGTGGGTATTTATTCACGGGAAACAACTCACGAACACGCACGGGCTATTGGATCATAAGAATAGAAAACAAGTGAGTGGCATTACGATTACTGCTTGGGACAATAAACAAACAGATCTTTACCTGGAAATCCTGCATGAAGCACTCTTACTGGATGAGTTTTTACACAAGAAATAAGCATTGGACCAAAAGGTATCTGATAGAGGTGTATATAAGTTCCCCCTCTTTGCCTTAAGACTATGCTTGGAACAATGAATATTTAGCTAAAAAGCACAAACTTTTCGCAGATTTCAAGTTTCAAACATGGTCTAAAATCTTTTGTCTATTAAGACTCCTAGAGGAATTTTTCGTCTTTATTGTGTATCACGCATTATTTTCCTTCACCATAAACAGAAAAAATTGACAACAACACTGATTTTGGGTTTGCTTTTAGGTTGTGCAGTCGGATTCATCGGAGGCTATGCTGGAATAGGAGGAGCACCCTTTTTGGTGGCATTTCTGGTGATGGCACTGGGACTTAGTCAATTTACGGCTCAAGGAACAGTCCTCGCAGTCATGTTGGGACCCATGAGTTTGCTAGGTGTGATCAAAATGTGGGATAGGATACGATTGATGATCCCTTATGTCTTGATAGGAGTTGGGACCTACGCTACTTGTTCTTACCTAGGGGCGAGAGCTGCTTATGCCGTAGATGAGGCGACACTACGAATGATTTTTGGAATTGTGTTGGTAGGATTAGGACTTTTTGAACTTTTATACAGACCTCAAGGAACTTCTCCCCATGCGGAGATGAACGCTCAAGGACTTACGGTGGGAAAAGATGCGTTGCTACCAAGCAATTTTTTGTCCCTCTCCATCGTAGGAATAGGTGTAGGGCTGGCAGGTGGTTTTTTGGGAATTGGTGCGGGTGTGCTCATGGTTCCAATTTTTGTCAACCTCTTTCGGATTCACAAAGACGATGCAAGAGCGATGTCATTGGCCATTTTGTTGCCCCCCGTCAGTCTTGGTGCTGTGATTCAGTATCAAAGCCAGGGAGCGATTGATTGGATGCTGGCAGGAGGTATCTTCCTCGCTTACTTTTCGACCAATTATTTTGGCGCTCAGTGGGGACGCAAGCATAGCAATCGCCAGTTTAAGCGGTACTTTGGGTTGATCATGGTCGCATTAGGAGGCATCTATGTACTGATTTGAAGTAAAAGAGGAGAAACTGTACAAATGGCCGACGCACATGCCTACTTTCAGACATAGATCTCAAATCTTTTCTTTAGATTGAGTGCCTAACAAAATTGAAATCGATGAAACTAAGCAATGAGGTGAAATTTGGCTTTTTTGCCTTAATCACAGCCGCAGGACTGATTTTTGGGTTGAATTATCTTGCAGGATCTCAGTTCCTAGGAGCGCCTCTTATCCTCAAGGCCACCTACAACAATGTCGATGGACTGCTAGAAGGTGATCCCATCATGATCAATGGGATGCGTGTAGGCAGTGTAAGCAATTTTGACCTAGACCTACAGACGGGAAAGGTAACCATCCAGTTGGAGTTCTTTCAAAAACTCGCCATTCCCAAATCAAGTGTAGCAGAGATCACCAATCGATCTATTTTGGGTGAAAAGGCTGTCATGATCGTAGATGCTAGGCCTGATTCCCTGCCCCCGCTCACGGAGCTTTTCGAAAACAAAGACGAAATCCCTGGCACCATTGATGAAGGCTTTATTGAGGACGTAACATCTACTGTTAAGGACCAGGGAGCCCAGATTTTCATCCAGCTAGGCCAGTTAGCCATTCAATTAAACGATCTGATTGAGCAGACCAAGTTGTTGATTACAGATGAAAACAACAATTCCTCGCTCAATGCCTCCATACAAAATATCCGTACGACAACGGATAACCTGACCTCCATATCTGCTCAGGCGGATAGCATTGCCCGTATCATCAAAGTATTGAGTAGCAGTGCTACTTCCGTGGTACAAAACTTTCAAGGCAACAATGACAAGGTCGACATGATCTTCTCCAATGTGCAGCAGACAACGGACTCTTTGGTCGCCGCATCGGACGATATCAAGCAGGTACTCAGCGATGCACGAAGTGCTGTAGGGACAGTTGAAAATACCATTTCTAAGCTCGATACCACTACAGGTACCCTAGGAACCCTGTTGAACCAGCGTGAGCTGTACGATTCATTGCTTGTCACCACACAGGAGGTCAATTCCTTGCTCAGAGCAGTAAAAGCCAATCCTGAACGATTCATTGATGATGTGAAGTTGTATCTCATCGAACGGAAGAAGAAGGAGAAAGGGAAGAAAGAAGAATCAAACGAGTAATATGAAGGCGCTACCATATACGTGGCGCCTTATATTTTTTCCGTCGGTAGAGAGCGGTTGTTGGGGCTGAAATTCTAGCCGTATAGCGAGAAAAACCTGCCTAAGTTTGTCTAAGGGCATCTACAAAGCCTTTTTTGCGTAAAATGAGCATATCAGTCATGAATGATGAACGACTCTATTTTGGCAAATAGGCATTTACATAAATCCCACGCTTCCAAACCCTGGTCTCGACGATTCGACTCCGAAAACGATGATGCGCCCTCTAGACGTGAACCCGCGCACGTCAAGCCAGGAAGATTGATGATGATCAATATGCTGATCATCATGGGGGCCTTGGGTATTCTTTTTACCGCACTCAATATGCTGGCTACCCTCTTTGGCTGGTAAGAGATATTCGTTTTTCTCCCATTTTTGCTATGTCCTTTACTTGATATACCTTCTCCTACTTGTAAGGTATGGCGTGTAGGTTGTTCCAGCAGATATGAATTCTGATCTTGGGTCGAATATTTTTTGTGGATAATCGTAAGTCAAATATTTTTTATAGATCTATTCAATTCAAATTTTGAATAAAATTCGAAATTCCGTTGAATACATGGTAATTACCGCACATACCAGGAAACTGCCCACTATCCCCATATACACCATTTCTTGCTGCTTTGATTCCTATCTTCTCATCATGTTTGGGGAATGAATAAAAAGGGATCAACCCTGATGTTATGATCAATAAATACTATGCCTCTCTTGTCTCCTCTTTTGATGCGTTAAAAGATAGAATTGAGGCTGCAATACCTCCTAGTTCTTTATCAAGTCAGGCCTATGTAAGCTGCATGAAAAAAGTGCTCCGCAGTTGCCTAGGACCGCAGCTTGCAGTGGGGCGAGGGCAGATAGCCGAGGACGCGCACGATATGGTATGGGACATCTTGATTTATAAGAGTGACCAGCCTGTGCTATTTCGAGACGAAGATTGGGTAATCGTCAAGTCAGAACAAGTATGCGCAGCAGTAGCCGTTTTGCTGCCAGAGCCAGCCCAATTTACGGCAACCTTGCGACAGATAGAAAAACTGCCAGCCCATATTTGGCAGGCAGCTTGGTATCTACAAGATAAGACGACGTTGGGAGGTCTCAACCTCCCCCATGATGCGCAAATCCACTCTATGCCATCTTGTCTATGTGCTTCAGAAGACTGGGGACAGCTACAAGTAGAAGGAAAACAGATCCGTTGGATATCAGAATCTGCCAATCAGGGGATGCAAGCTTTCTTCCAGAGCCTACTTACCTCTTTGGGGGAAGAGGAAATTGTCCCTGTAAAGCAACAAAACCCCAAATCCAAAAAGGAAAAGATACAAGAAGAGGTTCTCTCACAAGAGGTACAACTTCCTGACTTTAATTTACCACAAAAGAAACCGCTTGTAGTGGTAGATCGTAAGGTAGAGCCTTCGATTGGGAAAAAACAGCAGGAAGTAGCCATTCCTCTTTCCAAAGTCTCCCCTCGGAAAAATGGAAGAAACAAGAGGCCCAGGAGCCACCCCCCTCAAGAAAAACCCTTTGAATTTGGCCCTGTAGAACCTTTGAC
>JBCBPW010000117.1:0-19950 GCA_039820545.1 Bacteroidota bacterium | reverse complement strand
AAGTGAAATCCCTCACGGGGTGACCTCTTACATCTGTCTGTCTACTTAAATTTCATCTGTGATCTCTATGTCCGACTTCTTCTTCAAGAAGTAGGGCAATCCAGCGTATTTCCACTGGTGGACAATTCGGGTATTTCCACGTGACGGTTCTTGATGAGAAACAATTAATTTCATCATACGGATCTATTCCAAACACAACTATTTCAAAATAAAAACCACTTAGGTAAGAGGTTCCCGAACTGAAGCGCATTCAATGTCGCCATTGTATCTCGAAATAAGATGGAAGAGATATTTCACAGAATACCCATTTCAACCAAAAGCGAATATATCATGCAAGTCAAGTCCTCACTAGAAACACCAATAGCAGTAGCTGCTGCCCAGTACTCGATCCCCCATGCCGAACACTCTATAGCAGCTGTTTCAGAACTTTCCGATGTTTTCTCGCCTCCACATCATGGCCCTCGCAATGTCCCTATCTGGGTGGAGAATGTGGATCATGGAGATAATTTCACCCATTTTCCCATCATCAATTCTGACACCTATTACCTTTTCCTCCCACACGAAGCAGAGGAAGCAGAGGTCTTTGATATGCACTATCACGGTCCTTCACAGCAAGAGCCCAACTACTATCCGATTGAGCTTGAAGCCTTAACCCCAGAGGAGCTTAAGGACACTCCTTTTAAACAAGGATTCAAAACGAAGTCTACGGTTATTTTTAACCAAAGTGATCCACAACCCATCGCCATTCATTTCAGCGTGAGATCTGAAGCGGATAGCTTCACCCTGAAGTATATCGTCGTTGCAGCTCATAACTAAACCTAAAGTTCGCTGCTTCAGGAAGCATGAGATCTCCCTACCGACAAAGCGATTCTAATCAATTCTGTAAGCCAAGATATCTTAGCCGTGCTTCTACTGGAGAGGCGCGGCATTCTTTTTCAATGAGATTTTCTAAGAGATAGACTGTAAGGTCTAAGAAGGATGAAATAAAGTATACCTCCTGGAAGGCACCAACAGGCTCAGAAAAAAGATGTCTCTTATCAGCCTATATTGTGAAAAATAGATATAATATGGTTTTTCTCTGAAAAAGCATTTTCTTCCCTTTACAGACTAAAGAGAAAACCTAGAGACTATATTGGCTGATATTCTATTCTTCAACTACAACGACATGAGTTCAGTTCTACTGATCTTTTTCTTCCATGCCGTTGTTTTTTCATCTCTCCTCCTTAGAAAAGGCATCACAGACAGTCAAGATGAGAGCTTGTGGTTGGCTGCTTTCATTCTTCTAGGAGGTCTCTATATCTGTCCTTTCATGCTGGGCTATGCCGGTTGGTATTCTACCAATCCCTACAGAGAATTCATGTTCTTCTTCCCATTCCAACAGCTTTTTCTCATAGGTCCTGTATTCTACTTTTATATCCTTACCCTCCTCAATCGTGATTTCAAGTTTGTGCGCAGGGATTGGCTACATTTCTTTCCTGCGCTCTTATATATGATCTACAGCCTGATCGTCTTCGTAACCGACAAGCTTATCTTAGATGAGCTTTACTTCT
The DNA here is from genome assembly GCA_039820545.1 of Bacteroidota bacterium. Lineage (GTDB taxonomy): Bacteria > Bacteroidota > Bacteroidia > J057 > J057 > JALEFZ01. Next base: position 18,400 of record JBCBPW010000117.1, on the reverse strand, counting down.
ATGCAGATAACAAAGACAAGGACCTAGACGTGTGGTATCAAGTCGCGGGCTTGATCTCTATGCTTTTCTATTTGATCTTGAGTCTCCAGCACTATCTCAGATACAGGAAATTATCTTTGGAAGAGGTCAGCTATGCGGATGAGATCTCATTTAAGTGGATCCAATATTTTACGCTGGCCTTGGGTCTTATTCTGATATTGCGGGTACTTTTTTTCATTTTGAATCCTGAGTGGGGGGAATTTGGGAGAAAATTTTGGTACTACCTATGCTTTTCCATTCTGCTGATGTATATCTCTATCTCGGGCTACGCTCATACTTTAAAGACGAGTTTGAAATTTGCCCCTATCATCTTAAAGAACTGGAAGCATTCAGTGCATGGTAAAGAAAAGGAGAGAAAAGAAGCGTCGACAGAAACAGAGGTGCTACCAGAATGGAAAGAAAAGATCACCCATATTTTTGAGTCTGCTTCTGTCTATCAAAACCCGAGCCTTACCATCACGGATCTTTCTCGCCTTCTCAATACCAATCGAAATATTGTCTCTAAAGTGATCAATCAGGAGTTTCATATGAACTTCAATGATTTTGTCAATACTAAGCGAGTGGAAGCGGTGATTGAAAAGCTGAAAAAAGGTGAACACACAAAAAATACACTCTTGGGTATTGCCATGGATTGTGGATTTAATTCTAAGACTACCTTCAATCGTGCCTTTAAAAAGTATACAGCATTGACACCCAAACAGTACATCACCACCCATGAGCTGTAAAATATAGGTTCAAATGGTCATTTGGAACGACTGATACGGAAAAAAAAGGCTTATAGAGGGCAAAACATCAAACTATGACTATCAAAAGTATACTCCCAGCTATCGTCTTATGGCTTACGCTTCCGCTTTTTTCCCAACCTCAGCAGACACTCGATCCTGAGCAGATCCACCAGATCCTATATCAACATGCGAGTGATGACACACCTGGCATGGCTGTGGGAATTGTCCAAGAGGGGAAGATCGTCTACGAGCAGTATCTCGGATACGCAAACATGGAGCATGAGGCAAAGGTGGGTCCTGCCACCCGATTTAACATCGCCTCCAATGCCAAGCAGTATACAGCCTTATGCATCTTGAAACTCGCCGATGAGGGAAAACTTACGCTAGAAGACGACATCAGAACGTACCTCCCTGCCCTCTATCCCGGAATAGAAGATAAGATGACGATCTCCCAACTCATTACACATACTAGCGGAGTCAGAGACTATTGCGATTTGCTGGCGTTGCAGGGAGAGTCCTGGTGGAAGCAGTTTATCGATAATGAAGACGTGATCGACTTGTTAGGATCTCAGAGGGACTTGAACTTCCAGCCAGGAACAGAATTTCTGTATAGCAACTCGAATTACATACTACTCGCAGTCATCATCCAAAAGGTCACAGGGCAGAAATTTGGTGACTATGCGCAAGCCCTATTTACGGACCTAGGCATGACTCAGACAAGTTTTCTCACACACTATGGGAAGGTCATTCCCCACAGAGCGAGACCTTATGGCAATTGGGATGGGTGGATTCAGGAGCCCACGATCACATCTGTACATGGTGACGGTGCCCTCTTTACTACCTTATCGGATCAGCTCAAGTGGGAGCAGATTGTTCAGATCAATGACGGTGCCTACCTTTCTCAGGATCTCCTCCAAATCACCCAATCCCCTATCGCAGCCTCCTTCAATCAGGACTATGGATATGGGCTTATGTTTGGTTCGAGGAGTGGAGTGGATTATGCGTATCATGATGGAGCCACGAGTGCCTATAATGCCACTTTTTTGAGATTTCCCAAAAAGAAGGTGTCTATCGTGGTGATGGGCAACAACCGAAACGTGATTGCCAATTATGTCGCTTGGCAGATTGCCTTGGAGATCATGGATTGGGAGGACAAGCGTACTGTATACCCAGGAGATCCAGATAAAGTGGAAAAACTTGACCGTATGCAGGATGTGGTAGGAATGTACAAAGGGGAGGGAAATAATGGAACCGTAATCAAAATCGTCGAGAAAAATGGATCACTCTATCGCGAGATTTACCAAAGAGATCCTGTCAAATTGTTGCCTGAAAAAGACGGATTATTTGAATACGAGACAATCGAGGGATTGAAAATGAACTTCACTAACATTGGAAAGTCTGACCAGCAATTTACACTCTATAAATCCACCCAAAAGCCCAGTACGTACCACAAAGTATCGGATGTAGACATGGGCGGGTTTGATAAGGATGACTTGAATGGCCGTTTTTATAATGAAGAGACCGATACAGAAATCATCTTGAAATATGTCAAGGACAATACCTATTCGCTCACCAAAAATGGGCGTGAAAGGCAGTCTGAGCTGATCATTGCAGATTATTTGAGAATGATGAGCTCATATGAAATTAGAGCGATCAGAAATAAGAACGACCAAGTAGTAGGGCTCAATGTGGCCAATAACCGTATCAAAAATGTGATTTTCGAGCGGATGTAGCAGTTGCGGAATAGTCATAAGTAAAAGGACAGGTGAACTTATTGACATTTCTCTAGGCCTCTTCCAGTCACAAGCTGGAGGAGGCTCATTGGATGGATGATCAAATGCAATTATCCCCGCCACTGGTATCTGAATCCCCTTCGTTTCGCGCAGTTTCAAATACTTTTCCCTAATTGCATGTAGAACTCGATAGGAAAAAGCATGAAGAAACGAATCATAGGGATAGACGTGGCGAGGGCCTTGGCAGTGATTGGGATGATTATTGTGAATTTTAAGGTAGTGTTGGGAGAAAAAGGAGAAAGCTGGCTGAAACCTTTCGCCAATTTCTTCTTTGGAAAAGCCGCTGCTCTGTTCGTTGTTCTGGCAGGTATAGGCTTAGCCCTCATGACGAATACTGCCGTCAGAACACAAAATCAGGAGAAGCTCCAAAACGGTCGAAAAAGGATATGGAAACGCGCCATCTTCCTATTTGTGGTGGGCTTGTCCTACTCATGGATCTGGCCAGCGGATATCCTGCATTTCTACGGAGTCTATATGCTGTTGACACTCGTTTTTATCAACAGAGCGCCCCAGCAGAGCCTCGTGGCCGCAGTAGGATTTATTCTTTTATTTCCATTGCTAGCCTCTATTTTTGATTATGAAAAAGGCTGGATTTTTGAGATTTGGACTTATACCGATTTCTGGACCTTCAATGGATTCTTCCGAAATCTCTTCTTCAATGGATTTCATCCTGTGATTCCTTGGGCCGCTTTCATGCTGTTTGGGCTATGGTTTGGCAAACAAAATCTGTATGATGAAGCCTTTCTAAAAAAATCGCTTGGGATAGGCTTGGGCGTGTTTCTTTTGGTTCAGGTACTTTCGGGTGTACTGACTTCATTCACTCCTGAGGGAGATAGCAGCACTGCAGAATTCTTAGGCTATTTGTTCAGCACAAGCCCGATGCCTCCCCTACCCCTCTATATGCTCAACGGCATCTCGATTTCTGTCACGATCGTCTCCGCTTGTATCTTGCTGGCGAATAGATTCGAGGACAACTTCCTCATCCAGGCCTTTAACCGAACAGGACAATTGGCTTTGACCTTCTATGTAGCGCATGTGGTGATCGGAATGGGGCTCATGGCAGATGAAGATCCTTCTCAATTTGGCAACTACTCCATCAATTTTTCTGTGATTTATGCCTTGGTTTTCAGCTTAATATGCATCCTCTTCGCCCAAGTGTGGCTACGATTCAAAAAATCGGGGCCTCTAGAGTGGGTGATGCGGAAGTTGACAGACTGATTACGATTAAAGCTCGTATATGAGGATGGGCTCATATTTGGCCCATCCAGTTGGTTCGTAAAAGCTGTTACGTTTCAGCATCGGCCTTTGAATACATATGCTCTAACTCGGATTGAACTTTTTGCGCTTCGTCCAGTAGGTTGAGGGCTTTGAGCGCGGCAAGTTTTCCTTCAAGAGACTTTGCTCTATTGGGCATCCGCAACAATGCTTGATCAAATTGTTTTTTTGCCTCTTCAAATCGACCTTCTGCCAACAACCACTCCCCATATTGCTCAAAAGAGGGTTTGGTAATTCGAGGAGGTCCTGTCGGATAATTGGTCAGCTCCTCCAGCTCTGTGGCTTTCTTCATTTTTGCTTCAAACAACTCAGGATTTTTCTTTAGGCGTGCTTCCATTCCCTCCAGTTGTGTTTGGGTGACTTGCGCTATTCTAATGCTATTTTCTGTAGGTGCATATCGACTGTTTCCAGCGGCACACATCGCGATGCCCGACGATTTAACATTGAGGGAGTCCTTATAAATATTCCTAGCCAGCCATTCGATTTCCTCTTGGATCGTTTCTATATCCGCCTCTTGATAAGCTACCTGTGCCCTCAAATAGCTGCGAATGGCTTTGGCTGTAATGCTCAGATCTTCTACTTTCACATCCAAGTCTAGGTGGATTTCTTCACTCAATTTTCCGCTTTCTACCAATTGTCTGCTTTGCATCCCTAGTAGATAGCCTCTTGCACTTTTGGTTGGATCTTTGGGAACATAGGTAAGCATGTCGTTTAGGATTTCTTCCGCTAGTTCGTACTGCCCTTTTTGCAAGAGTCCATAATGCCACCACGCCAGTGAATGATAGCCTCTGGCTCCATCTTTCAACTCCTTTTCTATCATCCGTTTTACGCTGGCATCGAAGGATCTTTGGTTAGAGCTGATCACGCCCTCCCACTCGCCTAAGGCAAGATAGATGTGCGAAGGCATGTGCAAAGCATGTGCAGCATCGGGAGCTACCTTGGCGTAGGCATCGGCAGCAGCGTGCGCATCTTTGGCCGAAGTCGGACCATCCAAAGCATGTATCTTGTAATGCAAAGCACCTGGATGCAAAGGGTTGACCTCTATGATCTTGTCTGCGATGGAGGCAGCCAATCTGAGATCATAGCTTCCGTCCCCATAGGCTTCTGTAGACCAGATGAGTGACAAAGCATAAAAGGCAGCGATCTCCTGATGGCTAGGATATTTCGCATGCAAAGAAGCCAAGTGCGCGGCAATCTTTTTGTTTCTCTCTTCAAATTCACCTTCTCCATACATGATCTCCACCAGCTCCCACATTTCCTTTCTCATCGGATCATCAATAGACGCCAGCCGTTCTGCCTGAGTATCTCCCAATCGAGCGAGAACCGCCCTTCCCTTCTCTGTATTTTGCAGCTTCCATAGCGCTTTATAATGACACATCGCTTCTCCCCAGTGGGTGAATACTTCCGTACTATCCTGCGCCGTCGCCTCCTCAAAAGCTGTCAGGGCATCCTCATATTCAAAATTGTGTAACAGCAGTAAGCCCTCGTCAAATTTCTCTTGAGTGGCTGGACTGAGGGCGAAACCATGTCCTAGTTTACCTAAGGCGAGATCTGAAGAGGTAGTAGCGTCTGATGACTGCTCATCGGGCGTACAAGCGAAGAGCAACAGACAGAGGAGGCAAGATAGAAAGGTGATGGGCTTCATTTCGTATATTTTTTCTCATAATGAAGGTAGGGAATCTTTTGCCTAAGGGGAAGAAGATTAGGATTTAGAGAAGGAAGCAAAAAAAGAAAAAGGGTCATACCTCCAAATACTTGGCTGTTTGCGCCCTTTTCCATTTAGCTACGGTGTTTATCTTGACGAGATGGGGGTCTACGCTTCACTTTTCACTTTCCAACCTCAAGCGCTGCGCTTGGGATAAGCTCTCTATATGCTCGTACACAGTTATTTCCCCCGAAACCCATGAAATCTTTGCATACGCATTCTTCATTCCTACATAGATTTCATGCTCATTTTTTACAGCTATCGAATTTCCATACGAGCAACAATAAATATCATCTTTCTCAAATGACCTGATAACCTTCAAATCTTTGACGGTCGGATGGTAATGGATGATGGTAACATACGAGTAACCCGCAATGAAAATCTTATCTTCATAAGTAGCAATGGCCATGGGTACACTGCCTAAACGCAGTACTTCTTCATATGAAAATTTATCTCCTTTTCTCTCGAGTTCGAAGATCATTCCTCCTGAATCACCGAGGTGTGGTATTCCAACGGTAAAATAGAGATGACCATTCCATTCAAAGACATGCCTTATGGCCATCTCACAAATAGTGAGTGTATCAGATTCTCCATCATTGGGGATATAATTTACCCCCCCCCCCAAATTCTCCATTATGGATTCTTTCTAGCTTCCCATCATCAAGTTCAAAAAAGGGAAGTACTTAGTCACATAGTGAAACATTCATTCAGAACCTGCATGAATATTTTTAGTTGCTTGAGAAATGTAAGATAAAGTCCAGCAAATCGGAAAAAATCGTATGAGCACAAACTGACTATTTTACTTTTTAGCCGAAGGAATTCGCTTCGATGCACTGACACTTTGCTTCCCTCCCCGACAATAAATAGTCACCTTGAGGAAGTTTCCTTTGTCTGCCAGCTCCTTGCTTTTCTTAGGGAGATATCCGTTGATTCCTTTTAATAATTCTTTAATGACATATGGATCTTTCACATTAGGTGCTTGAATGATGGCTCTGTACATATTCCTACCCACCTCAGCTCGATCAATTAGTTGGCCCACTGCCTCGTAAACCAGTCCCATCACGCCTACTTTCGTCTGCTGGTCTGTGTACTTCACCTCCACATGATCTGTATCATCCCCTAGATCTGCACCAAAATTACCTCCCCCCCTCAAAATATACATATCAGGCTCTGTCATTTTATGCGTCCCTAAAGCAGCGATTCTCGGATTTCTCCATCCACCTGTACGCTTGATGGCCTCATCCAACTCAGCCAAATAGGCGGCTGATTTATTCCTAAAATTATCTGTCCATTCCACTACACCATCTGCAGCTCGTTCAGAAATCTTATGATAAGGACCTGTGTCTTGCGCCCGCAGCTTCTGATCATAGTCTACATACTTACGATCCACAAAGTCGATTAAGTCCAATGTATCATTCCACATCATATCTGCTTTGTCGAGACTGTCTGCTGTAGCAGCCAACTGGACTACGTCTTGATTGCTTGAAGCGCCTGAACTTTCCCGCCTCGAAGAAGCGTTTGCTTGTTGATTGGTCATAAGTTGCAAGCGTTTGAGCTGAGAGACTTGGGGGCTATCCTTGGCCATCTCTTGCAATTTTCGTTGTGCTATATCTGCTGGTCGATTGCTGGCTAGGGGAAAAGCTGACACTTCCCTCCCCTTCTCTTGAGAGATGACGTGCGCTACTGACTGGTGCTTATTCCTTTGAGATTTATCAGCGTATACATTCATTGTTTGAGGGTTTTTAATTTTGATCTAGTAGCTTCAAGTTGAGGATCCAGCTATGTTTCTTGCTGAATATGTAGTGGCACCACGCTTCTCGGTGTAGGCATCCTAGTACTTTCGGGCCAACAGAAATGGATGGGCCAAAATCAGATGAGATTATTAGATAGTCTAAGGGTTCTTCAAAAAAATAATTATTGGAGCGTCTGATCCAGACGATCCCTACGATTGCTATATATAAAATGAGGATAGAGAAACTGGATCCCATCCGTTTTCGACTAGTGATTTTTTTCTTGTTGATTTTTATTGGGACAGTTGGCAGCACAAGAAGGAATTAAGTCATTCTCAACTTAGCACTCTGTCCTTGACCCGACTTTTTCCATATGAAGCAGGTGGTATGAGCGAATCACTCTTCACAGAGACGACTATTCATAAAATTTTCCATTCCCTTACTCCTTATAATTCGGAATGTTCAACCCCAACACGATGTCCCTCTTCCCTACCCATATTCCGCTCTGCTCAGTCAATGTCACAAGGCCTGAGCTTCCCCTTTCCTTTTGAGCTTGAATATCCTCTTCCTTCAATAGAGAATCCCCCAGAAATACATAATTGTCTATGTAGTACGGCATGAGATCAGGTTCTTTTACATATATATGGATATGTTCGGGTTCTTGCATGTTGGGATAAGGTGCGGGCCGAAACGTGTAAAAGGTATACTTCCCCTCTGCATCCGTTTGGAGCCAACCTCTATGTTTCCCATGTCGTTTCTCCCATCCCATCGGCTTTTCGCTTGGTTCGTATATGCCCTCTCGGTTGGTATGATACAGGTAAAGGATGATGTTGGGAGCGGGTGTTTTACCATCTGCTTTGTACACGGTACCTGAGATTTTCAATTTGGGAGTGGTCTCGGTGTAGCCTGGTAATGTATCGACTGATTGTAGCTTCTGACTCAGTAATTGAAAATCTATAGCTGCCTCACAATCTTCGCAAGGACCTCCGACTAACGTATCTGGGCTTTGGATTGCTTGGCTCATACATGCTTGAAGTAAGATGGTCAGAAGTAGTAGCCCTATGGATTTGTACATGATGCTGAGGTTTGTAGGTCGATTCATGGAGAGGTAAATCTACCTAGAAATTCTGAGGGATGTATATTATGTAGCGATGCGGATATTGGTTGTTTCTGTGCTGGAATGGTGGGGTTTTGTGGAGTGCCCACGCGCTGGAGCGATGAGGATATTTGGGGTACCCACGCGCTGGAGGGGCGAGGATATTTGGGAGTGCCCACGCTGAGGCGTGGGCCTACGGGGTAACGATCCTCTCTCGATGAGTATGAACCCAGGCTATGCTCTTTTGGATATTGATGAGGGCACGCTTTGAAAAGGCCACCAAATCTGGATCTTGCCCCTCTGAGACGATTTGTTGACGAAAGTCTTGGATCTTTTTCTGTTGTCGGAGAATGGCAGGGACCCATGCTGCTCGATTCTCAAGCCTGTAAGCATCCATTAGTTCTCCTACGTGCGTGATCTGTACTTCGTCCGAATCCTCCGCAACCCCTAGGTCCAAAAAAGTCCAAATAAAATACGCGACATCATCGATTCTATTTCCAGGAGCTGCTTCATCAAAGTCAATCACCCCGACGACTCTTCCTTGGTTGACAATGACATTCCAAGGGGCAAAATCATGATGGCAGATAGTTTCGTAGGTTCCTTTTAGACTGGATGTAGCTAAGCAATCATGCAAGCCCCTCAAAATCTTCATCGCCTCCACTTTTTGTGGAAAGGTCAATGGAATCTCACGGGGAACTTCTCCCGCAATGAAAGTAAGAATCTCTCTTCCCTCTTCGTCTATATCCAAAAATCTTGGTGCATACGCAAAACCAGCGTCTTCTAGATGACCCAATACTTTATGGACGAATGCCGCACGGGAGGAGGCGGTTCGATGTACCCTATCACCGATTTTTATCACCTCCCTAGCACTCATTCCTCCCTTTAAAATCGTCCTATCCTCTTTCATATGATGATGAATATACCATGGCAATTATGGAGGTATCAGGTTTCGCTCACATTGAAGGCTGATAGGCATAATAGGTCATTACTTCTTGGGCTCTTTCGGTTACGAAAGAATTGGGTTTATTCACCTTCCCCACAGAAGTCACCATATTGTTCATGCTTCTTTCCAACTCCCATTCTCCCTTCTCCTTTTGCTTCGATTTCAGTAGCTCTAATGCAGGATCGAGTTCTCCTGATCTCACACCTTCTCTTTTCAATATCCAGAGTATCTCCAAAAAGTCTCCCTTGTAAAAATTGGGAAAGGTGAGCAAATCCATCTTCTTGATCATGATGTTGGAAAGATTCCGAGAGCTGTAGCATACTTTGTGTTTCAAGATGAAACGAATGCACTTATCTTTCAGTTCTTCTACTTCATCGTTTCGCTGATCTTTTGGGATAAAAGAAATGCCCTTCAATAGTTTCACCACGCCCCAATAACAGGTGTGCTTCCCGTAACAACTGGTATTGGTACAAAAGGCATTTTTAGGCTCCTCATATTTCCCGTCGTCAAACCGTTGGAACTGAGTGAAGAAGGATAGTAGCTTTTGGCTTCGTTCATCTGATCCGTCATGAAAATAGCCATCTAGGTAGAGCATATTCCCATTGAGACAAGGGATGGGAAAGTGATCTTCTTTTAAGGTATAAATGCCATGTATGGGATCAAATAGATGGTCCTTTACGACTGCCAAAGGCTTTGCTATCCGTTCGTCATCCTTGTCACATCGCAGCTCCGCCAATAGAATCAGCGTCCAAAGCGACGCCTTGAAATTGGGCACATAATGCAGGTAGACAGGATAATGCTTGTGATCTCTGGGAATGGTCTCCCACAAGCCCTCCGCGTTGCGTGCTTCAAAAATCCTTTCGATGATACGTTGACGTTGGGTCATGGAACCTCATTTTTTACGCACACCTCAGATAGCTATACGTACCTTTGGCACACATAAGAAACTACTTTTTCTGAGGAAAATTACGATGATTTCCATCAGTAGTCCGTCTGAGTCATCCATTTTTCCATCATTGGCTTGTATACACACAATTGCCAGTGTCTGGCTAAGCGAACGAGGTGGTGAATGACTTTATTCACTTGGAATAGGGGTACAAATCTCGATGATAAACCCATTGATGTCACGTACATAGCCTACTTTCTGTCCCCAAGGTTTTACGACGGCTTCTACTAGTTGGGTTGCTCCATGTTTCAAGGCATGTGCGATGACGCCTTCTACATCTTCTGTCGTGAAGGCCAATTCAACGCCAAAAGGTTTTTGGTCCCTATCGCTTTGCTGAAATCCCTCGGGAAAGTTCGCATTTCCCAATTCGATATTGGCAAAAGCAAGGGTGGTCGTACCTGAGTGCACTTCTCCATAATCTTGATCGGGTGTGAGTAGCTTCTGTTTGAATCCAAAAGCCTCCTGATAAAACTTCATGGTTTGGGGTATATCTTCCACATAAAGGATGGTATAAGCGTATTGAATCTGCATAGTATCTATTTATCTTTGAAAGTGATCGCGCTCCTGCTTCGTCTGGGCTTCCATCTGCCAGGATACAATCGCACACAAAAGAATAAAGAAGATTAAGCGTCTTGACTCCATTTTTTTCTCAAAGATACCTACTACCCAATGTCCTGCTTTGTAAAAAAACGACATTATCTAAATGCACCAGGATTCTCATCTGCGATGCGCTTGAACTCGTGATTCATATGGGCATGATCATAGTATCCCATATCAAATGCAATTTGTAGTAAACTTGCTTCCTGATTCTGCCTAATACAACTTTTGGCATTGACAAACCGTACGATGCTCGAAAATTCCTTCAATGTTATCCCCACACACTTTTTAAACCGTCTTTCTAATTGTCGCAAACTCATCCTACTCGATTGGGCAAGTTCAGAGAGTCTCATGTTTCCTCTTGTCCTTCTTATTTCACTTACTACAGCCAAAACCAAGTCGTCATGTACACCACTAAACTTTTCCTGTTGGTTTAGAATCAATTTTTCAAGAAGGTGGAATCTCTCTATCCAAGAGGTAGATTCATTTGCTGCGACTGCCAAGCTTGAGGTGAGGAATTCATCTGAACCCGTGAGATCCACCCTTTCGTTTTTGAATTCTCCCATAGGCATAAGCATAAGGCGAGGAAGACACTCAGCTTTCATACGAATGCCCAGCAGATGGGTATTTTGATCCAGGTTCCGATTTTGATATCGTGTCATGATTCCCGAAAGGAAGACACTATACCGAGTCAAATCAAATATCAAGTCCACACAACTGTCAGGCAGGACTTTAAATGTCGTCTTTTCTGTATTTCCTCGAAACGTCCAGAATGACTCAATGCCACTCTGAAGGCCATAATATGAACTTACCTCTTGATACATCTTTTACACCCACTTCTTCATTTCATTCATCTTATATTTTTCCCTATATCCTGATGGACTCAGCCCCTCTTTCTTTTTGAATAATCTGGAAAAATACTGCGGATACTCAAACCTCAATTCATAAGCTACTTCCGCAATGCTTTTGTTGGGATTCAATAAAATATCCTTGGCTTCATCAATTAAGTATAACTGTAGATGTTCTGTCGTGGTTTTACCTGTTTTTCTTTTGAGGGTGTCGCTGAGGTAGCGCTGTGAGACAGCCATTTTCTCTGCTATCTGCTCGATGCTCGGAATGCCCGTTTTTTGTAGTTGTCCCGACTGGAAATAACTTTCTAACTCCTGATTGAAGCGCGTCAGTAAATCATTGGATAGTTCCTTCCGATTGATGAATTGCCGTTCATAAAAACGATGGGCGTACTTCAGTAAGGTACTCAATTGAGAAATGATAATGTCCTTGCTGAAGGCATCTTGATTGTTGCTGTACTCCATCTCAATATTCTCGACGATAGACTCTATCTGTCTTTCTTCCTTGGGAGAGAGATGCAAAGCTTCATTGACCGAGTAGGAAAAGAATCGATATTCCTTGATTCGCTGGGCGAGTTCCGTTCCTTTGAGAAAATCCTCATGAAAATTGATGGAAAAGCCTTTTTGATCCATTACTTCCCTACTATCCCATTGTAGGACTTGCCTCGGAGCGATAAAGATCAACGCTCCATTCGTAAAATCATATTTCGTCCTTCCATAGTCGAGGCTTCCCTTGAGGACCTTTTTCAGACTAATAGAATAACAGTCGTTGGTTATAGGCGGTGAACTCTCTCTCGGGCAAGGGAGCGAATGGTCTCCTGTCGCACAGAGCACACTCAACATGGGGTGTTCAGGGGGAGGATACTGAATATAGTCAAAATAAGCAGAGAGTGTTTTGAAATGCTGCATATCAATTATTTGATCCCTTCTCTAAAGAAACAAATTAGACTGTAAAGAAATTTTTATTGATTTGACTATCGCCTTCAGCGTCCCGAGCATCAGACTCGGGATTATTAGGGAAAAAGAACCAATCCCGATGATAAATCTCGGGACTGGAATTTCAGCCCAACACCTTTATCCGCCCCTAACACCATATTCCAGGGCCAACGCCTCCCCAGATAGCCTGTTACTATACTCGAAATTATAACTGAGAATTAACTAAGGCTTGGTTATAGGCTTCGATTCGGGCCTTGGCATTGCTATCGATGGATAGGATAACCGCCATCATTCCGATGGTTGTGATCCCAATGGCTCTCCACATGGGCTTGTCCAAAAACATGATAAGCAAGGCAGCGACTGTCACGATTAGCGGAATGACTCTGAATACAATGTTCTGATATTCCTTTATCACTCTTTCGGTTCGGCTGATTTCTGACTGTACAAAAGCTGAGGGATCGCGTTGATATTCTGATTCGAAGCTTTTCACTCTTCCTTTATTGGCAAAGAATATCCCAAAGCCTACCATCAAAAGAAGGATGCCTGCGACTAGTGTAGGTATCACAAATGCCTTCGCGACTTCCGTCTTGCCCAATTGCCAAAAACCTATGGTGCCCAGTATGAAAAGGACACCAAAAAGGATGAAAAACTGAGCGGAAAAAACTTCTGCTTTCGCCCAATCAACAGCAGTATGTAATATTTTCATTTCTCTCTCATTTAAAGACTCTTTCATCAAAAACTCCAGCTACAGTCGGTTGCCTTCTCTGATACCTCCCACAGTTTACTGGCCATTGTTCGATCCCATACAAATGGCTCCAGCTTGCACGCCCCGACGGGACCAGTCCAATTCATCCTGCCAGTAGGACCATAATAAGCCTGGGGATCGAGCGCTTCTTCCGTGGCGCACATCACTTCTGGATAGGCTCCTTTTTCAGCGGATTGAACCAGTGGGGATAGGGCCATGATACCAAACATAATCCTCGAAGGCAAATTCGCCTTTTCATTGATAAGAGAAGTCTTGGAAGCACCTGGATGGCAGACATATACTTCTACCTCTTTTTCAGCTTCTTGGGCTCGCTTGTGCAATTCGTAGGCAAACATCATCTGGGCCAACTTGCTATGACAATAGGTATTCATGGGATTATAATTCCCATCAAAGTTCATGTCATCAAATTGAATGGTTTTCAATCCCATTTTATATCCTTCACTTCCTACCACCACGATTCTGCCTCTTGATTGTGCTACTTTGTCAAATAGCAGATTGATCAACAAAAAATGGCCGTAGTGATTGATCCCCAATTGGCTTTCAAAACCGTCAGGTGTGAGTTCTTGCTTGGCTATCTGCGCTACAGCTGCATTGCAGATGAGTGCATCAATTTTCACTACAGTATGGATCACAACATGGGCTGCATGGCGAACAGAGGAAAGCTCCGCCAGGTCCATCTTGATGAAGGAAACTTGTATATCTGCGCCCAATTGCCTTTTGAGGTCGGCTATGGCTTTTTCAGATTTTTGCTCATTTCGGTTGAGCATGACCACTTCAGCCCCTCGACTGAGGAGTATTTTACTTGCTTCGAAACCTGCACCTGCGTTGGCACCTGTGATGAGGTAGGTTTTGCCACTTAGATCTCCCAGTTGGGCTGGGGTCCAGCCCACTTTACTTATTTCTTTTGTGTGCATCTTTTTTCCATTTGAATAGAAAATGTATCACAAAAGTAAGGGCAGAGCTACTGTAAGGACGTATACATAATTTCAGATCTTGTATATTTTTTGGTTGTTCTAGGTGCTTAAGGTAGGTAAACAAATGTAGGGAGGTAATGTATATAGCTACTCGCTTGTAGCAAATGTCGCAACTAGCTTTTTATTCTCCACTACTCGATGAACCAAATCTCTAAACGTACTTACATCTTTACACACAATCGGTATTATATATTGGAAGGTGGGGATGAATTTGTCTATCCAATATTTATTCCTTCTGACACGCCGTAGATCTCCATACTCAAATTGACCAAAAGTAGCTACCCCTGTCAAGGTCATGATCTCAACGAGAGAGGAAATATCTCGATCCTCTTCGAAAAAATCTATCAGTCGCGTTGAGGGCTTTCACAGGTCGACCTTTACCCCTTGTTTGCTGAGTTCGCTTTTGATTCTATAAAATATACCCGCCTCCAAGCATGGCCTACCAAAAACTGTAACAGCTTCAAACGTAAGCTTCTCCGCTCGCGCTGAGATAAACTTGCATACGTCCCATAAAGTCCTTTGATCATCTGGATACAGCACAGTTTCCCATTCCTTCCAAGGGGCAGCAATCCCAAACTCATGGTTTAGCCCTTCACTCAACTCCTTGTGGGGCAAGAGATCAAACTTGTCTATCCATTCCCAAACAAGGGTTTGATCATTGGCTCCGCAAGGATCCATCACGAGGGGATCCCATGGACTACATAACCTGTGTTGTTCCTGGAATATGGCGAGAACTTCCTCTGGCGTATACTTCATCCTCGTTTGAGTTTTAGATGAATTGTCATGCTACCCATGAGCATGTGTACCAACCTACCTTACCTCAAAGGTCAGTGTCGCCCACTGAGACTCATAGTCAAAATCCGCTTCTTCGCTTTCCAGCATATGAATCGTGGCGATGTACCATTGACCTTTGTTCTCAATGGGGAAGCTCACGATACCCTGCGCATGTTCGTACTTACTTTTTATCTAATGTGGTTGCAATCGCCACGAGTTGCTGACGCACATTATCTGCGTTTTGCTTCTTGGGATAGGAGATGGCAATCATGCCTTCGGTATGGTTGGCGTATCGCCACTGAAAGACATACGAGAAAATAGGACCTTTCCGTCCATAGGTATAAATGGCTTGATCACCTGGCGCATCTTTCACTTCCTCTCTCGATAAATCGTCCTTTGTTTCTAGGATCTTTTGATAGGTACGCTCGACGCCTTGGGTCTCTATGATGCGGTCGTCGTAGCGCTTGAGTGAGACAGATAAATTTCTTTTATCAACGACAAAATCACAGATTCGCCATGTGTCACTGCTCGCCATATTTGTCGTCCCATCAGTGGATGCACGAAAGCCATTGATCGCCACGATGTCTGCTCCCGACAAGGCTTCGCAAGGGTCCTTGAGAGGATCTATGCTAGAGGAGGTTTCCGCAACGGTTGTTTCCCGTTCAGTGGTCGTCGTGGTCTGTGATTGTCCTTCACTACTGCATGAAAAGAAGCATAAGACGGTAGATAGGACAAAAACTTTTGCTAATATTTTCATAGTCAAATATAGGATATTCCTGTATAGAGAATTTGAAATAAGACCTTCTTCAAAGGTAAGGTTATAATTGAGCAAAAGAAGATGAGGGATGGTTCTTCTTCAGAAAAATGAAATTAATAGCGCCAACTTCTCAGATCAGCGCCCTGAGGTGCTACGGTATGAACCTTTTCGACATATTTTTTGATGAACATACGGTGGTATCGCAATCGACTGATATGGTTGCCGTTCTCATGATCTCCATTCCAGCAATGCTCGGCTCGGTCCCCATAATCTACCTCTCCATTATAGTAGGGGGCAGTTGTTTCAGATAGGATTTCCTCGGCGAGGTATACGGCATTGTTGAGGTAATAATTGTCCATATCACCACAGTACAGATGAATTTTGTTCACCCAGTCCTTACCGTGTTTGGCCCAGTCCCTTTTAAGAATATAGGCGAGATCATAGTTTTCCTTCCAGTAGGCTGCTACCTCTTTATCTATCTCCCCAGTCATGCGATTCCAAATTCGCTTGGGATAGCCCTCCGCATCTATGGGCGAGTAAGTCGCCTCCCAGATGTCCCACTGCTGACCTGATCGGCCTTTGCTTCCTAGCACCAGTTCTCGGTCGTTCATGTCTTTCAAGGTCGCGTCTACATTTCCCAGATAATCTCGATGCCCTGCCACCAGCGTCTTTCGAAAGGGTCCTTCCTCGTAGTAGGCATTCTCGTCTTCGTAGATATTGACGAGGCAATAGGCTCTGAAATCAATCGGATCGGGACAGGCTGCAAAGCACATTCCGTATTCTTTGGGGTACTTTACTTGCACAGCTAGGGCTTCCCACCCACCTGTACTTCCTCCATAAACAAAGCGCGACCAGCCTTCTCCGATTCCCCTAAATTGCTGTTCGATGTGAGGAATGAGTTCGTAAGTGATCGCGTCGCCGTATGGCCCTTGCGCTTCGCTGTTGACAGCGTATGAATCGTCATAGTAGGGCGTCGGATGCTGGATTTTGATCGCAATGACCCTAGGAAAATTGGGGCCCGTCCAAGTTTTGTAAAAGTCGTAGGCTTCCTGCTGGACAATCAGATTGTATCCCTCCACATCAAATCGTTCGCTGTATTCTGGTTCTAGATCGGGATCGGGAGGGGTCGTACGAAACCCCCCAAAATCATTGGGGAAATGCCCATGCATGATGGCCAGTGGATACTTCACATTGGGATGCGACTCCCAGCCTTCGGGCAGCAAGACATGCGCCCCCACATACATATCCCTTCCCCAAAAATCACTCAACAATTTACTTTTGATTTTGATGTGCTTGATATACTTCGTGTCTTCGGGTTCGGTGATAGGGGGTATCTGCTGGTCCAGCTGGATCGTTAGAGAAGGAAACTGTCCCTTTTGGATCGTGACTTTTTGGGGGGTAGAATAAAGATTGCCAGGTGCCCGATTCCATTTTTGTCCCTCTCCCCTATCCATAGGCAGTTTGACGACATGTCCATCTGCTCGGTTGAGCGTCTCATACTTGTGAAACAATACTTGTACGAAAAACTCTCCCGAAGGGAGGTCTACAAAGCTCCGAACAGGATAGCCAAATGCATCCATATCGAATGGCAAAGCCTCCCCTGGCTTCCAGTCTGTGACGTCTATCCCAAAGCCTTGGCAGGTTTTGGCATCATCTCTCAGCTGAAATCGGGGCTCTGTTTCTGCCTCCTTGGAGATCAAGACTATCATTCGACCATCTAGGGCTTCCTCCTCATAGTCCGAGGGGAAGGAAACCTGGATGCGCGCATCGGTGGTTTGCGTACCTCCACCAGGATTGGAGCAGGAGAGGAAATAAGCGGTGCTGAGTAAAGCTATCAGTAAACTGAGACGAACGTGGGAAAGGGCGATTCTGTTCATGTAGGTGTAGGATTGGGTTACAGACAGGGTAAAATATACCATTTTCTCCTCTCAGACCACCAGTTTAATAGGATTCTTAACTTTTGAAGGCTCTAACTTCCGCGTTTCTTTATCCTGTCTGATGAAATATTCCTGTTTCTTGATGATAAGCTTCCACCATATAATCGCTGGAATCAAGCCACTGGAGTGTTTTCTAATCTGTAAGTCAACTCAATATTAGGCTCTTCTCTGTCATTGATGATTCTACTCAATCGCGTGTAATATATGTTCAATTCTTTAGATAACTGCTCCATCCTGCCTAACGAATCAATTCAGGCTTATTTTCCCATTAGCTTGTTTAGCTTGTCTCTTGAAAAATCTTGCTCAGGATCCATTTCCAGTGCTTTTTGATACCATTTGATGGCAGACGCTGTGCTGTCCATGGCGACATAAGCATCTGCCACACTATCTACCCAGCCTGCATCTTCAGGCTCCAGTTCTACATTCAATAGAAAAATACCTAAAGCCTTTTCGGCAAACCCTCTGTCCAGCAACCAGTATCCGAGCTCATCTAGGAAATTTCCATTGAAGAGATAGGCTTGCGGAGATTGTGCTTGTTCATGGAAATAAACCTCTCTCG
>JBCBPW010000116.1:0-20107 GCA_039820545.1 Bacteroidota bacterium | reverse complement strand
GAGATGGTTGCAACTTGCTTTAACTCACGCAGGAGTCTTGATTCATTTACCTCTAAACCTGCCCATTTACCTTTGAATGAATCGATGAAGGCAATCTCTTTGATGACTTGCTGAGTAGATTGAAAATCGAGTTGCAACCATCTCGAGCATAGGTTCCTCTACAAGGATTGAAGGATCTACGCTGACCAACCAAGAGGTAGAGAAACTACTCTCCAATCTTTCCATGAGTCAGTTGAAAGAAAGAGAACAACAAGAAGTGTATGGATATTATGAAGTATTGGAATTGATCATGGATTCTTATACGCACATTTCATTAACCCCAAATAATATACATCATCTACATAACACACTGTTGAAGGCAAGCACAAAAGATGAATATCACAGAGGAAAGTATAAAACCATTACCAATAAAGTCGTCGTGCAATATCCAGGAGGGAGCGAAAAAGTCATATTCAATACCACAGATCCTAGTAGAGTAGAAGATGAGATGGTTACGGCTATCCAGTGGACAAATGACAATTTAACCTCTCAAGCCTACCATCCGCTGATCGTGATAGCGGCATTTATATATGAATTTCTCTCTATACACCCTTACCAAGATGGAAATGGCCGATTGTCACGCTTACTCACTACCTTACTGTTGCTACGATGTGGGTATGATTTCATGCATTATACCTCTATGGAAACGGAGATTGAAAAGAGAAAAAGAGACTATTACCAAGTATTGATAGACGGTCAAAAAGACAGATATACAGATCAAGAGAATATATCAAGCTGGATCAAATACTTTCTAAAGATGCTTCATGAAGCCATAGATATACTGGAAGCAAGATTTGATGAAATAAAGAAAACGAAGTCTTATCTCACAGAACGTCAGTCAAAAGTATGGAAATATATCACTGAACATGAACCTGTTAAGATTTCGGATATTGCGTTTGCCATGCCCGAAGAGAATATTCACAATGTGAGGAAAGACGTAAAATATCTCAAAAGTGAAAATCTCATCCGACAGGTGGGGAATGGACGTGCGACGATATATTATGCCAAAAGGTAATGTAAGGACCCATGAATACCTCAGGTGAAGGGAGATATTTAAATTTGTATATATGAACCATTTATCATAATTTAAATAAAGTGAAAAGTCGTTGAGAAAAAGCTATTTATAAAAATGAAATACTTTTCTGTCAATCTGTATTTGAAGATGTTGAATTGGGCCATTAAGGAGGGGATGTCGAGAGAGGATTTTGCAGACTGGCCTACCTCTATGGATGAGGCAGAAAAAATACAGGTGATTGCTGCAGAAGAGTTCTTGACGGCACATGAAAAATTAGACGATCGATTAGGTCCTGGCTTTGGCGTGCGTGTGGGACAGCAAATGGTGATTGAAGATTATGGTGTGTTGGGACTTTCTTGGCGCACTTGTTCTCGATTAGGGGAAATTTATGAACGCAGCGAACGCTATTTCAAGTTGCTGTCCAACACATTTGTATGGCAAGTCCAGGAAGTAGAAGATGTCTCCCATGTTATCCTTCATCGAGAGGCCCACAGGAGAGGGATGGAATTGTCCACAGAGGCGAGTTTGTCTGCTACCGTAGTCGTCCTGCAAGCCATGTCTGAAAAGGATGTTTCGCCTATCCAGGTCAGTTTCAAGCATAGCCCGCCTACAGATCTCACAAGCTTTCACGCTGCCTTTCAGTGTCCGGTTTTATTCAACCAATCTCAATACTCCATCAGCTATCGAACAGAAGATCTAAACATCCGAACGGCCAAAGCGGATGCTAGTATCAACAGCTACCTGCTCCAGCAAGTGGATGAAAAGACCAAAGGAATCAAGATTCCAGGGAGTAAGTTCGTCCGCGACGTGGAAGATCTGATCAAAGACGCACTTCCTACAGGTATCCCGAGTATCCACTACATCAGTGACCTCACGGCCATGAGTAACAGGACCCTCACGCGTAGACTCTCAGAGGCGGGTGTGACGTATCGTGATCTGGTGAAAAAGACGCAAGAATCCATTGCCAAAGACCTGCTACGGAAAGATGCCCAGAGCATAGGAGAGATTGCCTTTTTGACGGGCTTTTCTGAGCAAAGTGCATTCAATCGCGCATTTAAAAAGTGGACGGAGCAAACCCCCTCCCAATTCCGAAAAAGTATCTAGACCATGTTTGGAACAATGAAGATCTAGCTAAAAGGCAGAGATTTTAGGTTCTGATGCAAGCTATTTTGTGAGATTTAGTGGGGCTAAATCGATCAAAATAGATGAAGTTCAGGTTCTGAAAGCCCAAACTTTTCGCAGATGTGAAGTTTAAAATATGGTCTTAGTCGTATCCCCTGGCTTAAAATGTTAAAAGGTTGTCCCTAGGTGTCAAAAATTTCCTTTGACTCCTGCCCACCTTTGTATCATCGGCAATCAAACATATCACGATGATAACATTGGTAAAACTTTTGACCCTCTTTTCTCTCTCAGCAGTTCTTGCTTTTCCCGTGGCATACAGACCTATCCAGAAGGATACCCTAATGTTGCCTACCACTGAGTCTGCCCCAAAGGTGATGGATGACCCGAAGAGCAGAGCCTTCTACATTCTAGAGAATAAGTGTAACGTCTGCCACCGCAAAAGAAATAAGCGGCGTGTATTCAACCCAGAGAAAATGGATGGCTGGGCCAATGATGTCTATGAACAAGTATTCTTGAGAAAACGCATGCCACAAGGGAGGAAAATCAAACTCACCTCCGAAGAATATGAAGACTTATTAACCTGGATCTCCTCCACTAAAACTAAAAAATGATGGAAACGAAAATCAAACTCACAGTCTTACTGCTCGGCATTATCTTCACTGGACTCACCGCAGGCTTATGTTTCACGTGGTCCAATGCGGTAACGATAGGAATTGGCCTCTTAGATGATCTCCCATTTTTGAGATCCTTCCAGGCCATGAATCGCGCCATCGTCAATGGCAAGTTTTTGATTGTATTCTTTAGCCCCGCTTTATTGCTATTTATCAATACATACCTTTTCAAGAATAGCGGTGTCAGTTTTTGGCTCTTTCTCACAGCTGCTATCCTATTCTTTGTCGGGATAGGCTTGGTGACCATTTTCGGAAATGTCCCCTTGAATGAGATTTTGGACAAGTCCAATCTGTCTACGCTGACTGAAACAGAGCTGGGCGCGCTACGCAAGAAATTTGAGCAGCCTTGGAATCGATGGCATACTGTCAGAACAGTCACCTCTTTCCTCGCCTTTGTTCTCTTACTGCTGGGTTTGGTTTACACCAAATAATGAGTAGCAGTATCTTTTCAGAATGGCCCCTGAGCTCATTCATCAAACACAGCAAGCAGTTTATCACAACAACATATTGACGGAAACACATCCTTATGTTCATGCGTGTGGGAATGGTGATCTCATTTCAAGACGCGAAGGTCTCCACATGCATGCATTCATTATCAATTATTTCAATAATCAAGAAAATGAAAGTAGAAAACATTCTAGTCATCGGTGGAAATGGAAAAACAGGACGTCGCGTAGCTAAGAACCTGACAGATCTAGGTCACAATGTGCGTGTAGTAGGGAGGAAAACGAGCCCAGCCTTCGATTGGGAGAATTCTCGAACCTATGAAGCAGCATTGAAGGATATGGACAGAGCCTACGTCGTGTACTATCCAGACTTGGCAGTGCCAGGGTCCAAAGATGCGATCACCACCCTCACGGAGAAAGCCATGAAAGAGGGACTAGACAAAATGGTATTGCTCTCAGGAAAAGGAGAAACAGAGGCCGAAGCCTGCGAAGAGATTGTTGCGAACTCAGGATTGAACTATACCCTGGTGAGAGCGTCATGGTTCAATCAGAATTTCAGTGAAGGGGCCTTCTTGGAGTTTGTCCTAAACGGTGTGGTCGCGCTGCCTGTACCCGATGCAGAGATTCCCTTCACCGACGCCAATGACATCGCAGATGTAGTGACCCAAGTCCTGATGGATGATAGCTACAATGGCCAAACCATTACCGTCACAGGACCCAAGAAGCATACCTTTAGAGAGGTCGTAGGAATGATGGCAGACGAGATCGGCCACCCTATACAGTACGTTCCGATTTCTATTGAAGAGTTCAAAGAAGGAATGCGCAAGTCGGGACTACCCGAATCCTATATCTGGCTATTTGGCTATCTCTTTCAAGAAGTGTTAGGCAATCCCGACAACCAGGATATCTCGCATGATGTCGAAAAGGTGCTAGGTAGACCCGCGATTGATTTTGAAACCTACGCTCGAACCGCTACTCACTCTGGTGTGTGGAATCAAAGAGCGATAGAGGCATTTTAATAAAAGTGCGTGCACGCGTGGGGTTTCGGCTTATACGTACGACGATCCCCTAAAGAATTGTTCGATTCCGAGGTATGGGACCTTATGTGTGGCTATTGCGGCAGTACACATAGGTCCCTATTCCCATATATACACCATTTACAGGGTATTCCACCTCATTCAGCACCTATCCCCCAGAATCTAAAATAAGCACGAAAAACCAATACATAGAATTATGATGTATTGTATAAATATGTATATTCGTTCTATGTATTCAAAGGAATTACTCAAAGGAACGCTGTCAGCCATCATCTTGAATCTATTGGCAGAAAATGAAAAGATGTATGGCTACGAGATTTTTCAGCGTGTAAAAGAGCAATCAGATGGGAAAATCCTGATCAAGGATGGCTCCTTATATCCTGCCTTACAGAAAATGACTAAGGATGGTCTGCTTTCCTACAAGGAAGAGTATATAGGCAAGAGAGTGAGGAAATATTATTTCTTGACGACCAAAGGCGAATCAGAAAAAGTGCGACGCTTGGCAGAGCTGAAGGATTTTGTAGCTACGCTGAATAAACTGGTTTTTCCTGAACTGAAGATTGTATGAGACTAACCCCTGATCAAGAGCAGATCATCGAGAACCTTGTGGATGCTCAAGGACTAAAGATTCGTACCCTTCGGGACGATCTGATAGACCATTTGTGTTGTGTGGTAGAGAGCGAACTGAGCGAAGGGCAGTCATTTGAGCAAGTGCTGGAAAAGGCTGTAGCAGATCTAGCCCCCGATGGATTGATGGAAATCCAGCACCAAACCATTTTTTTACTCAACGCCAAAAGAATCAAATTGATGAAACAAATCATGTATACAACTGGATTTATCGGAGCTGTGACCCTCACTGCGGGTGTCACATTGAAGCTACTCCACATGCCCTTTGCCTCAGCGTTATTCATAGTGGGCTTTTTGACCCTTTTCTTAATTTTCATTCCCCTCATAGCTTTTGACAGGTACAAAGTCGCGCTGTCTCAAACCCTATCTGTGAGATTGAAAATCATTTCGGGGGCAGTAGCCTCAGGCATCGTTGGACTTTCAGGTTTATTTAAGTTGATGCACTTACAAGGCGCAGATATGTTGTTGATACTGGGAGGAGTAGTATTCGTATTAGGATTCTTGCCTTTCTACTTTTTTACCATGTACAAACAATCGATTTCCTAAGAGGGAAAAATCATTGGAAAAGGACACACCAGAATGAAATCAAAACTGACCATTGGAATCATAGCCACAGCCGCATTGCTGGTGATGGGCTATGTTGTGATTGACAACCTCTTATTTGACGGGATAAAACCCAAGCTCATCAAGGATCAGGGATTTGTTGCCAACTTCTTTGCCAACGAAGAGATAGAAAACCACGCTGCCATCATAGTAATTGGTGGAGGTGCAGGGGGAGATTACTGGGGACAAGAATTTGCCAAACGGAACTATGTCGGACTTTCCTTGCCTTACCATCGTCGAGAAGGACTTCCTGACCTGCTAGAAGAGATTCCTTTAGAGTACTTTCAGCAGGCCCTCCAATGGCTAGGCGCCCAACCTCAGGTAGATCCCAAGAAGATCATGGTGATGGGTGCATCGAGAAATGCAGAATTGGCATTGGTGATCGCCAGTAGGTTCCCCGAACTGGTGAGTGGCGTCATCGCATTTGCGCCCAGCTCCATCTCCTGGCCCAATGCCGTCCTGCCATTTAACTCCGATTCGTTAAAACCGAGTTGGACTTATCAAGGTCAAGCCATCCCCTACCTTCCCATGCGCAAGATCCAGGGAACGGAGGCTCCCAACATAGAGACATTGCCCTACTGGATGGCAGGTTTGGCGCGTATCGATGAGTTTCCCGAAGCTATGATTCCTGTCGAGAATATAGGCGGTCCCATCTTACTGCTATCAGGAAAAGAGGATAAGATTTGGCCTTCTGCCTTGATGAGTGACATGATCGCCGATCGCTTGACTGCAAATAATTTTTCCCATGATTTTGAGAATGCCCAATTTGAAGAAGCGGGTCATTTGATCTCCCGAAGTGTAGAGACGGTGACTAATGGTCGGGTAGGCCAGATGCATATTGGGGGGAAGTCTTATGAATTTGAATATGGAGGAACCATCCAGGGAGACAAATCGGCTATCATGCAGTCCTGGAATAAGGTTTTTTCGTTTATTCAGAAGGTTGAGGGGGAGTAGTCAGTTTAAAATGAGTAACAAAGGTTGAAAGTAGTAGCCATTTAAAATAGGCCTGATGAAAGATTCATTCTAATAGTGGGCTACTAAATATTTGTACATGTGATGATATAAATATTAAAAATTCCCATTCATTGGGAGAAATTAATATTTATATCTTATTTTGTAAGTGAAATCAGCAGCACAATCATCCACTATGAAAATCCTACCCTACACGGAAGCCAACGTCAAAATAGTCCAAGAATTTCTTGACGAAACAAAAGAGAGAATTTCTAATGATGTCACGATTACATTTACGAAGAAGTCACAGGATGAGTTAGCGTTATTGAATATAGATCATGATATCACGATAGAAGATATTGAAGCTGCTATATTTCATTTGACTCCCTCTAATTATTACAGGGGAATTGATCCTTCCAAAAGAGCTGATTTTAATGTCTGTGCTTTTTATACAGAAATAGGCTTAGAACGTGTAGGCATTTATCTAAAATATGGGCTTGAAGTAAAAGGATTACAAATCTTAATTTTTTCAAATCATCCTCCTATATATCCAATGGATCAACCATTTAAAGATTAGTATTATGGCAGGAAGACAAGTTTTAACCAGGGAGAATACATTTACGGATGAACTACAACGGGCTGTGGAAAAGGAATTTAGAGGGATACATATTACATATGATGAAGTCTACTACTTAGATTATGAGGTAGATGAAGAAACGGGTATGATCAATAGGCAAGTACTTGTTGAACACTACACAAAAGAGCAAACGGCGCGTAATTTGAAAGCCATGAAAAGCGCTTATCTCGTTGAGAAGGGAGCCGTTTCGCCTGCTGAAATCATAAACTTTAGGAAAAAATATAATATAGCAGCTTCTGTTCTGAGCTTAATTTTGGGCTTTAGCAAAATTACAATCTCCAATATCGAAAACGAGGGTATTACCTCGTTGCCTAGTGGTAGATTCATAAGGTTGGTTCTTAAAGACAGATCCTTACTTGCAGAGTATGTAGGATATTGTACTACGCTAGAGGAAAAGAAGAAAAAAGAACTTCTAGAAAAATTGATGGTTTAGATCTCAACCCCTGCACAGAACTGTGCCCCCTTCAGTTTATAACTAAAGCTAGACACACACGCTAGATACAATCTGGAGAAGGCAGTGTAAAGAATCAAATCTACTCATGTCCACTCATAAATCCATAGACAGTATAGGAGAGCAGGTTACCTTATTTGAAAATATGGAGATGCAATATGCTATCAGTGTGTGCGATTCTGCACCAGTGGTCGAGCGAAATCCCGAACTCAGTCCAGAAGCAGTATCCGCATTCGAAACGAAATATGAAGTAGCGCTCCCCATCATATATAAGGAATTCCTCATGAATGTGGGAAATGGGGGATTTGGGGGTATTAGCCCTTTGACGATCGAGGAGGAAGACCCCAAACGAGTCAACTATTATCAGAACGCCAAGAGGCGTTTTCCCTATGAGTCCCATGTCTTTATGTCGGATTTTCAGACATTCTCAGAGTCTATAAAAAATTCATATGAGAGCCTGAGAGAATTTGTCGATATAGAGAATGCTCGAGCATCTTATAAAGCCCACTACGCAAATACCCTCGAAAAGCAGCTGTCCCTGTTTGGAATGAATGAGATTTACGAAGGAGAAGCCTTTAAAAAATGGCTGTACGATGATTATCTGTATTCAGATCACCACTTCAATGGATGTATTCCCATTACAGATGAAAAGGATCTATTTTTGGTAGTCAATGGAAAGTTTAGTGGAAAATTATTTCGTGATGAACGAACAAATAGGAAAGGGGCTGTTCCACACATACACAAGATAAGAGGCTGGATCACGTTCTCATATGTAATTCAGGAATGGGTAAGCGATTATCTCGATGATTTGATGGAGCAAATACCTTATATATACTATTCAGACTGGGATTGAAGTTCATAGTAGGGTTGAGCATAGGACTAAACCCCACATGCTATATGACACTGTCCCTTCAGGACAATGAACCATCTTTGAACCCTGAAAGGGTGGCATAATCTAGGTTAGGGGTTTCAACCCTAGACTACAGGATCATTCTCTATTACCCTATTTCTTATGTCCAGGAAATTAACAGCCAGATATTTCCATATATGGATTCCCAATAGAAGGCACACTTAGCGCGCGCTAACAGTCATTTTACATAGGATATCGAAAATTTCACCTAAAAAAGTCTGAGTAATCTGTGAGCATAAAGTCTCTATTAGCAGAACTGAACAAACTTGTGGCAATCGACCCTCAAGCGTTCGAAGTATTTGCTAGAAGTACGCGTGCCGTCACACTGGCGAAAAAAGAGAGATGGGAAAAAGCAGGGGAAGTGAGCCCGTACATGGGATTTGTCAGTAGGGGCTTATTACGTCAATATGAGCATAAAGAGGGTGTAGAATTTACGACTGATTTTTTCTTTGAAAATGACTTTGTCGGCAACTACATCAGCTACCAAACCCAATCTCCTTCCCTATCCGCTACCGAAGCATTGGAACCCTCCGAACTCATCGTCATCCCATTTGCTCAATTTGAGAAACTATATAAGTCGATTCCAGCTACGAAGGAGGTGGCAGAGATCATCGGAAAGAAAAAGCTGCTCCGCATGCATGAACGGAACTCCTCCTTGTTGATGGATTCACCCGAAGAAAGGTATTACAGGCTGATGGAGCGACAACCCATGATCTTTCAGCGTGTGCCACAATATCTCATTGCTCAGTATTTGGGCATTCGACCTGAAAGTTTAAGCCGAATTCGGCGGAGGCATAAATCTTAACCAACGTCAATGCATTGACAGGGGGGAATGGTCACCTTTGTAAGAAAGCATGAGGATATGAAACAGCTTGCAAAGATTTCCTACGGGATCAATGGCATTACCTGTGTGTTTATAGGCATTCTACACACGATCGCACACTTCAGGGATCTAAAAACGGAACAGATACAGAGACTCCTCAATCACGAAGTTGTGGTTTCAGGAACAGAAGCCAATATCTGGGACTTATGGCAGGGTATGAGTCTGATGATGGGATATCTGCTCATGATCCTGGGTATGATTCATTTGCTCATATTAAGACGAACATCCAAAAGTGAATACCCTCCTGTAGGCGGATCTGTACTCATGATCCTGATGCTTATAGGCGTGATTTATACGGGTTATTATTATTTCGGCGCATGGCAGATGTCTGGGGGGACGGCTGGCATCATGCTGCAATCTATTTGTCTGTTAGTGACACTGTGGGATAAGTAGAAAAAAGTGACTACTCAAGGACCTTGATTATACTTAGTCACAAGTTATAGTTTATATATGTGCGAACTCTGGGTTTATGTACAGCTGTATACAGTGCCATCCAGCTCTCCTGCAATTTCTCCTCGATTTCTCTCCAATCTTGATCTGTGATTTGCTTACCTAGTGCATCTCTTTTGAGCATCGCTTCTACTCTGAGGTGTGCGTAGAGTTGGAATGCGCGATCATCTTTTTGATAGAGGGTTTCTGCGATCTCAGAGATCCATATTTTCCACTCCTTGGGAGAATGGAGGTGTGGCTCTCGGCGAATGATCCACCACTCGAGTTCATGGCGGGCTGCTTTTTCGATATTGATGGATTGAAAGGACAGATTTTGTATGCCTTGATAGTAGCATTCTAGATAAGGGAGCGCTTGTAGATACTCCTTTCTCTCTTTTCCTTCTTGGAAGGTGAGCGCAGCTCTTGTGGCAAAATATCCTAGTTGCACACTCTTCCAAAAAGGTGCTTTGAATTGGGTGCGCATCGTTTGCGTCAGTTGTCCAAAGAGCTGTAGCGGTTTCTGCTCGTAGTAGGATTTCCACATCGCAGCCTCTAGTTTCCCCATCTCTACAGGTTCAAACTCTCGGATATCGTAGGGGCGAGGGATCAGAATATCCCAGGCAATCCAAGCAATGAGCGTAAAGAGACTGATCAGGCAAATTTTCCAGAATTTTTGAAACATGAGCGGTGTGTGAGTATATGACATCCATGTGTATTCACTCACTTTGATAACATTCCTGACTATTGGTTACAGAAAAAATGGAAATTGCCGCTGGATGTCACTGATCGCGAAATGAGAAGCAAGAAAAGTAAATGCTTTTGAGCTAAGTATCCATCCTAGGATGCATGATGGACAGCTTCTACTTTTCGATACAGATCTCCATTCTTTGTCTCGATTTTGATCAGTCTCACCTCTCTAAGCTCCTCATTCAATGTTGCTGCTGCCTCCTCCAACGTCATTTCAGCCAACTCAGCCAATTCTCTAATCGTAAGACTAGGATATACTTGAAGGATTCCCGCTAAGGATGAATCGTACTTCTTGGGTTGTGCCTCAGGATACAGCTTCTGGATGACGGCCTGAAAGACCTGATAAGGCTTGGTACCATAGACTTTTTCCTGCTGTCCTTCCTGATTCACAAAAAATAAGGTTGGAAATCCGCGAACCCCCAAGCTCTTAGCCAGTGCTAGGTCTGTCTCAAAATGCTGATTGGCTACTCCCTCATAATCTACCTTGAGCTGCTGGGTATCGAGTCCACTCACTTGTGCAGACTGCTCGACAAACACCCAGCGCGTCACATTTTTCTTTTGAAGAAATAGCAGCTCTCGCATGTAGCGCATGAAAAGGATCGCTTTCTTCTCATCTTGCATCTGAGCAGCCTTGAATGCGATCGAGGGCGGATAAGAAGAATCGAGTGGATCTTCCAGCCATACGTCTCCATCGATGGGCATATTGTATCGCACACTTACTTCATCCCAGTGATGCGCTACGTCACTCGGTTTACTGATTCCTCCGCTGTTATAGCTCCAATCAGGTAAGAGTCCTCCCATATGATAGGAGATGTCTAGATAGGCGCCATACTCCAGTTTCATCCTGCGAAGTTGTGGTTCAATTCCCCAGCAAGACGAACAAATAGGGTCGGTAAAGTAAGTGACATGTAGAGGTTTGCGAGAAGCTGCTGTTTGCGTCTTTGCTTCTTCCATTCCAGGCACTTCACAGACACCTGTTACGGGATCGCAAAGTAAGGGATTAGTGGATGGTTCTGGACTCATAGAAGGAAGGGTTAGATGTTGCAACATACAATAATCGGGCTTTCAGCGGGAGGGACAAAATCGATTATTGTCATATTTAAATGAGACGACAGACAAATACAAACGTGGAACGCTGTCTCTCTTCAGATTGTATCTGAAATAGGTAGACGCTATAAATGGCATCTTTACGAGCCACAACAAAAAAGGCCCCAAAAAGGGGCCCCATATCTAACGGTAAAAAGTAGACTTTCCACCTCTCGTATGATCAAAATTATCCCTCGGTACGGATAACTTGAATGCTGATTTCAGCCTTGACTTCTTTGTGCAAATGGATCGTTGCCTCGTAGTCACCTACTTCACGGATCTCTCCGACGGTGATCTTACGGCGGTCGACCTCATATCCTTGCTCTTTCAGCTTGTTGGCCAATTGAAGCGTAGTCACAGAACCGAATAGTTTACCATCGGCACCCGCAAGTGTTTGGATGACGAGGTTTACACCATTGAGTTTCTCTGCTTCGGCTTCTGCCTGCTGCTTGATGAACTCGTATTTGTGAGATGCCTGACGCTTCTTCTCTTCGAGGGCCTTCTTGGCGGAAGCAGTCGCGAGGATCGCCATTCCCTGAGGAATCAGGTAGTTGCGAGCGTATCCAGGCTTCACCTTGACGATATCATCCTGGTCGCCCAAATTATTTACGGGTTGTTTTAGGATTACTTCCATGTCTCTACTTGTTGAATTCGTCAGTTACAAATGGGAGAAGGGCCAGGTGACGGGCACGCTTGATTGCAACCGCTAGACGGCGCTGAAACTTCAAGCTAGTACCTGTGATACGACGGGGAAGAATCTTTCCTTGCTCGTTGACAAACTTGGTGAGAAAGTCAGGATCTTTATAGTCGATGTATCTGATGCCTGCTTTCTTAAAGCGGCAATACTTTTTTTGCTTAGACTCCGTGCGAATTCTATTTACCGCCGTGGGTCCGATTACTGGATCTTTAGCCATTTTTTCAAAAAGTTAAAGGTGAGCGATAAATTAATTTTTAGGAGTTTTTGCGTCCTTACGTAGGCCGAATCCCTGCTCGCGGCGCTTCGCGTTGAAGGCCAATGAGTGCTTATCCAAACGAACAGTCAGGTAGCGTAGTACCTTTTCGTCGTAACGATAATTCTGCTCCATGGGAGCAATGATGCTAGGAAAGGCACGAAACTCGATGAAAACGTAATATCCGTTTACCTTGCGCTGTATGGGGTATTGGAGGCGACGATTGCCCCAAAATTCAATGTTGTGAATTTCCCCATCGTTGTCTTTGATATACTGGACAAATTTGTCCACTGCCGCTTTTGTTTCATCCTCAGGCAGATCGGTTGGGAGGATGAACGTTGTTTCGTACTCGTTTTTAAACGGTACTGGTTTGATATCCATCATAATTGTAACAAAAATGGACCGCAAAGATAGGGACTTGTCTTGAAAAGCGCAATCAATTATTGAATAATTGATTTGTTCAGTTGCAGAAATAAGTGTTCCCTTTTGGTCCATATAAAAAGGATCTCAAACTCCTGCTCATTTTCGTTGGAGAAGTTCCCCAAAAATCAGAATTTCCTGCTCCAATTATTCTCTATGTCTACTTCTCCACAGTCCTTCCAGGTGCGGCTCCGAAAATTGACCTGTCTTGAAAAAGTCAGCAGCTGGCGGCGCACCGAACCCTACCTCTGGGTCGTCATGTTCAAAATAGATGGGAGTTGTGTGCAACTCAGCGAGTCCTTCCAGCTAGAAGGCGAAGCAGAATTCTTCTTTTCCCAAGGAAGCCAAGGTAATCTGGGCGGAGATCCGATGGATAAGGGTGAAAACCTGCCCATCCCATCGACTGTAGGAGGCTGGGAATCTGCTTTGAGCCCCATTTCTGTACCCTTTTTCAATTATACCATTCCAGGGATGTTAGGCGTAATCGCTGTATTGATGGAGAAGAAAAATGTCAGCATGGCAGGTGCAGAAGCAGGACACAAAGCACTCAATGAGCGGGTAAGGAAGGCCGTCAACCAAGCACTTAAGGGATTTGATGTGAAAAAAATTGATGTAGAGAATATCCAGGATTCCATCAAGCAGTACTTCAGCGATCAGGTCGATGGCTTTATACATGAGATAGAAGAAGCCGTGACACAGGCCGTTATGCAGTCCCAAAATATTCTCCAAAATATCTGGTCCTTCATCGATCGGGACGAACTGATAGGATTTCATGTCTGGGATGTAGATCAAAAAGAGCTGGAACAGATGAAGACTCCCTTTCACTTACATCATACATGGGAAACGGAAAAACTAGGGATATGGGAAATTGAAGGCGAAATTCGATTAGAGTCGGGAAAAGCCATTCAGATGATTGACATCGAATGAAAGTAAAAAGAGATTCAAAGTAACCTTCAACCTTCCCTCCATTCCTCACATCTTTGAAACATGACATTTAACGATTTTCTCTTTAAGCGCTTCAATGCCAACCTGAAAAAGAACTTCCGCTTTCTGTTGGTCATCGTCATCATTGACTTGATTCCTCTGTATGCGGTTATATTTAAAGGATGGGATGCTGTGGATGCGGTCTATCTGTATTTTATAGAGACGCTTCTCTTGGCTTGGTTTGCCATTTTGAAAATGCGGCGAGCCAAACACAATGTAGTATGGCTCAAAAGTCTTGATTTCAAGATGGGAACATCCCAAGGAGGGTTTCTTCAGCGAATGGGTAAGATGGTCAACCCTGCTGCAGGTGTGGTACGCAAAAGCTTCAAATTTATCTTTATCCTCGTCTTTTTAGTCGTCAGTATCCCCGTGGCCTTATTGGAACTGACCGTCATGAATCTGATTTCTGGTTTGGCTTATTTTGGGAGTCACCTTTCGGGCGAGACCATTCTCGGCTTCAATCTATTTTGGTGGATTTTGCTGCTGATGTTTTTGGAGCATTTTATCTACTACCGTTGGCATTATGTAAACAAGCAAGAGTACAACAATACAGGCGTGCTAAATGAAGGATTGAATATTACCATTCGCATTGTGGTCCAGCAGTTGGTGATGATATTCGGATTACTGATCGCTGTATCCTCTACCGTCTCCAACTTTATCGCAATCTGCCTGATCCTATCCAAGCTTTTCATGGATGTTTATAGCTTTTTGTACAATCGCTATTGGGGGGGAGAAACAGAGAAAGAATTTAGTAATACATGAGATAGCAGGATTTACTCAGAAAGCATACCTCACAGAAGAGGGATTGCCTTTCAGGCTATTAGGCAGAGGTTTTGGGTATTCCACACCTTTTATTTAACAGTCTTTCACGTGTCTCCCATGTCAACGTCTGATACATCACCTGATATAACTCCTCCAGCTGCTGCATCTACCATTTCTACTTCATCTTCTGTTTCTGAGTCGTCGCGGTCATCAGTAAGTGGACCTCCCCCTCCCCATGGAGCCCCCCATTGATCGATGAGCTCTTGTATCTGGTCATCCGTTGCGCCATTGTCTATGGCTGTTTGTGCAGAGGTATATTCTGTCCTATTGTGAACGACTCTCACGCTATTCAAAGGATGGTTGGTGTTATGTGTCCCAAAATTATCCTGTCTTTGTTGGTTATGATCCGCTCTGAGGGCACGGCTATTTCCTTCTAATCCCCCACCTCCCAAGTTGGCAGGTACGATGTGATCTATATTTCCAATCAATGGTGTGAGCTGCCGTTGTCTGCTAATGGCGTCGTCTGTTTCTTCGTCTATATCCGCCTCGTGAGAAGCAACAGCGAGATTTGCGTTCTGTTGATAATAGGCCCCTATGATTTCATTATTAAAATCAGCGCCAGGAGCTTCACTACCCGTTGTCTGGTCACCACCTGCAATAGAATAGCAAACTCTTTGCACGACACCTTGTGATGAATGTTGATTCGCCATCTCTTGAAGGGCTTGGAGCTGCGCCACGTGCGTATTACTTGTCAAGTTTGATTGGGCAGGAGTGTTATCACCACTAGATGTATGAGAGGAGCCTTTTTCTCCCTGTCTTTGAGCAACGACTTGTGCGACCGAACGACTTTTATTTTGATGCCTTGAGCCTGTCAGTGTATGCATACGGGTTCATTTCAGGAATTTGAGATCAAATACAAGAGAATGATCATCTACAGGATCTTTCCTAAGAAAAAGTTGCTAGAAAAAGTGGGCATTCATGTCAGGCACAAGACTTTATCATGAATCATTTTGTAAAAATTATGTTGGCATTGAATTACAATGCCAACATGTGAAAATCTTTTCCATCTGTGGTTGGCTTGGATATTTCACCACAGATTTTGGGGATTTATCCAGATTGTGTAGGTAAGAAGCCTCTTGTCTCGCTTCTCAACGTCTGATCTCTTATTTATCTCTCCTCTACGATTTGAATGTTATTGCCACAGGTATCGTTGAAAACAGCCACAACGACGGTCCCCATTTCGGTAGGCTTCACGCTAAATTCCACACCTAAGCTGACAAGTCGATCATATTCTGCTTGGGCATCGTCTACATAAAACTGCGTCCAGGGAATACCGGCTTTCATCAGTTCGTCTTGAAAGACTTTGGAAGGTGCAAAGTGAAGGGGGGCAGGTTCAAGCAATAATTCAGGTCCGTCCTGATCATATTGTGAGACGACGGTCAACCAACGATTGCCTTCACTCAAAGGAATATCTACCTTTTTGACAAATCCCAATACATCCGTGTAAAAATCCAAGGCTTTCTGCTGGTCTAGAACAGGAATGCTGACAATTTTGATTCTCATAATGTGAATGTTAATGAATACATCCCAATATGAACAAAATTTACCTTTTCGATTTATCGAAAGTTGCGCTCCTATAAATAGAAGGTGGGATACCTACTTTGGACTTAAACAATTTGGAGAAAGAATGAATACTTTCAAACCCAATGGCATAGCAGGTATCAGAAACAGATTGACCCGAGCGTAGCATTTTTTTCGCTTGCTCTACACGCGTTTGGATCAAGTACTGCCTGGGCGTGGTTCCGTAATATTTTTTGAAGACGCGAATCAAATGGTATTTCGAAGTGAATTGTCGGCGCGCGAGTAGCTCCAGATTGATGGCTTGATCAAAACAGGTATCAATGTACTTTTTAGTCTGTATGGCCCTTTCAAGTTGCGCCTCATTGGAGAAGCAGATTCCCTTGATTCGTGTTATTTCCTGTATGTAGTATGTCATCTTGGGTACTTTGCTGTAGCAGAGAACATCCACTTTGGAGTGACCTATTTCCTTATAGATATGTCTCTGTTGAATCTGGGTAGAGCCAATTTCAAGGATTGTGACTATATGATCAAGTATTTTGTGAAGAATATGTTGGTTTAATAGAGATAATACGCCAGACGGGTACCTGAGAGGTTGCATTGGGATTATTAGGCTGAGATATTCTATCTTAAAGCACACCTTTAAACCTACGACTCATGAAATTCATCTGTACCCTCTTATCTTTTTGTTTATTTCAATCCATCCTTATGGGACAAGATCTGACCCTTACCCCTTATGAGTTTGTCTCTCGCGCCAATGACACTGTCCATGCTGAGTTGGGTACATTTAGCGTGCAGGAAGACCGAGCCAACGAAAAAGAGGAGATGATTACACTATCTTTTGTAAGGTTTAAGTGTACCCAACCCAATCCAGGAAGTCCCATCATCTATCTGGCAGGTGGACCAGGAGGATCGGGTACAGGTACGGCCAAAGGCAAACGGTTTGAACTATTTATGAAACTGAGAGAGGTGGCGGATGTGATTGCTTTTGACCAGCGGGGGACGGGGATGTCGCACAGGTTGCCTAGATGTCCCTACAGTGTGAATTTTGAACTGGAAAAGGCCATTGATAAGCCCGAATACATTCAGAAAACGAGTGAGAATATTGAGAAATGTAGGGAGTTTTGGGAGGAAAAAGGCGTAAATCTCCAAGCATATAACACAACTGAGAGCGCCCAAGACATAGAGGACTTACGGAAGGTGCTACAAGTAGAAAAGGTATCCCTTTGGGGGATTAGCTATGGTTCCCATCTCGCCTTTGAATACATCCGATTGTTTGAGGACAAAGTGGATAAGGTAGTTTTGGCTAGTCTAGAAGGATCAGATGAGACAATCAAGCTGCCCCAGCGCACAGAGGATTTTGTCTTTCATATTGCTGAATTGGCGCAAGAGAACTATGGATCTGAAAAGCGGTATCCTGATCTCAAGCAAAAAATCATCGAAGTACACAAAAGACTTCAACTGGCACCTGCCAAAGGTGCTTATATCAACAGAAACGGGGGCGTAGATACAGTGGGTATATCCAACTTCGAATTGCAGTCTGCCATTGCTACTTTTTATTTGAAAAATCCCCAGGACTCGAAAAAACTCCCCAAAGTCTACGCGCAAATGTATGAAGGAGATTTTTCAACGATTGCCCCAGATGTTATGGTCATGAAGCGCTACATCTACAATGGCGTTCGACCGATGGCTTTTGCGATGGATATGCAGAGTGGCATTTCTGCCCAGCGTCGAGCGCAAGTCCAGGATCAAATAGAATCTGCGCTATTAGGCAGCGCCATCAACTTCTTATTATTTGAATGGATGGAACATGTGGATTTTTCTCAGCTACCTGATACGTTCAGAGATATGCCTGCCAATCAAGTCGAGGCACTTCTACTGAGCGGCTCATTGGATGGACGTACGTATCTCAAGAGTGGGCAAGGCATTGCATCAAAGTTTGAGCGAGGGCAGCACGTGACGATTGAAAATGCTGGGCATGATCTCTACATGGCTTCGCCATTGATAGGCGACATAGTTTTGGATTTTTTTAAGGGAAAACAATTGAACATCGAGAAAATGGTTCTTCAGCCGATAATCTTTGATTGACTGAGAGAGGCCACGCAAGAGATTCGCTAGCATAAGATCTTCTCCTTCCAGTACCCTGCCTATCGTGAGTTGAAAGACAATAACGAATATGTAGAGACGTCGACTCATCGCGTTTTTACTTAGAAAGTAAATCCTATCTGAATTTATTCGCGAGAATGACTAATGAACAGAAGTATTTTCTGGCTCATTTTGCCTTAGTTGGGATATTTACTAATTTCGATAAATGCAACACTGTTGCATTTGTATGAGTATAGCTATAAGTGATCGATCAAACTTTTTAAGAAGTTAAGAATGAGTGAACCACACAAACCTGTCACGATCCTTACAGGCTTTTTAGGAGCGGGCAAAACCACATTTCTAAATCATCTCCTTCAGCAGAATAGAGATACACGGTATGCCATTATTGAAAATGAGTTTGGAGAGCAGGGGATCGATGGAGAGCTTGTGATTCATCCAGATGAGACCATCGTAGAGTTGAACAATGGCTGCTTATGCTGTACACTCAACGATAACTTATACGACATCCTCAACGAGCTTTTTGATCGGAGAGATAGCTTTGATGAGCTTATCATAGAAGCGACAGGCGTAGCGGACCCTACGGGCTTGGCGGAGCCATTTGTGTCTCATCCCCTCATCAAGAAGCACTTCCCCTTGAAGGGCGTTGTCTGTATGGTAGATGCGGAACTGATCGAATCTCAGTTAGTAGAAACAGAAGAGGCGAAAAATCAGGTCGCCTTCAGCGATGTCCTACTCATCAATAAGACGGATCTCGTCAGCCCCGAAGAGGTAGAGGCACTAAAGGAGAGGCTGCCCAAGATTAACCCCTTGGCTCGTGTGGTTGTGGGGCATAAAACCTCATTTCCTGATATTAAATTGAATCCAGAGAAATCTCCTTTGGATGAAATTTTTAAGCACTCGCACTCGCACGATCATCATCATGGGCATGATCATGGACATTCCCACGAGCACAGCCATGCTGAGAAAGAGATGCAGTTTCCCGTTTCGAAACCTCACCACCATCACCACCACCATCATACTGAAGAGATTGTTTCACATACCTTTCACTTCGATCAGCCTTTCAACCTTCAACTACTGGAACAACAATTATTTGTCTATCTCATGTTGCAGTCCGCAGGTCTGTATCGCATGAAAGGCCTGGTATGGTTAGATGGCTCTGAGGATCAGTTTGTCGTTCAATCTGTCGGAAAGCGATTAGACATTGAAAAGAAAGCACCTTGGGGAGCAGGCGAAGAGAAGAAAAGTGTCATGGTTTTCATTGGCAAAAATCTTCAACGCAAAGGCCTTGAAAAATTATTGAATAGATGTGTGAGCAAACGCAATACAACCCAACACTAACGTACAAGGCATGATGGATTTACAACTCAAAAATAGTCGTACTTCTGATATTTTGGGGGCTTCTGCGAGCACGCTCTGCTTGATACATTGTTTGGCGACGCCCTTATTGTTTGTAGCACAAGCAGAGGCAGTACATCACGATCATGATCACGCGCATCATCACCATGCGGCAGGTCCTTCTTGGTGGGGAATGATTGATATTGCGTTGCTGTTTGTGTCTCTGGCAGCGGTCTACTGGACGATCAAAAATACTTCCAAGCAATGGATGAAGGTCGCCATTTCTGCTAGCTGGATCATTGCAAGAATGACCCAGCT
>JBCBPW010000115.1:0-20504 GCA_039820545.1 Bacteroidota bacterium | reverse complement strand
TTCCCAAGTTAATGAAGATTCCCTTACAAGATGGAACTGGCTATTCGGTTGATATGATTTTTAAATCACGAGACGGATTGACGTTGGAAGAGGAGGCGTTCTTCAAGATGGGATTTATGACGCTCAAATGCGAAGATTTTCTTCTCTTCATCCTGATTAGTGATTGTGGGAATACCCGACTCCTTAGGAAGATAAGGAAATATTTGATGGAGGTTGGACTGAAGGAAAGGTATGATTTTTACTGGAAAAGGTGCGGGGGAAACGCTGTGGAAGGCAACTAATAGAAAAAGCCCTACATGCGGATGCAGGGCTGGGTTTATTTTGAGGTGATTTTGTGTGAGGGGATCTTGCTACGGGTAAGATCCTACTTGGCGACCAATATCTTCTCATCGATCAATACTTGGAAGGAATCCTCTAATGTCTCTTTCATCGGGCGGAAGTTTATGCCCAACTCATGTTTGATCTTGGAGTTGTCAGCCTTCCAGGGTACATCGACATTTTTGCGGAGCAGGTCACGCGTGAACAAAGGATTGGTCAGGGGACCTACCAGTACGATGAGCCACTTGGGGATGGCACGCTTGGGTAGAGGAAATTGCTTGCCATATTTGGGTAGCAATGTCGTCCCCAATTCTAAGAAATCCGTATTGTGAGCGGATGTGATGTAACGACCCTTTGCCTCAGGGGTAAATCCAGCCTGAAAATGCGCCTCTGCTACATCGCGCACATCGACAAGCCCTATCCCCATTTTAGGCGCGCCCATCGCCATTTGTCCACCACCTATCATCTTGAGTATGTTCATACTCTCAGAAGTCGTATTGTGTGGGTTGAGGGCAGGTCCAAGTACCATCGGAGGATTGATGGTGACTAGGTCCCAACGATCCTGCGCTTCGGACATTTCCCAAGCCTTTTTCTCCGCCAAAGTTTTGGAGTAGGAGTAAGGCTGATAATCTAAAGAAGCCGTTGTATTCCAGACATCCTCGGTCAACTGGCCTCCTGGTGCATTGACCGTATCAATAGCATCTGTATACAAAGCAGCGCAACTACTTGTGACCACTACGCGTTTGACAGAATCGACCTCATTGGCAGATTCGAGGACATTCGCCGTGCCTTTCTCCGCGGGTTCGATGAGCTCTTTCTGAGGATCTTTTACATTGATGGTAAAAGGAGAAGCTGTGTGGTAGACGAGTTCGCAGCCTTCCATGGCTTCTTTGTATGCGCCAGGAGTCAGTAGATCTGCCTTGAAGAACTTAATCGTCCCCTTGGCATTGGCCACTGCCTCTTTGAGGTGACCTACTTTCTGATCATTTTCAGGACTGCGTACAGCGGCGTGTACCGTGATTCCTTCGTCTAGTAGACGTTTCACCAGCCAACTGGCTACGTATCCATTGGCACCTGTCACGAGTACAGGTTTACTTTTATCTATTGTTGTCATGATGCATGTTTAATCTGGTACAAAGGTGGAGAGACTTTTCCAAGATAAGGGACACAAAATGCAGAAGTACGAACACAAAATGCAGCTGTATTTCCCCCGATTATCCTCTGTACTCCACAGGGGTTTTACCTGTACGCGCCTTGAAAATTCTCGTAAAGTAGTGCGGGTAATTAAAGCCCAAATCGTAGGCAATTTCACTGATAGATTGGGAGCTTCCAAGCAGCATATTCTTCGCCTTTTCCACGATGAAATCATTGATGTGATCCTTAGGACTTCGGCCCGTCTCTTTCTTTACAAGGTCGCTAAAGTAATGCTGGGAGAGATTGGCTTTCTCCGAAAAATATTGGATGCGAGGTAGCCCTAACTCCAAATGCTTTTGCGTATCGAAGTAGGCTTTGAGGACTTTTTCAAATTGGGAGATCACGTCTTTGCTCTGGTTTGTACGCGTGTTGAATTGGCGCTCATAAAAACGTAGGCAATAGCTGAGCAATAGATCGAGGTTGGAGACAATGACACGCTGGCTATGGTTGTCAATGCGTTGCTGGAACTCGTGCTGGATGTTGTGTACGCATTCATGGATGGTATGCTCCTCATCTGCTGACAAGTGCAGTGCTTCGAATACCTCATAATTGAAGAAGGTATAGTCGTCCATCCGATCGCTGAGGTAGGTATTGCGGATGAGGTCAGGGTGAAAGTACAGCATCCACCCTTCGATTTCTCCTGCTTCGATGACGCGGGTAGGAGAATAAGTTTGACCAGGAGCGGAAAAAATAAGCACACCTTCATCGAAGTCGAAGGAATTGCGCCCGTATTCCATGCCACAATTCTTGTCTTTGAGGGAGATCATATAGCATTCGGGAACTAGTTTAGTCCCTAGTTCTTCCTCTTTGACCGCAATGCGTGCCGCATCTATCAACGTGATTTGCGGATGCTTGGGTTTCTCCAATCCCATGAGCTCATGGATCATGCTGATGGATTTGACACTAAGTTTTTCTCCTGCCATAGGGATGTTATTCTCTGGTGATATGTACAAATATCATCATAGGTATCGCAAAAGCATAACACAAAACGCAGAAGAGCTAGCACAGAAAGACAGAAGAGGTATCATTGTCCTACTGCTGCTACTTCTTCAGATGTCAATCCATAAAGTGGGGGCGTCTGAATACCCAAGATGGCGAGATACATGTACAGTTGACCTCGATGATGAATCTCATGCTCTAGCATAGCGCGTAGCCACTTCCACAAGGTAATCTCTATCC
The DNA here is from genome assembly GCA_039820545.1 of Bacteroidota bacterium. GTDB lineage: Bacteria > Bacteroidota > Bacteroidia > J057 > J057 > JALEFZ01. The sequence goes on along the minus strand of JBCBPW010000115.1, from coordinate 17,813 downwards.
CTGCAGGTGTTTGGACTTTGTGACGCAGATCTCGTGGAGAGAGTTGAGTAATGATGGCTTTGGACTCCTCGTGCATCTGTTCGTAGTATGCGATGACCTCAGGATAGCCCTTTGCTAGTTCAGGTCCACAGCCTTTGTATCGACTGAGCCTACCCTGGGCATTTTCTGCATACATGTAACGTTCTATTGCCCCTAAATGCCGGATTATATCCCCAATAGTAAATTTCCCTTCTTGGTAGGTCCACTCTATTTTTTCATGGGGAATGAACGGAAAAAGCCTACGTGTACGTGCCTTTATCTTTCCGTAGTAAGCTAAAAACTGCTGAATATCACCAATTTGCATAGGATGTTGTTTGTAGAGAATCCGTATGTATGAGGAAACAATTCAAGACCTTTTCTATTGTCTGCGCAATAACAATAGATACTTAGAAATCCGTTTTATGTTGGTGAGAATGTGAAGAAACCGTGTAACAAGGAAGAAAAAAGACCAGAAATAAAGGAGGCTGGCCTATTAAATTGGAATCTTGAGGTGGATTCTTTAGGTAGTAAAAAGATCTCGAAAGCTTCTGATGTGCCCTTTTCGGATAAATTGATTATTTTTCAGTTTCACTACGGGGGCATTCACTACCTAAACAGCCATTTTATTGTATACTTCTAAAACTAAAAAGAACTCGGATGAACACGTTTTTTACCTTTCGACGAGCCTTCTTCTGGCTGATGCTGGGGGTACTCTTACCCACAAGCATGTCGGGGCAGGACTATCAAAACCTCGTCAATTCTTATTTGGAGCGTTATGTAGAAGGGCACGATGTGCAGCTCGCGGACGTTCAGGGATACACGATCACAGATCAATTTTTGTCTAAGCACAATGGCGTCACACACCTCCATGTACGACAGGCATACCAAGGTATAGAGGTCTACAATGGGGTTGCCAACTTTGCGATTAAGAACGGAGCCATCGTCCATATGGCGGATCGCCTGGAGGCAGATCTGGCGCAGCGCGCCAATGCGACTCAGCCTACCCTGACACCTGCACAAGCGGTCAACGCAGCCGCCCAGGAACTGGGGATGTCTATGCCTACGGGTCTGACATTGCAGGGCCAAAAAGGGAGCCACCGTTATTTCTTCAACACAGGTGATATATCACTGGAAGATATACCTGTGCAGTTGATGTACCTGCCAGGACCCGAAGGGGAACTCTCTCTGGTATGGGATCTATCTATCTATCCCAAGCATGCCCAAAACTGGTGGAGTGTCAGAGTAGATGCTCTTACTGGCAAGCTCTTGGACAAGCTGGACTGGGTAGTACACTGTGCCTTCCCCTCTCATCCTACTGTACCACATGCACACAATGGCGCATCTGATGAGATAGCGGCATTTGGGATGAGACCTACACAGACCGCTGCCAATGCGCAATACAGTGTCTTTGATTTCAAGACAGAAAGCCCAAATCACGGTCCTCGATCGTTGATCATAAACCCTTCAGATGAGACAGCTTCTCCTTATGGATGGCATGATACAGATGGAGCGGAAGGCCCCGAGTATACAATCACACGTGGAAACAACGTCTATGCTACAGAGGATCGCAACGCAGACAATGTTCCTGGATATGCCCCCAATGGTGGAGGTGCTTTGAACTTTGACTTTCCTTTGAATATCAACCAACAGCCTGCAAACTATGAGGATGCGGCCATCACCAACCTATTTTACCTTAACAATATCATGCACGATATCTGGTATCACTACGGTTTTGATGAGGCATCAGGTAACTTCCAAGAGAATAACTACGGAAAAGGAGGTATAGGAGGAGACTATGTAAATGCAGATGCACAAGATGGAGGAGGAACCAACAATGCCAACTTTGGTACCCCTCCTGAAGGTGGGAACCCTCGTATGCAGATGTTCTTGTGGACGGGAGGCAATGGATTGGCGGATCTCTTAAATGTGAATTCACCTGCGGGGATCTCAGGCCTTTATCAAGGTGCGGAAGCAGGATTCGGTCCTGGCTTACCTGCGACGCCTATTACAGGAGATGTCGTATTGGTAGACGATGGAACGAACCCCAACCCTAACGATGGTTGTACGCCCCTCATCAATGCAGCTCAGGTCGATGGAAACATCGCCATCGTGGAGCGTGGCAACTGTGCCTTTGTGGTAAAGGTACAAGAAGCACAAGATGCAGGAGCTGTCGCAGTGATCGTCGTCAATAATCAGCCTGGTAACCCCTTTGCGATGGGAGGTGCTTCGAGCACGATTACGATTCCTTCTATCATGATTTCTCAGGCTGATGGAAATACGATCATCTCCCAGCTCAATTTAGGCAACCCTGTCAATGCTACGCTGCAAAGCCAGGGTGGAAACTTTGACAGAGATGGCGACTTTGACAATGGCATCATTGCACACGAATATGGTCACGGTATCTCTATCCGTCTGACGGGTGGACCCGCTACGAGTGGCTGTCTTTCAGGTGGTGAGCAAATGGGTGAAGGTTGGAGTGACTATTTTGCCCTGTTTATGACCTTAGATACCAATGTAGTCAGTAGAGGAATTGGAACATTCGCAGTAGACCAGCCGATTACAGGACAGGGAATCCGACCTGCTCCTTATTCTCCAGATTTTAATGTGAATCCATTTACATACGCAGCGACTAATAACACAGCCAATATATCTCAGCCACATGGTGTAGGATTTGTTTGGTGTACCATGCTATGGGATTTGACTTTAGAATTGGTAGATGTATATGGCTTTGATCCCGACTTCTACGAAGGAACGGGAGGAAACAATATGGCCTTGCAATTGGTCATGGACGGCTTGAAGTTGCAGCCTTGTGGACCTGGATTTGTGGACGGTCGTGATGCGATCTTACTGGCAGATCAGATCAACTATGGCGGGGCGAATGAGTGTCTGATTTGGGAAGTATTTGCTCGTCGTGGACTGGGATATAGTGCCAGCCAGGGATCGTCTGCTAGCCGTACAGACCAAGTAGAGGCATTTGACTTACCTCCCAAGTGTCTGACACCTACAGCTGCGCCAAGTGCCGCCTTCGTGTACAACATTCAATCTGTATGTAATGATCGTGCTGTCTTTACAGATCTTTCTACCAGTACGCCCCAGGATTGGAGATGGGACTTCGGTGATGGAGCGATTGACAGTGTGCAGAATCCTTCGCACGTGTATACTTCTAGTGGACTGTATACGGTGACTTTGATTGTGACCAATACATTGGGCGCAGACACTGTGACGCAGCAGGTATTGATCAGCTTGCCACAGGGACCTATCGTACTCGATCAGGAGATCTGTGCGGGAGACCTCGCGCTGCTATCCGTCATCGGTCCCAACAGATATACATGGTATGACGGACAAGGAAATCAAGTGGATACAGGTGCATTCTTTGTCACGGGGAATCTATTTAATGATACCGTACTATTCGTCGATCAGGCTATCCCTGGTATCCAGAGCAACATCGGACCTACCAACGGAACGATCGGAGCAGGTGGCTACCATAATACAGGCTTTACAGGAGCATTGAACTTCACAGCAGACGATAAGTTGACCATCATATCTGCTTGGATCGATGCAGGAAGTGCAGGGCCACGTACCATCAGTCTTTGGAATGGCTTCAACGGCGGCGGAACGCCGATTGCCTCAGTCACCGTCAATGCTGCTCAGGGCCCCCAGCGTGTTACCCTGAATCTAGAAGTACCTGGACCTGGAGATTATAGCATTGGAGGAGCGAGCATTGACCTGTTCCGTAACCAGACAGGAGCCAACTATCCTTATGTCATCCCGAACTTGCTGTCTATTGTCAGCTCCTCTGCGACGACTTCCCCATCTGACTTCTACTATTATCTCTATGATTGGGAGGTAGAAGGACCTAGCTGTAGAAGTGATCTTGTACCAGTGACCGTACAAGTAGACAATGCAGAGTTTGAGTTTGTAGAAGATACCACTACACGCATAGTGCAGTTTACAGACCTTTCAACCAATGCGACTTCATGGGCATGGTCATTTGGTGATGGTGCGACTTCTATACAGCAGAATCCGCTGCACGCGTACACAAGCGCAGGGATTTATCCTGTAGAACTCAGAATCAATAATCTTTGTGTCTACCGAGATACGGTTGTCCTGCCTGTGCTGTCTAACACAGACGCACCTGTAGCACTTGGCGTCTCTCTCACCCCCAACCCTGCACAGGATCAAGTATGGGTCAATCTGAATCAGGTGGTTCAGGAAGATCTTGACCTGACACTGTATAGTCTGGAAGGGAAAGCGATCCGAAATACGCAATTGCGAGCGGGAGAAACTGCTAAATCTCTTGATCTCAAAGGAATTGCGCCGGGTGTGTACATGATTCAAGCAAGAGGCGAGACACTCAAGCAGACTATTCGCCTGATTGTCAATCCTTAATAAGGAAGCAACCAAATGTTTGTCAGCTCTCTCTACAGTGGGTAGGGAGAGCTTTTTTTGTACATTCTCGTATCATGAACTAAGCCAACCTATACAATGATCATTTGAACCCTATATCTACAACCAAATAAGAACTCGAATGACTACATTTACTTTGAACCATTATGTGCGCTTTTGGGCCATTCTAGGGATACTTTTCCCCGCAGTGGTCTTTGGACAGGCGCCTCATACTGTTGAATCTTTTGGAGAAATATCTACGGATTTTCCCTATCCTGGAACCCTCTTTGACGTGACGCTGATCGGACCAGAGGAAGCGGTCACACCCAAGGGAGCTTTTGCGTATGAGGTAGCGTCAGTCTGCCAGGATCTGATTCAGTTTACGGATCTTTCTACCAACAATCCCGAAGCATGGAGATGGGATTTTGGAGATGGTGAAACAGACACAGTACAGCATCCTATACATGCCTACACATCTACGGGAACCTATGCAGTTAAGCTGATTGTATCCAATGCGCAAGGAGCAGACACGATCACCCAAACCGTTCGTGCGCGTTTGCCACAGGGGCCTGTCGTCCTGGACCAGGAGATTTGCCAAGGAACATTTGCTTTGATCAGCCTAGTCGGAACTAATGAGTATACATGGTATGACGGAGAAAAGGTGGAGGCAGGTACAGGTAATTTATTTGCTACAGGTATTCTGGACAAAGACACTACCATTTTCATTCAGCAAACGATACCTGGAGATATTCAAAAGATAGGTCCTCCAGATGCAACGATTGGACAGGGTATCTATCTCGATATCCCCATTCCGATCAGTTTCACGGTAGAAGACAAGGTCACGATTCGCTCTATGTGGATAGACGCACAAAATGCAGGTTCACTCACTTTTTATGTCTGGAAAGGATTGGGTGGTATAGGGGATCCTTTTCTCTCCCAAACAGTCAATGTCGTCCAAGGCCCTCAACGCGTCACCCTAGATTTGGAAATCCCCTCCAAAGGAGACTACAGCATAGCTACAGATGCTTTTAGCCTTTATATCAACGTATCAGGTGGTTCCTATCCTTACGAGATTCCTGGCTTCATGACGATACTCAGCCCATCCAATGGTTTCCCAGAGGCCTATTTTTATTATTACGATTGGGAAGTAGAAGGCCCAAGGTGTGACGGGGATATTTTGCCTTTGAACATTAAAACGATTGATGCCAACTTTACCCATATAGCTGATACAGCTACGCAGACGGTCAGCTTCACAGATGCCTCTACAAATGCGACTTCCTGGGCATGGGATTTTGGTGATGGAAGCACGTCCACCCTCTCTGATCCTGTACATACCTATGCTGGTGCGGGGACCTATCCTGTAGAGCTAAGAGTCAATAAGATCTGTACCTATCGGGATACAGTAGTACTTCCTGTGGTGTCGAGTCTAGATGCCTCTGTGAAAGGATTTCAAGTATCTCTATCTCCCAATCCAGCTCAAGATCATATACAGGTACGACTGGATCATCCTGCGCAAGAGAATCTCGCGCTGCTGCTATTTTCATTGGATGGAAAGTTGTTAAGGGAATCCTCTATGTTGAGAGGCGAGGAGCAGAAAAAATTTGATCTAGGCGGGATCTCTTCAGGTGTATACAGGATGCAGATACGCGGAGCTTCGATGGTTCAGACACTTCCTGTCATGATTCATCCTTGACACAAGCGACTGGGTCACCTCCTCGTGAGATGACCCAGTCTATGAAATTGGGATATAAATAAATATTTCTGTGAAGAGATCGGTGGAAACGTGAGTTACTTTAATTTTTTACCAACCGAGTCTCACATTTCATTATTTGATCTGAACCTTCCTCGCTACCTGATCCATATCTTCCGTCAAAGAGAAGATGTACGTACCTGGTGTCCATCCCGCTGTCTGGATTTGAACCTCACGCTCATTGGTTGCAATCGCTTTCTTTGTTACGATCTTTCCGTTGAGTGTCAGGACATTTACTGTACCCGTAAACTGGAGGCTACGTGAAGCCTTAACTGTCAAGACTTGCTCATTGCCTGAGGAGCTTACAGAGAAGTCGAGATCGTAGAATCGGCTTTCAGGACTGAACTCTACCACTTGACTGTATTCATTGGCACCGTTGAAGTCTACTTGCTTGAGGCGATAGTAGATGGTCTGGCCTTTGATGTTGTTCACATTTTCGTCGGTAAACTTATAGTTTTGAACCGTCTGAGAGTTGCCTGCTGCGCGCACGGTGCCCAGAGAAGTGAAGAATGTACCGTCAATTGAACGCTCTACATTGAAGTAGTCTGCATTTTGCTCTGAAGATGTGGCCCACTTGAGTTGTGTCGCACCAGCTACAGGCTCGGCCTCGAAGAACAACCACTCTACGGGTAGGTTCTTGACATTGCTATATCTCCAGTCTTGGTCACTGTTGGTTCCCTCAGCCTTGGGGTATGCCAGAGGATCAATTCCATTTGTAGGGTCATTGGCTACGATATTGTTGTCAAATCCATCCAAAAGTCCATCGGCATCGATATCTGAAGAGTCAGAGGTAGTTCCTGTATTGGCGAGTGGTGCATCACTATTGTCTACTACACCGTCACCATTTGTATCATGTCCTTCGATGATGTCTCCTACAGCGTCATTGTCAGAGTCTATGTCGATGTAGTCAGGATTGATGTCCAAGTCCGAGTTGATGGGTACTACAGCTGTACCTGTGATCACACCACAAGGTTGGCAATCAATGTCGTAGGCGTCATCTTGTCCGTCATGATCCTCATCATGCCCTACGGGTGCTACATAGTAGTAGGTGGCCATAGCTTCTGTGTTATCCACAATTCCGTCGTCGTCAGCGTCGATATCTGTAAAGTCTTTTCTACCATCTCCATCTGTGTCAGGAAGTATCCAAGCCGTACCTGCTACATATGTACCCGAACCGTTGTTGTCTACTTTTGTATCTACTGCGTCTGCTAGTCCGTCACCGTCTGAGTCTACCATTGTGGTAGGATCACCAGGCGTAGCATATGCCACACGTCCGTCTCCGTCAGGGTCTGTACCACCTGCCTCAATGATGTCTGAAATTCCATCGTTGTCAGAGTCCAAGTCCTGGCTATTGACAATACCATCTCCGTCAAAATCTTCTTCGATATACACTTCAAAGTTGTCGATGAAGTTTCCTATACTAGATCGTCCCGAACCTGTGCTGATGGCGTTGAAAGAGAATCTTACAGTCCCCTCCTCGGTTAGTGTATAAGAACCAGAGTAACGCTTCCATGCTTTGGTATCTGTTCCTACACGTGCTACTTCCGTTTGGTTTCCTGCAGGTCCGATCAGGATGTTCATAGAGTCTATCCCTTTTCTTGCTCTATGGCTGATGGCCCAGCGAATCACACCGGGACGGTCAAAATGTACATCTTGGTATAACTCGGCATTTGAAAAAGCATTAATTTCTGCGTGATGTCCGTTGCTGTGAGAGGTGACACGTCCAAAACCAGATTCCCATACCTCGATTCGGTTGTTGGAAGCACTTGTATTCCATCCTGGGATGTCTGACTCAAAAAGTGCCATGGCACGCTTGGGTGCTTTTCCCCATACATGTGTAGCCTTGGAAGGATCGAGTTCTTCAAAGTCTCCATTGACAAGCGTGATTACATAGCTGCCTTCTTCGCTATCTGGAATTCCATCATTATCGTCATCAAGGTCCAGATCGTTGGTGATTCCGTCACCATCTACATCGTCGGGAGTGATACCTGTATTGTGATTGGTGGCATAAAAAAGAATACCTGCAAGCATCAGTGTTATGATCCCTGATCCAAACACGCGCTTTAAAGAAGAACTTACAGTAGCATGGGGGTTGTTAGATTGTCTTAGTCTAAGTGAACTCATAAATGTCTTTTGGCTAATATCGATTCTTGTTATGTTACAAATGTGCTTCGATTTATGGATTATTTAATTACGAATAATTGTAAAATGCAACATTCGCACATTTTTGCAAATGGTCTTACGCTTTTTTCGGAGTAAATAAGGATGAAATCAATAAAGGAGAACCTTAATCATAGGGAATGATGGGCGGGAGGATGATGAAATTTTATTATATAAAGTATTGAAATGCAGAAGATTAAAAGAAGATGCGCGCGAAATAGAAAATTCGTTTTCATATGAATGAGTAATCTCCTAATTCTCCCATTCTCTTCTCGTTTGAATTCCATTTATTTTTGTTATATTCATTCAATGTATAGCAATATCCATGAAAAATAAAATATAATTATTCGTATTTTATCATTTTTGATTCAATTTCTTACAAATGGAAGCCTTGAGTTATCGTTTTTTTTTCAAAAAATGATTCACTGGCCCTTCATGAGGAGTGTTGGATTTAACTGACGTAAGGATCCATCCTTATTGCGTACGAGTGATCGTTTTTTGGTAGGATTTCTTCGATTAGTAACACAGATCACAGGATAAATGGGATGTTGTAGGGGATAAAAAGTGGGGAAAATGCGTCTCAATGCGCAAAAGATCTTTCATAAAAGAAAAAATGAGCCATCCCGAAATCTAGGATGGCTCATAGCTTATAGAGAATATGTTCTGTCTATTTGTCTAAGACTTGAGCAAGTCCACACTGCGGTGGATGAAGTCTGTCAACTCTTTCCCTGTCAGCATTCCTTGTCCCAGGAGTGCCAAATCCAGTAGCTCCTTCGCCATGGCAGCATTGTCTTCAGTATCTACCATCGCTGTGATCAAGGGGTGTTGGGTATTGATGACGACATTGATGCTGTCTGGCATGTCCTGCATGAAGGCATTCTGTCCACCGACAGCCGCCATGTCCTTCATGCGGCGCATGAATTCTGGGCGTGTGATCATCACAGGAAGCTGACCTTCGCCGAGCTTGGCCAACTGGACGCTCCAAGTTTGCTCTGAGACAGTACCTGTAAATACTTCCTTGATCTTATTTTCCTGATCCTCTGTCAGCGTCAGCCCTTCGTCTTCTTCTTTATTGTCTTCTTCCGCTTTTGGGATGAGCTTATCCACTGTATCGCTGTCTACTCTTACAAAACGTACTTTCTCCAGTTTGCGCTCCAAGGAATCAATGAAGTGGTTGTCTATCACGCCTTCCATCGCCAGTGTATCGTAGCCCGCTGCCTCAGCCGATCGGATGAACATATCCTGCTCCTTGCGATCGCTTGTATAAAGGAAGATCACATTCTCGTCTTTGTCCGTCTGCTTGGCTGCGACCTTCTCTTTGTATTCGTCAAAAGTGAAGTAGTTGTCGTCTACATTTTGCAACAGCGTAAACTTCTCCGCTTTTTCTGCAAACTTCTCATCTGTGATCATACCATACTTGACAAAGGCGCTGATGTCCTTCCATTTTTCCTCAAACATTGCGCGATCATCAAAAAAGATCTCCTTGAGCTTGTCTGCCACCTTGCGGGTGATGTAGCCTGAGATTTTCTTGACGTTGGGATCACCCTGTAGGTAGGAGCGTGATACGTTGAGTGGGATGTCGGGAGAGTCAATCACACCTTGTAGGAGCATCAGATAGTCGGGGACAATCTGGCTGACCTCGTCTGTGATGAAGACTTGGCGAGAGTAAAGCTGGATATTGTTACGTCGTGGATCTATGTCCTGACGAATCTTGGGGAAATACAGGACGCCTGTGAGGTTGAATGGATAGTCCACGTTGAGGTGAATCCAAAAGAGGGGTTCCTCTGCCACAGGATAGAGCTCGCGAAAGAAATCCAGATAATCTTTGTCTTCCAGCTCGGTAGGCGATTTACGCCAGATGGGGTTGGGATTGTTGATCACTTCATTTTCGAAGTGGATCTCGATCGGAAGAAACTTGGCGTAGCGATTGAGTATCGTGCGGATACGTACGTTTTCGAGGTAGTCTTCGGCATCTTCTGCAATGTGCAAGATGATGTCTGTGCCGCGTCCTTCGCGCTCTGTAGGCTCAAGACTGTACTCGATGCTACCATCGTTGATCCATCGGACAGCTTCTGCGCCTTCCTGGAAAGATTGGGTGACAACCTCTACTTTCTCAGCTACCATGAAGGCAGAGTAGAAGCCCAGCCCGAACTTCCCGATGATGTCGCCGTTTTCGCTGGCGTCCTTATATTTCTGAATAAATTCCTCTGCACCAGAGAAAGCCACTTGGTTGAGATATTTTTTGACCTCATCCCCTGTCATTCCCAGTCCATTGTCAGAGACTGTCAGCGTTTTGGCTTCTTTGTCGAGTGTAATCTCCACCTTCAGATCTCCCAACTCCTCTTGAAACTCACCCGTTCTGGAAAGGTGCTTTAGCTTCTGAATAGCGTCTACTGCATTGGATACCAACTCACGAAGGAAAATTTCCTGCTCCGAATAAAGAGAGCGCTTGATAATGGGAAATATATTCTCCGTACTAACAGAAATGTTGCCTTTTTCCATGTTCATATGCGTTTAGCAGTCTTATATGATTGCGTGTTTGAATGATTTTTGTCTAAACGCCATGAAACAAAGAAAATACCGAAGCAGATGAAGGTGACAGAATGTCAGATTATTTCTCTCATATACATAGATTGAAATCTATCTTGGCAGCTTACGGGCCCCTCCTTCACGCAATTCCTCACAATTACGCATCATTACCCATCTTTATTTAAATAAAAAGCTGTAGTTTTTATTTGTTAATAATCTCTATAGATTTAGTAGGCTATTTCATTTTAAATTAAACAACCCAAAACATGGCGACATATGCACATCCTGAGGTCCTCGTATCGACCGACTGGGTTTTAGCGCATCACAAAGATGACAATGTTCGAATCATCGAGGTAGATACCGATACTACAGCTTACGATCAAGGACATATTCCTGGCGCGATTGGCTGGAATTGGTACACCCAGCTCTCGGATCAGTTGACGCGTGACATCATCGGTCGAGCAGACATGGGGAAGCTACTGAGTGAGAGTGGCATCAGTCCTGATACGACCATTGTTCTTTATGGTGACAACAACAATTGGTTCGCGGCATGGGCTTTTTGGCAGCTCAAGATTTACCAGCATGCGGATGTACGTTTGATGAATGGAGGACGGAAGAAGTGGCTGGCTTTGGATCTACCTTTGAGTACCGAAACGCCTACCTACGCGGGTACGCACTATGAGGCTCCTGCGCCTGATATGAGTATCAGAGCTTACTTGCAGGATGTCATGGCTACACTAGGCAAAAACGACACTGCCCTGATTGATGTGCGAAGTGCCGATGAGTTCACAGGAAAAATCCTGGCTCCTCCAGGTCTTCCTGAAACTTGTCAGCGAGGCGGACACATTCCAGGTGCGAAGAATATCGGATGGGCGACCGCAGCCAATGAAGACGGGACTTTCAAGGGTTTTGAGGAATTAAAAGATCTGTATGCCTCGCATGGCATCAATGAAGACAGCCAGATCATCGCTTATTGTAGGATTGGAGAGCGATCGAGCTATTCGTGGTTTGTGGCGAAGTATCTGCTAGGGTATGAGAATGCACGCAACTACGATGGTTCATGGACGGAGTGGGGCAACCTAGTCGCTGCACCTATTGAGAAGTAGTAAAAGAAAGAGACCCTGTTTGGAACGATGAAAATCTAACTAAAAAGCAGAGGTTTTAGGCTCTGAAAGCGCAGATTTGAGGTTTCAAATATAGTCTAAGAGGCTGTCTCAAATCGAGGCAGCCTCTTCTCTTATGGTTTTGGGTGTGGTTGTATGGTCAAGAGTTACTTCCTCTGGGGTCTCACATCTCAACATCTGACCTCTTATTTAAGATTCATCCTTTCCCAGCATCACCTTAAATCCTATTCTGAAAGTCTGTGTACCCACCTGAAATCCATTGTCTACACCTTTAGAGATGGAGGTAATCCCTTGATCCCATCGTCCAAAGATGCGCAGGATTCCTAAATTAATACCTGCTTCTATCGGAACTGCTAATCTAAGGGGACGATAGTATGCGATAGGCGCACTCTCTATAGGATCTACCCCTGCTCCTACTCCTTGGATCTCATTTATTCTGACGACTTGTCTAAATGAGAGGATATAGCCCGATTGAAGACCTGCTCCTACATACCACTTAGGTTGTTCCCATATGTAGAGTGCATGGACTCTGGGTCCCCACTCGATGATATTGGTAGGGGTGGTACCGATAGGTGAACCTAATGCGTCTACAAATTCTAGCTCTGGACCTGCGCCTGCATCTATTGTCGCTTCTATTCCCAATTGCAGCTTGTGTGCGCCAGTTCCTATCAGTATACCTCCTCCTCCTTGCCAGCCAGCCAGCAGCGTATTCTCATTTGAAAATTGACTTGCATTGATGGTGATGGCTGCTGTGGAGTAGAGAAAGGGGGTGACACGTTTTTGGCCAAAGAGTGGATTCAATCCTATGTAGATCAAAAGGGAAACAGAAATCAGGAAAATGCTTTTCATCTGAATCATGTTTTATGTGGAAAGGAGAAGAGAAATAAGGGTGATGTTCATTTCGTCAGATACTTAAGTACGCTGACTAGAAAGATCAAGCATCTTAAATATGATTAGATCTTGACTGCTAATACGTTAGGTCTGTAGTCTTGAACGAAGTGAAATTCCCAATGGGATGATGTCTTTTCATCTGACCTTTGGCTTAAAACTTGATGACATCTACTGTTTGTACAAGCTCAGGATCGTCCGTCTCTACCAGGAGTCGATAATTACCTGCTGGTACATCTGAAATGTCAAAAGAGAAAGTAGTATTAAAGGAGGGCGTAATGACACTTCCGCTATCTCGTACAGGAATTAAGCTCCCTTCAAATAGCAGCTCACGTGAGCTCTCCGCTCCAATGAGTCTGATTTCTGCTGCTGTAGAGTCTGGGAATGTAATATTGACACCGAGTTGGTCCTCCACAGGATTGGGAAACACCAAGACTGTCACAGCGCTATTGGAAGGCAAAGGATCGGGTATACAAGCGATCAAAAAGAATAGGGCGACAAGAGTTATCCATTTCATGGGTTGAAATTTCATAGGGTATACACAACAAATCATCTTTCTATTATCCTAAACTAGGAGATAAGGGAAAGGGAAAGCATCCCAAACTTTTTACACAGGAAAAAGAAGTCTCTTCGATCATGTTGGACATGAAGAAAATTCAGCCCTAAATAAGAAATGGTGAGTTCATTTGCTTTTCCCTACCTTTGCCCAAATTACCATACAAAAGAGACGCTGTGTACGATCCTGTATTATACCACTCGCTAGAAAACCATCCTTCCATTCGATCCCTCTCACAAGATGATGCTGTAAATCGTCAGTTTTTGCATCGTTTTTATGCCAATCTCTACCATATCCGAAGATCTTATGACCAGCTGTATGCAGGGCATCCTGATGCCGATCGAGAATTCGATTTGTTGATAGGGGATCTGGCAGCGGCTTTTGGAGCCAGGTCTCAGGATCTTCGAAAGTTAGATTTGGAGCGGGTAGCATCGCCCGATTGGTTGCTCAGTGAGAAGTGGGTAGGAATGATGCTCTATGTCGATCGTTTTGCAGGAAATTTGCCAGCATTTCAGGATAAGATAGCGTATCTCGAAGAGTTGGGCATCACCTTGGTTCATCTCATGCCCTTGTTGCAATCTCCCGAGGGAAGTAATGATGGAGGCTATGCCGTCTCTGATTATCGCAGTGTGGATGCGCGATTTGGGGACATAGACGATCTTCGTCAGACAGCTCAGATGCTTCGATCCAAGGGGATGCTGATGGCCTTAGATATGGTCATGAACCATACATCCGATGAACATGCCTGGGCGCAGGAAGCTAGAAAAGGACATCCCCAGTACAAAGACTATTATTACTTCTACCCCAATCGGGACATCCCTGATCAGTTTGAGCAAAACTTACCAGAGGTATTCCCCCATTCGGCCCCTGGCAATTTTACTTTTATCAAGGAGCTACAGCAATGGGTCATGACGGTTTTTCACAATTACCAGTGGGATTTGAACTATCGCAACCCACGGGTATTTCGGGAAATGCTCAAGGTCATGCTATTTTTGGCCAATCTGGGGATAGACATCCTCCGATTAGATGCCGTTGCCTTTACGTGGAAGGAGATGGGGACAGTCTCTCAGAATCTGCCTCAGGCGCATATCATCCTGCAATTATTCAAGGCGTGTGCGCAAGTTGCCGCTCCAGGCGTAGCCTTTATAGCCGAGGCGATTGTGGCACCTCATGAGGTAATCAAGTATTTTGGCGAAGGCGAAAAGCGAGGACATGAATGTGAGGTTGCCTACCATGCGACCTTTATGGCAGCACTTTGGGAAGCACTCGCTACGGGAGAGGTACATCTCCTCAATGTGAGCATCCAAGATGTACCTCAAAAGCCTGATCGCACCACTTGGATCACCTACTTGCGATGCCATGATGACATCGGCTTGGGGTTTGAAGATGCACATATCCGAGCCTTGGGGAAGGACCCCTATAGGCATAAGGATTTTCTGATAGACTTTTATTCGGGAAGATTTCAAGGTTCCACAGCGCTAGGAGCACCTTTTGCGCACAATCCCAAGACAGGTGATGCACGGATATCTGGTTCTTTGGCGGCTCTAATTGGATTGGAGCATGCCGAGCAATTGGGGGATCAAGCGGCGATTGAGCGGGCCATCGATAAGTTTGTCATGCTGCATGGCATCATGCTGTCTTATGGAGGACTGCCCATGGTCTATTATGGAGACGAGACAGGGACGGGAAATGACTATACGTATTTGGAGAATCCTGACCAGTCTTATGACAATCGCTGGATGCATCGCCCGATCATAGATTGGGAAAGAGCAGCGAAGCGACAAGAGGAAGGCACGGTCGCCCAGCGTACATTTGATGCCTTGCAGAAGCTGATTCTCCTGCGTAAAGCTTCGCCAGAGATGGCAGATCAGAACTCCGTAAGCGTAGAAATGAGTGACAATCCTCACATCTTTGCCTATCTTAGATGGCATCCTGAGGGCGCTCGTACGCTGATCCTAGCCAATTTTCATCACCAAGCACAGCACATCCATTACGAGCTATTGTATCGCTGTGGATTTGATCCTGTGCAAGTGATGGATAAATTGACAGGTCAGTCGCCTCAGACCTACTTCGACTCAATCCAGATGCGTCCTTATCAGATTTATTGGTTGACAGATAAGGAAACTTTTGAAGCTTTTCAGGATGCAGGAGAAATGAAGATATTGAAGGAAAAGTTTGCTTGGGGGCGATGAAGGGATGAGCTTTTCCGTTTTAGTGAACACAACTCGTTCCATATGCAGATCCGAACCGCCCATAAAGAAGATGTTACGCACATCGTGGCCATGCTAGCTGATGACAAACTCGGCCAGCAGCGCGAACGCTTCGAAGACCCGCTTCCCGAGCGCTATTATCGTGCGTTTGCGCGGATCGATGCAGATCCCAACCAGCACTTGGTCGTCATGGAGCATGCCTCTGGTCAGGTGATAGGCACACTCCAATTATCTATTATCCCGTATCTCACCTATCAAGGCAGAAGTCGTGGGCAGATCGAAGCGGTGCGTATCCACAAAGATTTTCGAGGGCAGGGAATAGGAGAGAAATTGTTTCGATGGGCGATTGCAGAGGCCGAGAAACAGGGAGTGCATTTGGTTCAGCTAACCACCGATAAAAAGCGGCCAGATGCCCTACGTTTTTATGAAAAGTTGGGATTCGAAGCCACCCACGAGGGCATGAAGCTCCATTTTGAATGAGTAGATAAGCGGAAAGAAGTCTTACATGCCACCCTTTGTCATTTCTTGAGTCTTTGAAATGAAGGACACACGGCACATGTGGAATGGAGGAGAGATCGGTTATCCATTTATGCTATATTCATCATGAAAAAACGCTTACTTCTGGCTTCGCTCGGCTTATTTTCTTTTGCCTTTGCTCAAACCTCATTCGAAAATCTCATCAACAGGAAAGGCGTGATTCCTGAACGCGTGGCTGAGCCATATTTTGGTGAATTTGCCGCTTATCAATTGTCCGTTAAAGAAAAGCTACGTGTCAATTCAAGAGATATATTTCTTTTGATGTCTATGACTGATGGAGAATGCTATCAGGAAGGACTCTTTATGTTTGATCGCAGTGGAGAGTTTCTCGATGTAGTCGAAGTCACCAAAATCTGTAACAATGATGGCTCCTTGGCTTCCTACGAGCAAAAAGAGATTGCCCAAATCTATACACCTGATCTACTCGTGGTTGTAAAAGAACAGGTAGACCGTGTGACGGATCCAGAGAAGTTAGCCGAAGACCAGGAGCACTTGGCAGAGGGCTACAACTTTTTTGATGATGACGTCATCTTGGGAACCTCTATTGATTTTAAGGCTTATGGTCTAGATGAGTTTGGACGCTTGGTAGAGTTTTGTGAATCAAAGAAAAGGGGAACAGATCGAGCCTATGGCTTTGCTTCCTGTGAGTTGCTCACCCCCGATCGCTTGTATGAATACGACCCGTATCAGCTTCGGCTGATGCGCAATGAAATATTTGCCGCCAAGGGCTATATCTTCCGATCCCCAGATTTGAAGGAATACTTCAGGGAGCAGGCATGGTATAGGGGACGAAGTATAGACCTCAAGCAGATATCCGCTTCGCTCTCTTCTTTGGAGCGACGCAATGTAGCGACGATCCTCGCGGTGGAGCAGGGGGGCTAGAAGGAGGGGAAATAGATTTTGAAGGGTACTATTTATCATGAAAGGTCATGCGTCGGATATCGCCATATTCATTATTTTTCACTCCATTCGCCTTAAATCTTCTTGATCTACGATTCTCCGATATTGAGAGATAGCGGTTTGCGCCAGTATCTCAAATCGTTTTTCCTTTGGTACTTTTCTTTCAATTAGCACTGAATTTAGGCTCTCAATATTAGTTAATACATGTAGCTGGCTGATCTCTGCAAAATCTCGGATGTTTCCCTTTTTAGCCAGATCTGGATTATTGGCTCGCCATTGTTTCGCAGTCATTCCAAAGACAGCCATATTAAGAAGATCTGCTTCATCAGCGTATATTATCCATTCTTGATCCTTCGAACCTTGGAGAGCTGGCAAGATGTGATCTTTTATTGTATCAGTGTGAAGTCTATAATTTACCTTTGTTAGGAACCGCTGATAATTCCATTCCTGGTTTAATCTGGCATTCTCTTCTTCCTTTAACCTTTGAAACTCTTTTATTAGGTAATACTTGAATTCTGGACTCAACCAACTGGCAAACTCAAAAGCAATATCCCTATGTGCAAATGTCCCTCCATAACGACCTCTTCTGGACTCAATACTAATGATATTTGCTCGTTCAATTAGTTGTTTTGCAGACAGGTAATTTGATTCTTGAGCTAGTTCTAGTTTAATCCCCTGCATTTGATGGGGTTTAAATTCTGGATTATTTTCATTTTCCCACAACTCTATAAATCGAAGTGTACTGTTTCGCTTTA
>JBCBPW010000114.1:0-20630 GCA_039820545.1 Bacteroidota bacterium | reverse complement strand
GTCGCCATTTCTGCTAGCTGGGTCATTCTTGCAATGATCATCCTTAACGAAAAATTCGAACTCTTACATATAGCGGAAGCCTGGATTTATGCTCCTACGGTCAGTCTGGTATTGCTCCACCTCTACAATAGGAAGTACTGCCAATGCGAGGATGAGGACTGCCCCGTACCTGCAAAATAAATGGATATGATCTCATTAAGATATACGCTATGATACAGTCAAGCTATACATATACCAACGCTGCGATCGATACAGATCCCAACGTCCTACAGGACATACATGCAACGTCAAAAAATATTGCGATCTACCAGCGCAATACAACACTATTAGAAAATGAACTCCAGCAACTCGCTCTACAAACCATCGAATGCCGTGCAAGCGGAACTATAGATAATGTGTTGAGCAAAGTGCAGGCTTACCTCGTCAGTACTGCGGGGGCTTATCCATTTCTTTTAGATGATATATCAGAGCTATTGGGACTCTTTCAAAAGGTAACCAAAGCGTCTACTTTTCGTCTATTACTCTCTACCGTCAGTACAAATATGTGCCGTAAGTTTCATTCTGACATCAATAACTTGCGCATGCTCTGTACCTATATCGGACCTGGCACACTCTGGATTCCTGATGAGGCGATCGACCCAGATGCCATGGCTAGAAAGGAAGATACAGCTATAGACGTGCAAAAAGCCCAACAAGCAGGCACAGGAGAGGTAGTGGTGCTTAAAGGCGCGTTGTATCCAGGAGCTAATCCTATCTTACATCGCAGCCCTACAATAGAAGAGAAAGGAGAAAGACGTCTCTTGCTGAGAATTGACACGAATGAATCGCTTAATCTCTTCGGATAAGTGATTCACATTCAAATCATTCTGATTTTGGATATATACTTCGAATCGAATGATACAAACAAACTGCATAGAATATTTTTAACATATAAAATGTTGGCTATTAAGGAATTAATCCTGAGGTCCTAACAAAGCCGTTCCAATATGATCTTAACGAAAAAACTACCCGTCACCGTCCTCAGTGGATTCTTGGGTGCTGGAAAAACCACGCTCCTCAACCACATCTTACACAACAAGGAGGGCTTGAAAGTTGCCGTGATTGTAAATGATATGAGTGAGGTAAATGTAGATGCCAATCTCGTCAAAAGTGAAAATACACTCTCTCGTACAGAAGAGAAACTAGTAGAAATGAGCAACGGCTGTATCTGCTGTACCCTAAGGGAGGATCTGATGGTTGAAGTAGAGCGTCTGGCCAAAGAAGACCGTTTTGACTATCTCCTCATCGAAAGTACAGGTATCAGTGAGCCCGTTCCTGTGGCGCAGACGTTCTCGTTTCAGGATGAAGACAATGGCATAGACCTTTCGCGATTTAGCTACATTGATACGATGGTCACAGTCGTAGATGCTTTCAACTTCTTCAAGGACTTTGGGAGTCCCGAGACCTTGATGGATCGAGAGCTGAGCGACATCGAAGGGGATGAGCGTACGATCGTCAACCTCCTCACCGATCAGATCGAGTTTGCCAATGTGATTATTCTGAATAAAACAGATCTTGTCTCAGAGGATCATTTAGGAGTATTGCGTGCCATTATCCAAAAGCTCAATCCTGTTGCCAAGATCGTAGAATCTTCTTTCAGCAAAGTGAAGCCGCAAGAAGTGCTTAATACAGGTTTGTTCAACTTCGAAGAAGCAGAGCAGAGCGCAGGTTGGATTGAAGAACTCAATAAGGAGGAGCATACACCTGAGACTGAGGAGTATGGCATCGGTTCTTTTGTCTATCGTAGCAACAAGCCATTTGATCCTGTCAGATTCTGGACATACCTCCAAAACGAGTTTCCTGCAAATATTATCCGTAGCAAGGGCTTATTTTGGATTGCTTCCCGTCCCAGCCAAGCATTGGTATGGGGACAGGCAGGTGGTTCGCTGAGAGCGGATGGCGCAGGGGTATGGTGGAGCGCGATGCCCTATGAAAATCGTATCCGATACGGTATCTATTTAGAGAATCAAGCCGTTATCGAAGCGGGTTGGGACAAAAGATTCGGGGATCGCAAAAATGAAATTGTGATTATCGGACAAGAGATGGACGAAGCAAAGATCACTGCGGAGCTGAATGCATGTCTGGCTACCGAAGATGAATTGGCTACCCAAAAGTGGAAGAGAGGTTATGCAGATTCATGGCCTGTCCAGCGTATGACCCCGATCGTCTAAACGGAAATTTCAAGCGTAGATAGATAAAGAGGAATGGAATTGTCTCCAAGGGGGCAGTTTTCATTCCTCTAATTACTAGACCATGTTTGAAACCTCAAATCTGCGAAAAGTTTGCGCTTTCAGAACCTGAACTTCATCTATTTTGATCGATTTAGCCCCACTAAATCTCACAAAATAGCTTTCGTCAGAACCTAAAATCTCTGCTCTTTAGCTAGATTTTCATTGTTCCAAACATGGTCTTATATTCCATCTTCTACAATGCATGAGAGATAATCTTGAAAGGCATACTGTACCCACTTATGTTGATACGGTCATTTGCCTAGATATTCTGCCACAGATTATTCTAGCATGTAGACATAATTTGCCCATATTTTCATTTTCCCAATAGATGATGACCCCTGAAGAAATGCCATTCTTCATTATAGATCTAGGATATGAATCAAGAACAGATCCATCAGTTTATAGATGATTATCTCCAAAATCTTCGAGCGCTTCATGTCTCAGAAGACAGCACTTCGTATCTCCGAGAGACCCTCAATATCAGTCATTTTAAGTCAAAAGAGACCCTTATCCTCCCTGGTGAAGTATGCCGTCATATTTATCTGGTGGTCCAAGGAGGATTTGTCTGTCGATACATCCACGAGAAAACAGGGGAAGCCAAGACGATCAATTTTTACCTCAATGATCTCCACCCCGTCATGGCATGCCTGGATAGCTATTTTACGCAAGTGCCTACCCATTGCGAACTCAAAGCGGTCACTGAATCGATCGTTTTTGCGGTTCCCAAAAATGTCATAGATGTCTTGATCCAACAGGACATCCATTTTAGAGAGTTTTATCATCAAGTAGTGATCACGGCTATGACGGAAGAAAATGAGATCAAGACTAAGCTCATTGCCTATTCCTCTAAAGAAAAGTACCATTTCATCCTGGAAGAAATGCCCTCCGTCATTCAATCTGTCCCTTCAAAATATATCGCAGAATTTTGTGGAATCTCTCCTGAGTGGTTGAGTAAACTCAAAAAACAAGGGTGAGCTTTTTTATTTCATACAGCATTTCTTGAATTAGTTCAAGATCTCTGATATACGTCCTTTCTACTTTTGTTTTAAATCAAAAAAGAACAAAATGGAAAAGGCACATCTAGAACCCGAAGTCAAAGCGTCCACACCTACATACACGCCATTTTATCAGGAAGAAATGGCCGAACTCAAGCAGGAGATCTTGGCGCAGGCGCAAACCCCTCTTCCCTGGGGAAGCCTAGACGATGTAGAGGATATGACCCATCTAGAAGAGGAGGGGAATATGTCTGTAGAGACAGGGTTCTCTGTGGCAAAAGATGGAAGCATAGCGGTTGCAGTTAAGACGCCCATGCCGCAGACTACACCCGAAATGTGGGACTGGTGGTTTGGGTGGCATGGTTCAGAAAGTGCGCGCTACAAATTATGGCACCCTCAAGCGCATATCAGTGCGAGATGGGAAGATGGACGAAGTGACCACTGCTATGTGGGCCGAACGTCCATTATCAAGGAGTATATTGGCCAGAATGTATTAGATGCTGCCATTCGATTTCAATCACCTCTAGATTTTGGCTTCTCACCAGCTGCCATCAATCATCCAGAAAAGGTCGTCTACATTTGTGCCAAAATAGGACATCCTAAGCTTCCTGTCGATTACGGTTACCTGGTTCATCAAGTCCGACAGACTCCAGATGGCACCGAAATGCGTTCGCGCTTCTGGATCAATGGGCAATACGTATCCGCCCGTCACGACAATTTTGTGCACAAGTCTGCGGTCAAGCTCCTGAAAAATATCAAATCCTTACCCGAGAACTTTGGCCAGGATTTGTTGCTGCACTGCGCAGAAGAGATGAGCCATTTGGCCACGATTCTGCCCGAGCTGTATCAGACATACGCCCATGATACTGAGGTCGCCATCAGTGGAACTACCACACGAAAAGGAGATCCGCAGTTTGAAGAGACGGTCATGGCGACGCTATTCAATAAGACGCCTTTCCCTCAGAGACCTGCTGTCATCTACGAACCCCAAACGGTGGAGGACATCGTGCGCGTGGTGAGGTACGCCAGAAAAGTAGGTAGAAGGCTCACCATTACCTCGGGAGGACATAGTTTCAGTGCCAACTTCATGCGAGAAGACTGCCTGCTAGTCGATCTGAAACACTTCAATCAATACAGCGTCAACGTCGAAGAGAAAACAGCGGAGGCAGGGCCTGCAGTCGGTGGAAGCACCTTGATGAAAGCACTCTATAAGGACAAGTTATTCTTTCCTGCGGGGCACTGCGATGGCGTATGCCTGGGAGGCTATCTCTTGCAAGGAGGATATGGCTGGAATGGTCGGAAGCTAGGAATTGCATGCGAGAGTGTACTGGGGTTGGATATCGTGACGGCGGATGGAGAGTTCGTGTATGCAGATGCCCAAACCAATGCAGATTTGTATTGGGCTGCGCGGGGATCAGGATCGGGTTTCTTTGGGATTGTCGTCAAGTTCTACCTGAGGGTGCATGATTTGCCCAAGTATCGAGCAGTGATTGTACATGACTTTGCGATGAAGCATCTCGAAGATGTATACAGATGGGCATACGATGTAGGACCTACCATTCCCAAGGCGGTGGAGTTTCAGATGCTCATGAGTAGAAATGTCATGGGGCTTTTGGGACCTGGTATTGAGGCCATCGCACCCATATTTGCGGACACCAAAGACGAATTTGAGGAGGCCAAAAGCTTCATGAAGAATAGTCCTATCGCCCACAAGGCCATCATCAAAACACCTGCGATCAATCCAGGAATCGATATGCTCTACAAGACTGCCATGTCGCACTATCCCGAAAACTACTGCTGGGGCGTAGACAATATGTGGACGCACGCCTCTATCGAAGACTTAATGCCCTACATAAAGGAGATCTCAGAGACCCTGCCCCCTGCGCCCTCTCACTTTCTCTGGCTCAACTGGCAGCCAGGCGATCTCAATGCTGACATGGCCTATAGCCAGGAGGATAATATTTATATGTCTCTCTACAGTTGCTGGAAAAATCCTGCTGATACCTCGATTTATGGAAACTGGGCGAGCGAGATGGCGCGAAAGATGGAACATTTATCTACGGGGATTCAGCTGGCGGACGAAGCCTTGCACAAAAGAACAGCTTCCTTTATGACAGAGCAAAATCTCCAGAGAGTACAGACGATTCGCTCCCAAAGAGACCCCAACGGACTCTTTTATGAGTGGCATAGTAAGCCCGAATAAGATCCATTGAAATAGGTAGACAACACGCCGTGGGCAGATCTTCTGCTCACGTGTGTTTATCCCATTCTGCTTATGCATTCATCCTATCCCCTCTATTCCCATCTCATGAGATATCCCGTCATTGTTTTCATTTTCTATTTCTTCGCCCTCATCCCCCTTTTTTCTCAAGATCAGGGAGACAGCCTCCTTCCTCACGTCATTTTGATTGTAGCTGACGATATGGGCTGGAACGATGTCAGCTATCACGGGAGCGAAATCCAAACGCCTACCTTAGACAAGTTGGCATCTGAGGGCGTGGAATTGAATCGATTTTATGTGCATTCTGCCTGCTCGCCTACGCGTAGCGCTTTGATGACGGGCAAGGCAGCGGTTCGCTTGGGCTTCGTGAATCCCATCAGCAAGAACAATGAGCGAGGCCTGCCACTTGCTGAGAAAATTATGCCGCAGTATTTCAAAGATAAAGGCTATGCCACCTACCTGATTGGCAAATGGCATCTGGGTCGTTTTAAGAAGGAATATTGGCCTTACAATCGTGGCTTCGATTACTTTTATGGTAACTTGACGGGAGGGGTAGGACACTACGATCATGTCCATGGGGGAAGTCTGGACTGGCAAAGGAATGGAGAAACAGTAGAAGAAGAAGGATACACCACGCATTTGCTCACAGATGAGGCGATCAAAATCATTCGGTCAAGAGATTCGCGTCCCTTCTTTTTGGAGTTGTCCTACGCGGCCCCCCACATGCCCAATGAAGCTCCTGAAGCAACAGTTGCCGCTTATCAGCATATAGAAAATAGAAACAGACAACTACATGCGGCCATGGTGACGGAAGTGGATAGAGGAATCCAGAAATTAATCGAAGCCTTGGAGGAGGAAGATTTGTTGGATCGTACGATCATCTGGTTTATGAGTGACAATGGAGGTAAAAATCTGGTGGGAACGCCCCAAAGTGTGGCAGCCCCCATCTTGGATATGGCTGAGATCTGGGGAGCGCCATTGCCTTTTCCTTTTTGGGAGTTTTTGCGGGACAATATGGTCAATGGCGCAGGAGACAACCACCCATTGAGAGGGGGAAAAGCCACAGTGTACGAAGGAGGACTACGGGTGCCTTCCTTTATCTATGCTCCTGCTTTCATTTCACAGCAAAAAGTAGCACATCAGATAACCGTACACGATGTCTTACCTACGCTAGCTGAAGCGGCAAGTATAGAACAACTTGACACAACCCAGATAGATGGACAGAGTCAGTGGAGGTTTTTATTAGGAGAAGCCGCCGCCGCCTCTCTGCCTTATGTTTCGGTGGGCAAATGGGGAGAAGCCTACTACAAGGGCGAGTGGAAACTGATTCTTCAGAAGGAAGCAGAACCTGAACTATACAGAATCATTGAAGACCCCACTGAGCAACTGAATTTAGCCTCTCAGTATCCCGCGGTTGTCTCTGCCATGTCAGCCGAGCTAGCGGCATTTCCTAGAGGCGAATCTGTGGATGACCCTTTGTGGAGGGTTTTTCTCGATACAGATAAATTTGGTGGGGAGATAGACCGACCTCCTTTTGCAGGAAGGGAAGGGCGTGTATCAGGGCCGCTTCACCCTAGTTTTTATGTTGCAGGGATATTGGCTTTTGTGCTGCTGAGTTTGTGCTTTCAGGGAGTGCGCAAGCTTATACAGTATGTGCAAGGCCATGATAGATGAGGGAGTCGGAGAACTAGGGTGCTCCTTCCTGCTATGCCTAGAGTGGGCCTCTTCAGTTTGTAACAGAAGCTGAATATAGGTTCCATGTATTTTAATACTTCATTTTAGACAAATGAGTACATGGCATTAAATTTCCACTTGTCTGCCAGCTAGGCATTTGACGGAGAATTCCTAGATTGAGCATTGAAAAGGAAGTGGGGCGTATTCCCATAGCGGATAGAGGCCCAACGTATTCCTGAGCGTGATCATTCAAGGGATTTAATGATATGCAAGAGGCCTTAATCAAAATCAAAGCCGAGGATGGAGCAGTGCTTGCTTTATGGAAATCCTGGGCAGATGAAAACGCGAATGGGCAGCACATTTTACTGACACATGGGACCTTCTCCAATCGAAAGGTCTTGAAAGGAATTACGGCTTATCTTGTCTCGCAAGGATTCACTTGTTGGAGCTTCGAATGGCGAAATCACGGTGCAAGTTCTCCTTCTCCCTCCCCATTTGATTTTGAGACCATTGGCCAAAAAGATTTTCCGCTGATCCTGGACTTCTTATTTGACACCCAGGGCATTTCGCATCTTCATGCTGTCACACATAGCGGGGGAGGGATTTGCTTGACCCTGGCATTGATTGCCCACCCTCGATATCGGGATCGATTCCGAAGTATTTCCATGTTTGCCTGCCAAGCATTTGGCGCTGCCCATTCACGAGTCAATCATCTCCAGATTTTGTTAGGGAAGTACGCCAGTAAAACGCTGGGGTACATTCCTGCCCAAATGATGGGCGGAGAGGAAAACGAACCTTACCATTTCATGCAGCAGTGGTTTGATTGGAACTTGACAAAAGAATTCATAGGACGCTCAGGAATAGATTATAAGGTGAAAATGAAGGATATCAAGGTTCCCATTTTTGCTATTTGTGGCGCAGGAGACCAATTTATTGCACCTCCTGTCGGTTGTCAGCAGTTTTTGGCAGCCTTTGATAATCCTCAAAATCAGTTCTTACTCTGTGCTAAGGCCCACGGCTTTACAGAAAATTATAACCATAGTAGAATCTTACATTCCAGGACAGCAAGCAGGGAAATCTACCCATTAGTACTCGACTGGATACACCATCATACCTAAAAAGAAGCCTAAACTTCGATCTCTGAGATAAGAGATCGTCCCTTTTTGAACGTACCTATATTTATGAAGTACAAGTATGCCCCTTGCCTAAAATACACCATTGTCATTTCGGATCTTTCCTCCATTCATAAAAACGAAGAAGCGCATCGAACGATCCAATGGCTGAATGGCGTCCCAGTGTTCCACAATTTGCCCATCTTGAATCCTCCAAGTATCCATAATATTTAAGCCCTTTGTATCATCGCCGCGATCTGCCTTATTCATGGTTACATGAGAATGAAAAGTGACATGATTCCCATCTGCAAAGATATGTTTGACATCATAGGTATAGTCGGGAAAACGCTTTACGATCCCACTCACTGACTCTACCACCCCAGAGATCGTGTCAGTCATGTTGCGATTGTGCTGAGTGTAATTGTGATGTCCAAAGTGACGATCTATGTACTCAAAGTCATGGTCATTCATCAGATGTTGGATAAAATCTGTGATCAATGCGACATTCTCTTTTTCCTTGGCTGTCCATTCCTCGTTTTGAAGATTGTTGAGTTCTACAGTTAACGCTTTCATTTTTATATATTTTTCAGGTAAAAATTAACTTGCAAAAAGCAACTATTTCGATATATTTGTATAGTTTTAATTTGCAACTGGATCAAAGGTACGAATCTAGTTTTGAAATGCAAGTACTTCGATGAAAAAAATAATAAAAAGGTCAGACTGCCCTGTGAGTTATGCAATGGATTTGTTTGGAGATAAATGGAGCTTATTGATTATCAGGGATATTGTATTCTATGACAAGCAGTTCTTTAAGGAGTTTCGCAGCTCGAAAGAGAAAATCGCTTCTAATATCCTCTCTGATCGGATCAAAAAGCTGGAAAGTGCAGGGATTTTGGTATCAGAGATCTATGAGAAACAGAGGAGTCAAAAGGTTTACAGCCTCACGCAAAAAGGAATTGACCTGGTACCTGTCTTAGTAGAAATCATGATATGGTCAGCCAAGTATGACAATGAGTTGGCCATCACACCTGAGTTCCTGCAAGCTGTGGAGCATGATCGAGAGGGGTTGATCGCGAAGATCAAGGCGAAACTGATAGCAGGCGAGCCGAGGACTGAATAGAAGGATGATTGCAGTGTGCAGAAAGGCTTTTATCCTATATACATTGGGAAAAATATCATATGTTGCAGAAACTATTTGATGATTACAGAGCTATCATGAAGAAACTTTTACTGTGCATCACCCTGTCTTTGATCTGCTTCACAACTGTCAGTGGCCAAAAGAAACAAAGCCATCCTATAGACACCGCTTCTATCAATAAGGCAAGGCTACGTACCGCCATCATTACCCAATCTGTCGTATACGTCGGGGGCATGTCCTACCTGCAATTTGTCTGGTACAAGGACAGCAAACGTGTCCCCTTCCATCTCTACGATGACAGCAAAGGCTATCTGCAGATCGACAAGATGGGCCATGCCTACGCGGCCTATGCCGAGAGCTATGTGTGCTATGAATGGCTGCGATCTGCGGGTGTCAGTAAAAACAAAGCCCTGCTTTATGGTGGGACGATGGGGATCATCCTACAGACACCGATTGAGATATTTGATGGGATCTATGAAAATTGGGGATTCTCATGGAGCGATATGGCTGCCAATGCAGCGGGTTCAGCTTTGCTGATTGGGCAGGAGTTACTCTTCGATGAGCAAGTGTTTCGATTCAAGTTTAGTTTTGCTCGATCCGAATATGCAAGGTTGGCCAATGGATACTTGGGAGAAAATGCCTTAGAAAGCTTATTCTATGATTACAACGGACACACGTACTGGCTGAGTACCAATGTAAACCGTTTTTTATTAAAGGATAAGCTACCCGATTGGCTCGCACTCTCTGTGGGATATAGTGCCAATGGAATGTATGGCGAATTTGAAAATAGAACCTCGTTCCGCGGTGTTCCCATTCCTCCCAGTCCGAGGTATCGACAGTTTCTACTCTCACCTGATATCGACTGGACGAAAATCCCCACGAACTCCAAATTCATGAAGGCACTCTTTCAGGGCTTGAACTTCATCAAGATCCCTGCGCCCGCACTCGAGCTCAATGGACTCGGGGAGTTCAAAGCCCATTGGATTTATTTTTAGAGAAATGCCGAGAATAGTGGGTAATCTCGGTACGCATTTTTCAGAATCTGTAGTTCGGGAATCTCTATTTTGAAAGATTGTACCGCTTCAAAAGTAGGGAGGTTGATGCATCACTCGTTTTACCTTACATACATCGCTCGTGAGCGCATCATCAATCGTTTATCTAATGAAAAAAACGCCACTTTTACTCATTTCATTCCTCCTAGCCTCTTTCTCTTTTGCTGCCAATCCCGATTATCCAGGTGTACCCTACGGCCCTGATGCGCGACAGTTTGTCGATATTTACATTGCGCCTTCTGCTACGCCTACACCTGTCTATTTTGATGCACACGGCAATGGTGCTACGACCAATATGCCCAACGCGATCATCAATGCTTTGAAAGCAGAGGGTATTTCAGTCGTGGCTTGGGAGTCTCTGACCGCTGTCAATACCCAAGGACAAGTAGATACAGCTTGGAACGATGCCGAGCTGATGTTTGCATGGGTCAAAGCCAATGCGACCACCTATAACTTCGATACGACACAGTTCATCATCGGAGGATCATCTCGAGGGAGCATCATCAGTTGGAAGTATAGCCACAGCGGAGACCCTGGCATCAAGGGACTGTACATGTACAATGCTTTGCCCGATGGCGTCTGGGCCGATACGACATGGTGGAATCCACCTAGCGAGGTGAAAGTTACTTCCCCTCCAGTCTTTTTTGTGTACAAGTTTGAGCCTGGCACGAATGACATCCACGATCCTCAAAACGGGTTTAAAATCATGGATACGTATACAGCACTTGGAATAGGGGATAAGGATACCCTGATACACAGTATCTTCTACACCAACAACAGCGACAAGTACCAATTTTTGGTCGATTTTGCGCGCTCGGTCCTGGGGTCAGATCCTGCATTGAGCATTGCGCCTGATGAAAGTTCAGTACCTGCCTTGCGTGCTTATCCCAATCCCTTTCAGGATACATTGGAGATTACTGGCTTACAGGGAAACGAATTTTTTAGGTTGACAGCACTCAGTGGGAGATTGATTCAAGAAGGGTATATGCTGAATTCGACACAGCTAGCTAAGTTGAGTCCTGGGATCTATTTCTTGACGGTTCGAAGTAGAGCTGGCCAGCGTGTATTGAAATTGATCAAGGACTAGGATCTCTCTGTGGGATGGATCTTCCATGTAGATCTGTGAAAATCTCCTCAAGCTTTGGTTCCATTCTCGATGGGCACGATAAGCTAGATGTGGTTCTCACAGATTTTTGTATTTTATAAGTGGACCGAAAAAAACGAAGGATAAGTGAGACAGGAAATCCTCAAACCGCAAAATTTTGAGTCTCCTGTCTTAAGCGTAGGAAAATCCCTTTCGAGCTTTATTCGTAACATCTAACTTCGTATTTGATATTATAATCCAAACCATGAAAAGTAACCTAATGAGAAAAGATGGCTTTTCCTCCATCGTCAATATCATTCTATTTACCTTCCTCTATATTTCAAAACTCCAAGGTGCTGAATATGGGATCTTCGGACTGATTCTACTCTTAGTGCTTTCCTTCTTTTTCCTAAAACCCATACACACAGATCGCAACACATTACGTTTGGGGACCTTTAAGATCCAAGGGATAAATTCGTTGATCCAACTTATATTGTTTGGGAACTTGACGTGGTTGCACTGGGAAGAGTTTCAACTGATAGAGCGTGTATATCTGGGGATATTTTGTATGGTGCAGATCCTGACCATAAAGTTCATACGCAAGCAACAAGTAAAGGGCGAAAATAGTACCTACATAGAGCAATAGGGAGAATACTGATCCTTAAGATACTATATGCATCCCCACTCAATCTCATACAATAGCTTTCATCAGCGTCTTAAATTCCTACTTTTTTACTAGCTTTTCATTGCCCTAGACAGCGTCTTAGCGCCTCATGTATGATTGATACTTCGCTTACTTCTTCTAATTTCTATTTCCTCCTAGCGGTGATCCAAGGCTTTATGCTTTCGATTTTCGTCATTTTTCACAGGGGAGCGAAGAGGCCGAGTATCTTTTTGGGGATCCTCATTTTCCTCTTCTCCCTCTCGCTTTTGCACATGGTCTTAGAAGAATCCATTCATATTTTCAACGCCCGATTCCCCATACCGATGGACTTCAGTTCTGCCTATGGACCTTTGGCTTATTTTCATATTCTATACATAAAGTCCCCTGCTCGTCCTTTTCGTGCAAAAGATTTCCTTCATTTCTTGCCAGCCATTTTATTCGATGGCATCTATTTTTCTGCGTTGTTTGTCTACCTGCGCAATCATATGGATTGGGCGATGGAGCATATACCTTTGATTCAAGCGATGGGACTCAGCATGGCCATTCTGGGTGTGATTCAGCTCTCCATCTATATTTATTTCATGTATAAAGAATCCCTCCATGTCTCGATTCTTGTGAAGGAGTTTGAACCTGTGCGTCGCTGGCTGCGCGCCTTGATCATGACTTGGTGTACTCTGGTAGGATTTATTTTACTGGTAGCCCCCATTGCGCTATGGTTCATTGAGGACTTTGACGATCATGATTTCTTGATATACAAGCCGATGGGTGCTCTGGTGGGTATAAGCATCAATGTACTGGGCTATCTCTACCTGCTCAAGTATAGCCAAGCCGTAGACCTTTATACAGATCGCGTCCAAAAATTTCAATTCTCACAAGCAGAGTTGAATGAGAAAAAAGCACAAATATTAGCGGCGCTTCGTGAGGATAAATTGTACCAAGATTCTGAACTCACTGTGGCTAAGTTTGCCGAGCATCTGAACTGGCCCATCAACGATCTCTCCCGCATCATCAATGAATCGCTTGGCACCAACTTCAATCACCTGATCAATCAGCATCGCGTGGAGGCATTTAAAGTGCTGGCAAAAGAACCCGCCAATCGAAAGTACTCAATCATGGGAATGGGAGAGGAAGTGGGTTTTCGCTCGAAGGCTTCTTTCTATCGCGCCTTCAAACAAGAGACGGGTATGACACCCTCTGAGTTTATCAAGTCCCAGTCTGATATTTCTCCTAAAAGCTCTTAGATACGAGTATAGCACCCGGTTCCCCATTTCCAGCCTCTCAAGGCGTATCAAATGCCCATTTGAGACATCTCTGATTTTTATCTAGAGTCAATTTCGAAGACTTTGGAGGAAAATCGAATTCACATGAAACAAACATTCACAGTTATCTTTATCCTTTGTATTGTGCATCTCTGCGCAGGTCAGGCTACCCTAATGAAGGTGAAAAATAAGACCTATAAAACCACGGAAGGGGGGAATATCAAAGGTCAGGTCGGCTACCTAGAAGTTCCCGAAAATCGACAAAATCCTCGAAGCAGAAAAATACAGGTCAAATATATCTGGCTCAAAAGTCTAGCCGAGAATCCAACTGCTCCCGTAGTATACTTGGAAGGAGGGGGTGGAACTAGCACATGGCAAGCGGAGGATCCTCAAGAGCTGACGTATTGGCTGGAGTTGCTGAAGGTCTCAGATCTTATTTTTGTCGACAGGCGCGGGACGAAAGATAATAAACTAGAATATAGGTGGAAGGGGAATTTTCCCGAAAACTTTTTTGTTTCAGAGCAGGCAGCCAATCTACACTACCAAAATATGGCGGCAGCTGCGCTCAAGACCTTCGAGGAACGCGGGGTAGATGTAAAGGGGCATACCATCGAATCCCATGCGCAAGACGTACATGAGCTCATGGGCGCATTGGGAATCGATCGATATGCGATTTTCGGATTTAGCTTTGGTTCCCACATCGGCATGGCCGCGATGCAATTGTTTCCAGATGAGATCGTGCGCGCCATCTTTGCAGGAGCTGATGCGCCCAATCAATCTTTCAACTATCCGCGCTATCTAGATCGTCACATCGAGAAGATCGCTCAACTGGTAGCAGCTGACACAAGCCTGAGTCAACAAATCCCTGATTTTACAGCACTCCTAGAAAAGGTGATGAAAAAAATAGCAACAGAGCCTGTGACTGTCACCTTGAGGAATCCGATGACGTTGAGAAAGATGCCCGTAAAAATAGGTGCTTTTGGTCTGGCTTTGATTCTCAGGCTAGACATTGACGATTACAACGATATTCCTGTCATTCCCCGCCTCTTGTATACTCTTGATCAGGGCAATACGGATATCCTCGCATGGTTTGTACAAAAGCGACTGAAGTACAGTTTGGGCGTACCTGGCAATGGCATCAACCAGCAGTTGGCTTCGGGCGTAGACCCCGCTCGCTGGGCGACGATAGAGCAGCAAGCGGCTGAAAGTCTTTTTGGCCATGCTGTCAACTTCCCCTTCTCCGCTGTCAAAGACCATTGGATCGATCAATCCATGTCATTTGATCCTTCTATTCCTGTAGAGACAGACATTCCGACTCTTTTCATCACAGGTACATTGGATTGTCGCACGGCTGTAGCCCAAGTAGACGAAACGATGAAAGGCTTCCAACATGCCGTTCATGTCAAAGTAGAGAATGCAGGGCATGAGCAAGCCTATTGGGATCGTGAGGTAAATGATGAAATCATTCCTGCTTTTTTGCGTGGAGAAAAAATCAAGAAGACAGAGGTTTATTACGCCGATCTCAAATTTATTCCAGTTACAGGAGCGGAAACAGGCCACCCTTCCTTGAAATAAGCGTCCTAATGAGAACCTATTCTATACACAGAAACACTAAGGAATGAATAAAAAGCTTCTTCTATTGACCTTTTGCTTGTTCATATATGCCATCACATATGGACAGCCCCATCGAAATATATTCTCACGTCAGGATGTACAGGCAGATCTCAAGACTTTACATGAAGTCCTTCCCCAAGCGCATGTAGATCCTTTTGCCTACACCCAAGAAGAGACCTTTGATGCCATCTATGAACGTTTGCGGGAGGAGGTACAGCAGGATTCATTGAGTTTGAAAGAGGTCCATCTGATCCTCCAACCATTGGTGGCTAGCCTTAACAACGGACATACAGAAATAGACTTTCCCAAGGAAGCGTATATAGCCTATGCTCAGGGTGGAGGGACGCTTTTTCCTTTGGAGATCGTTTTTGAAGAAGGAAAATATCTTATTAGAGAAAATCATTCTGCTGATCCCACGATGAAAGTAGGGGAGGAAGTCATGCATATCAATGGAAGGTCGATGGATGATATTCTTGTAGACATCTATCCCCAATCCTCTGCGGAGCGTACCTACTTCAAGCATGCGAAAATCGAGCTGTATACCTTCCCTCGTTACTATTGGTTGGTGTTTGGAGAGGAGGTTTCTTTCGAAATAAAGATCCGTCATGCAGATACTGTGCGCATGCATACAGTGGCAGCCGTAGATGTGATTGAAGGGTTTGAGAGGAAACATCAAGCGGTCCTCAATGCACAGATGAAGTGCTATTTTATCGGTTCGACGGCTTACCTTAATCCAGGTAATTTTTCAGGAGATTTCGAAAAATACCAGCAGTTTATCGATTCCTCTTTCTCAGTGATAAACATAGCGGGAAGTGAAAACTTGATTCTTGACTTTAGGAATAATGGAGGAGGAAACGATAATTTTAGTGATTACCTGATATCCTATATTGCGGATCAGCCTTTCTATTGGTGTTCTCGTTATCGAATCAAGACAAGCGATTGGCTCAAGTCTCATGTACGAAAGTACAATGATACGACGGGGCATTTTTTTCAGGAAATACTCAATCGTCCAGCTGGAACGGTCTACACATATGCGTTTGATCCTTCCACGCCACAAGATCAGAATCGTAGATTTAAAGGCAATGTGTACGTACTGGTAAATCGACAATCCCACTCTCAGTCTACTGTAGCGGCGGCACAAATCCAAGACTATCGATGGGGAACCATCGTGGGAGAGGAGACAGGGGAATATGCCACCCTCTATGCTTCCCAGTTTCAAGTGGAGCTACCACGTACAGGATTGATTGTCAGTATATCCAAGGCTCAAATGATTCGTGTCAATGGAGATACTACGCCACGGGGAGTCATACCTGATATCATCGTGAAAGACCATCTCTTGGACGAGCAGGATGAAATCTTGGATACTCTATTGATTCGGTTGAAGTAATAAGGAATGATCGGCCTAGGAGTGCCTCAGTATATAGCGAAAGGATAAGGGTAATTTTGAATGGACTGTTACAGCATCAAAATTACCCTTATATTATATACCCGAAACATTCCCCAAGATGAATATATATAATACAAGAGGAGGGTTAACCTATGAAATGAGAGGAAGATATCTCGAACTGTTAGAGAATGACAAGTGGAGATTTTTTGAACTGCACGTCATCAAGTATGATCCTTATCAGGTCTCTCGGCTGAGAGAGATGGATTGCCTAGAAGTCTCCATTTTAGGGATGTACATAGATTTGATTCAGGAGTCTATTGGATCTGAGACGAGATATCTCTACCAGCTTGTAACCTACCTTGGCAAAAAAGATTATCAGGACGCTTGGGAGTTCAATGACCACATCACGGACTACCAAAAGTTTGGCTTTCAAGATATTCAATCGGTACTTACTTTCTGTGAAGAAAATTGGGGCATTGTGGCGTCTGATTTCAAGCCGCAGAGCGAGACGAGCATCCCTTAAGCTGTGGCTTAAGGAATGCACGGGTCTTTGCTACAGGTTTGCCAAGAGTTCTTCACTCAATGTCCAAAGCCTTTCGGCAGATTCATCATCACATGCATGTGCATTGACTCCCATGTAGCGTGCCATAGGATTCGTGGGATCTGTAGGTGCCGCAATGTTACAATCCTCACAATAGACACCTGATTTGCCCTTCAACAAGGGAGATGTCGCGGCCCACAAAGTTGTTGAGCAACCCTCCTCTGGAGATTTGAACCCTTGCTTGGCAAGCTCGGTAAGACTTCCATCCTCATTGATCCAGCCTGCATGCACCATCTCTTCCTTGGGCATGTGGCGTTGTAGTGGCGTGAAAATTCCTCCTGGATGAACCGAGAAGGCGGATCCCCCCGAATCTTTGAGTCTACGGGAGAGCGCGTTGGCAAACAAGGCATTTGCCGTTTTCGATTGGCCGTAGGCCTGCCATTTGTCGTAGCCCGTACCAAAGTGAAGATCATCCCAATGAATGTCTGTAATCTTGTGTGCCGTAGAAGATAAGCTGACCACTCTTGCTCCTTCTGTTTTTTGAAGGATGGGCATGAGATCTATTGTCAGGGCAAAGTGGCCCATATGATTGACGCCAAACTGCGATTCCCATCCAGGTCCCACACGGGTTTCTGGATTGGCCATGATGCCTGCATTGTTGAGCAAGAGATCGAGACGATCCAGTTCGGCATGCATGGTTTGTGCAAACTGTCGGACGCTCGCAATATCTCCAAGATCCAAGGTTGCGGTTTGGACATCCCCTGGAATTCCCTCCAGATTTTTGGCAGCTTTTTCGACTGAGCGTACAGGTACGATGACCTTGGCCCCCTTGGCTGCAAGTGCTTTTGTCGTTTCGAGGCCGATGCCACTATATCCACCCGTGACGATGGCTACTTTTCCTTTGAGGTCGTGATCAGCGAGCACTTCTGCTCCTGTACTTTTACGGTGAAAGGGAGAATCGACGGGAGTTTGATCTGATAGAGCCATATTTTAGGTTATTTTGCTTTTCTACGAATACGCTTTATGAAAAAAATAGAACCTCCGATTATCGTTACGCAATCTTTTTCTGTATCAAAAGAAGCCCTTTGGCTCGCCATTACAGAACGAGACCAGATGGTTCAGTGGTTTTTTGAGAACATTCCTGCTTTTGAGCCCATTGTAGGATTTAAGACTCAATTTGTAGTCGAAAATGAAGGACGGATATTTCCTCATCAGTGGAAAATAATGGAAGTCCACGCACATTGTAGGATTGCCTACAACTGGAAGTACGAGGGCTATGAGGGAGATTCTATCGTGACGTTCGAGCTAGCACCGATTCCTGCTGGAACTCAGTTGGCACTGACTCACAAAGTGTTAGATAGCTTTTCTGCCGATGTGCCTGAATTTTCCAGGGCGAGCTGTGAAGGAGGATGGAATTATTTTATTAAGGAAAGATTACACGCTTTTATAAAAGCGAAAGCTTCTGATGATTCCTCACAAGAATATTTATAGAGCATATAATAAGCGTCTTGAGGTCGAGGAATGGTGGTCTGTGCTCTCGTGTAATGGGAAATACCGCATATGGGTGATTGAGAAAGCATCTAGAGGGAGAGATCTTTGTTTCATCAACTAAATGATCCTGTTATGAAACATTTGATACTCATCCTATGCTTATGCATAGGCCACTTGATGCTCCTCGGGCAAACGATCTTTGAACTCAAACCTGATACCCTCGGGCAAGGCGTTTTTTATGGAACAAAATTAGATTTACAAGGACCACTTGCCGTAGTCGGTACAGGACCTGGATTGCTTCTACCTCCTCGTGGGCCATATGTCTATCTATATGAAGAAGGGCCTACAGGCTGGGAACTTCGTGCGAATCTAGTGGCGATAGACAGTTCCCAGACGTTTTTTACAGATGCAGCTATTTCTATCCAAAACGATGAGGCGCACATTATGGTGGGAGATATGGACAATGATCAAGCAGGAACCAATGCAGGCGCTGTTTATATGTTTACCTACGACATGACCGACCAAACATGGATACAGCAAGCGAAGCTGACGGGAGGTGGATTTGCTGAGAATCAGGCGTTGTTGGGGACTTCCGTTGCCATAGATGGTGACTATGCAGTAGCAGGTGCGCCACGCAAAGATGTGACCCCCTCACTGGCCAATCCCAATGATGGTGCGGCGGTGGTCTATATGCGAGATGGAGGAACAGATACATGGGTGATTGATACAGAGTTGCGCGCCAGTGACTTTCGGGAGGCCGCAAATTTTGGACAAGCAGTAGGGATTTCGGGAGACTATATCATAGTGGGGGCACCCTTTGGAGATACGCTACCCGATGGCTCAGTAGCAGGTTCAGCCTATATTTTTGAGCGCAAGAGCAGTGGCTGGGAAGAGGTGCAGCGCTTGACGCCTTCTGTACAGTCTCCGCTCGCCCCCGTAAGCGATCAGTTTGGCTGGTCTGTAGATATCGAAGGAGATTTTGCCATCGTAGGTGCCTATGCGCATGTCATCGACAATACAAATCCTACGGGGATGGCAGCCATTTTCCAACGGATCAATGGTATTTGGCAAGAAGTGGCGCTGCTGATTCCGAGTGATGAAATTGCCAGCGGTGCTTTTGGCTGGGATGTCAGCATCGACATTAATGGCAACGCGGCTGTGGCTGCCTTTTCTTCTACGGATGGTAGTTCGGCCTATGTATTCAAAAAAGAAGGTAATAACTGGATTGAGCAAGGGCCTAAGATCAATATACTTTCGGGAGGCACCTCAGCAGTAGCGATTGATGGCGACGACCTGCTTTTTGGATCATCTGATATTTCGGGAGGCTTTTCTCGCATTTATCGAGGGATATGTACAGGAGCAGTAAGTATTGAAGCAGCCTTTTCGGATCGGTCTTTTGTCAATCTCTACCCCAATCCCGCTTCGCAGCAGGTCTTTATCGAGGGGATACAAGAGATGGCCCTAGTAGAAATCTGGGACTTAAATGGGCGGAAGCTCCTACAAAAAGAGGTATTCAGCTTGACGCCATGGATAGATTTGAGCCAAGTAAATAGTGGAAAATACATTGTCAAATTAACCGAGAATGGAAAAACAGCAGGGAGCATTCTGGTCATTGACTAGGATATTTTCCCAATAGAGAATCTCATCACCTCACAGAGGGTAGGACATCTTCGTCTTACCCTGTCTTTATGAAGGCAGCTTCAATTAGCAGCTTTGCGGGTAGTATAGGATAAATATATTACTAAGTATCGTTATATTGGGGTATGCGTACATAAAAGAATTTCTGAATATGTGGGAAGAGAAACTCAAGATCTATGACGACATCATATCGCGTTGCCCGCGTTTTCATCGGAAAGGGAAGCGTGTCCCTTACACTTCGGCTAATGGATATATGTTTTCTATTCTGAATAAGGAAGGAGAGCTGGGTATTCGATTTTCAAAGGAAGTGCAGGAGCAATATATGCAAGAGCTGGATACGACAGCATTTAAGTCTCATGGAGCGACGATGCGCGGCTATATTTTGATTCCTGATACGATAATGGGGGACCGAGACAGGGTCGCTACATTGTTAGACGAAAGTTATGATTATGTGATGACGCTAGAGCCGAAGTAGAGAAGGACCTGATAC
>JBCBPW010000113.1:0-20719 GCA_039820545.1 Bacteroidota bacterium | reverse complement strand
TTCTTAGACAATTTGGTGGAGGAGGCCCATGATTCATTTCAAGCAGTCATAGAAAAATGCCTGCAAAATCAAGGAGTTCCTCAGAAGGTAGTCTTTAAGACAAAAGCGAATGTAGAAACGTGGGTGTATGTAGATTGGGAAATTTTATGCATTGATTCTGAAGAGATACAGGCTGTAGGGATTGATATTTCGGACTTGATGATGGCGCAGGAAGACTTGACTACCTACGCTTCAAAGTTGGAGAAAACGACCCTGCATTTGACTCAGCGAAACAAAGAGCTCACGGATTTTGGCTACATCATTTCTCATAATCTTCGAGGCTCTGTAGCGAATATTTTGGGGCTCACAGATCTCTTGGAACAAAATAAAACAGGAGATGCAGAGAATGACCACATTGTTGAAATCTTACACAAATCCACACGCAACCTTGATCAGGTGATCAAAGATCTCAATATGGTCATTGACCTTAGACATTTTGAGAAAAATGACTTTCAGCTCCTGCATCTGGGGAGTATATTAGACCAGATTGAGGTCCAACTCAAGGATCGAATTGATGATAGTGGAGCGGAAATTATTCGAGCATTTGATCCAGATACATATATCGTTTCGATTAAACCCTATCTAGTCAGTATCCTTTACAATCTGGTCTCCAATGGGATCAAATACCAGCGCCCTCAGGTGAAGCCGCGTCTGACAATCAAGCTCGAGCTAAAAGACCAACAAGTCGTACTATCTGTGTCGGATAATGGGTTAGGAGTAGATGTAGAAAAATATGGAGACCAATTATTCTCTCTTTACAAGCGTTTTCACGATCATATCGAAGGAAAGGGCTTAGGACTCTACCTCGTCAAGGTCCAAGTTGAATCTATGGGAGGTAAGATTGCCATTGAAAGTGAGCTCGACAAAGGTACTACCTTCTTCATTACTCTAGAACAAGAGATCTCGACCGTCTCGGCACTCCTCAATGCCTAAAAGCTCCTCCTACGAGTGCCAGTTGGCCCCTGACAACAACTGGATACCCAGCTGATTCATTTCATCAAATGCTTTTTGTGTATCTCCTGGAGAGAGGTTCACGCCGCGCGTAGCGTCTGTGAATACATAGGTCTGAAAACCCAGCTCCTGCGCATCCATGGCTGTAAATTTGACGCAGTAGTCAGCAGCCAATCCCACGACAAAGACCTGATCTACCCCCTTTTCTCGCAAGTAGTTCTCCATCCCTGTCGCTTTTCGATGTCCATTGTCAAAAAAACCACTGTAACTGTCGATGGTAGGATCGGTTCCTTTT
Organism: Bacteroidota bacterium; assembly: GCA_039820545.1. Taxonomy (GTDB): domain Bacteria; phylum Bacteroidota; class Bacteroidia; order J057; family J057; genus JALEFZ01. Next base: position 19,434 of record JBCBPW010000113.1, on the reverse strand, counting down.
TGAAAGACTTTTTGGATGGTGCGCTGCTCTAGAGAATCTACAAATGCTGCGCCCTGGCTTCCTTGGATACAGTGATCAGGCCATAGGACTTGAGACAGACCGTATAAATCGATCACTTCTCCCACATGTCTTTCTGTGTGCTGTGAGGCAAAGCTTTCGTGATTGTGCGGGTGCCAGTCCTGCGTTGCAACCACAAGGTCAAATTGTGGAATCAATTGATTGACGAGAGGAATGATTGTGTCCCCCTCTGTGACTGCGAGTGCGCCTCCTGGAATAAAGTCATACTGGATATCAACGAGAATAAGTGCATTCATTTATTTTTGTATTTTGTACAATAATTCATACGCAAGAATGATCAATAGGTTTGTGCGGTGACTTTTTTTCGAAAAATGGAGAGGACTTGTAATAAAGGTAAGGCAAGAACGACATATAAAAATGAAAACCATGTCAGGTATTTGCGTGTTGACATGAAATGGCAGGTGTCGGGACTGGTTTGAATACACATAATTGTTATTTTTGTCTTCGGCAGGCATCATAACAGCACCTTCCTGCCTATAATTATAGAAATCATATGGATTTTGGAGCCATATTTTACATTGCCATAGGGCTAATCTACTTTTTTGGTCAGGCAATTGGTAGATACAAGTTGTTTGAGAAGGCGGGTAAGCCAGGATGGGCAGCGTTTATTCCAGGGTATAACCATTATATTTGGTTGCAACTGATAGGCAAACCTGCATGGTGGGTAGCCCTTGTATTCATTCCTATCGCGAGTACTTTGGTGATTGTTGCGATGAAGATTGATCTGGCTCGAGCCTTTGGTAAGCACAAATTAAAGGAACATGCAGCTGCGCTTTTCCTTCCCTTTTACTTCTTCCCCAAGCTAGGGTTTGATGAGAAAGTGAAGTATCTCGGACCTGCGGACCAGCAAAAGAATATCCCCAAGAAGAGCGGAGCAAGAGAGTGGGGGGATGCCATTCTGTTTGCAGGGGTTTCAGCCTTGATCATTCGTACGTTTTTGATGGAGGCTTTCATGATTCCTACATCTTCTATGGAGCGAAGCCTGATGGCAGGAGATTTCCTTTTCGTATCCAAGGTTCACTATGGAGCCAGGATGCCCCAAGTACCTCTGGCGATTCCTTTTGTCCACAATAAGATCAAGCTGGGAGATTTCACGATGAAGTCTTATCTAGATTTTCCCCAACTTCCCTACTATCGTACACCAGGTTTTGCTAGGGTGCAAAGAAATGACGTCGTAGTCTTCAACTACCCCAAGCATGACATAGAAGCACTGCCTGATGGTGCGGGGAAAGTAAAGCCTACCAGTATGAAGGAAAACTATATCAAGCGCTGCGTAGGGGTGCCAGGTGACGTCCTGGAAGTCAGAGGTGGGCAAGTATATATCGATGGGGCGCAGGGTTACCAGCCCGAAAATATGCAGAAAGAGTTCAAAGTGCTGGGCAAGCCTGGGACGCAATTTGTCACGCAAAAGCGCATCGGCAAGGGCAAAGACCTGAAGGGCAAGACCACAAGGTTTGTGGAGTATACCTTCCCCCAGCGTGAAGACCTAGGCTTCCGCATGCTCAAAGCACCTATCCGAGCCTTTGTCAAAGAAGTCTATAATTACTCTGATAATCCCAACTGGTACATCAACAGTCTCGAAAATCAGGAGTTCACACTTTTCATGACAGATGATGTAGCCGAAATAATCCGCAAGAATCCCAATGTCTCTAAAGTTGAGGAGGTCACCAAACCCAAAGGACAACGCGATGGAGGACTCTATCCTGCGTTGTATCGGGGAGTAAATGCGAGAGCATTTGCTGAAATGTTCCCCTGGAATATTGACTATTATGGTCCGCTGACGATTCCTTCCAAAGGAATGACGATAGACATTACGGATGGGAAAAATTATGCGCTCTATCAGCGTGTCATTACGGGCTATGAGAAGCACGATTTGGAGCGCCAAGAGTCCAATGGCCAAGTCAAGGTACTACTTGACGGAAACCCTATCACTGAGTATACCTTTGAGATGGACTACTACTGGATGATGGGAGACAATCGTCACAATTCGCAAGACAGCCGATTTTGGGGATTCGTACCAGAGGACCATATCGTGGGCAAGCCGCTCTTCGTATTCATGAGTTATGAAAGCGACTTCGGATTGCGACTCGGACGGATCGGAACGAAGAATGTGAAGTAAAGAGACTAAGAAGAGTCGAGAACCGAGACGGAAGGTGTGCGTAATGAGTAAATTCCAATTGGGATGACCTCTTCCATCTGTCTGTCTACTTAAGGTTTCATTCGTATAAATGCATCAGCCGCATCTTTTTGAGGTGCGGCTTTATCTATAGAGAAGAACAAATGGCTGAAGATATACTGGTGAAATGGCGGAAGCTGGAGCAAGAATTGCAAGACCGCTTTCAGAAGAAGATGACCGTAGAATCTATTCTTTTTTTGATTGGATTACGGGAATTAGGGGCGAGTCCTAGTCGTAACTTTTCAAAGGAGGAAAAAGTGGATTTGATGCATATTGCGATTTGCCGCCTCCTATCCCAATCGGGCTACTACAAACTGTCTCATGCAGATCAAGATGGATGGCCGCATTGGGAATTGATCAAGCCTTTGCCTCATACGGACATGTTCTCGCAGATGACCCTCTTGCGGGAGCATATTTTGACCTACTTTGAGGAGGAGGAAATTTTTTAATAAGAGGTCAGACATTGAGACGTGATCCCGAAAGGGATTTCGCTACGTTCAAGATAAGAGACTTAAAGTATGGCTGTTGAAGACTTTTTCTCTTACACATACTGCCTCGCCAGCGCCAGCGTCCCGTTGGTGCTACAACTCACATTTACATATGACGAAAGCGCATAAAAATACCCATAGGAAGTCTACGACCTGATCGTTCAGGAAGGAATAACTCTCCTGTCTCTGATTTTCTCAGGATTTTGGATGGGAAATGCGTGCGTACCAAATTTTCGAGGATAAGAGAAGAAAAACCCAGGGAGTAGCTATTAAACACCACAAAAAACTGGCGTGGATCTACGATTTTAGCGACGGAGGCCGTCAGCTCGTCTATCATATCTTCTAGCTTCCACTTCTCTCCTTTAGGGCCGTGTCCGTAGGCGGGGGGATCGAGGATGATCCCATTGTAGGTGCGCCCACGGTTGCTCTCGCGTTTTACAAACTTGAATGCGTCTTCCAGCAGCCAGCGAATATCGCTCAGTTTGCTGGCTTGCATGTTGGCGTTGGCCCAGTTGAGGACATTCTTGATGGAGTCACAGTGGGTCACATCAGCACCTGCCGCCCGAGCGGCGAGAGAAGCACCGCCTGTATAGGCGAACAGATTCAAGACTTTCGGCTGCTCCATCAATTGGCAAGAATCATAGATGAAGTTCCAGTTGACTGCCTGCTCGGGGAAGATGCCCACATGCTTAAAGCCCGTCATGCCCAATCGAAACTTCAGGTGCATCTGCTTGTAGCGATAATCGACGTACCACTGATCCTGTATGTCCTTGTAGCGCGTCCATTTCCCAGAGTGACTTCCTTCTTGCTGAAAGCTGGCATGGGCCATTTTCATCCATTCTTTCTCGGACAGACTTTTGGACCAGACAGCCTGGGGCTCGGGACGCCATAGGACATATTTTCCAAATCGCTCCAACTTGACACCCTCTCCAGAGTCAATCAGTTCGTAATCCTTCCAATCCTTGGGTGTCAATAATTTCATTGAGAATAGAATTATTTAATGATAGGTGAATATGTGGACAGAAATGAAATTTCCACATATTCACCTTATCTCGTTTAGAAATAGCGCATATAGACCGATAAACTCCTGCGGGTGGGAGAGGCATTAATCTACCACACGACGTACAAACCAGCGTTCGTTGAGGTTGATGCCAAGGCGGATGCGGGCATAATTTTCTTCGACGGGGAAGCCCGCTGCAAGACTCCCTCTACGTCCCAGCTCAAAGCTGAGATTCAAACGGGAACTAGATCGACCCCTGTTGAAACGGTTGTTTCCGCTGCGACCTGTTGGGAGACCAAATCCAAAACTTACACCCATATCGCTGATGGGCTCGTCTTCTACCAGGATGTATGTCTGCTTCATATAAACGCCCAGACGATAGGCGATGCGGCGCAAATATTTGAAAGACTCCACATTGGGAATCCATTCACCTCCCAGTCCGATGCGAAATTCAGGCCCTAAGGCTGTAGAATCGTTGAAATACTGGAAGGTATTCCAATCTTGATACGTAAAATCTGCACCTACAGACCAATGACCCAACTGGTGGACCATCACACCAAAGCCGAACTTGGAGGGTAGTTGGATACGGGTGAGATCAGAGGCTGAGACGGTATCTTCATTGCTGATGGTAAATCGATCTGCTCTCAGGTTGAGCGAGTAGTCTGCTGTAGCACCCAATCGGATGTAGGTTCTTTTCTCCTTATTGAGCGTATCCACATACATGAGTCCTACTTGCCCTTGGAGTCCACGTACATAGACGTCACGCACGATAGAGGTGGGGGTGATACCTGTCACGAGGCTAGAGTCGGTATTGCGCAGCGTGTAGTCCCATGAGAGAAGGGTATTCCCAAAGAGATAGTTCGCGTTGAAGCCGATGCGGAGCTTTTTGTCTAGCGTCTTGAATGCTGTCCCAAGAAACACCTGATTGAGTCCTCCGTCGCCTTGATAGTCTACCTGTTGGATGTAGGTAGTATCGAGTTCGATGATACGTGAATCAAAGATGTCATAACCTGTCGTACTGTATGGTGCAAAGCCAAAGGCGATGACAGGTCCTTTATTGGCAGGAAAGGCGAAACTTAGGTTCTGGAAGCCTGCGGTGACGGGACGATTTTCTCCTGCATCTGTACGTACCTGCGTAGGCTGGCCAAATACAGCGATATCCATCGTAGAGAAGACGATGTCTGCGTAGCTCGCAGGATTGGCTCGATTGATGGAAAAGAAATTATCGGAGGCAACTCCCAGACCTCCCATACCTGCATTTCGGGTGGTGGTATTGTCGATGATATCACCCAAAGCATAGCGAGAATAGGCACTCACCGTGAGGTTTTGGGCGTGGAGCTGGCTGCCAAGTACAGCGAGCAGGATATAGAAAAATATTCGTAGGATGCTCATAATGAAAGCTTCAGGATATGATTGATTCCTGTATGTATGATTGATGAAGTTGCAAAATTGATGTTTTTCAGCCGCTTTTCAAAGAAGGGACCATCTCCACCTGTAAGGAAAACCACCATGTCGGTACCAAGTTGTGCACGATAAGCTTCAATCATCCCTGAGATCTCAGCTGTCATGGCTTGAATAACCCCTGATTGAATACTTTTTAAGGTGGATTTTCCGATGAGATCTACGTCTTCTGAAGGCTTGATCAGTGGGAGCCTCGCGGTGAATTCATGCAAGGCTTTGAATCGCATGGACATACCAGGACCTATCGCTCCTCCCAAATAGGTCCTGTCTGCACGCGCGCAATCGTAGGTAATGGCCGTTCCCGCGTCGATTACCAGCACAGGTTGGGCCTCTACCATCTGCAAAGCCCCAATGACAGCTACGATTCGGTCTGTACCCAAGGTTTCAGGTGTATCGTACTGATGGGGAATCGGCCAATGGGTATGGTGATTGATCGCTACTAGCTGAGGTCGCATAGGGAGTTTCTCCCAAAGCTTCCAAGCAGTGATGTTAATTTCTTTTCCTACACTGATCCATCCGATTTTTTCGAAGCGATGGCCTTCGTCACAGATCAGCTTTTCTAGCATTTTCTCAAGATCAGTTAGCGGACATTCCCAACGCGAGAGGATCTGGTAAGACTCCATCGCAGCCAATTTGACTCGGGTATTTCCAATATCGATGGTGAGAAATGCCATAGTGAGGATAAAAATGCAGTGAAGAAGTGTGTAGGTTAAGCAGATGGGCAGAATGATTTTCTACGTATCAAAAAGGAGAAGCAAATTTAAGGAGAAAGGTTGCAGCTTATCAGGTGAAAAAATCTGGGATGATTCGTACTTCACCTACGGCAAAATAGGCGAGCTTATGTTGGCGTACTAATGCGAGCCTTCCTTGTGTATCAATTCCAGCTAAATGGCAGGTTTCTCCTTCTCCTCCAATCTCTACCTGAATATCCTCCTGATAGCCCAGCAAATGCCGAAGATAGGCATGGTCCAGCATTTCATTTTTTCCTGTTTTCAAAAGCTGATAATGGGTATTCAAATATTCAATCAGCTTGAAGAGGACTTCCTCTCGTGAGATTTTTTTTTCTGTCCAAAGCCCAAGAGAAGTGGCCTTGTGTTGAAGATGTGGAGGAAAGAATTGTTGGTTGACATTTAATCCAATTCCCCAGATACTACTTTTTATTTGTGTTCCTTCTAACTGATTTTCAATGAGAATCCCTGCTGCTTTTTTACGATTGATGAGGATGTCATTGGGCCACTTGATCTGCACGTCTGCATGTGGGAGAAAGTCGGCCAAAGTATGTCTTACAGCTAGCGCGACTACTTTACTCAGGCTAAACATCCGATTGGGTGGCACGAATCGTGGGTAGGTGATCAGGCTAAAAGTCAAATTTTGCCCTGGTGCTACTTCCCATACACGGCCCTTTTGCCCTTTGCCTTGGGACTGATGATCGGCTAGGATAAGCGTACCCTCCTCAGGTTTTTCTCCCAAGATAGACTGCGCGTATACATTGGTAGAAGGTAACGCATCAAATCGACGAATATGTTTGCCTAAGAGCTGAATCAATTTTTCGCAAATAAAATCAAATTCTCCCTCCTACCCAAAAGACTGTCTACCAGTTAAAGAAGTCATTAAAGATTGTAGACAAGGTTGCATCAAGGGCATCAGGATCAGCATTGAGCTTGTGGATTTCGATCGCGAAGAATACCTGATTGGTGAGGTTCCCTGTGAAAAATCCACGCGCTGCCAGTGCAGAAGGTCCGGTCCATGGCACACTGCCGTCGTTTAGCACTCCTTCATAAAGGGTTTCTCCAGCTGCCTTTGTGATGAAGGGATCGACACCTGTGAAGAATACACTACTCACAAGCGTATCGAGCTTATCGACCTCACTTCCTTGCGGATTGAGGGTATTATTGGGTGGAAGACGAACACGACCTACACCTTTAGCCAGACTATCGATGGGTGAAAGGTCAAAAATGGGAGAAAGGCGTACATTTTCCTGTTCTGTAAAGCTCTTATTGAAGGGCGTGCTGATCAATATTTTTCCTTCATTATTTAGGTAGTTCTGAATTTCATCACTCGCCAACTCCAATAAAAGAGATTCTGTCCCATCTATATATTCTCCATCTGCAAACCAGAGTGTCTTGTCATACAGATTGATCAATAGACGGAAGGTAGGATTCCAGAATAAAGGGGGTTGTTCCTTCAGAGGGACCAGATCAAAGGTGGGATATACACGTCCCAAAATTTCTCTATAAGCTGCCGCCGCTGCAGGGTCTGGGTGATCGTTGATGACGAGGAGGTCTCCTGCCTGCCTCTTGATGTACACACTAGTAGAGGTATCTACTTTACTCCCAGACAGCGCCAGATCTGTTGCTCTGAGGTAGAAGGTATTTTCTCCGTCGAGTTCAAGGCCTTCTAAGCTTGTACCCAAGGCTTCATTGGACTGCCCGATATAGATCTGTGCGTTTTGTGCGCCTGCTGTTTGCGGGTTCTCTGGGACAATGGTCAGGATAGTTGCTAGAGGATCGATGCTGAGCCATGGTCCATCATTGACTTTGATAAAGGCAGAATCTATCGTCTCCTGTCCATCTCCATCTGCTATGTCTATGGGGAGAGAAAATACCGTATAAAAGGTGTCAGGAATCTCTTGTATATCATCAAAGACTGCGGTAGGAGCTGTATTTTTTATGGGAATGACCAGAGAAGCCGGTGTAGGGTCAGCTAAACCTTTATCATCGATCGCTCGGATGAAAAACTGCGCATCTGTCGTATCTCCATTCGTCGGGAGAGAAAGACGAAAAACAGAGTCCGTCGCTCGGGTAAAATTCCAGTCTACCTCATCAAATGAAAACTCATAGCCTACAACATACCCGTCCTGATCCTCTCCCAGCCAGTTGATCTCTACAATACTGATGAGGCGGTTGTCGCCAGAGAGGTTGATCTCGTCCAGGAAGAGAATAGTTTCAGGCGGGAGGTTCTCGATCAATTCTCCTTTATCACAGGCAGTAAAGAATAGAGAGCCCAAACACAGAATTAGCCAATAGAAGCGCTTCATATGGTTCATTTATCAAAAAAAGCAGATGGTCTATCGCAATAATTTATTCATGGCGATGGAAGGTGATCCACTTACAAAAATTAATTCCAGAAAAGCTGCAGCCTCCCTTCGTCGAAGAGAGGCTGTGGCCTATAGTAAGTATTAGCGTACGATCAAGACTTTGTCCTGAGCAATGATCTGATTTTCATTGCGGATGATCAGCATGTAGGCCCCTTCTGCGAATTCACCTACATTCAAGTCTACCTGTCCATTCTGACCTTGAATCTCTTGACTTACAACTACACGGCCCATCATGTCGCGTAGCTCGAGTTGCGCGACTACTGGCAGTGCCCAGTCGTAAGAGATGGTCACTTGATTGGCGGCAGGATTGGGGAAGACAGAGACATCACTGAAGGCAAATAGGGCTTCATTGGAAGTGGTCAAGTTGGCACAATCGATGCTGGCAAATCCTCCTGGGAGACGACAGTTGATGCCTGAGTAAGCAGGACGTGTGACATTGTCTGTACCGACAAAGGAAGGCACATCGTCATCATTTCTAGGAAGCAGCTTCATGTTGCTGAAGGAGAAGTACATGATACCTGTCATGCTACACATGGTATCTCCTACATTCACAACGCAAATGGGATACTTAAGCTGTGTGGTATCGATGGCGCCTGCATCTACGATCCATGAGGAGTCATTGACAAAGCCAAATACCAAGGAGCTAGGAGCGGAACCTGTACGGCGACCTGCGAGTACGCGCAGACCCTGTGTATCATCGAAGCGATCTGAACCAATGCGGTACTCTGCGAAGTTGTTGCCAGGACCGTCAGGATTCTTGTTTACCACATAGATACCTTCGCCTGCTGTGGGGTTCTTAGCCGTTACGAGCATACTTTCAAATGGCTCAGTAGTCGTAGGGTCATAGCTTGTGAACGTATTGGGATCAATTTCTACAGGTGCGAGTGCATTTCCTGAGCTCATGGTAGTCACATTGGTCACAGACATACGTGTGAATCCGAAGTTTTCTTCGATATCACCTGTTACTTCTACCATGTCTCCACGGCTCAAGGTATTCAGACCTGCATTGGCTGTCAGGTTCAGACCTGCCCACTCGCTTTCGCCAGCCTGCTGGATGTAGACGAATCCGAGATCGTCTGTATCTGTAGTCGTAGTGACGATACCTTGTACGGTGACAGAGTATCCGCGGTAGCTGGACACACCGTCAGCATAAGGCGTAAACTGTACGTCGCGGATGGTCGCTCCATTGTCGCGGATGATGAAGAATTGTGGATCTTCGCCTCCAGGAACATCAGGGAAACACTGAGATAAGTTGTCTACGTCTGTCGCACAAGCATAGATTTTGACAAAGTCTCCATCGTTGTAGGCAGAGGCAGGGATGTTGGCTTCCCAGTTAGCACCAGCATCCGTCATGGCGACTTCTGTGAACATAGTATTGAACTCCCCAATTGCGTAGAAAAGGCTAACAGTAGCTAGGCCACCATCAGGATCATCTGCTACTACAGTAATCGTTGCATCAGTAGAGCTTGTCACAACGGCGGGGTCACGACGCAGACCAGAGAGTCCTGGAGGGACATTGCCTGGGCGTACGACATAATCTTCGGATTTGAAAGGATAGATCTGGTATCCATCGCTACGAGGATCAGTAGAGGCACATGCCAAGCTAGAGCGGCTATGCTCGATTACCCCGCGAAGCGTATCATATACCGTACCTACTGCAGGAGGCGTAAACGATCCACCGTTGACTGGTTGCTGCTGTGCAAGGAAGCGGTCAGAAAGTGTGATGATATTGCCCGCAGCATCTTTTACGTCGATGAACACACGGTCATCACCTGTCACTGTGACATTGTCAACTTCCGCATCATAAAACTCTACATACACACCTTCCCATCGCTCTCCCGTCTGAAGAGAATCGATCTTCATGTCGTTGTTGAAGTCTGAAACCTGAACAGGAGCCGCTTTGATCTGCTGGTTGGCAGTTCCGATCAACTCTACAGACGTAGGAAAGATCTCCGTTTCAGTCCCACGGAACTCGTCGATCGTACCTGTGATCTTGACAGAGTCACCCGCTACGAGGTCAAGTAGAGAGGTAGGCGTCGTAGGACCATTGGTCTCCCCATTGAGGTGGAATACATCGATTCCAGACCAAGGGCGACCGATGGAGTCAGCTACCCAGATATTATGGTGAGTAGTGACAGGCGCGTTACGCACAAGATTACCTGATCCTGGATTTGTAGGATCTTCGATGCTACCATCAGTTACGACTACAGCAAAGATGATCACCGTGCTGTCTAGGAAAGGAGAATCATCATTACAAGCATTCAGATCTGCCAGCGAACGCTCTTGGATCTGACGGATGGTCACGACCTGCTGAGCCATGGCTACCATCATGCCACCTGTGAAGAGGAATAAGAATAAAAACTTCTTCATAAGTTTTGGATTGGTTTTGATTAAGGAATTCTTTGATAAGAGCAGAGATAGGAGAATTGGGACCGCTTCGCTGCGAGAAGTATCTCAGATCTCGATTCTCTACTCTCACATCTATTATTTTATAATCACAAATTTTCCTCTTCTCTTTTGGCCTGTGGCCTCGTCGATGACGACGAAGAGATAGAGTCCCCTTGCGATGATCTGCGTATTTTGTGAAAGTAAGTCCCAACCGTGTAGGCCACCTGAGAATACATTTTCGTCGGGATTGGCGTAGGTCGTGAACCAGCGAATGTCGCTTCCGTTGTAATCCTGGTCATGCTCGATGACATCTACCAAATCTCCCGCTGCGGTATAAATCCGTATTTGGCAACGCTCGGGAAGATTGGCAAAATATAGCTTTCGATCTTCTTCAAACTCACTGATTCCTTCCCAATCGGCACGTGCATAATAGGGATTGGGGAACACAAAGGGATCCCCCATCGCAAATCCCTCGTTGGGTGGTGTACCTGTGAATACACGGAAAATATTGGTAGCTCTACTGGATTCCAGCGATTCTACGCCATTGACTTCGTCTCCACGGTCAAAAGCGGTGATCGCAATAGCGTGCTGCCATCCATCCGCTACATTTTCGAAGGTGTATTTATAATAGTATACAGTCGAATCTCCTTCAAATATGACGGGTTCATCGAGGGTGATGTCACTGAAACTGGTTTCGAAGAAGAGGTCATTTCCGATAGAGTCCCACTGACCGACGAGTTTCAGTTGGGAGATGATGCCTTCTGAGGGATCTACGTCGAATCCGATTTGGGTCTTATACAGTCGAAAGCCTTCGAAGTCTTGCTCTTTCGAGATCGGATCAATGGAGGCGAGGGAATTCCTTCCCCAGAATACATCAATGGCATTGTCTCGTGCTACAACTTTTGTGTTGGGGATGTTGGGAGGTGCAGGGAGAATGAATCGCGTGATTTCTCCGTCTCTGTCGAGATCCTCTCCATCGTCGAGTATGCCATTTCCATTCAGGTCTTCTCCATTATAGGCGGTTTGTGCCCAACCTGCATTTTGTAGCAGGTTTTCTCGTTGCTTAGGCGTGTTGGCAGAGGCTGGAAGCCCGTCGATTACGCGCTTGGCGCAGACAATGGCAAAAGCTACTGTCAGTTTTTCTCCTGGTCTGAGCTTGGCATAGGGGCCTGCGGCAATCAGATTGGAGCGGTTATTCGCTTCGTTGATATTGACTTGGATATCTTCCCATTGCGGAAGGAAATTCATGCCCTGAGACATCTTGCTATAGCGCTGGTTGTCATTTCCAGGAGCAAAAAATAAAGGATCGTTTGACTCTCTAAATTGCCATGTATTGAAATGTACCTTGAAGTTGGGCGAGGTAGAAGGGAAGCCATCGATGTCTGACCCCAAATATTTAGTCGCGATGTAGCTGTCCGTAAATCCTGGATCACCCGTCGCATCGAATTCGTAGCCCATACTGATGGAGTCGATGAAGCCATTTCCCCCTTTGTTGAAAAATGGGGTGCCTCCAGGTGGGGTGATGGTCACATTTCGGATCACACCATCCGTCCAGTATCCCACAAATACAGAATCTATGTCGCGGTTCGTCACATTTTCAATCTCAAAATTGAGAATGAGGAAGAAGTTGGCGAAGTCAAAGTTCCAGTTGAGGGTACTGAAATCAATTTTTACCCCCAAGGGACGGATGTGTCCATTGATTGGGATCTCAGCTGTTCCCGTCTTGACGGTAATACTAGTATCCGTGAAGGTGGAAATATAGTCTTGATGAGAGATGGCGTCAGGACGGAAGTTGGGATTGTCGATCAAAGATGAGATCGTCGTCAGAGGTTCTGCAGATGTATATTCAAATCCTCCTTTTCCTGTAGAATAGCCTGTTGGGTCATCTACGGCTCCAGTCGTCACGGCTACTTGTCCATTGACTAGTCCTCCGATCCATAGTCCTCCCTGGAAGAGGTGTTCGACATTGGATCCTACGGGAAACTCACAAGAGGGGAATCCCTCTACATTAAAGCTACCGCTAAACGCGTTGCCAATAATCCCTAGGTTGCTGACCGTAGCAGCGATTTGTCCTGCTGAGGTCACTTTCTCGTCGTATACGTCGGTTTGCTGAGCATGCAGGTAGAGGCTTCCCATCAATCCTGCTAACAATAGGTACAGATACTTCATATCGGGTCAAAATTACGCAATAGCTCAAAGAAGCGTGTAAAGTATCTATTAACTTTTAATTCAAGGTAAATGTGTTGCAACATTAAATTAAAAAAATCGTATACTTTTCATCGTTTCATTTGAACAAATGAGCCGATTGCGTATTTTAAAGATTATAACAGGGGTGAAATATACAGCGTAATTTCCATTATTCTGTTGCATAACGAAGCATCCCTCTCTCTAGTCTCTTTTGTTTTAGAACTTTTTTCAAAAAAATATCGAACAATGTACCCAGAGCATTTAACAGCCCCAATGGCAGCCGAGCTAGAAGGTGCCGGCTTCACTTCTCTGAAGACAGTAGAAGAAGTAGAAAGCACACTTAATAGTCAGGAAGGTACGACACTTTTGGTAGTGAACTCTGTCTGCGGATGTGCAGCTGGAGCCGCCCGTCCTGGTGTGATAGCTTCCATCCAAGGAGAAAAGAAGCCTGATAACCTTGTCACTACTTTTGCAGGTGTGGACTTCGATGCGACGAAGCGCGCACGTGAGTACATGCTTCCCTATCCTCCTTCTTCTCCTTCTATTGCGCTTTTCAAAGAGGGACAGCTTGTGCATGTGATCGAGCGTCATCATATCGAAGGTCGTCCTGCAGCATTGATCGCAGCGAATTTGTCAGCAGCGTTTGAAGAGTATTGCTAGTAGAGACGGTGAGAGCTAATTATTGAAAGATCTCACTTTTTGATGAAAGTCTCTCTACGAGGGAAAAAATATAGAAATCGAGCACAAACAGTTCTCTTTTTCCACTAAAATTAGGCAGGATCTGTATAGGTCCTGTTTTTTTATTCAGAATACTGCTAAGTAGATCTGTCCTTTAACAGACAGTGAGACAATTACCTAGGAACTTCTTTTGCATAGACAAAGGGAACACATTTCACATGAGAGGCTTCCTTATCATATGAAATGATATCAAAAATCATTGTGCAACGATTACATGATTGGGAGTTTGGGATGGGATTTGTGAGAATCTTTATGAGATCAAAATACTAGAAAGATGGACGAATTGATCCAAGAGAAAGTAGACCAGAGCTTTGATTATGCGCATTACCGCGCGATGGTGGCACAATTGCTAAGTGAGGGAAAGACGACGGGACCTAATCAATCGGAGGATTATATTTTTTACACACAGTTGAACCAGCAGCGGATGGATCGTCTAGATAAGCGGCTCAAGCTGGCTCCAGAGTGGCACCCTTTGCTGAAAAATCTGAGTCGTCGATACACATTTTTGACCATCACGGAGGCTTGGTGTGGGGATGCCGCACAGAATGTGCCGATCATCGACGCCATCGCCCAAGAATCTGATAAGATTACGCATCGCTTGCTCCTGCGAGATGAACATCCAGAGCTGATGGATCGCTATCTGACAGGAGGCGCAAGGTCTATTCCTAAGACCATCTTTTTTGATGCAGACACAGGAGAAGAACTGGGTACATGGGGGCCGAGACCTGCGGAGGCACAGGAAATGGTGATGGCTTACAAAGCTTTGCCTGAACCTAAGCCCCCCTACACTGAGTTTGTCAAGGACGTACAGCTTTGGTACGCAAAAAATCGGACAGTCAGTGCACAAAAGGAGTTACTGGCTCTTTTGAGAGAGTTGGAAAAGGTGTAACCTCAAAAAATAAGGATACGTAGAGGGAATAAGGACAGTTTACAGTTGAATTGTCCTTATTTTTTCGCTTTTTGATGAATAATCAAAAGAATTGTGGAATTTTCTTTATGCATCATCTTTAAAATAGGGGTGTCTTTACAAAGATGATTTCCTCCGATTCTATCAGCTGACAGGGTGAAAATCCAATTGCAGGCTCTGTCTACTCATTATTTGATTCTACATACATGTCATCAGCCGATATTATATTTAAGCAGCGGATCGCCAAGGTAGAGGCGCAAAATGAGCGCATCAGTGCGACGATCACGACGATCATCATGCTTCTGCTGGCGTCTCTTTTATTTATCTCACAGCTATTTCGCGAGCGGGAAATGCAGCAGATTGGAGATGATGACAAGTACGAGGTCATGGGCAGCATTGACTTTGGGGATTTTAGTCAGGGAAGTCGAAACATCAACAATTTCGATCCGCCTGTAGAGAACCCCACACCGTCTCCCAACCCGCAACCACAGCCTGTACAGCAGCCCCAGCAAAATACGCCCGCGCCTGCTGCCCCTACAGAAGCAGCTACGCCATCCGACGCGAATCCTACACCTTCAGAGATCATTACCTCTGAAGCCCCAGCACCTGTCACACAGCCACCCGCGACAGATCCGCAGCCACAGGAGACACCTCCGACGACACCTACCACGGTTGAAACCAACACCCCTCAAGAAGAATCTCCCAACAATACGGGTTCTAGCTCGGATCCATCGGAAGAGGAAGACGAGGAGTTTTTGACCTTTGAAAATACAGGTGGAGGCTCCAATGATGGCAATGCAGATTCGGGCACGGGCAATTCAGGTGCTGACGATGTCAAGGTTCTCGATCCTGATGGTTTGTACAGCTTCGGTGTGGGAGAAGGGCAGGGTCTGATCGGTCGTAAGCCGATTACGCTGACAAAACCCTCTTACACTGTACAAGAGGAGGGTCGAATTACCTATAAGTTTACCATTGGTCCTGATGGATCTGTGCAGAGTGTGCGTGCTGTATCGCTAGTCCAGCCCAACCAGTTGGGTATCAAGAAAGCAGGAGAACTGGCTATCTATCGCTGGAAATTCTCCAAAGGGAAGCGTCAGACGGTCACGGTGACCATTACATTTAAGTTGAAATAAATCCTTAGGGAATTATCATATAGAAAGGCTGTTCCTCTGTGAACAGTCTTTTTTTATACCTTGCCTTTGTTAAAGGAAGTCGTCAGGGACGACAGGTTCTAGGGTTTTTAAGTGAGTTTTATGAAGGTACGATATCTGACATTGAGTTTGTCGACTTTGATAGTGCTGGTAGTGGTCCTTTGGCGGGTTCGCCAGAATCAAGTTACGGTACAGGTGGTGGAAGAGGAGAAATACGAGTATGCGGGGAGTTTGGACTTTCGAGAGGGGGCAGCTCAGGATTCAGGCTATGAGATATCGGGTCAGTTGGATATGCGAATGTTTATTTCGCGGGGAGATAGTGCGATCATAGACTCATTAGAATGAATGGGGTATTGATACAACAGTACACTTGATCACGCATTTGCAATACGTCTTTTTTGCTCTTCGAAAATTTGTGCGATGGTAGGTTTGACCTCATGAGCTAAATGTTTCCTTCCCAACATCAATTGCGCATAACTATCTTCTAGAATGACATGTATCTCTTCTCCAACTGAGCGTTTGACAGACAAATTATAGTTCCCAAAGCTTACATATATTTCTACACCCATCGAGAAAGGAGATACAGGATTGTAACGATATTCCTTCCATAAGATATCGAGGTTGAATTTGTATGGCTGCGGGTGGAGATTTTCTATATGAACTTTTTCGTTTAATGAGAGTGCAACAGATAATTCTTCCCCATATTTTGTGCTTGCGCTATTTTCAGTTAATACATCTGTATAAATCCTCTCTTCTCTGGCATTAAAAGAGGGGTCAAATACCTTTGTTTTTTCTCTGACTTCCTCATAGAAGGGAAGGAGTATGTGCTGGTAAACATGCTGGAAAACTACCTCTGAGTACTTGATTGGCTCCAATCCATTTGCCCGTGCCTGTTGTTCCTTTTGAAATAGCTCGATTTGCTTGATAAGGTCACCTACTTCTTCTATTTCCTCACCCTTCAATGCTGAAAGAATCAATTCTTGAGAGCGGATGAGTAAGCCACCCATGAACTCATAGTACAAGTCTTTAGTTGCTCCATAGCCTTGTATTTCTGAGAGATAACGATAGTAGGCATCTTTGTCGTCGGTTTTGACGATGAGAGGAGGATAGCCAAATGCAATCAAGATGAGATTAAGGAGGATACGTGCTGTGCGGCCATTTCCATCATAAAAGGGGTGGATCGTCAAATACTCCAAATGAAAATCAAAAGCGATGAGAACAGGATGCTTAACTTCTGGGCTCTTTTTTCCCCTGCTAAGCTGATCCCAATTGGCATTGGTCTGATTTAATAGATCATGAATCTTGACAGGAACTTCTAATGGGTGTGTAAACGTAAATTTCTCCCCTCTGTAGTTGATAATCTCATTGGCCTCTGTTTTCCAATTCCCGATTTGCTTTTGTCTTTCAGGAACTGTTTCATGCATGATGGCTTTGTGAATCTGACGAATCCTTTGTTCGGATAGTCTCATTTCATTTTTTCCAATCTGCATGATCTCCTGTATGAGCTCATCATGTTTTTGCATCTCCAAGACATCTTTCAGCGGCTTGTTTACTTCTACCTTGATCATACCTGCCATGATCGTGCGGGTCTCTTTTTGAGTAATCGTTCCCCCCTCAATGGACTGAGAATGATAATTCCAATCCAATCTGAGCTTATGCTCGACTTTTCGGCGCACACCGTCATCCCAGGGACCATGATCTGCGATGGCTTGTTGTAGTTGATCTATTTTGGAGAGAAAATCCATTTTCGAAAATTGAGATAAAATACTTGCTTCTGCACGAAGTTGGGAGAAAGTATAGAACTTGGCAAATAGAGATGATTGATTGTTAGTACTTTCTACGGATGGATTTCTTCTCTTGTTATTCGGTCTCCTTTATGTGAATCGAATATTCGTATATTCGGCTACACAAATAACTACTACATGTCTATTGTCAAAGGTATTTTAAGAGGGGTACTCATTCTGGTGATTTTGGCCGCCCTCTATGTGATCAGTGTGATCCTTTATGGGCAGTTCACGGATTACACGCCGCCTCCGACTACAGTATTGAAGATCGAAGGAGCGCCTGGGCAGGTTCGTTCGCGTGATACGCTTTCCTTCCTTATCTGGAACTTGGGGTATGCGGGTTTGGGAGAAGAATCTGATTTTTTCATGAGTGGGGGAGATATGGTACGTCCAAGCGAGGAGGTTTCGAAGAAAAATTTTGCAGGAATTCGCACGATTGTACAAGGTCTGGCAGACCAAACGGATTTTTTCTTGCTACAAGAAGTCGACAAAGATGCAGCCAGGAGTTACCATGTAGACCATGCGAGCGAATTGCAGCTAGGCGTATCGGGATTCCAGGGATATTTTGGGACCAATTATCAAGTGGGTTTTGTGCCCGTACCCTTTTTTGAGCCTTATGGGGAAGTCCATTCAGGTTTGTGGAGCATGACGCGGACCACGCCCAAGGAGGCTACGCGTTATTCCTTCGAAGGCAACTATGCTTGGCCGACCAAGTTGTTTCATTTGGATCGTTGCTTCCTCCTCACGCGTTATGCCCTAGACAGCATCAACAAGGACTTGGTCATCATCAATACGCATAACTCTGCCTACGACGATGGCACGCTCAAAGCAGCGCAGATGGAGCAGCTCAAGAAAGTCTTACTGGCGGAGTATGAAAAAGGCAACTACGTCTTGGTTGGAGGGGATTGGAATCAGTATCCACCAGGATTTACGGGCGTGGGGAACTTTAAGATTCCTGAGATCGACTATCTCTCGCAGGTTTTTGTGCCTGAGGAGTATCCTGCGGCAGGTTGGGAGTGGGTATGGGACCCTACCGTGGCGACCAATCGCAGTGTATCCAAGCCGTTTGACTCATTGGAGACGCCGCGTTTCATCATCGATTATTACTTGACTTCCCCCAACATTGAGATCATCGAGGTGAAGGGAATGGATTTAGACTTCGAATACAGCGATCACCAACCTGTGCGTCTGAGCATCAGGTTAAAAGACATCGTCACGTCTATGCAAGCGGAAGGTGTAGAGGGCTGATCTGAAAAATTATCCTAAAAAATCGCTGAAATACTTGCCAGAAATCATTCCATGCCCTACATTTGCATCCACTTCGAAACAAAGAAGAACGGTGCGGTAGCTCAGTTGGTAGAGCAATGGACTGAAAATCCATGTGTCGGCGGTTCGATTCCGCCCCACACCACAGAAAGATTGCAATATTTTGCAATCTTTTTCTGTTTAAATATTTATTGAATTTTTTTAAGAAAGCTTCAAATGATAGCTCAGTAGGTGATTCTTCATTTGTGCGTGAAAACTGCTCGAATTCGTGCCAATGGTGGTCTAGTTTTGAGTTATAGGGATGGTTTTGGAGAGGAGGAATATTTTTCTCTATTGGATCAAAAAACATTCCATCAATTAGATATAGACGGAGGATATTTGCTGCTTGAACAGTGGAAAAATTTTCAGGATTGTCTAAAGTTATAGATCCAAATTGTTTGAAATTTCCTGCATCTCGATATAAGTATTCGAACTTTAAATTATGGCCTAAATCTTTCATGATTGTGATATTTTAGAAAATTGGGATCTGGGAAAAATCTGCTTGGAAGTATTATTTCTTTCCCATCATATTTTTCAAAAAATGATTGATAAATTGGTTTTTTTGAACTCTTGAGTTCACTTGAAACTCTTATGATATAGTCAGGTGTGATTGTTATAAGGCCATAATTTAAAGTTCGAATACTTATATCGAGATGCAGGAAATTTCAAACAAT
>JBCBPW010000112.1:0-21001 GCA_039820545.1 Bacteroidota bacterium | reverse complement strand
AAAAGTTACTTACCTCCCACGATTCTTATTAAAATACTTTGAATTCTAGCCATATGTCGCTAATATGGTATTTTGCCTCTCTGAACGTTTCCTGAATTATAAGAGAACAACTACTTACAAAGTATTTCACAGATATAAGCATGAACATCTTTGATTTACACCACAACAGATTATAAAGAATATATTGAAAGCTTTATAAGAATCAGAGATTAACGAATACACAAACAGGTTCTCCATGACTTATCACAGGGAACATACTGGCCCAAACCCCTCATTCAGTTCAACCCTGCCTATAAGAAAGCACACTCCTTGGATACTTTAGTCAACAAGACTTACTCCATCATGGTCTCAACGATACCTTCAAAGGATATAATCTGTATCAACATCAGGTTGAAGCAATCAAGTTAGGAACTCAAGGCAAAGACTTTATTGTAACCTCTGGAACAGGGTCAGGGAAATCACTCACCTTCCTTGGAACAATTTTCGACCATCTCTTTAGGCTAGGTGTGGATAAAAAACGTGGCGTAAAGGCGATTCTAGTATATCCGATAAATGCTCTCCAAAAGCCCTGATGTATGTTGAAATGATGCGTTCTAGAGATCATTTAGAGGATGTTTGAGAGAATTGTTGAAGTACTTTGAAAAAGTTGGAAATCACTCATAAACTTGGAAAAGACCAATTTTTCAAGTTATGCAAACAAAGTTTACAGATCTGAGTGATTCCCAGTGGCAACATATCAAAAAGTATTTAGATTTTCATAAACCTCGCCAACTAGATTTACGTGATGTGTTCAATGGGATTCTTTGGATCACTCGAACGGGTAGCCAACGGCGTAACCTCGACAGTAAATATCCCAAATGGGAGAGCGTGTATTACTACTATGCAATCTGGAAGAAACGTGGGATTTTAGATATGATACTTAAGGATTTAGTGAAACTTGAACGTGTGAGACAAGGGAGGAATCCTGATGCCTCTGCCGCCGCAATTGACAGCCAAAGTATCAAGGTAGTTGCCTTTGTTGGGCAAGAAACAGGAGTAGATGGAGGTAAAATGATTAATGGGCGTAAGCGTCATATCCTGGTCGATACCTTGGGGCTTCCTCTTGCCATCGGGGTTTCTTCTGCTAATACAGCAGACTTTTTAGGAGGATATGAGTTGTTAGCTCAAGTGGAACAAAATCATCAAAATCTTGAACTTATACGGGGAGACCAGCACTACGCTCAGCAGTTTAGGTAAGCAGCCAGTTGGTTTGATATAAGGGTTGAAACAGGTAAGAGCCCCCCATCGGCTCAGGGGTTTGTCCCACAGATAGGAAGATGGCAAGTAGAGAGATCCTTTGGATAGATGGGATTTTTCCGCAGATTATCAAAGGATTACGAAAAACTCCCTCAATCCTCAGTTGCATTTATTCAGCTGATATTCATCACTGTCATTTTAGCAAGAATATGAGATTTTCTTCCCAAACATGCTCTGAGTGTCCGGTTTTTTCGTCTATTCGCCAGAGCAACTCGATTCCTCCTTCTCCATCATGCAAGTCAGCTCGGGAAACGAACACTGCGATGAGCAGGCCCAAGGTATCGACCACAATATGGCGTTTTCTGCCCTTTATGAGTTTTGCTCCATCTACTCCTCTGCTTTCTTCAGCGACCAAGGCTACGCTCTTAACACTTTGACTATCAATTGCACAGCACTTGGTTCGGCCTCCCGTCCATGGCGTTGCCTTTCGCAACAGACCAATTCACTCAATAAGCGATCCCAAAGTTCATTCTTATTCCAAATATGAAAATAATAGTAGACACTTTCCCACTTAGGGTACTTGCTATCCAGATTCCGCCATTGGCTACCCGTACGGCAGATCCAGAGGATGGCATTGATAATCTCTCGAAGATCATGCTTCTTGGGATTGTGATGGGAAACATATTTTTTGATAATTTCCCATTGGGAATCGGTCAGTTCGGTAAATCTTATTTGCATAACTCAAAGTTTTGGTAGACTTCAAGTTATCTGATCGATCCCTTTTTTCTTTATTTCTAAGATATATCACCGAACCTCCCAAACATGGTCTGAGGGAATCCTTGATTCAAAACAGTCGACAAGCAGTGTAGCCAATAAATCTTAAACATACCCGCACCGATAGAAACCGCATTACTTCCAGCACTCGCCCTTCCTCACCTTCGAAGCCGACCTCCGTCAGTTTGCAAGGGAAGTAAAATAGTCTAGGTACAACCTAGAGAAGGCCAGATTCGGAATTCCAGCACTCAACTAGCAATAGACCTATAAATTGTACTCTAAGCGATCTCCCACATTCCCAAATAATTACTAAATTCTATTCCTGATATATGACTATGCGCCTCCTACTCATCATCTTAGCAACATTTACACTCGGGTTCATACCCGCGGGCAAAAATCCAAAAAGCCAGAATCTTCTAAGGGAAGGGAAAGACTTCGCCCTATTCTTTGCGATTGAAGATTATCAAAACTTCCCAAAACTCAAGTATCCGATAGACGAAGTAGAGGCAATAGAAGCTGAACTTCGTACCAAATATGCTTTTCAGACAGAGATCGTACGAAATCCCTCTTTGATAGAGATCTACCAAAAATTGAATGATTACAGGGAAAAGGGGGAGTATGCACCCGATGCCCAGCTATTCATTCTCTTTTCGGGGCACGGCACATTTCTGGAAGGAACTAGAGAGGGATTTTTTGTGCCAGTGGATGGAAAGCCAGACGATGAATTACAATCGAGTTATCTGCCTTTTGATAGGTTGAAGAAAGCAATAGATGCTATCCCATGTCGTCATATCCTCTTAGCAATAGACGCCTGCTACTCAGGTACAATTGATGATCAAATTGCTTCGAGAACGGGAGATGATCCTCCCTCTTTTGAAAGGCCAGGACAGCAGGGAGAGGTGACAATGGAAGAGGTGGAGACTTTCCTCAAGGAGAATCTACAATATCAGACACGGTATTATCTCACATCGGGAGGCAAAGAGAAGACCCCCGATCGCTCTCAGTTTGCACAACAATTGCTAGATGGGCTCCGTAGTACAAGTCCCCAAGATCCCATACTCACCTATATCGAAATACAGAGTTACCTAGAAAAAGCGAGCCCTCGGCCCCGAGCAGGTACTTTTGGGATCAATGACCCTGGCATTAACAACTTCTGTTTTGTCAGAGATTACGTCTTCTCATCGGGTTCTATCTCCGATTTTGGGCAAGCCAACCCACCAGAAGATTTTCAGGGAGCCTACATCGAGGCAACGGACTGTGGAACTCGGAGCTGTCTTCAAGCATTTGTCGATAATTATGCTCCCAACTCATATACGCCAGCAGTAAAGGCCCAGCTAGATCGGTTGATCTTGGTAGAAACGAAAGCTTGGGAAGCAACTCAAAAAGCACGTACGTTAGATGCCTACCGAAAGTATTTGAAAAGTTATCCCGAACCCCTGTTTCAGAACGAGGCAGACAGTACAATAGAAATTCTCCTTGTAGAAGCTGAAATTCTTAGAGAAAAAAAAGCATGGGAATCCGCGCATAAGCAGAATAACTTAGCCCTTTACAATGCATATTTGATTGCTTATCCTTCAGGAACCTATTCTCAAGAAGCAAAAGTAGAAAAACAGAAATTAGAACAGAAGCTAAAAGATCAGGCAGGCATAGATAGTTCAAAAGAGACTGAGTTAATCATTCCGCTTCCCCAAATGAAGTTTATTCTAGGCGGATCTTTTAGTCAAAGTAGTGGGGGAAGGAAAGAAGTCTCTAGCTTCCTCATGTCAGAGACAGAGATTACTTTTGAGCAGTTTGATTTCTTTTGTGAACAAACAGGTAGAACTAAGCCAGACGATGAGGGATGGGGCAGGAAGAATCGCCCCGTTATCAATGTGTCTTGGGATGATGCAGTTGCTTACTGCTTATGGCTTTCTGAAGAGAAAGGCCAGATATTTCGTTTGCCGACACAGGTAGAATGGGAGTACGTCATTATTTGGGATCCTACAAATTCATTAAGGTTTAGTAGTATTTCATATTCGAGTGGTGGCGTACGTTATGCGAAAGTTAGGAAAGCATCTGAGATCAAAACGGATCTACCTAATAAATTTGGCTTATATGACATGTTGGGAAATGTGTGGGAATGGAGCCACGACATAGATGAATATAACGATAATCAGCGCATTATTTTTAAAGACCGGACACTTGTATCAAACCAAAACTACCTAAAGGCGGATCGAGAAGGAGCTTCTACTCATATTCAAAGTCCTAATCTAGGCTTTAGGATTGTTCTCATTCCAGAATAGGTGTCGAGACCAATAGAGGCGATACTTCGTCAACCTCCCAGCCAACGCCAACGTCCCGTTGGTACTGCCTCCTTCAGTCCAAACGGAAGCTCCCAGATACAATCCCAAAGCATCACAAGGATACGAGGACTGTACCCAACCAAAAGTCATTCAACCAACTCCCCATATTCCCAAATAATTGCTAAATTGCATACTCAATCATCACCCATGCGCATCCTTCTCCTCTTCTTTGGCCTATTCACACTAAATCTGGTTCCTGCTAGTCGCCCCTCTCAAATAGCACAACCGAAGGACTATGCCCTTTTCTTCGCGTGCAACAACTATCAGAAGATGGACGATCTCAAAAATCCCATCCAAAACGCCCGAGATATTGCAAGCATTCTACAGAGGGACTACAGCTTCAGCACCCAAGTCGTAGAAAATCCTAGTCTGACAGATATGCGCAAAATCCTCAAGCAGTATGAAGAGGATTTCCAAAATGGGCGCAAGGATGCCAAAGGGCAACTCCTCCTCTTCCTTACAGGACATGGCAAGGTTGAATCAGAAACGGGTTTCTTCATCCCATCGGATGGGGATCCTGATGACCTATACTTCACAAGTTTCAATTATGACTACTGGCGCAAGGTCATCAACAACTTCAATTGTCAGCACATATTGGTCGCAGTAGATGCCTGTTTCTCTGTCCGTTTTGATCCTAAGTGGAAGGGCACAAAAAATCCTGACTTCTCTCGTCCAGGTGAAAGGACTGCCAAAGATAAAATGCTCATGCAGCATCAAAGCAAAAAAGCGCGCTTTCTCTTCACCTCAGATGGAAATGAAAAAGAAACGCCTGACAAATCCAACTTTGCTAAACGTTTTCAGGAAGGCTTGCTCAGTAAGGGAGAAAATGATGGGATACTCACTAGTACAGAGTTATTTACTTATCTTGAAATGGCCAGTCCTACTCCTCATTGTAGCGACTTTGGAGACGATCAGGTAGGGTCGAGCTTTCTTTTTATGTATGGAGGAGAAATCGCCAACCCCCAATCAGCCTATCTCAAAGCAGTAGATTGTGGTACGGCTCCCTGTCTACGCAAATACATAAAGGACTACCCTTCAAGCCCCTTTGCCAATGCTGCCAGGGCACAGCTGACCCTATTGGAGGGAAGCGCAAAGCCAAATGCAGACAATGACACGCCCCCCAGAGTCATTACCAACACTGACCTTCCCATTCCTCTCCCCAAAATGATCTACATAGAGGGAGGTAGCTTCATGATGGGCTCAGAAGATGAAGATGATAATGAAAAACCCGTTCATAAGGTGACTTTATCACCCTTCTATATGGCAGAAACAGAGGTGACCAATGAGCAATACATGGCTTTTGTGAATGCGACCAATTCTCACTATCCCGAATGGATGGAGCCTGGAAATGCATACAATGTTAAAACAGGAACAGAAGGCCACTACAAAAGCCTTGGCGATGCTTTGTCTAAGGGCAATCATCCCGTCGTCGGAATTTCATGGGAGGACGCAGTAGCTTACACCCAATGGGTCTCCCAACAAACAGGTGACAAATATCGTCTCCCCACCGAGGCCGAATGGGAGTATGCAGCTGGCGGGGGAGCTTCCAATCGTACCAAGTATGCAGGTACCAGCAGTAGCACCATCGATGCTTATGCAGTCCATAATGGCAACAGCAACAGTCAAACAGCAGCCGTTAAATCCAAACGCCCCAACGCACTCGGTCTCTATGACATGTCAGGCAATGTTTGGGAGTGGTGTCAGGACTGGAAGGGAACTTACTCAT
This sequence comes from Bacteroidota bacterium, assembly GCA_039820545.1. Lineage (GTDB taxonomy): Bacteria > Bacteroidota > Bacteroidia > J057 > J057 > JALEFZ01. The sequence goes on along the minus strand of JBCBPW010000112.1, from coordinate 14,923 downwards.
CCTCTGCCCAGACCAATCCCACAGGCCCCACATCAGGCGACGGCCGAGTCATTCGAGGGGGCAGTTGGAGCAGCGCCCCGCGTGGCTGTCGGGTAGCCCGTCGCGGCTACAACACGCCCACTCGCCGTAGCGGCAGCTTCGGCTTCCGTCTCTCCCGGACTTATTGAGCAACCGCCATGTACCACCACTAGCGAAATCCCGCATACACGGGATAGCCTTTTAGGCTTCTATCTTTTTATCTTTTCTGAGCGTAGCGAAGTCCCGCTTCGGGATTAGTGCCCCGAGATTGCTTTTTGTGCACGCACGGCCCATGCACATGATTTTGCACAGTAGGTGCATTTCCCATGGATGCTATGCAATTTTCGTGTGCACAGTGTGTGGCATACTGTGTACATGACTGAGCATAGCATGTGCATACACTGTGTACGACACGTGCGATTCATGTACCCCGTAGGGCCACCGCCATGGCGTGGCCCAAATACATAATGCTCCCACCCAATCTCACCATCCCCTTCCTTAAACCTACATTCTCCCGTATATTCGCCCTATGAAACACATCTTCGTCATATCGTTATTGCTTTTTACCCTCATCGCTACCGCCCAAACCATCGAAAACGTCACCTTCCAACAGGATGGCAAGGACATTGTTGTATTCTACGATCTATTAGGGGAAGAAGAAGATACCTACGAAGACTTATCCCTTTACTACTCCTTCAATGGAGGAAAAAACTTTTATGGTCCTTGCCAAAGTGTGACTGGGGATACAGGCAGGGTTACACCAGCTTTTGGACGGAGCATCCGCTGGAAGGCCTTTGAGGAATTGGGAGATATAAGTTCATCGAGATTCATCGTCAAGGTAAGAGCAGCCTATACAGATGTTCCAAATTCCACCCTCGACCTCCCCGACGACATGGTCTACGTCAAAGGAGGCACCTTCATCATGGGAAGTCCCGAGGATGAAGAAAAGAGAGGAAGTTACGAGCGCCAACACAAAGTCACCGTCTCCGACTTCCTCATAGGCAAATACGAAGTCACCTTCGAGGAATACGATACCTTCTGCACAGCTACAGGAAAAGATATGCCTGATGATAGAAGCTGGGGCCGTAACCGCCGTCCAGTAATCGCCGTTTCCTGGTACGATGCCATCGAATACTGCAACTGGCGCAGCGAGCAAGAAAAGCTCGAACCCTTCTACACCATCAACAAGTCCAGCCAGGACTCCAACAACAAAAGCTGGTACGACGACCTCAAATGGACCGTCACGCCCAACTGGAACAGCAAAGGCTATCGCCTCCCCACCGAAGCCGAGTGGGAGTATGCAGCCCGTGGCGGCGGAAAAGCCGTCCTGTTTGGAAATGGCAAGAACATACTCGATCCTTCCGAGGCTAATTTTAGAGCCGCAGCAGATTATAAAATGAACGCCTCTCGCACAGGTACCTATCGAGGCGAGACCGTGCCTGTCGGTAGCCTGAATACTCCCAACACCTTAGGGCTCCACGATATGGCAGGCAATGTATGGGAGTGGTGCTGGGACTGGTATGGCTCTTATCCCACCTCTGCACAGACAGATCCACATGGTGCGACCTCAGGCGTGCCCCGTGTGATACGTGGGGGTAGTTGGAACAATGATCCGCAGCGCTGTCGGGTAGCCTATCGCGGCGACGACATCCCCTCCTTCCGTTCCCGCTACGTCGGTTTCCGTCTCTCCCGGACCCCATAGCCTTTTAGGCTTCTATCCTTTTGTCTTTTTAGTGTCCCGAAATTACTTTTTGTGCGCGCACGTCCCATGCACATGATTTTACACAGTACGTGCATTTCCTATGCGTGTTATGCGATTTTCATGTGCATGGTGTGTGGCATGACTGTGCATAGCATGTGCATTCACTGTGTACGACACGTGCGCTTCATGTACATGTGCCTCGTAGGGTCACCGCCATGGCGTGGCCCAAATCTTCACAGCCAGCGCCAACGTCCCGTTGGTGCTCCTTGGCCCCCTTCAGTTTGCAACTGAAGCCCCAACATTTCCAGTTACAAACTGGAACGGGCCCTGTGAATGTAATTTGTAGCCCATTTATTTGCTTTCGTATCCAGTTGGACTCGACCATCTTCTCCCATTAATCCCATTTTCTTGCTAAATTACATTCGCCACCTTTCCCAATCTACATCTACCATTCTAACATCCAACCCATCCGATTCCCATGCGCTTCCTCCTCATCCTCACAATCCTCCTCACCCTCAGTCTAGTCCCTGCCAGCCGCCAAGTCGAACTCCGCAAAGGGAAAGACTACGCCCTCTTCTTCGCTGTAGATAGCTACCATGACACTGGCTGGAAAGGCCTGCGTAATCCCATCAAAGACAGCAAATCCATCGCCAAAGAGCTCCGCGAGATCTACAACTTCGACACCCAGATCATTCCCAACCCAGATCGTGCAACCATCTTCAACACCCTGCTGGCTTGGCAGAAAAAGCGCTTTGCCTCTGACGGACAACTATTTGTCTTCTTTTCGGGACATGGCACCTTCAGCGACGCTTTCACACAGGGCTACTTTATCCCCAGAGACGGCAAAGCCCATGATCCCATCCATGATTCTCATATCGAGCTCACCAAGTTGGGCAACCTTATAACCAATATTCCTTGCCCACACATCTTGTTGGCCATAGATGCTTGCTACTCAGGCACCATAGATCAGCAAATCGCCTTCAAGGGCAAGCCTGCCTTTAATCGGCCCAGGTCTCAGGAAAACGAGGACGACCGACTACCTATAGTCGAGCTCCAGCTCCGCAACAAAACCCGCCTCCTTCTCACTTCAGGAGGAAAAGAGCGTACCCCTGATGGGATCGATCACTCTCCCTTTTCAGGCGCTATCCTCAAGACCTTACGCGGGGCTTATACCTCAGGTGACGGCATGGTACTCTTCAAAGACATAACAGCGACTATGGAGCGTGTGCGCCCTGTTCCGCATAGCGGAGCGTTGCCAGGACATGAAGAAGGGGGCTTTGTATTTCTCGGACCGAGGGCCATCACCCACATACCTTCCAATCCAGTCACCCGCAAGATTCCCCGAGTCATCACCAACACAGACCTTCCCATTCCCCTTCCCAAAATGATCCTTGTAGATGGAGGTAGCTTCATGATGGGCTCAGAAGATGGAGGTAGTGATGAAAAACCGGTTCATAAGGTGACTTTATCACCCTTCTATATGGCAGAGACAGAGGTAACTGTAGCTCAGTTCAAAGCCTTCATAGACGATACAGGCTACAAAACGGATGCGGATAAGGATGGAGAAAGCTACATTTGGACAGGAAGCGCATGGGACAGGAAATCTGGAGTTAATTGGCGCTGTGATGTAAAAGGAGACAAACGACCTGCTTCCGATTTTGATCATCCTGTAATTCATGTATCATGGCATGACGCAGCAGCTTACACCCAATGGGTATCCCAACAAACAGGCGACAAATATCGCCTCCCCACCGAGGCTGAATGGGAGTATGCGGCAGGTGCTGGTGCTTCAAACCGAACGAAGTACGCAGGCACAAACAGTAGCACCATAGATGCATATGCAGTCCATTGGGGCAACAGTAACCAGCAAACAGCTCCTGTCAAATCCAAACGGCCCAACACAATCGGTCTCTATGATATGTCAGGCAATGTTTGGGAGTGGTGTCAGGACAGGTATGGAATTTACCCATCTTCTTCCCAGACCAATCCCACAGGCCCCACATCAGGCGGCTACCGAGTCGTGCGAGGGGGCAGTTGGTACAGCGTCCCGCGTTTCTGTCGGGTAGCCCTTCGCAGCTACTACACGCCCACTGACCGTAGCTTCAGCATCGGTTTCCGTCTCTCCCGGAATTATTGAGCAACCGCCATGTACTACCACTAGCGAAATCCCGCATACACGGGATAGCCTTTTATCATTCTATCTTTTTATCCTTTTAGTGCCCCGAAATTGATTTTTGTGCGCGCACGTCTTATGCACATGATTTTGTACAGTACGTGCATTTCCTATGCGTGCTATGCGATTTTCATGTGCACAGTGTGTGGCATACTGTGCACATGACTGTGCATAGCATGTGCATACACTGTGCAGGACACGTGCGATTCATGTGCATGTACGTGTGCCTCGTGCATCTCCCCCGCCCCCTTCAGTTTGCAACTGAAGCCCAACAGTTCCAGTTACAAACTGGAACGAGCTGTGTTTCACTAGGCCCTCCTCCTCTCCCCCTTCAGCATAAAAATCTCCCAGCTCCCGATCATTTTGCGCATTTTGTCGTAAGTACAACAAATCATCCTACTTCAACCTACACACAATGAAACGAATCTGGATCCTCACCCTATGGACGTTCAGCCTACTTCCCATCCATGCACAATCCCCAGAAAAGCACATTGTCCCCTACATCGACGAACTAGACCCCATCCACCTGCTCAAAACCAGCCCTGAAGGGAAATATCTGGCATATGTGGCTGACAAAAACCTCCTTATCTGGGATTTGGAAGCGGGAAAAGTCCAGAAACCGCTCAACCTGGAAAAGGAGGGCATAGAAATCTATGATTTTGCCTTCAACTATAAGGAAGATCAACTTATGCTCGCCTGCAAGGATGAGATGATTCGAAAGTTATCCCTAAAAAAAGGGGTATTCTCCCTGGATCGAGTCAAGGCCTTTCCCTATGAAGATGTCATCAAGATCCGTCCTTATCCCAATGGCAATTGGTTGGTCCTGACAAATCGTTATCAGGATCATGACTACATCTGGGGGCCTACCTTTTTACGTCCGCGGGATTCTGTACAAAAGATTTCGAGATCGGCTGATCAAGCCATGATCAAGCAAGCGCGTAGAGGGAAACCACAAACGATTCTTTTAACCAAGGACGACGAAGCCATCATCAAAGGAGGCAAAGCTAAAGGGCAGTACAACCTCGACAGTTGGGGGTATCGTATCAGACGAATGGATGTACATCCTCAAAAAGATCTGTTGGCCCTGGCGCTAGAGAAGGAAGGGCGTGTCGTCATCTACAACCATGAAGAAGAAAAGGAGATCCGAAACCATACTGAATGGATCGTCAACGGACAATTTGCAGAAGGACAGGATTGGTTATTTGATGTGGCGTATAGCCCTGATGGTCAAGTGCTGGCAGCAGGAGGGAGGTTATCGGAGATATTTTTATTTGATGCGATGAGCGATCAACAGGTAGGCACCCTCTCGGGAGGTACACACGCTGTCATGGAGCTACAGTTTATGCCAGGCAATCGTCTGCTGGTCAGCCGAGACACCAACAATATCCTGCATATCTTCGATTGGAAGCAGAGAAAGTTGCTCCTGTCTTTCGCCTCCCGACAATCAGGCAAAACGTGGCTGGCTTACACTCCTTCGGGAACGTATATGACCGACGAAGACTACTCTGGCTGTGAGTTGGGCTATCGAGAGATCGGCGAGCTCCAGGAAAAACTCAGCTCACGAGACCTGGACTTCAACAGTCTGCTGATCCGTTCACTCTTTACGGGCTTTTCAGAAGATGATTTCCTGCTGGCCAAGCAAGCGTTTGATAAAGGCCAGTACCGAGAGACCATTAATCTATTAGAAGGGTTTTTGGGCTCAGATGTAGCGGACAAGTCGGCCATGCACTTTTTGAGAGGGCAGGCTTACAAAGCATTGAATAACTTAGAAAAAGCCAAAGAAGATTTCTATGCCGCGGGGACTGATGAAGCTTACTTTGAGATTGCACGGATTCTTGAAAACATCAATAGGGAGGAAGCATTAGAGGCACTTTCAAAAATTGAGCCTGGCATGGAAAAAGCCAGAAGGCTGAAAGATAAGCTGCGAGGTGAGGGCATGTTTGCTAACTCCTCCACCGTCTATAAACTGACCTCCCCCTTTCCTGACACCGTTCATACAGAACGCATTAGCCTGAAGTTTTCTATCATGGGAAAGGGAACCATTATCCCCACAGTGCAGCTAGGGACAGTAGACCAAATACAGTTTCGCCATGCGGGAAAGGTCATTTCTGAACAAGGGGCAGGTGTTGGGTATACCTATCAAGATACCATCAGGTTGCAAGCAGGAGTCAATGAGATCAAGATTGCAGCCTCTACTGGGAGGCAGTTTGAATGGAAAGACACGATCCGCATTTTCTATGAGCCCATTTCCGAGCGGGAAGATATTGCGCTATTTTTTGTGAATGAGAAATATGAGGATAAGGCTTGGAAGGAGCTGAAATTTCCTTATCAAAATGCCAAATCTTTGAAGAAGGTGTTGGAAAGCGCCTATGGATTTCAATGTAAAATCTATCGAGATTACACCCGAGAGCAAATCAAACAAACATTGGTTGAATGGAAAAAGCATTCCTTCAAAAAGGATGCGCAACTCATGGTGTTTTTCTCAGGCCATGGCATATTTGATGAAGACTTGGGTGGGTTTTATGTTTCGGCTAAGGGAAAAACCAAAAGAACGGACCCTTATCGTGAGACTTTGCTGAAATTGAACGATTTGGAAGATATTTTGAATCGCTTTGATGGCTGTAAGAATATCCTATTGGCCATAGACGCTTGTTATTCAGGAACCATCATGGAAAATATCTCTCTGAGGGGGAATGGGCCAGATTGGGGAAGAACAGGAAATAAAGAAAAGGCTGAGCAAGAGCGAAAAGTAGCAGAAGCACTCACCGTAAAATCCAGAATTATTTTGACCTCAGGAGGCAAGGAACAAACACCTGATAAGTCTCAATTTGCCAACCAATTTTTGAAGGCATTAGAAGAAAACAAGGAGGGCGAATATAATTATCTCACCATAGATGATCTTAAATCCTACTTGCAGCATGCCAATCCTACTCCTAGATATGGCGAGATGCGTTCACATGTAGAAGAAGGAAAAGGAGGGTTTATTTTTACGGTGAGAAAGCAACCCTGATCTATAAATATAGGTAAGTTCAGCAAGCATCTCCTTTTTACACAAAACAAACACACATCTCTAACCATCGACCTCCATGCAATTCAAACTTGCGCTCACATTCCTCTCCCTCTTATTCCTGCTCATCAGTCATCTGACTGCCCAGCAGAGACCTCCATTGTGGCTGAAATCACTCACTCAGTCTGACCAGTTTTATTATTACATCGGAATTGGAGAGGCAAAAGATCGGAAACAAGCGGTCCTCAATGCGTACAGCGAGGTATTGACTAACATTTCTACCCGCAACAATGGACTGACTATTTCCGTAGAGCGAACCATTGAGAGCTTAATCGAAAATTCCAATATAAATGGCGTGATTTCAACCAATGAAGTATTTTCTGCCAAAGGTACTTCTACTACTACAGGGGCTCCCGTGTATGTCGAGGGCCTATGGGTGGTTGATGAATATGTAGATCCTACGTCGTCGAGCTATTATAAGATTTACTTACTCGTGAGAGAACCCAAGAGAAAGTCTTTCGCGGATGCACCTGTTTACCAACCCTATGGGAAGGAACCTCTCAAGCGATCTTTGCTCTTTCCTGGTTTGGGTCAAAAATACAAGGGACGAGATTCTTATCGAGAAAAGGATATGGGAAATGCCCTTATGTATGGAGAAATCGGAATGATCGCAACCGCGACCCTTGCTTTTTCCCTCCAGAACTATCATTTTGACGAGGCGTTTGAAACCCTTGATCGTGCCAGAAGAGCGCGTTACCTAGAGAGATACGAGGACTGGCGGAGGGTTCAAAACGTGGCGTTAGGAGGGATCGTTACCCTTTATGCAGTCAGCCTGCTGGATATTTGGATGAGACGAGACATCTCTCAAAAATTTGCTTCAGGAGCCAAAGGGTGGAAGCTTGAACCAAGTATGGAAGCAGGAAGTATGGGGCTTTGTATTCATATTCGCCTAAACTAAGAATCATCGCATGCAGTGGATCAAATGGTTTAAATATCTGATAGTTTTTACCCTTCTTTCTTTCCTGTTCCTTTCTTGCAAAAAGGAGCCTCCTGTAGGCGAAATTTTAGTGACGGTGCAAGATGACTTAGATGGCCGACTATTGGACGGAGCAAAAGTCGAAATCAACGATACTGAAGAGGATTTTAGTGAGGTAGAGTACACCGATGCTGAAGGGAAAGCCAGCTTCCTTGAGGTAGATCTTTCTAAATACGAGATTACGGTCTCGTCTGTAGGCTATGAATCTAAGGTTATCACCCGAAGGTTGGAGGAAGGCGGACAATTGATCGACGAGTTGATTAGACTGGAACGGGAGAAAGATCCTCCCGTGCTTTCCTTGAGTACGGATAAGCTAGTGTTTGAAGCTGATGAAAGTATGAAAATGTTTGAGGTCATCAATGATGGGCAAAAGCTATTGAAGTGGAGGGTCGATACAGATGATCCCGAAGATCTCATCGAATCGATTGTCCCTAATGAAGGCAACACCTTGGGCGGGGAAACGCGTGGCGTGACAGTAAACCTCAACCGTGAAGGGGTCCGTGGTGGAAGGTATTTCGCTACTTTGATTGTCGATTCGGATGGGACAGGCACTGGGATGAAAACAGTGGACTTGGAGATCAATGTACAGGCAGCAGAAACTCCACCTACGATACAGACACTATCATACACTAATGTGGGAATCGATGCCGCCGAAATATTTGCCAATCTCTCGGATTGGGGTGTCAATGGGCAGGAGTCAGAGGTAGGGTTTGTTTGGTCCAGCCAGGTAGAAGAACCAGCCCTCCAAGAGGCGACATCTTCCAGCTTGAAGATGGCAGACCTCAGTCTTGGGAGTAACCCTACCTACAATGGATTTATCACAGGGCTAACTCCAGAGACGAAGTACTATGTCCGGGCTTATGCCAGAAATGTGGCAGGTATAGCTTATGGAAATACACTTACGCTCATAACGGATCTTTTGGACAGCCGGGACAATCAGGTCTATGATCTTTTGGAGATCGGGGGCAATATATGGATGCAAAAGAACTTGAATTTTGCGACTACAGGTTCAGAATGCTTCAATGGGCTGTCTGACAACTGTTCGGCTTATGGACAGCTCTACGTTTGGGCTGAGGCACAAAATAGTTGCCCTTCGGGTTGGCAGGTACCTACAGACCAGGATTGGTATGACTTGGAAAATGCAGTTGATCCTTCCATCGCAGCGATTCCATCTGAATCTGACCTGGGGTTTAGGGGGAATAATGCAGGCAATGCACTCAAGAGTGGGGGAGTTGCAGAGATGGACTTATTATTAGGGGGACAAAAGACCTTTCAGGGAGATTTCGAATCATTGGGATTGGAGGGTGTTTTCTGGAGCCAGACGCCGATCAGTTCTTTCCCCAATGGCAGGTTCGCCCGATCCCTCAAGCAATCAGAATCTGGGGTTGGGCGATTCGAACGATCAGACTTAGCCAAGTACAGTATGAGGTGTGTGAAAGAGTAGTGGGATATTTCTAGTTATAGTGATGGGGCACGTACTTAGGAGTAAGTATGTAAGGCTCATTATTCATGCCAAGTCTTCCGTTAAACACCTTCACAAACCCTCTTCCACATTCCCAAATAAATGCTAAATTGATCCCTCAATCATCACCCATGCGCATCCTGCTTCTCATCACCGCCATCCTCACCCTCAGTCTGACCCCCGCCAGCAAGCAACCCGATGTCCGCCAGGGCAAAGACTACGCCCTTTTTTTTGCTTGCAATAGCTACCAAAACCTGGAAAACCTCAAAAATCCCATCCAGAATGCACGGGATATCGGATCGATCCTTGAAAGAGACTACGGCTTCCAAAAAGAAATCATCCCCAATCCAGGGCTATCGAAAATACGAAGTGTGTTAGCGCGCTACCAGCAGGACTTTGCCACAGGGAGAAAAAATCCCAACGGGCAGCTATTGATCTTCTTCACGGGACATGGAAAAGTAGAATATGAAAACGGCTTCTTCATCCCCTCTGATGGGAATCCAGAAGACCTGTACACCACAGGCTTCAATTATGCCTACTGGCGCAACTTCATCAACAACCTCAACTGTCAGCACATCCTTGTGGCAGTAGACGCTTGCTTCTCCGTGCGTTTTGATCCTAAATGGAGAGGTTCCAAAAACCCCGACTTTACACGTCCGGGGGAACTGAGCGCACAGGATAAAATGCTGGTACAGCATCGGACGAAAAAAGCGCGTATCCTTTTTACCTCTGATGGCAATGAAAAAGAAACGCCTGACAGATCCAATTTCGCCAAACGTTTTCAGGAAGGCTTGCTCAGTAAGGGGAATGGAGACAACATCTTGACCAGCACAGAGCTGTACACTTTTGTAGAGACTGCCAGTCCCACCCCGCATTGCAGTGACTTTGGTGACGACGAGGTCGGCTCCAGCTTCCTTTTCTTCCGTCAGGAAGAGGACATCTCGGGTTTAGAGACCGATCTACAGGCCTGGGAAACCGCCCAAAGTCTCAACATCCTCTCCGCTTACCAGTACTACAAAAGTCAGCATCCCCGAGGTGACTTTATCGATCTGGCAGATAAGAAAATCGCTGATCTCAAGCGGCAGGCAGACATCAGTGCCTGGGGCCGTACCAAGCGAATCAATACCCCTGCAGCATACCGAACCTACCTTAGCCAGCATCCCAGCGGTATATATGCCGAGGTCGCCCAAACGAAAATCAACACCCCCCTCCCCCAGATGATCTATATCCAAGGAGGCTCCTTCCAGATGGGCTCAGAGAAGGGAGCCTCTGATGAGAAACCCGTCCATAAAGTCACCCTTTCCAATTTCTACATGGCAGAGACAGAGGTGACCAATGCCCAATATATGGCCTTTGTAAATGCGACTAATTCTCATCATCCAGAATGGATGGAAAAAGGAAATAAGTATAACGTAAAAACGGGTACAAATAGTCACTATAAAAAACTGGGAAAGGCCTTGTCTGCAGATGCACACCCTGTGGTAGGAGTCTCTTGGAATGATGCCATTGCTTACTGTCAGTGGCTTTCCAAAGAGACTGGACAAAGGTTCCGCCTACCTACTGAGGCCGAGTGGGAATACGCCGCTGGAGGGGGAACTTCCGATGGGACCACATACGCGGGCACCAGTAGCGGTAACATAGATGCGTATGCAGTATACGAAGGGAACAGTAGTAACAGGACAAATTCAGTCAAATCCAAACTTCCCAATAGCCTAGGTCTTTATGACATGTCGGGAAATGTCTGGGAGTGGTGTAGCGACTGGTTCAGAGATTACCCTTCCACTCCTCAAATCAATCCCCAAGGCTCTTCTTCAGGGTCGAGTCGTGTCCTTCGTGGGGGTAGTTGGTACGACACTGCCCGCAGCTGTCGTGTAGCCGCTCGCGGCAGCGATCTCCCTTCGTCTCGTTACGGCAACGGTGGGTTTCGTCTAGCCAGGAGTTTGTAGCCTTTTGGTTTTTACCTTTTGGATCTACTTTATGTTGATAAGGGGGATGTCATGCTTTTGTATATATCGTCATACACATGACCGATACCTGTCCTGACGAAGGAAGGATCTGTGCAGGAGACGCGCCGGTATATTGAAAACGATCCGCATATATCTGTTAGTATGATAGATGCCATATCCGTACAGCATCATGTCAACCTGTAGACGCTATATCCAAGCCAGCTACCTCAAAAATCCTTACATCTGAGTATTTTCTTTCTACTTCCAAAGCCCTTAAATTCACGTTCTGAAAAGCAAATAAAGTATGAAAAGCCTCCTCTACTTTTTCTTATGTTGGGGACTTAGTCTCTCCTTGGCTTGGGCTCAGATGGATGACCTCACCCAGGACCAGTCCTTCTTCCTTAAGCAGGCCGAGCTTTACCAGACATGGCTCGAGAGACAGGGTATTGCCCAGCACATCCAGGTAAGGGAAATGGAAATCCAAAAAGATAAAATCGCCCTCTACCTCGAATTTGTCTATCAAGACCTCGACTCGATGGTCAACGCATGGGACCAGATCAAAACCAGCTTTGAAACGCGCTCCAGTATCACCTTCGAAGAGCACCTCTTCTACAAGTTTATCCTACTCATGGAGGTCCGACAAGGAGCAGGCAACATCCAGATATACAATACCTATGACCTACGGAGGGAGCCTTTATTTTTTAGGGGGATCTATTTCGACACCGAAAAGGACAGGGTAGACGTAGCCACCAACGATCCCAAGTCCCAAATCGCCATTGTCAATATTCCCCACACACGATTGCGCAACATCCCCGATAGCCAAGGAATGGTCATAGACCATGAGGGGAGCAAGAAAAGTTTGTTTGAAGATGTTTTAAGGTTTGCAGACAAAGAATTCATGGGAGAACCCTGTCGCGAGCGCTACCCTGAGATAGAAGTCTTGGAGAACAACGAAAATCTCAGGTTTCGCATCCAGGACTTATGCAAAGAGGTACTCATAGAGGAGACCCAAACCATCATTTGCAAGATCTTCGACTGCAATTACATTCGGAGAGAAATGCTTGAGTTTTTGGTAACCTACCAGGAAACCAGTGCAGGCGCGCAGCTCAAAGTCACCATTGATGGCAAGTTTGGATCGGGTTACTTCTCAGAGGTCAAGCGGGGAGCCTATCAAGACATGGAAGCCGTCCCAGAACTTAAAAAGTATCTCATAGATTACGCCAATAAAGTAGAGATAGCTTTACAGGCCTATTTGGCAAAGTAACTCTATCTGAACCGCTAACCATTCAGCTTTCTGATTTTGTTTGACTGTTATCACAAATGCTTACCTTAGCGATAGTTTTCTCAGCTAGGAGTAGGTCAATCATGAAAGAATAGGAGCAAGGAGTACGGCAACAAAGGAGCATGGATCAGACAGATAGATGTAGGGTAGGGGAGAATGTCGTCAGCTTGGAGACAATCCCTGCTGAGTGTAGGCGGGCGATGCAGCGAAAGGCTTCACCCATGGATTGGGTATTAGCGTCTTATGCCTTGTCATCCTCATAAAGAGGAGGCTAATTGATTTCAAATCAAATCAAATCGTTACGAGTGTGCACGATCGATCTTCTAAGCATCTGTATGTATTTGAGCATCCTATATAGCCCTAAAAGAACTTCGTACCCTAGTTTGACGACCTGAGTTCCATCAAATCATTTCCCCATATGGCAGAGCCTTCTTCCCTTGAACCACATATTCCCCAAGAACAAAAGATCGCAATATTCTTGAGCCAAATCGCGCACTTCATCAAAGAAGACGAGCCAGGAGAGGCTTTAGAACTTCTCACCCAGGAAATCCCCAAAAGCCACGACCTTTATGATGAGGCTCTGCTTTTACAAACTCAGTACATCAAAAATATCTCCCACCGCACCAAGCGTACCCGTTCCGATCAGGAGCTAGACCTGGAGTACCACCAGATATTGGACAACATCCTCAACCTCACCAGAAGATGGGAACGACAGCAGGAAGGCGTACAAGCAGAGCACAAAGTCAGGCGAGGCGTGACGGAGCACCAGTTCAAAGTCATCATATTCGTAGGCATCATCACCATCAAAGGGATGCTCTTGATCTGGCTATATTTTATCAACGGCACAGGTTCCTTCCTTCCTTACCAGTTTCAGACACTTATGGGCATCATGTGGCCTTTATTTACAGCTTCTGCCGTATTCATGGCCAAGCACTTCTATGACATCCGATACAAACAAATCGAAAAGGATAGCCCTGTAGTCAATCGATTGACACAGTGGATTGCCTACATAGCATTGAGTATTTATTTATTTTCATACTTGTTGGCCTTCAGGGAGTTTTCGACCTCAGCTATGGAGTTTACGGGCTTACTCTCATGGCTCAACAAAACGGAATCCTTGCTGGGTGGCATCATCGCCTATGTCATTTCGACCTTCTTCAAAAAGTCAAAAAAGAGCGAATCATAAGTAAAATAGAGACAAGAAATGAATGGTCAATAGAAAAAAATATTCCAGACCGAGATCACTCACAACCCTGACAAGCAGGATATATATGACAAACATGACATCTATTCTACAATGAAATTTTACGAAACCAACTTAATTGGTTAGAAGGTGGATGGTATTTGACCAAAGTTTCCAAAGATTAAATCGCTTCTTTAAATCAAAGGGTTTTACAGTAGAAGAAATTTTAAGCAAAGGTTGCAATGCCCCTTTTAGCATTCACTCATACACAAACAGTAAGCTACCACTCGTCTCATGCCGACCAAAAGTCCCCATTAGAGGCCTGGGAAATAGATCAGATGCATCACTGTATAACTGATGTATCGTCAATACACCATCATGGCCACCTAAGGTTCTCAAGCTTTGCAAAAATCGCTTCGTCATAGGAGAGTGAGTGATCCCATCACTTGTACGAGTATTCCCCCCAGAGGTAATGGCAAACCTTGATCTGGGGCGTAAAGCATCTCTTATAAATCTTACTCTACGCACAGCGTTATTGTCTGAAGGACGTAGAAAATCGGGCTGATCCTCCAGAGATTTTGGTTGGGCAACCTGTGGGAAAAATGTTCCCGACCGACAAGCATCGACAATCAGAAGAATGTGAGGACAAGGAATACTATTCACCCAGCTTGCCAGCTGTGAATAAGGGATATAAGATTTTAGAGCCTCAAATGGACTATTTTTGTTTAGTGTTTTCCCGCTCGACGGGATAAAAAAGCCTTCTTCTGTATCTGAATGAAAATACCCGTGCCCCGAAAAGTATAAAATTAATTGATCGTCGGGTCCATAAGTTCTTCCTCTTAGTTTTTTGAGAGAATTATAGATGGTATTCTCTGTTGCATTAGGATAAGTAGTAGGGATAAAACCATATAGCTCAAATAAATCTTTGGCTAGTGCTATGGCATCTCTTTTCGGATTCTGTAAGGTTGGCCAATTTGAGCTATCGTAGGCATTGATTGGAAAAAAAACAGCTAGATCCTTTCCGAGTCTTTTGTTAGGATTATCCAAACGTTCATAACTTGAATGTTCACGCCATGCGCCAGGATGTTGCTTAATGAACTGCGTAAATGACTGC
>JBCBPW010000111.1:0-21023 GCA_039820545.1 Bacteroidota bacterium | reverse complement strand
CCTCGTATGCAATAAGTCAATCAGTAAATTAAAGGCTTGTACAATAACTTTCCGCTCACAGCCACAAATAAATTCTAATGGCCAAGTTAAACCAGTAGTACAAGAAACTAACTACTTCCACTTTCTATTCTTCGTTAAAAATTTTTTTCCCAAAATAGTGTCGCAAACTTTTTCTACAAGGAATAACACAGTATCATCTGATTTTTTTAAAAGCTTTTCAAGTCACTGTAAAACACATATAACTAACAATACAAAATATATTATTTTCTATACTCAGCAGATAAATAATAACTTTCTTTTTGAAGATCAAATAGTCCTCCAAAAGTTGATTAGTGGTTTTTCTTTCAATTTCTCAGCCTGTAGAGAACTCTACAACGAAATCCAAGCTGCGAAAAAGCGAGAAGATGAGGAAGAGTATTTCTAGGCATTCCAAACACCACTTCCCAAATAGTTCCCTCCTGATGCAGATAAAAAAACAACCATATAATTACCGTCTCGTAAATACATAGTTACAGGCTGTCTTTTTTATTCAGTCATTCAGCACGTTATTTGCAAGCAGAAGAAAAGTAGCCCTGATCTCGTGATCAAGGCTTTTCAAATGCCACCTGGAGGCGGCCACCTCCAGGGATGCTAGATCCTCATTAGTGAGTTGCTACAGTAGATCTTTCACAAGATCTAAGACCTTCACTAAGACATGGATAATAAAGACTATCTCATACAGAGATGGTCTTTTTCGTTTTACGTCTCCAGGAGAGTTATCCTCTCTCTCCTGATTAGACGGGGGATGGAAGTTTCCCATATTCTTGCTGTCTGCATCGCATGCATATCTTTTCTGCCTTTTGAAATTCAGCCAATAAAAAAAGCCGTTTCTTCTGTACGTAGCTATCCCGTAGAATTACAATCGGTAATTTTTGCGGAATAGTTACGAAGAAGAAACGGCTTGATATATAAGTCGAACTTAATCGAACGATTAGGATCACATGTTAAAGGAACTTGGTAAATATGGCAAATATATCTTGCCAAGCAGATATTTAATATAACGACACTTTAATAACGTTGAATTCACTCATTTAGTTACAGAGTTGCAGTAAAAAATCGTCCACATAGTTATCCACAAAAAAAGCCCTGACATCGCTGCCAGGACTCCCTTCATCACCCTAAAAATCGTCACCCTACCCTTTCTTCCCACCTGCACGTGCCGCTTGCTTTAGGCGCACGTACTTCTTGCCGCGTCCATCTTTTCGATTGTACAAAATAGCTGCAAGGCGGTCGGTGAGTCTATCTGTCTTATGGATGAAAGTCGCATCCCCCAGGTCATTGGCTGTCAGGGCGATCTCTTCTTGCTTTTTACCCTCTTCGGTTAGTTCGTATTGATTGAGATACTGGCTCATGATGTGGTCATTAGTGGATTAAGATGTGGGAATGGCCCCTGTGTAGACCTTGGCGGCTTTGCCTGTGTATTCAAAGCGCACTTCGTAGCCGTTGACATCGGTCTCGTTGGTGCCCGAGTCGAAGTTGGCCTTGAAGGTGCAGCCCTGGGCGATCTTGGGCAGGTCGTTGCCATCGATCAGGATGCAGGTATACTCCCCTCCATACATGATCTCGAATTGGTGACGCTTGACTGCATCGTCCTTGTCGATCCGACAGACGATGGCTGAGTTTTTGTTTCGCCCCTCGTTGTCAGCCTCGGTATGCTGGCAGCTCTGCTTGGTGAAGGTAAACTTGCGGAAGACCTTGCCCGCCACCATCACGAGATCGGCAGAGATGGTCGAGGTCCCCACATCGGGATCGGGTACGTCCAGGATGTCTGCGTCATTGGAGACGTAGAGGACTTTGTTGCCGCCTGTGTTGCTCCCGCCGCAAGCTGAGGCTACGTCGTTGAAATCTACTTGGCACATAGTTTTTTCTTTTCTTGGGTCGCCTTCAGCGGGAGTTCTTTTTGGGTAAAAAGAACCAAAACCCTACGGAATTTCATGCCTTTACACGGGCCTCCCCGAACACCAAATTCCGAGGCCAACGCCGCCTCAAGTGACCTGTTACTGTGTGGATTAAAGTGCGTCGTTTTTCTTAGGTTTTCGCTGTTTCCAGCTCGGCTAGTCGTTGCTTGAGTGCTGCGATCTCGGCGTCTTTGGCTTCGTTTTGCTGGAGGAGGTCGGCGTTTTGTAATTCGATATCCTGGGGCGAGAGCTGGAAATCATCTTCTGACTCCCGATATTCAAAGAGACTGGACTGAGTAGAGCTTTCAATGTATTCTCCTAGCATACCTGGGAAAATGAGCTTCTTATCTAGCTACCTTTTCTTCATCTCAGGAAGATTCTCATCTTCAAGTTGCTTGGCAATTTCGGCCTGTTCCTCTAGCCATTCTGGAAAGTTGACTTGACCAATATTGGGTAAAAGCGCAGGCTCGGCCTTGGCTCTAACATAATAGAATACATCTAAAACCCTGAATGTGAAAGCATTACTTTTATACATTTTAGCGATTGTAAAAGGTGAAATATTTTTGAGTGGACTCAAAGAAATTAGTTTACTGTAGCCTGGTCATTGACGACAATGTTACGAGGATCATCCACACTTACTCCTGCCACATGTTGTAATCTGTATTGGATCTGTTTCACGTTGATGACCGTACTGCTAAATTGAGGCTCAATCCTTCCATTGCGCCGTGAAAGGCATATGGGAAAAACGAGGCTCCGTCTGAATACGGGGCATAGGGGTCGTTTCTTCCATCCAAGTTTCTCGAAAGTCGTCAGGATTGACCTCATCAATGTGTTCCATGTAGCGTACTTTTCGAAGAGCTACTGTGAAAATCATACTTTTGTCTTCCTGAGATACAACGTTAGAATCACGCTCACGAACTTGTACATTGGGACGTACACGTGCGAATGACTCTTCATCGACTAAAAACTTGGGGGCCATTGTCCGAAAGATGGCGATAGGCTGGTCAGGGGTCATCCTTTTCTTGGCAATCAGCGCACGGATGATTTGCCCTTGATCACCCCGAGGTCACCGCCTCATGCGTAAATCTAGCTTTTAGCTAGGTTTTTCGCATTTTAAGGCCCCTTTTGTGTGTGCGCTAATCGACTTTTTCTCACAATCGTCGCGCACACAGCGTAAACTGTTTCACGGATTTGCTCTATGCTGAGCAGGCCTAACCCCTTCCAAAAATTTCTCTTCCTCTCCCCTACTATTTTCCCTATTCTTTGCCTACATTTGTGGCCGATTTGAACGAATAGTTAATCTCGCATATGATCAAAGGGTCCCTCATTAGCCTCATTCTGCTATTCTCACTCTCTGTACAAGGTCAGAAAATCATATCCTATGCTACAGGTTTTGAAATATCAAATTCATGGATGGTGGAAGCGGATCCCTCAACCGTCTACGACGCCTTGACGCAAGATATCGGCCAGTGGTGGAATGGTGATCATACGTATTCGATGGATGCTAAGAATATGTACTTTGATCTCGAACAGCCAGGATGCCTTTGCGAACACCTTCCTGATAGCGGATGGGTAGAACACCTGAGGTTGGTATACCTAGCGCCTGGAAAGGAGATCCGACTAGCAGGTGGTCTCGGTCCCCTGCAATCTATGGCAGTGAATGGAATTATGATTCTTACGCTTGGACAAGAGGGAGCCTACACAAAGCTACAACTGGCCTATAAGGTGGGAGGCAATGAAGCAATTAGAGATTGGGCCCAACCCGTAGCTGGTGTGCTGGTAGAGCAATTCGACAGATTGGTAGAACATATGAAAAAAGGTAAAAATTAATATAAGATTTTGTACGATTTTTGCGTTTTATTAGATAATATGAGAAATAACCAAGGGAATCTTGTGATTTTTCAAAAGTCTGCCAAAAAAGGAAACCTTGATTTCTTATTTGCGTAATTTTCGGTTAAGACATAGGATAGAACTTTGGAAAGTTCTTAAAGATTGAAATTATATGGCTTTTCTTATTTATTCACTTGTTTCTACTTCAAAGATGAGTTAAGCCTCATTATAAAGATTTTTTTAGTTTTAGTTGTGTGTGAATGAAGGGAGCCGTGAGGTTCCCTTCTGTTTTTTTAGGTTTTTTAGATAGATCTCGCGCCTTTAGTTAGGAAACTAATAGATTGAGGGGCTACGTAGTTTGAGGGCTACGCAGAGCGGGGGCGGGTTTCACCTTTTGGCTTTGTGCGCCGCAGGCTTGGTTTCGCATTAGGCATTTCGAGCCTTTTACTCCGCCTCTATTCTGCATAAGCCATGCATTTTTCCTCAGTCCACCTATCCTCAACCCTTCTGTCTGAATCTTTTTCTCTATCCTTACATCTCCTTATTTTACTTTCTCTTTACGCAATTTCCTGCCATTTTCACATCTCAGCCACGATTTCATACATGAAAAATACACTCTATATATATAGAAGGATATATTTATATCCTTTTTAACTAAACTTCTTCAAACCCAGGCAGTTCATAAGGTCAAATTCAGAAATTATGGCTGCGTATTCAGATATACCGTACTTGATTGATTTGATAGATGATGAGTCCCCAGTGGTCCAAGATGCCATAAGTCAAGCATTTAAGAAGATGGGGCCAGATCTGGAACAAAAGCTGAAACCCTTCTCCCTTGAACTCGCGAAATCTACCCAAGAAAAACTCCATCAGCTCACGCAAAATATACGTATGGAGAAATTTGAGGGGCACTGGCTCGATTGGCTGGAGATAGAAGATGAGCGCGAAGCCCTTGAATCCGCTATGGGATGGCTTAGCTATCTCTCAGCTCCCTGGGGTGCTCCCTCCCTCAGTACGCTACTCGACAATCTTCAAGACAGATTCTTCAGCAAAGGAAACTGGACTGAAGTACCCCTTTTGCTCGATTTTCTTTTTCGTAGAGAAGGATTTACCTCCCCACAAGATACTTATTACGATCCCTCTAATAGCAACTTAATAGAAGTGATCCAGCGTCGACAAGGGCTACAAATTAGCCTATCGCTGATTGCTGTAATGCTGGCGCGTCGCCTCGCACTTCCCCTCTATGGGTTCAATATGCCAGGACACTTCATGATGGTGTGGCGTAAGGAAAACGAATATTCCCTCCACGATCCATTTAATCAAGGGAAGTCCCTCCCCCGCCCTACTCAGCTCTATCTCGAAAGAATCCTCAAGAACCGCGGAGAAACCATTAAGATTTATCACGTAGAAACGCATCAGATCGTCCTTCGTGTGCTACGTAATCTGATCAATGCCCACACGCGGATCAGTGACGAATCGATGGCAGCCGCTTATCAAACCTATCACGACAAACTCGTCCAACTCATCAAAAATCGCGAAGAAATTCAGGATTCTAAGTAACGCTTCCTTCGCAAGCGGCTTATCCTGCTAAATTATTTCCAACCTTAGCTTCAAAACGTCGGCAACCCTCAAGTTATCGGCGTTTTACCTTTTTGCTCCAAGGGATGTACTACATTTGCAGACGCTTTTGAGTCAGACGTCTATTCTCTACTCCATAGGACAAAAGATTTTCAGAACTTCGTGTTCTAACACTGGTTGAAGCGATATTCTACTCCTAAATTCCACACGTGAAGCGACTAATTTTACTCTTTTTTTGGGGCATCAGCCTTACCTGCGCAGCACAAGACACCCTTATTCCCCACATCCAAGTTCTCTCTATCGACGAGAAGGTCGAGATAGATGGGCAACTCAACGAAGAACTTTGGAACCGCACGCAGTCTACGGGTAATTTTTGGCAATACTTCCCCAACGATGATGTCAAAGCCGAAGGAGGAAGTGAGATTTTTCTAGCAGCCAATGACCAGTTTCTGTATGTAGGTATCCGATGTTATGCAAAAGACAATAAGTTCATTGTCAACTCCTTGCAACGTGACTATCGTGCGGGGGGAAATGATAACATGACCTTGCTCTTCGATACATTTGACGATCGCACCAATGCCTTCATGTTTGGCATCAACCCACTGGGTGTACGTCGCGAAGGACTCATCGCTGATGGTGGGGGAGACAACGGAAACTTCAGTACCTCATGGGACAATAAATGGTTTGGCGAAGCGCATATATACCCCGACCGCTGGGAAGCAGAAATGGCCATTCCCTTCAAAACGCTTCGCTTCAAAGAAGGAAGCCGTAAATGGGGACTTCTTGCGTACAGATTCGATACCCAACATAACGAACGCTCCACATGGACGCGTATTCCTCGCAATCAATCTATTTTTAATCTCGCCTACTGTGGAGAGGTGCATTGGGTGAAACCACCTCCCAAACCAGGCGCCAACATCGCCCTGATTCCTTATATCTCAGCAGGTACCTCCCAGGACTTTGAAGGTGGGGAGGAGAGCCCCAATAGATTTTATAATTTTGGAACGGATGCTAAGATTGGCATAGGTCCTTCGCTCAATCTAGACTTAACTATCAATCCAGATTTCTCCCAAGTAGAGGTAGATCGCCAGGTCACCAACCTCTCACGATTTGAGATCTTTTTCCCCGAGCGTCGTCAGTTTTTTCTGGAGAATGCAGATCTCTTCTCCAATTTTGGGACCAATGGGGCACGTCCCTTCTTCTCTCGGAGGATTGGGATTGCTAAGGATAGCGCAACAGGTGAAAACATACAGAATCCCATCTGGCTAGGGGCACGATTGAGTGGAAAGATCAACGAGAACCTACGCGTAGGATTACTCAATATGACTACTGCTCCCGATCCCCAAAATGCAGTTCCAGGCTTCAACTATACAGTCGCTGCTCTGCAACAGCGAGTATTCCGTAGATCCAACCTGGCCTTTATCATGGTCAATAAGAGTGGGATCACCGACTCTACAGGAGAGCTAGGAGTGGGCGCGATCAGTCCCAACCGTACCTTGGGCGCCGATTTTAATTTGGCATCAGCTAACGGACGTTGGGCGGGGAAAATATTCTACCACCATAACTTTTCTGACACCACTTCTGCTCAAGCATTCTCCCAGGGCACACAGATATCTTACATTGCGCAAAATCTTAGGGTCAACTGGGATCAGCAATGGGTCGGAGATGACTTCGACGCAGTTGTCGGTTTTGTTCGCCGGCGAAACTTCTTCTCTATCAGACCAGGAGTAGATTGGAACTTTTTCCCCAAATCGGGTAGCATCAATCGACATGGTCCTAGGGTCAACTTTCGCTCAGTCTGGACGCCAGAAGATGGTCAGACAGACTACAGGCTTCAATTTTCCTATCGCTTGTCCTTCCTCAACAACAGCAACCTCAACTTGAATGTGGTCAGGGACTACACTTACCTCTTTTCTGATTTCGATCCCTCAGGTACAGGAGGACTCCCCTTGCTGGAAGGAACCGACTATGCCTACAACAGCATCCGCCTTTCGTACCGATCGGATCGTAGACGCAAACTAAACGGTAGAATAGAAGTCTTTGGAGGGGAATATTTCAATGGTTCTCGCTGGGGAATAGAATCTAATCTCAACCTTCGACTGCAGCCCTACTTCAATATGGCTCTGACAGCAAACTACAACAACATTCAACTTCCTGCCCCTTATTCTACAGCCAATCTTTTCCTAATTGGTCCCAGAATTGACCTGACCTTCAGCCGAAAGATCTTCCTGACGACTTTTCTCCAATACAATAATCAAACAGAAAACGTCAACCTCAATACCCGTTTTCAGTGGCGTTTTGCGCCTGTTTCTGACTTATTCATTGTCTACACAGATAACTATATGTCTTCAGACTTTCGTGTCAAAAATAGAGCACTTACCCTGAAATTGACGTATTGGCTGAGTGTATAATTATTCCATATTTTCTATCTTTAACTCCCTCAAAATCGCACTCTATGCGTGATTTTGAGGGTTTTTCTCTTTTACTACCTATTGCTATTCCACTCATTTTTACACTTTCCTTTCCTTCCTGGATTTGATTCTTGACCACGAAACTTTCTCCTGGGATGAATTTAACTCCACTTCCTTACATTCATTGTTTATTATAAATAACTGTAATTTTTCACATCCAAATAATTAAAGGTCAAAATATTTACCTTTGGCCTATGCCTGATAAATCCATCTTCAGAGTTACAGGCTCCGAAAAGTTGAAACGCTGGTATCTCATACCCTTATTCCTGGGGCCAGCCTATGTGCTAGCCGGAGCTATCGCCAAAATGGGTATCCCCATTGGCGGAGCTTTGATTGTGTTACCATGCGTTTTTGGGTTTATGTATTTCCTCTTCCAGTATCCCGTCATTGGTGTCTGGGGATCCTTTTGCTTGAGTTTCATCGCCGCAGGACTCTCGCGCTATGTCCCCATTCCCTGGGGATTATTTCTAGATGGGCTCCTTACACTTGGATGGATCGCACTCCTCTTCAAGAACTTCAAGTTCACAGACTGGTCGCCCCTAAACAATGGCCTGATGCTGGTCTGTTGTGCCTGGTTTGGTTTGATCCTGCTAGAGATCGTCAACCCAGATGCCAAGAGTATCGTCGCGTGGTTTTATGCTATGCGCACCATCGGGCTACAAACCCTCATGATGTTTGGATTGATCTTCATGCTGATGCGCCATGTCAAGGACTATCGCCGCATGATGAATGTCATGATTTGGTTTTCCATTGCAGGTGCACTTTGGGGCATGAAGCAAAAGTTTTTGTTTCTCGATGGGGCAGAGAATAGATGGCTCAATACAGGCGAAAATGGCAATACACATATCTTATTTGGTGTCCTGAGAGCATTTTCCTTCTACAGCGATGCAGGTCAATTTGGTGCTTCCATGGCCATGATGACCCTCGTGGCTGGGATTTTGGCCTTGGGTCCTTACAAGATTACTAAGCAGATTTGGTACGGCTCTCTATCGGTACTCTTCCTGATAGGTTTTGGGATTTCGGGTACTCGAGGGGCTTTGGCTGTACCTGCTGTAGGGGGATTGGTCTATCTCATCATGCGACGCAATTTCACCATTCTACTGCTGGGATGCGCTGTGGGAGGAGGTATGTTTGGCATCTTGGCATATACTACAGCTTTTCAAAGTGTAGAACCTGTCAGAAGAATGCGGACGGCCATGGACCCTGACAATCCTTCGCTTCAGAGTAGACTCCGCAATCAAAGAACCTATAGAAGATATCTTTCTACGCGTCCCATCGGGGCAGGAATCGGAAGTGCAGGTTACTGGGGCAAACGATTCAGTCCCTGGACGATCCCCGCGCGTACTCCGACGGATAGCTATTTCGTACGCATCTGGGCAGAGACAGGATTCGTGGGGCTGATGCTCAATATCTACTTCATGGGATACTTCATGGGCAAGGTGGGGAATGACATTTGGAGCATACGAGACCCCGTACTCAAAAATCAAACCGTGGCCCTTTTTTGCGGGGCAGCGGGAATCATCGCCAGCAGTTATGGCAACCAGGTATTCAGCAGTTTCCCGACCTCCATGATCATGAATGCATTTATGCCTTTGTGTTGGATGGTCCCACTATACGATCAGCAGCTTTTGGAAGAAAAAGAAAAACAAGGATTGATACAAGATGGAAAAACAAGCTAGCGCACTCAAATTCGGCAATTTTCAGACATATACTAGCCCTCGTTTGCAAAAACGCCCTGTACTGGCCAAGCTCATTCACAATGTGTTTGGATATACGAATGTAGGGAGCTTTGCTCGTGCACGTATCTTCCGCGACCTGCTCAATGAGGTTCCTTCACAGAAGTTTGAAAAAGTCTTGGACATCGGATGTGGCTGGGGAGAATACTCCTTCATGCTCGCCAAAGGACTCCCACATGCGAAGGTCACTGCACTAGAAGTAGACCCGCCCAAGATTCAGCTTCTCCGAAGAATTCTACAAAAGGAAGCCATTCAAAATATCGAACCATTTACAGGATACTTATCCGATCTAGACGACGATGGATACGATTTTATGTTTTCTGTAGATGTATTTGAGCATATAGAAGAAAGTCAAATGCCCTTTAAGGATGCGTATGATAGACTCAAGCCTGGAGGGTATCTCATGGTCAAGATGCCTACCAAAATCCAGCGAACGATCATGCCAGATGGTTGGTTTGAGGAGCATCAAGACTGGTTAGAAGACGAACACATCGGTCAAATCTATATGCTAGAGGATTTGGTAGCCCGCTTTGAAAAAGAAGGGTTCCAGGTGACACATGCGGCTTATCATGACCAGTGGTTGGCCCGCCTGGGATGGGAAATCGGTTATCTTAGCCACAAAGCAGGACCCATTCTACAACTTCCTGCACTCCCACTAGCGAAGGCACTCGTGAGATTGGATAAAGCATTAGGGAATCAGAAGTGGGGAAATACGATTCAGGTGATTGGGCAAAAACCGCTCGAAAAATGAAGATAGAAAATCAACATAGCTGGACATATGAGGAAGCAAATCTAGGGGTATGGCCCCTGGTCTCTGTCGTTTCAGTCAATTGGAACCAATCCAAGCTGACACGCCAGATGCTTTCCTCACTCAAGAAGACGACCTATCCACAATTGGAAACATGGGTGGTAGACAATGGCTCTACTGAGGGTGACCTCCGTCCGCTGAAAGAAGAGTTTCCACAGACGCATTTTCTTAGGAGCGAAGAAAATCTGGGATTTGCTGGTGGCAATAACCTGGCTCTTCCCCGTGCCCAAGGCAAGTACATCTTGCTGCTCAACAATGATACAGAGGTAGAATCATCCTTTCTAGAACCTATGGTCGAATTGATGGAAGCGCATGAAGAAATCGGCATTGTCAGTCCCAAAATCTTCTTCTATGATAAACCTGATACATTGCAGTATGCGGGGACGACTCTGATCGATCCAATCACGAGTCGAGGGAAGAAATTTGGATATAATGAAGTGGATCAGGGACAATACAATGAGATCAAGCCCACAGGTTTCCCCAATGGAGCGTGTATGCTGGTCCGTCGTACACTATTTGAAAGGCTGGGACTCCTCTACGAAAACTATTTCCTCTACTATGAGGAACATGATTTTGCGCATAAGGTAAGACAGGCAGGCTACGATATTTATTTTCAGCCGCTCAGCAAAATCTACCATAAGGTCTCCGCAAGTACAGGAAAACTCAGCCCACTCAAAGCGTATTATCTCCATCGCAATCGCCAGGTATTCAATCGCCGCAATCTCAAAGGGACACTCTTCTTATTGAGTAGTCTCTATTATTTCATCGTCGCGACACCCAAATACCTACTGACGTATATACTCTCCAAGGACTGGAAACGCGCCAAAGCAATTTGGCAGGCTACGTCTTGGCATTTCTCCAATATGTATTTACCCAAAGAACAGCCCTCAGCAAATATACAAGTAGAGGCTTATTAGGGAGGAGACAATGAGAGAAGAGAGCTGAGAAGTGAGACGCTCTCACAGTAGTTAAAAAGGCTCATTAAGACTACAACAAGATCAAACCAAACAATAACCTTCATCATTCTCCCCAACATTTCTTTTTATCCCCCACCCTTCTGTACGACGTAGCTGCTGGATCACTTTTATCTATCTAAAAGAGAATACTTATGCCAAGTCATACAGATCAACGTCCCATCAAAATCTTAGAAACCATCCGACAAGGACAGATCGGCGGGGGAGAAACACATGTCATCGACCTCGTATCGCGCATGGATCGGACACAGTTTGAGCCGATCGTCCTGAGCTTTACCGACGGGCCGATGGTGGAACTGCTCCGCAAGCGAGACATCAAGGTGTATGTGGAGCACACAACCAAGCCATTCAATTGGTTCATGCGACCGAGGGTCAACCAAATCATTGAAAAAGAGAATATTCAGTTGATCCATGCACATGGGACACGCGCTACATCCAATACTTTCTGGTCTGCCCAGAAGTTTGACATCCCACTGATGTATACGGTACATGGCTGGTCATTTCACCCCAGTCTCCATCCACTTATGTTTTGGATGCGCCACCGCTCAGAGGGCTATTTAACCCATAAAGCTGACCTAACAGTATGTGTGTCTGAAGCCAATCGCCAAGAAGGCAAAAGCTTTTTTCCACTCGATAAGTCTACTATCGTCTACTATGGCATTGACACTGATCGATACAATCCTGCACGTCAATCCAAGGATATACGCGGTGAGCTCGGCATACCAGAAGATCAGATCCTCATAGGATACATCGCCAGGATGACGACACAGAAAGATCCCTTTACGCTAGTCAAAGCCATCCAACAAGCCGCTCCCCAAGATCCGAGGCTGCACTTCTTGCTTGTGGGCGATGGTGAGCTACGCGCAGAAACCGTCAAGATGGTAGAAGACAGTGGACTCGACGAACGCGTGACCTTCACAGGATTCAGGCAAGACATTCCCGATGTGTTGCATGCCATTGATATGTACGTACTTCCTTCTCTTTGGGAAGGACTGCCGATTGGCCTACTAGAATCCATGTCCATGGGACGAGCAGCTATCGCCAGCAAGGTGGATGGAACAGTTGAGGCAATCTCCCACCAAAAAAATGGTTGGCTCATCGACAGCAAGCAGCCTGATCAGTTGGCAGAGGCTATGGTCACACTCGCACAACATCCTGAGATGATTGATAAACTGGGTCATGCAGCACGCCAGACCGTCGTCGAGAGATTCAGTCTGGAAGCGATGGTTCGCAATGTAGAAAAGGAGTATCGCAAACTGCTACGACTCCCCGAGCCTACACCTATTTTCCCTTAAATCCACCGACTCAAACGATTGAAAAGCCTTTCCTATGGAATGGATCTTACCCATACTTGGCTATATCTGGTGGCTCCCTGTCGTCATCACAGCGGGTTATCTGCTCTTAATGGCGCTTGGCGGGCATTTACCTGTTGTTAGAAAGAAAGGAGAGGCGTCCCCCAAGAAGCCTTTGCCAAAAGTAGCCCTTTTTGTCCCTGCTTATAAGGAGGACGCAGTCATCCTGGACAGTGTACACAACCTGCTTAAGATGAACTATCCTAGGGATCGATGGGATCTAGTAGTCATTGCCGATCGAATGCAGCCAGAGACGATGCAGCGGTTACGCACACAGCCGATTGTAGTAGTGGAAATGAATGTGGAGAAGAGTACCAAAGCCAAAGCCATCAATACTGCATTGAAGCACCTCGATACAAACTACGACATCGCAGCTGTGCTAGATGCAGACAATCATACGGAAGTATCTTTTTTGCAGGATGTGGCTACTGCCTTTGCACAAGGGGCGATTGCTGTACAAGCTCGGCGAGTCGCCAAAAATATGGATACACCGATGGCCATCCTAGACGCGATGAGCGAGGAAGCCAACAATCACCTCTTCTGCAAAGCACACAGAAGATTGGGACTTTCTTCTCGTCTGATTGGTTCGGGAATGGCCTTTCGTTACGGGTTATTTCATGAGCTGATGCTCGCCAACAAAGCCATTGGGGGCTTTGATAAGGAATTGGAGCTGGAAATCATGAAGCGTGGGCATAAGATTGAATACTTGCCAGAAACGCGGGTATTTGATGAGAAGGTGAGTCAGCCCCAGACATTCAAAAATCAACGATTGCGCTGGATTGCCGCTCAATATCATTACCTACGACGCTATTTTTTACTGGCCCTTTGGGCATTGATCACAAAGGGAAATACCAGTTTTTTTGACAAGGCTTTCCAGATGCTCATTCTCCCACGTATGATCCTCATTGGCATGGCAGGTATAGGGCTTTTGGCGTCTTTGCTCCTTCCCTTTGGACCACATATATGGATCTGGCTAGGAACATTCATGGCCATTGGTTTTGCCTACGCCTTTTCTATTCCCAAGACATATTACAATTGGTCCTATTTGAAAGCGATTTTCCTTTTACCCAAAGCCCTCTTCATGATGCTCTGGGAACTCCGATTTCTGGGATCTGCTAACAAACAATTTATCCATACGCCGCACGGTACGACACCTAAAGCCGAAGAATCATGAAAGAATTGATCCAAAGAGAAATTCTCAAATTATCTGCTGAGAAAAATCTTCCTGGCAAGCATCCTGCTGTTCGATTTGCCCTCCTGATGCGACTCGTCAGTCTGGGATTCAATTTTGCTATCTCAAGATGGAGGCTACGCAAATGTACGAGTCTGGGCAAGATCGTTTTTACTCGAAAAAAGCCTACTATCCTCAATCAGGGGGAGCTCCGCATCGGATCAGTGGTCCGCATTTGGTCCAATGTCAACCGTGTACGTTTGGCAGTAGGCAAAGGGGCTGTCTTGCATGTAGGAGAGAACACACGCCTCAACGGCCCGACGATCTCGGTGAGTAATAAGGTGTGGATCGGAAAGAACTGTCGCATTGCGCCCCATGTCATCATCATGGACAGCGACTTTCACGATGTGACGAATCGATTGGCCATGGGCAAAGGGGGAGAGATCATCATCAAAGATGACGCATGGGTAGCTACGAGGGCTATGGTCCTCAAGGGCGTCACCATCGGCAAAGGGGCCGTCGTCGCTGCGGGTGCAGTAGTGACCAAAGATGTACCCGACTATTGTGTAGCTGCAGGGATTCCTGCCAAGGTGATCAAACGACTCCAGCCCAAAGAAGCGACCACACCTCAAGTAGAACCTATAAAAGCCTGATAAGATGCTAGGAGATGGATTTCCCTGGGACCTATTTTTCATCGCTTTGACATGGGGGATTGTCAACGGAAAAAACAAAGCGATAGAGCTGCGGGAAGCGTATGCCGCGACGAAAGAAGGAATTGCAGAATAAGAAACTTCATATCCTGATGATCACGAAATCCTTGCCCAACACCTATCGGGCTGGGATTCAAGTGCATGTATGGCAACTGGCACAGTCGGTGATCCGCGCCAATCACAAAGTCTCTCTCT
The DNA here is from genome assembly GCA_039820545.1 of Bacteroidota bacterium. GTDB lineage: Bacteria > Bacteroidota > Bacteroidia > J057 > J057 > JALEFZ01. The sequence continues at coordinate 6,261 of JBCBPW010000111.1, read as the reverse complement.
TGGTGGGAGGGTCATTCAGTAAAAAGCGGGATACCCATGCCATTGGCAGTCTCAAAATCATTCGCCTACGCTTTCTACCTGGAAGGTTATCTCCTGTGCTTCCCCTCCTACTGGAGGACTTCAGTTTCAACATTCGCGCGTTTTGTTGGCTCATCCGACATTACAAAGAGTTTGATGTGATCCATATCCATAGCAGGAGCGGGATGATCTTTGGGGCATTGGCCAAGTGGCTAAAACGACCTGTAGTGGTGACCTATCATGGTATCACGCGGGAGGAATACAAACAAAACTTTGGGTTTAAGCCCCTTCGCCAAAGGCTGGATGCATGGGCCCATCAGTTCTGCTCATTTCTCTTTGAAAAGATGATGTATCAACATGCACAGCAGGTCATCACAGTAAGTCCAGGCATGAAACAAGCACTCCGCAAAAGCTATGGAACACGCCAAGCGACCACTCATGTCGTATCCAATGGTGTCTTTCGCTTACCCCTTGCCGATCGAACACATAAAACCGACGACATCATTTTTGTGGGGAGGATAGAACCGATCAAAGGAATTTTTATTCTACCTGATATTCTCAAACATCTTCCTCCACACGTTCACCTACACATACTCGGATCTGGCTCTGCGGAGAAGAAACTCAAGGCCCTGTTTGAGGCAGAAGGCCTGCAAAATCGCGTCAAATGGTACGGGAACGTCCCCCAAAGGCAAGTGATGGTAAGGCTTCAGCGCATGTGTGCATTGATCGTGCCCTCTTATCTAGAACCTCAAGGAAGGGTACTTCTAGAGGCCATGAGTGCAGGGACACCTGTCGTGGCGAGTGATATACCCGGCATCAACGATTATGTCGCGCACAGAGAAACAGGACTCCTTTTTCAAAAAGGTAACGCACAAGCGGCAGCGGCATCCATCATGGAGTTGATACAAACGAAGGAACTGGGTGAAACACTGGCGCAAAACGGACAGCAATATGTCCGTCATCATCTTACATGGGACATCGTAGCCCGACACACCATTGATATTTACCAGGAAGCAGACCGATGAAGAGATTATTTCAAAAAATACCCGATAGTGCCTATGCGATGATGGGTCAAGGTGCCAATATGCTCGGTGCCCTACTCGTGATGCTGATGCTGGTACGTGCATTCGATGCTGCTTTATTTGGGATCTGGGTGCTCTACCAAGCCCTTTTCACTTTTGCGGAGATGGCACGCATGGGCTTCGTCCAAAATGGGCTGGTCAAATTTGCTACAGCACATCCAGGCGAATACCAAGGAATTTTGACTTCTGCTTTTGTCCTCAATATTGCACTAGGGCTGGGCTTGTGGGGTTTGCTGATCTTGCTCACGCCCCTTTTGGCAGGACTTTGGAATACGCCAGAACTAACAGAATTGGTTTGGCACTACGGATTTACAGTATGTACACTGGGCAGCCTTCGCTTCATGGAGTACATCCAAATGGCTAATAAGGACTTTCGTGGGGTCTTCTGGGGCAATCTCATTGCTGGCCTAAGCTATGCGCTCCTCATAGGTATCGGCTTTGGGAGTGGACTTGAGCTGCGACCGATTCACGCCATTTATGGACAGGGAATAGGCGCGCTCATAGGCATCTGCTTTGTATGGTTTTATCGGAGATCTTTTTTCCGATTTGGGAACTTCAATATCCTATGGCTTCAAAAGCTCTTTCACTATGGGAAATATGTACTGGGAACCAATATCAGCTCTATGATTCTGCAAAAGGTGGACATCGCCATGCTGGCCTATTTCATCAATCCAGCCGCAGTCGCGCTATATAATATTTCCTCCAAAGCACCCAACTACATGGAGGTCCCACTCAAGGGAGGCGCTCAGTATTATTTCCCAAGAATCGCGGAAGCAGCTGCTCATCAACCACCTAAATATGTGGCCAAGTTGTTTGAAGAAGCTATGGGTATGCTCCTGGCGATCAATATCCCCTTATTCTTAGGAGCCTTTGTATTCGCCAAATATATCATGCTGTTTATGGGAGGGCAGGAATATGTAGAGGGATACTTCATTCTGCAAATTCTCCTCTTCAATACCCTGATCAAACCCTGGGGCCGTATGTTTGGTACCACCATGGATGCCATCGGCCATCCCAAGGTCAACTTCCGGATGGTCTTCTTCAGCTTGTTCGCCAATGCCCTACTGAATTATCTGATGATCCCGATTTGGGGGGTATTGGGAGCGGCACTGGCCACAACCTGCACGCTATGCTTATCGACTTTGGTGAGTCTACTCATCTTGAGACGCTATGTACCCATCAGTCCTTGGCGCTCGCTGGCTCAAATTTGGATTTTCTACCGCAAACTCAGCATGAAATTGATCCCGAAGCCTGCTTGATCATTTTCCTTTTTCCATTTTTCATTTTCCAGAATTAAGACATTGGCAATCAGATAATTACTGGATGCAAGTTGTTTTTATAAAAAGTGGAAGCATACGCTTTTTCACCTACAATTTCTTTATTAAACCTTCCTTTTCATGTCAGTGATTGAATTTGTGTTTTGGCTTTCCCTTGGCTTGGTTGTTTTTACCTATCTCGGTTATGGTTTGGTCATGCGCGGACTGATTCAATTGCAGCGGATGGTGAAAGGAAAACCACGCGTGACGGATCCAGCAGAATGGCCAACCGTCACATTTTTGGTGGCTGCCTATAATGAGGAGGACTTTATTGTAGAAAAAATTCATAACACCCTGGACATTGATTATCCCAAAGAAAAGGTCCAGATCATCTTTGTCACGGATGGGTCCAGTGACCAGACGCCTGAATTAGTCGCTCAATTTCCAGAGATTCAGCTTTACCATCAGCCTGAACGAAGGGGAAAGATTGCAGCTGTCAATCGTGTGATGCCTCATGCCACACATGAGATCACTATCTACTCCGATGCCAATGCTATGCTCAATCGCGAGGTGGCCAAGCGGATCGTCAGACACTACCAGGACGCGCAAGTAGCCGCTGTAGCAGGAGAAAAACGTGTGTGGGTAAAGGAAAAAGATGCTGCCAGTGCTGCTGGCGAGAGCTTGTACTGGCGATACGAGTCTACCCTCCGCAAGTGGGATGCCGAGTGGTATTCAGTAATGGGTGCCGCAGGAGAGCTATTTTCCATCCGCACGTCGCAATTTGAGTCGATTCCCACAGATACCCTGATTGAGGATTTTTTCCTGACTATGCGCATGGTGGAGAAAGGCTACACAATCGCTTATGAACCTGAAGCTTATGCGATGGAGAATGCCAGTTCTGATGTGAAAGAGGAGCTCAAGCGCAAGATCCGCATCAGCGCAGGAGGGCTACAGGCCATTTGGCGATTGAGGAGACTTTTCAACCCTTTTAAATATCCACGTGTCGCCTTTCAATTTCTTGGACATAGAGCCATTAGATGGACCTTGGCTCCCCTTTCTCTCCTGATTTTGTTCATCTTACACCCTATCCTCGCTATTCAACAAGGAGGCTTCATGCTTGCTCTGTGGGGTGCACATCTTACCTTCTATAGCATGGCTTTGATTGGCTGGCTGATGGCAAGACAGAATGTAAGGATGAAAGCTTTGTTCGTCCCTTATTACTTTTTGATGATGAATTATGCAGTATTTATGGGCCTCAATCGCCTGCTAAAAGGCACACAGACAGTTTTATGGGAGCGTGCCAAGCGAAAAACCTATTCTTGATCATAGACAAATGAGAGGAGGTATAGGCTAGGAAGAACACGTTTAATCATTCCATTATTCGTATTTTTTATTTTTTGGCATTTCTCTACTTTTGGTATATATGAAGCTGAGGCTTGATATTGATACAAGGATCTTCAGAAAAAAACCAAAAGGAAAATGGCTCCAAAAATACTCATCCTCGAAGACAACAAGATGATGCAAAGCTTCCTGAAAACCTATCTCAACCAACGTTTTCAGGTGAAAGTACTCGACAATCCTAAAAAGGCCATCAAAGCCCTACAGACAGGCGAGTGGCCAGATCTGATTCTCCTGGACCTTGATCTCCCTGTGATGCACGGTTGGGAATTCCTAGATTATATGCAACAAGATTCTCACCTCAAGCAGATTCCCACGATCGTCCTCTCAGGCAGAAAGAAAAGCTCCGATCGCATCATTTCCCTTCAAAAGGGGGCCAGTGATTATCTGACCAAACCCTTCAATCCTGAGGAACTCATGCTGCGCATCCAAAATGCCATTAGTACGTATCGCCGCTCTACGGAGTTTGTCTCTTTCAACTAAGGAATAGACGTCATGTGATGATGTCACTGAATGCCCAGCAGCTTCTGTTTATTTCTCTGAACCTATATGACAGACTGATCTGCGAAAAAACTACAAAAAACCAAAGCATCGTGAACACTTCCGCGAACCCTTCGACCCGTCCTTCTATCGAGTTACTCTACTATGGTGAATCTTATGCCTCCTTCTTGCCGGAGCTGATCAACATGGGATTTGCCTGTAACTGGGTTAAAGAGTCAGCAGAGATCAACCAAATTCTGCAGGAAGATATAAACCCTGAACCCTCTCAACCACTTAAGCCCATCCTCTTTGAGCCTGAAAATCTCTCTAAAGGGAAGTGGCAAGAACTCGTGCAGCATGTAGGACAACATCCCACTGAAGGTAACCCATTGTTCTTGCTTGCTCACAACATAAATAGCCAGCGTGTGAAAAGTTTCTTGAATAGTCCCCAATCCATTGAAGTCATCGAGCAGCCCTTTTCGGGCCAGAAGATAGGTGCCAAAATTCAGCATTGGCTGGAAGTAAAAGAACCTAAAAGAGAGATGAATCGTATGACCGCTCCTTTAAAGGGAAAAATTCCGCTAGGTAAGCGTCTGTTTGATATCGCTGTAGCGGGGAGTATCCTGCTTGCACTTTCACCCTTTCTGTTATTGGTGATTTTGGCCATCAAACTCGAATCAAAGGGACCTATCTTTTATATCTCGAAGCGTGTCGGTACAGGGTACAAGGTGTTCGACTTCTACAAGTTTCGGTCTATGCGCGTGAATGCCGATAAGATGTTGGATAAGGTCAAACACCTCAACAACTACCAAGAAGAGCGTAAAGACAAAAAGAAGAAGCGCAAGCGCGACCTCAGTAGTCCTGTGCTCATTGGGGATGATACTGTGCTGACAGAGGAGATTCATGCATGGAATGAAGCACAAGATGGGTCTACATTCTTGAAAATAAAAAATGATCCTCGCATCACACGGATAGGAAAATTCATTCGCAATACAAGTATCGATGAGTTGCCACAACTACTCAATGTTCTTAAGGGCGATATGTCCATCGTCGGTAACCGACCACTTCCCTTGTATGAGGCAGAACAATTGACTACCGATGACTACATCGAACGCTTCATGGCACCTGCGGGGATCACTGGACTATGGCAAGTGACAGACCGAGGCAAAGCAGACGCCGAGGAGGATAGCCGTAAGATGCTCGACATAGAATACGCACGCAATTACTCCATGTGGATGGACCTCAAGATCTTATTTATGACGCTCCCAGCCCTGCTCCAACAAGACGATGTGTAGAGAGACTGTCCCACATTCATCTCTTCCTCACGTACTTGTCGCAACTCTTGTGATTCCAGTTTCCGTCCTGCTCTAGATAATTATCAAACCATTATCATGAATTTGAAAGCATTTTTGCGGTCCCTGCCCAGTGGGTTGAGCCGTGTGACCAGTGGTGGTAAATTTATCCGAGAGATCGACGGCTTGCGCTTTTTAGCTATCCTGCCTGTAGTCATCCAACATACGAGCGAACGCACCGTGCGAAAGCTTCCTGAAGAACTTGCCAGTCAAGGGGATACAATGGGCGCTTTTCTTACCCAAAATGGAGGAGCTGGTGTCTTTTTATTTTTCGTCATTAGCGGCTTCATTCTTTCGCTTCCCTTTGCCAAGATGCATCTCTATGGAGGGTCGAAAGTGAAGCTGAAAAAATATTTCGGGCGACGCATTACACGCTTGGAGCCGCCTTATATCATCTGGATGACCGTATTTTTATTGGTAGTGTTGATCAAAGGGATGTATACATTTTCCGAGATTTTGCCTCATTATTTCTTGAGCCTTGTCTATTTGCACAATGCAGTCTTTCTGAAATATTCCTTTATCAACCCTGTCGCGTGGTCTTTGGAGGTAGAGATTCAGTTTTACTTGTTAGCCCCTCTATTGACCTGGATATTTTTTAGGGAGAAAAATGTCATCCGCCGTCGTACATTCCTCATATTGTTGGAGAACCATCATTGCTATCCAGCTCAATATGAG
>JBCBPW010000110.1:0-21294 GCA_039820545.1 Bacteroidota bacterium | reverse complement strand
GAGCGAGAAAAGATTGAAGCCAATGAAGCGGCGTTGCTGAGAAGATTTGGAGAACATTCGATCAGCAATCCTTTTCGTCTTCAAGCTGTTACAGCTGCTTAACAATTGTTGAACCCACCAAAAAGATTTTAAAGAGGTTGTCTTACAAAGGCAGTCTCTTTTTTTGATTATGATGGGAATTCTATTCCAAAGAGAGGATCAGAAATAAACTCATATTCCTTTAACTTCTTCAGCCCTGCTTTCAGCGCTAGCCTTACCATCTCAATTTTCTGAATAATGATCTCATGATCCTTGACTGTGTCTTCCTTAGAGTCGCGGGCCCCTCGATGTGTGTGACTCGGGCGTTTAGCTCTTAAAGCTCGTTTTCATGTCGCTGGTGCGCTCATCCCAGAGGGTGGATTCTATCTCTGAGCGTCCGAAGGAGGCAGCGGCAAGGATGAGGACAATGCCTCGAGTTTGAGCAAGATGACTATAGGTACATATAACTTGCTTTGGGAAAAATTCACGAAGATCTCTACCAACACATGGAGTAGGCGTAAGGCTATGCGGCAAAAGAAGCCGTGAGAAGTGATGAAAAGTCGTGAAAAGTATATCCATCTCCAAGATACCCTAAGAGCCAAAGACCACCTAATTTCCCAGATGGTCTTTCTCATTGCATGCACTTCTCGTTAGTGATGGACATGTGTAACATAATCTCTTTCTAATAAGCTTATCCTTGCAAGCCCTCGCAGTCCTACCTTTAATTGGATATGGCTCCTACTTTTTGCAAGAGCAAAACACATCTGTAGCAGATTTCTGGTCTTAGTCCTATCCCCCAGGCCAGCGCCAACGTCTCGTTGGTGCTACCACTATAGTAGGCACAAAAAAAAGCAGCTTCTCATGAAGCTGCTGCTGTACCCAGGGGGGGACTCGAACCCCCACGGCCTAAACGGCCACTAGCCCCTCAAGCTAGCGCGTCTACCAATTCCGCCACCTGGGCAGGGTATCTACTCTTTTACAAACAGAAAAGCAGCTAATCGCCACGCTTTTCTTCAGATTCACAAGATAAGAATCTACCTTGTATTTTGAAATATGCCCCAGCAATACGAGATTGCCAGGGCTTGTGTGATCTGGCTGGGGCTCGAACCCAGGACCCTTTGATTAAAAGTCAAATGCTCTACCAACTGAGCTACCAGATCGCCTTTTATGTTTGAAATTCAACCCTTAGTTGAATTGCGAGTGCAAAGAAAGAGACTATTTTATTTAATGTCAAATACTATCCGTATTTTTTTCGTGCTTTTTCTCACTTTTTTCTCCGTGAGTATCACATGTGCTCAATTAACGGAAGAAAGAAAAGATAGTTTGCTTTCCCAAGCAAATTTTTTCTTCAAATACGACCAACTCCCCAAAGCTACCCAACTCTACGAAGAAGTCATCAACCAAGGGTTCTTTCACGAACAAATGCTCTACCGACTCGCCTACATGCACGAGCAAATGGAAGCCTACCCCCAGGCCATCTTCTACCTCCGGAAAATCCAATGGGAATATGGAGCCGAAAATATCGAAGGCAAAGTCCTCCAACTCATTCGCAAGATGACACGTGAGCGTGTATCCCTAGGGACCCGATGGAGCGAATCCCAACTGACAGCCAGATACTATGAAACTTACCTGATCGGAGGGGTCGTAACTGCCACGCTTTTGCTCGTACTTATACTCCTAGTCGCCCGCGCGCACCTCAGTCGTGCCATCGGCATCGCCCTCACAGCGACCATCCTGATTTGCACAGGCCTATTATTGGCCAACTACTACCAAACCCCCAAAAAGGGTGTCATCGTCGAATCTACCCAGTTTTACGACCTCCCAGGATATGGAGCCGAGCGTAAGGTATATCCCATTCATCCAGGTGCAATGGTGGACGTTCTAGACCAACAAGATATCTGGATCAAAGTCTCTATGGGAAAGTTTACCGGCTGGATTCCCGCCTTTACACTTCGAAATGTATGATTTGCTCAGAATCGAAGATTTCGTCATTTATTAAGCTGGATATCGTCCTATATTTATCGATATTAAGTAGGGTGACATAGGAAATCGAGGTATACGTAAGATAAAAAGCCTTCAACAGCAATACGATAAGGCTCTCGTCTAGAACGAAGCAAAATCCCTCACGGGATGACCTCTTACATCTGTCTGTCTATTTATTAGTGAGAGGCTAAGCTGAATGCTATGCTTCTACCCCTGACTACACAAAGTGAGCACCCCTATTTTTGGGGGCGCTTTTTGAACCTTAGATATAGGATAAAATCACGATTTCTATTCAACGTAGTAGGAATAGGATATGGTCTGCCCAGTTCTCAATGAGAGGATTAAAGCATGGATTCATGCCTCGGTAAGATATGCCTTACGCAATTTCTTTTCTCAAAGGAAAAACGCACAGATAGGTGGTTCCCTTCTTTTGAAAGGGCAAAGATGTCTTCTCTTCCAAAACGCAAGCACATTTTTTCGTTCTAATAGGAGTCCTCCTTTTTCTGATAAGAAGGGGAGGATTCTAGATTTTTATGCCCTAACCAAAGAAATTATGCTCAATCTAGAACGTATATCCCTCAACAGTAGGATATTAAGCCCTATGGTTTAAATGTAGTGAAATCTCTGAATTGATTAGTTTAAACTCTTTCGCCTATCAAAAAGGTCATCTCTCCCATTCACCCAAACTCCCTTAAGAGGATTAACCCAAGTTCCATCCACTAAAAATCACTCGCTTAACTAACATTTATTTCACCTAAATGGTCAGGGGATTTGCAAAAAAAAGTATACTTTACAAACAGCATTCTCTCAAAAATACCTGTAATAATAGATTGATAATAAGTCATCTATATTTTTGCTTTTATTTGCGAAATTTCGCTTAATTTTTATTTTTCTCAAAAATTGCTTCTACTATGTTAAATGGCCTCAACTCACACAGCAATGTCATCACGCTCGAACAGTTTATCATCCAAAAAGAGCGTAATTTTCCCTATGCTACTGGGCAACTCTCCAAGATTATCCGCGACATCGTGCTGGCCTCCCGTCTGATCAATCGTGAAGTCAACAAAGCAGGTTTGGTAGATATCCTTGGACTCACAGGAGAAGTCAACATCCAGGGAGAAGAACAGCAAAAGCTAGACTTGTATGCCAATGATCAGATGATCGACGCTCTGTTCAAAGGTCGTATGGTCTGCGCTGTAGGGTCGGAAGAAAATGATGATTTCATCATCAAGGAAGGCAGTACTGGCAAATACATTGTCCTCATGGACCCACTGGATGGCTCCTCCAATATTGATGTGAATGTCTCTATCGGGACCATTTTTTCCATTTATCGTCGCAAGCACCTCGAAGGAGACCTGCTACGTGAGGACCTTCTCCAAAAAGGAGCAGACCAAGTAGCTGCTGGATACATCCTGTACGGATCTAGCACCATGCTCGTCTATACCACAGGCAACGGTGTCAATGGCTTCACACTTGACCCTTCCATAGGTGAGTTCCTACTTTCTCACCCCAATATGCGCTTCCCAGAAGTCTGCAATACATATTCCGTCAATGAAGGAAACTATCGCGAGTTCTTCGAAGGAACCAAGCAATACCTGCGCTTCATTAAGCGAGATTCAGAAAGCCCTTATAAACTGCGCTACATTGGATCGCTTGTAGCAGATTTTCACCGTAATCTGCTCAAGGGAGGGATTTTTATGTATCCTGGAACCATCAGTAAGCCTAAAGGAAAGCTCAGGTTGACTTTTGAAGCCAACCCTATGGCGCTGATTGCAGAGCAAGCAGGTGGATGGGCTAGCAGCGGTCGTGGGCGTATTTTGGATATTGAACCCGACGAACTCCACCAGCGGGTACCGCTATTTGTAGGAAATAAAGAAGAAGTTCTTAAATTAGAGGAGTATATCACAGAATACGGGAAATATGGGAGAGAGGCAGTCTTGACCTAAGGAAGTTATTTTTTGAGCGGTCCTAACCTCTACTATATTTTTCCCGTAAGATCAAAGACCCGCGTCAACCTACAAAAGCAAACCTTTAATCCTATGTGGAAGCGTTTTATTAGGGCTATCCGCTCTCTTTTTGGAGGGCTTATCAGTAGTATCGAAGACCCCAAGTTGATTCTAGAGCAAAACATCCGGGAGATGAACGATCAGATCCCCCAGATGAATGAAAACATTGCGACGATCAAGGCCAATGTGACATTGCTTGAAAATCAGCTCAATAAGCATAAAGCCGAGTATAAGAAGCTCGTTTCTAATATGAGAGCTGCGATCCAGCAAGGGCGTGACGATATTGCTCAAAACTATGCACTCCGTCTGGAGTCTGTGAAGTCCAACATGGTGCAGACCAAGGAGCAGTTCGAAACCGCTCAGAAAGCTTATCAGAAGTCACTGGAAGTGAAGAAAGTGTTCATGCGTGAACGCGAGAAAAAGATCCAAGAAGCGCGCGATGCCCTCAAGGCAAATGAGCGTGCACAGTGGCAGGCGAAGATTGCAGATACGATGGAGCAATTCGAAGTGGGTGGCATCGATGCTACACATGACGAAATGATTAATCGCATCAATGAGCAGACAGCAAAGAACGAAGCGCGCATGGAAATGGCGTTGGATTCTGTCGACACAGATACCCTCAAAATCGAGGAAGAAGCTGAAAAACTCCGTGCAGCTGAATTGGTGAAGCAATTTAAAATCGAGATGGGACTGAATGAAGATAATCCCTTGACAGGCGATTTGGATCTCGATGGGCCGACGAAAGAATTAGAATAACCGTATTTTACATACAATTCAAGGGGACTTTCGTGGAAAGTCTCCTTTTTTTATATAGATTCTATAATCAAGTGAAAAGGGTAAGTTTTAAGTTGTGGATAAATGACGACGAAAGATTTAGCCTGTCTAAACAATATTTATGAACTGAACATCAGTTCTTACAGAGACTTTGGTCCATACCTGTAAGTCTTCTGTGATGCGAAACTACATAACCACACGCATATGACTGGAGAAGAAAAAAGAAACAAAATGAAGGAGGAGTATAAGGCAGAGTTGCAAAAGCGCAAGGAATTCCTTGACCAAGCCAAAAAGCTCCGGAGCTCCCGTAAAATCAACGATGCTATCCAACAAATAACAGGCGCTATCAACAATGACGATTCAGACGAATGGATCGATAAACTCAACATGGACTCTGCTGTTACAGAAGCGAAGCTGGACATGTTCATGGACGCTAGCAGCGAGACCTCTAGCAAAATCGATCAACTGAAAAATGATACAGAGCTTGCCAAATCTTCCGCCCAAAATCTTATTGAGGAAATGAAAAAGGAGATGGGCATGCTAGATATGGAGGACATACCCTCTGAAGATGACATCGTCAATGACATCATGAATGAGGAGAAGCCCGAAGATAAGCCCAAGAAGAGCCTGGGAGATATCTAGCGATATATTGAAAAGCGAAATTTTGCCCCACAAAATAGATAAGAGCGGAAGCTGATGTTTCCGCTCTTATTATTTGGTTTTGCCCTTTCGCAGGATGACTGCTAAGACGAGCTTACGCTAATCTGAAGTAAGCGGTCAGATGTTGAGACATGATCCCTTTCGGGAATGCCTCTCCCCTCTAATAGTCTACTTAAAATCTCACCTCATCCATGCGACTGTTGTCTGTGTTAGGACCATTCTCTAGCGAGAGGACACCACGAGGACATACCGCCGCACACACACCGCAACCCACACAGCTCGCCCGCACGATGTTTTGGCCACGCTGCGCATAGGCGCGCACATCGATCCCCATCTCGCAGTAAGTCGAGCAGTTTCCGCAGGAGATACACTGACCACCATTTGTGGTGATGCGGAAGCGGGAGAAGAAACGTTGCTGCAAGCCCAAAATCGCTGCCATAGGACAACCAAATCGGCACCATACACGACTCCCCATCAGCGGATAAAAACCAACACCTATTACCCCTGAGAAAACAGCACCGATTAAAAAGGCATACAAGCTGTAGATTTTATATGGCTGGGCGAAAAATACCAATCCATTCTCCCCAAATAAATGTGTGTAGACTGTCAGACCTGTGATTGCAACCATGAGGATGGAAGCAACAACTTTAATATCCGTCTGTACCGTGGCGAATAATTTTCTGCGGGTCCACAGTGCAATCGTCAAGCCCAATAACGTCGTTGCCACCATTCCGACGAATACATCTGCATTGATCCAGTAATCAGCTCCATTATCCCTCAGATAGGCATAGACTGAAGCAATGGTCATGATGACAATGAATACCAGAACAGAGTGTATGAGCCAGCGTTCGATTCGCCATGCCTTTAGAGACTTATCAGATAGGTGGCGGAAGGGATCACCTGCCGTCTCAGCCAAGCCACCACAACCACATACCCAGCTACAATACCATCTTTTTCCGAAGAAATAGGTCAAAAGAGGGGAAAGGAAGAAGACAGAGCCTACCCCCACAAGTAGCATGATAAAACCTAGATTATTCGTCAAGCTATTGAAAGTCGGGTCGGTCATGGTATCGATGCGATAACCCTCGAAGTTGTAGTAGTTGAGCGGCCAGACGTTTTTGAAATCATAGTAGGGAACGGTCATCCCCGCTTCTTTCAGCTCGGCTGTTTGGTTGAGGCGCGCCATGAACTCAGGTATAAGAAAAGCAAAGGCTGTCTGGAAAAACATGACCGAGCTAGTCCGAATGATATGGTAACGGCTGTGGCGATACTTCAGGATGTATTTGAATCCCAAAATCAGAATAGACAGCGTATAGAAGGTGCCATACATAAACCACTGGCTAGCAGGCGTACCCTTGAGTAGATAGCTGAGCGGGTCGAAGAGCGCCACCAAGCCCGTATTTCCATCTGCACTATACCCCAGCTCTGCAGGATAAAAATACAGCAAAATATAAAAGGTCGTGATGATCACCCCAAAAACCCACCCTAGTGCCCCCCGAGCTGTCTCCGAGAAAAACATGACACCATTATTTTTGATGCCAGCTGCTTCCTGCATATAGGTACTCCACGAGAAGGCAATGCCTCCTAAAGAGATAAGTGTGATCGCACCCCAAAAGAAGGAGCCCTCTCTAGCAGCAGCAGCCCCAAAAATCGCTACTGTAAGCAGTGCCAATCCTGCGCCTACCGATGCCAATCCGATGCGCTGTACAGCATTGAAATTCCTAGGTACAGGGCTCGCCAGCGAAAGGCTATGATCTATCTGACTCATGAGATATAATTTTTTTGAAAAAAGGAACCGAGCCCTATAGCATCGTATTCCTATGGTTTGAGAGTGTAAGGGTAAAAGGGAAGTGGAAGGAAATCCAGAGTTACGTACTTAGGCTGTGACACCTGCTTCCTCACGAACACTTGGCGCACGCTTTTTTCCCTTAAACACCGCCAAGACGCTACGAAGGCCTTTGCGACGCTTGAGCTTGAGTTGGGCACCGTTTTGCTCGTTGTAGATTCGCACAAGTTCTTGCTCATAGGCAGCAAAAAACTCAGGATCAAAGTTGGCTGCTCCCAAATTCTGGAGTACCTTCTCTATGAGGGTCTCGTTTTCTATCCAGTGTATGCATACATCCGATCGGTAGCGAATACCCATGAGGTTGAAGCCGATGACAGCACCCGAGGCCCCTCTATACACAATGCGGATGGATTTGTGCTCCGTCGGATGCTCCCAGTAGAGGTGTCGTTCTCCTTCACGGACTTGACTGGGTACATCCCCGTATACTTGATATTCGAGGTTGATGAATTTGGCTGAGTTAAACCAAGTCTTTTGTATATACTCGGTTTTATCTCCCGTCAGCGTTTTGGCGAGCACAGGTCCCATGAATTTACCTGTGTACCAAACGGCCTCTATCGGACGGCGACCGTCTGCTGGATGACGGAGTTGGGCACAATCACCGATGGCATATATGTCAGGGACGGAGGTTTCAAGGTAGCGATCTACGAGGAAGCCTCGATGGGTCTCGATCCCTGCGCTCTCCGCGAGATCTACATTGGGGTGTACCCCGGCTGTGAGTCCCACAAATTGACAAGGAATTTCTTCCCCTTCATTGGTGATGATGGCGCGCACACGACCATTTTCATCAGGCAGAATCTCTTTAAGCTCCGTCTGTAGTCGCAGGTCGATTCCATGCGTACGCTGAATCTCTCGATTGATCATGGTGGATTCTTCAGGAGGCATAACTTTATTCCAAAAGCTTTCTTCCCTCACCAAAAATGTCACAGGGATATGCCGTGAATGTAGCATTTCAGCCATTTCTATCCCGATGAGCCCACCACCTACCACTACAGCATGTCGAATATCCCGCGTGTATTCCTCCATAGACTGAAGGTCCTTGTAGCTCACCATCCCTTGCACCCCAGCGAGATCTTGTCCTGGCCACCCAAACTTATTGGGCTGAGATCCCGTAGCCAATACAAGTTTGTCATAGGGCATGGCATCACCATCTGTGAAATAAAGGGTCTTGCTGTCAGAATTGATTTGATTGACATGTTTCCTGACGAGCTTGATCCTATTTTTAGCCCAGAACCACTTTTCGTAGGGCTGCGTATTTTCAAAGGTCATATGCCCCATGTAGATGTACATGAGCGCGGTTCTAGACCAAAAATAATCTGTTTCAGAGGATATAACAGTAATCTCGTGGTCGCTCATCTTGCGTACATAGCGGGCTGTGGTGATTCCCGCGATTCCATTTCCGATGATGACAATATGCATAGGGTTCCTAATTATAGGTAGTGGGTATACCTTAACATAGGTATTACATCTGAAATATTCCCTATAAACATGGGAGATGTTGTCTCCCAACTGACAAGCTTTTGATTCTCTCTGGGACAGCGGATGATTATATGTGATTGGGCTGGTATGTACCTATGAAATCTCGGACCGCTTACTTAAGCAGGCTAGGTTCTAAGAAGGTAAGATGTGCGCAGATGTTGATATCAGAGCCAGTACTAATCCAAAAACTTTATTCCTCCTTTTGGGGGAATGTGAATCGCTCCTGTCACGAGATCGTTGGGAGCACCTGTGACAGAAGCAAGGGTCGTAGGATGACCTAAAAGAGTACGAAGGCCCAGAAAAGCAAAAATAATGGCCTCTTTATAATCAATCCATGACTCAGGAAAGTCATCTACAATAGAAATCCCCAAGGGCATGAGCTTTTCTTGCAGTCTAGCAATGAGAAAATGATGGTGTCTGCCTCCTCCTGTGATGAGAAGTTTTCGATCTGTTGCTGCAATCAAACGAA
Organism: Bacteroidota bacterium; assembly: GCA_039820545.1. Taxonomy (GTDB): domain Bacteria; phylum Bacteroidota; class Bacteroidia; order J057; family J057; genus JALEFZ01. Next base: position 12,062 of record JBCBPW010000110.1, on the reverse strand, counting down.
AAGCGCGTGCGATCTGGAAGCTGATATGCTCTACGAGTGTGCATAAAAGGTCTTCTATCGGTAGGTCCCAATCCCTCAATAGGGGCAACATCTGCGCTACCGTCCATTCCCATCCCAAAGATTTGGGGGGACGGATTTTATAGAAGTTGAGTTGATTGAGGCGTTGGAGCAATGCTTCGTCTACTTCTCCTTCGGCAGCGAGTTGACCTTGAGGATCATAATCAAAATCTGACTCAGGGAATGTGTGTACATACAAGTGATTGAGGACGCCGTTACATGGACAAATATCAAATGCTTGTTGCTGAAACGTGACATTTGCGATGCCTCCCAGATTAAGGAAGAGGTCATATTCGGGGAAAAGATATTGCTCGCCTAAAGGAACAAGTGGTGCGCCTTGCCCTTTCATGGCGACATCCTTGTTGCGGAAGTTGTCTACCAGCAGACAGGGCAGGTAGGAGACAAGGGTCTCTCCGTCTCCGATCTGCGTGGTGAAAGATTTATCGGGCTGGTGGAAGATGGTCTGGCCATGCGCGGCTACAAAGTCGGGACGCAGATGATAGCGATCAATGAATTGTTTGATTTGCTTACCCAGCCAATGTCCAAAATACACATGTGTCTTGGCAAAGATTTCAGCAGACTGAGTAGGGAGGTGGGAGAGACGACTCTTCCAGCGTGCATCAAACGGGATCTGATCTGCTTGCTCCAGCTCAAATGAATATTGATCTCCATCCACTTTAAAGGAGCAATAGGCCAGATCCAATCCGTCCATAGAACTTCCCGACATGACACCAATTCCTCTGTAAATTTTCATCTTGTGCAATTTCCTGTTATCAACCTTTCCAGTTATACTGTATTGAATCGCCCTCAGCTGCTAATATACGGAATGAATTGTTACTTCTTTCTTCGAAATAAAGTGTGAAGAGGAAATTTTTGTAGAGAAAGGATAAATTCGAGGGAATTGAAAAATGCCAAGATGTCATGTCTCGCTGAATCAGTCGTTTAAGATTAGCCCTATTTTCGCTAAATCCCCTGCGCCTTCTCTGATGACCTCTATATCTCCTTCTCCTTTGGATGCGTCAATGACAGTGGAAACTTCCACTTTTCCATATCCTCCATCTACAATGAGGTCTACGCGTTTTCCAAAATTTTCATCGATACGCACGGGATCAAGAACATCTTCAGGGGTATCTTCTTCAAACGGTAGGCTAATAGAAGCGATGGGATTGCCCAGCATCTCGACCAGTCGCTGGGTGATATTATTTCCTGCAATACGAATCCCGACAGTATCACGATGACGAAAATGGCGAGGAATTTTCTTGGAGGCCTCCAGGACAAAAACATACGGACCTGGAAAAGCTCGCTTCATCATTTTAAATACAGTAGTATCGATCTGGTTGGCATACTGCCCGAGAATACTGAGATTTTCGCACACACAAGTAAGGCGAGATTTTTTGGGATCGATCCCCTTGATGGCGCATATTTTTTCTACTGCCTTCTTATTATTGATGTCGCAACCCAGCGCATACATGGTATCGGTAGGGTAGACGATGACGGAACCACTGCGAAGTTCATTTACAACATGCTGAAGGAGTCGAGCTTGTGGGTTGTCAGGATGGATTTTTAGAACCATATATATGCATTTAATGAGGGAGATTAAAATAAGAAAAAGCTTAGATATTTCGGATTTTTGGAAACAAATCCTTTATCTTAGGAGCTAAATCTAGGGCTAATGAAGAAGATCGTTCTACTTTTTTTTGCTATTTTCTTACTCTCCTACACCTATGCACAGCGTGGGTTGAAGCTCGGAGCTTTTGTAGGACCACAACTCGGCTACCATCTCAATGCCGATGACAATACCAACCTTTCGGGTGATGCCTTTCAATCAGTTCCTGTATGGGGAACTACAGGTGGAGTATCTGTCGGGTACCATTTCTCCGATATCATAGGAGTCAAAGTACAGGCACAATACTCACAGCAAGGGACTGCCCTGAATGTGACAGACACCGAAGGCGAAGTGACGCGCTTCACGCAGCAGTTGGACTACTTCAAGGTGCCGCTGATGGTAGGGTTCAATACCAATCCTCTGCAAAAGAAATTGGCGTTTGCCTTTTTCGTCGGTCCTCAACTCACGTCTCTAGCACGTGCCCTGCAAGTCAATGACAACCCTTCAGCAGATCTTGTGCCCGACCCCACGTTGATTACACGTCCGTCTACATTCGATCTGTATACAAGTACAGTGTGGGGACTGGCGACAGAAGTAGGGGTAGATATTCAGCTTCCTCCCGAGCCCCTCGCTTTTTCCATTCGCTATCGTCAGGATTTTTCGTTTACGGATATTGAAAATAAAACCCAGGAGCAGACATTCTCTCGCAATGGGGAACTGGTAACCGAAGGATTTTGGCAGTTTTTCAATGGAAGCAATGGCTCACGCAGAGCGTTGACGCAGGCGTTGACCTCAGGCTTGACCTTTGGTATCACTTATACCTTAGCCAATTAATCGAAGACTGTGTGAAGCTATTCTAATCCATAGGTTTCACCTTATCATACACAAAGCGGGTGTCACGTGCACTCGCTTTTTTGTTGTCTAACAGCTGTGGATGTATCATTTGATTTGGTCTAATGAAAGACTTTGTAGTGAATGTTGGGTTGATGTCTTGAGCTTTAACAATGATTTTTGCCTATCTAAAGGCTAACATCTTAAGTCTCTCACTTTCATGATTGCATACGTACAGGGAAAAATAGCAGAGATAGAGCCTGCATACGCCGTAGTAGATTGCCAGGGGATAGGGTATCTTGTGAAGATATCCCTCAATACTTATGGAGCCATCAAGGAAAAAACTTCGGTCAAACTCCATACCTATTTTATGGTGCGTGAGGATGCCCAGCAGCTATTTGGATTTTCTGATCCTGCCGAAAAACAACTCTTCGAGCAACTGATTAGCATTTCTGGCGTTGGTGGAAATACAGCCCTTATGATTTTGTCGAGTCTATCTCCACAGGAGCTTTATCGGGCCATCACGCAGGAAGATACAGCAGCTCTGAAGCGTGTCAAGGGAATCGGAGCGAAAACAGCAGGACGGATTGTGCTGGAGTTGAAGGATAAATTGAAAATAGAGGGGGAAATGGGGGCACAACCTACAAAGGGAAAAGTGGCAGATTCAGCCAAAAAGCAAGAAGCTCTCACAGCTTTGACGAGCTTGGGACTCAACAAGAATGTGATGAACCAGCGCATAGATAAGATTTTGAAGGATGAAGGACCTGATGTTTCTGTCGAGCAGATCATTAAGCTTGCGCTGCGAAATCAATAAATGTATTTCATTGAGTATAATTTACGAATAAAGGAAGCTATATTGAGCCAGGAATTAATTTTAACGAAAGCCCAATGAGCACTTGATATATGTTCAGGTAGTATGTGGCCTTTGATGAAGACATGACAAAAATCATGTATCCTTTTCTCATGAAAACCAGGGAAATGGCCTCATCAAATGTATTCTAAGTGCTTGGGGAAATCTTTTGGGCTTTATTATGAATCCAGATTTGCTAGTTTTGCATCATAAATTCATTACACACCAACATAAGAACTGTCCCTCCTGCCTATGAAGCACGTGCTACGCTGATACTTTGTAAAAACGTAGAGATTGTCAAACTAAACCTACCAAAGCTTTGACCAAGTTCAGCATTGCAGTGCTGGTGTCGACTTTTTTGTCATTTTTTTACACCAGCCCAGAGGGAACAGTAGAAGACGTGCAGGAGCTCGAATGGGCTTCAGACACCTTGGTGCTTTCGTCCTTGACGAATGATCCACCACCCAATGACACGTCGAAAACCAAGAAAAATCCCAACGATCGGCGCGGAGACCCTACGCAACAGACGCGTATTTCGCCCCTACATCTCGATTATCCATCCAACTACAGTGTAGACTATCGTTTGAAAGACGATATGGAAGGCTATGAAATTTATGAGCGTATTGGTAATACTGATATACGGTATCCATCGCACATCAGTTTCGAAGATTATCTCGAGTATAATAGGAAGAAGAAGGCGGCCGAATTTTTCCGAGATAAAGCGATGTCTTCCAACGAGGAGAACCAGCAAGGACTCCAACTTGACATCGACATCGAAGAACTGGAGGATATTTTTGGTGGGGGGAAAATCTCGATTCGACCTACGGGTTTTGCTACATTGAGATTCTCACTGGATCGCAACCGAAACGACAGTGAGCAGCTGAATATCCAGCAGCAAAATCCTCCTCCTTTCCTCAATTTCCAGCAGGATATACAGGTTGGGGTGATCGGCCAGATCGGAGAGAAGCTTCGCCTGAACGTCAACTTTGACACGCAGGCTACCTTTGACTTCGAAGATGAGTTGAAACTCGCTCACAAAGGTACCGAAGATCAGATCATCCAGGAGATCGAAGCAGGGAACGTGAGTATGCAAGTGGGCAACTCCCTGATGCAAGGTCGCCAGAATCTATTCGGATTGAAGACCAAACTACGCTTCGGTCCTGTATACGTGAGTGGGATTGCCTCCTTTGAGCGTGGACAGGTGGAGACCGTGCGCGTAGCAGGTGGTGGAGCGATTGAGACTCCCTTCGAGAAAGAAGTAACAGAATACGATGCCAACCGCCACTTTTTCCTCTCCCACTTTTTCCGTTCTGTATACGAAGACGCATTGGACAATCTACCCGTCGTGCAGTCTCGCCTACAGATCAATCAGGTGGAAATATGGGTCGAGCGTCAGGGCTTCACAAGGAATAACCGAAATGCAGTAGGTTTCCTGGACTTGGGTGAAAATGAACTTCCCATCGCAGGAGGACAAGGGGTGGTGTACAATGAAAATATCCAGAGTAGCACAGCCAACAGCGACCGCTACCCTAGCAATGCGTCCAACGACCTTTATGATATTCTTGAGAATACACCCGCAGCACGTGACATCACCACGACTCGAAATGCTGTAGAGGGCCTGTCCGACTTGCGCATGGTCAATACAGAAGACTTCGAAGTACTCGGAAACATGCGTCGTCTGGAGCCCAATGAATACAAGATCAATACGAAGTTGGGATATGTGTCCTTGAATACGCCCCTGCGTTCAGACCAGGTATTATTTGTTGCGTACAACTATACCCTGGATGGAGAAGTGAAGCAGGTAGGGGAATTTTCGAATGAGATCCCCGTCAACCAAGACAATACCAACGTGTTGTTCCTCAAAATGCTGCGTCCTTCTGTTACGCGTGTTTCTCCCTATCCTGGTTGGGATCTGATGATGAAAAACATTTATCAGATTGCTTTTGGGATCAAACAGGACGATTTTTTCCTAGACGTGCGATTTGAAACAGGAACCAGTGCAGGAAAAGTCAACTATCTTCCCAATTCACCTGTAGACAATAAGCCGCTGATTCAGGTATTGGGGGTGGACAATGTGACCAATAATACAGCACCAGGGCCTGACAACTACTTTGACTTTATCAATGGATACACAGTAGATACGGATAAAGGAACCATCATCTTCCCCAAATTGGAGCCCTTTGGTTCGCACTTGGAGGAGCAGTTGGCCAATGATCCTGAGGCGATAGAAAATTATGTTTTTGACCAGCTCTATCGAAATACACAGGCTAGTGCCCGACAAAATGGTCCCCAATTCCGATATTCGATTGAGGGCTATTTTCGCTCTGCGGGCAACTCTGAGATTCCCCTGAATACTTTCCAGCTCAAGGAAGGTGGGGTTATTGTGACCGCGGGTGGACGCCAGTTGACAGAGGGGCAGGATTATACCGTAGATTATTTTGGGGGAAAAGTCATCATCATCAATCAGTCGATCCTGAACTCAGGACAGGAGATTGAGGTGTCTTATGAAAACTCCCAGTTATACAGCTTGCAAACGCGTAGGTTGTTGGGATCGCGTGCAGAGTACAGTCCTTCCAAGGACCTTTCTCTGGGTTTGACGATTTTGAATTTGCGTGAGCAGCCCATCAACCAGAAGCAGATCCTTGGACAGGAGCCGATCAACAACACCCTATGGGGATTTGATGCGGCCTTTAACCGAGAGTCAGGCTTTTTAACAAAGGCGATTGACAAACTTCCCTTGATCACTACGAAGGCACCTTCGTCTATCATTGGATCAGCAGAATTTGCGCAGTTCTTGCCAGGAGCACCCAACCAAACCAAGTTGAGAGACCAGGATGGAAATGTCATTGACAATGGGATTGTGTACTTGGACGATTTCGAATCCTCTACACCGCCTTTCACCTTGATGAATACCTCAAACTGGTTTTTAGCTTCTTATCCCGAAGGGAATCCCGATGTCTTTGATCCCCGAACGGTCTACAACAATCCTCGATCTGCCAACTACAACCGAGGGAAGCTCGCGTGGTATTCCATCGACCAGGTCTTCTACAACGCCAGGGCAAACGAGGTCCCAGATGCAGACCAGGAAAACAACTATACAAGAAAAATTGAACCCAATGAGATCTTCCCACAGGCATCTTTGCCGATTGGAAACATTTTCCAGCGTACCTTTGACCTGCGCTACGATCCACGTCTGAGAGGACCCTATAACTATCAGGTAGATCCGACACGGGTGGCACCCAACGGTCTCCTTTCGCAGCCAGATGAAAACTGGGCAGGGGTGATGCGTGTCATTGACCTTAACAATGACTTTGAAGCGACGAATGTGGAGTTCATCGAATTTTGGATGATGGACCCCTTTGATGCAAAAGATGGCAATCCCTTCTCAGATGGGGGAGAGATGTATTTCAACCTGGGTTTGGTGTCGGAAGAAATTCTGCCTGATGGAATTGTCTCTCGTGAGAATGCACTTCCGAGTCCATCAGATCCCAATCTGCCGATAGATTCACTCAGCCCCTGGGGGAAGATTCCCATTCTCACCCCTTTGACAGAGACCTTCGTCAACAATCCTGAAGATCGTTTGAAGCAAGATGTAGGATTGGACGGTCTCCCCACCGAAGAGGAAGTGACCTTCTTCTCGGATGTGATTGATACTCTTTCGCAGTTCTTGACACCTGCCGCCCTGAATCGCTATCAGACAGATCCAAGTTCGGATAACTACACCAGTTATAGAGATCCTGATTTGCGAGACAGCTCCGCGAGTATCCTCACGAGGTATTTTGACTTCAACGGCCAGGATGGCAATACGCCTGTTCGTAATTCGGCTCAGGAAGAAAACTCTAACTTGAGTCTTCAGGCTACCAGTTTACCCGACCAGGAGGACATCAACCGCAACGGAAGCCTCAACTTCACCGAGCAGTACTGGCAGTATCGCATCCGGATGAATCCTGACTCTTTGGTACCTGGACAGAATTTCGTAGTGGATACGGTGCGAAGTGTAGCCAATATCGGGAGAGGGCAAACGACTGAGGTGACATGGTATCAGTTTCGTATTCCGATCCGAAGCGGTACTGCGGTCAATGGCATCTCCAATTTTCAGAGTATCAACTTTATGCGTATGTACATGACAGGCTTCCGCGATCCTGTGATCATGCGTATGACAGAGTTTCAATTGGTATCTTCTCAGTGGATTCGATTCAATGGAGAACTCGCAGAAGAAGGTGTCGTCGTGACACCTACCGAGGCAAACGAAACAACCTTTGAGCTGGGGCAGGTCTCACGTGAGAGAAACTCTCAGAAACTTCCTTACAACTATGTCCTTCCTCCTGGCATCATTCGCCAGCAGCTAGGGGTGAACACCTTCTCTCAACAGTTGGAAGATGAGCGTTCACTCGTGATGCGTGTGTGTAAACTCACAGATGGAGACGCACGCGGGATGTACAAAATCACCCGAAACGACCTCCGACAATACGAGCGTTTGAAAATGTTTGTCCACGCAGAGCCCTTTTCGCCTGACAACGGATTGACGCCTTCCAACTTTGAGCAGCGCGGGGATGCCATGGTATTCATTCGGTTGGGACTGGATAATGACCAAAATTACTACGAATATGAAATGCCGCTCTCTCCCTCGGACCCTGCCTTCCCCAACCTCAGGGAAAATATATGGCTACCCGAGAATGAGTTTGACATCGACTTGGCAGCCTTTGCGGGGGCTAAGTCACGGCGAGGGACCAGCTTTGGGCAAATTTATCGTTATCGAGATACCGTAGGACTGCCAGAAGGACATGCCATCGTCATCAAGGGAACGCCCAAACTCTCCGATGTACGTAACATCATGGTGGGGATCCGCAATCCTGAAGATGGCAATACAGAGCCACTTTGTATGGAAGTTTGGGTAAATGAGTTGCGCTTGACCAACTTCAGCCAAAATAGTGGGGTCGCCGCGAAATTCAACGGTTCGGCTACGCTGGCAGACTTGGCGACTTTTCGCGTCAATGGACAGTATAAGTCAGCAGGGTTTGGGCCATTGGAACAGAAGCTCAGTAACCGCCCACAGGAGGAAGAGTTGCGCTATGATCTCGAAGCAAATGTCAATGTAGACAAAGTCTTCCCTAAGAATTGGGGAATGAGCTTACCCGTCACGGTGCGATACAGTCGGGCAGAGCGTACGCCGCTTTTCAATCCTCAGGAGGCAGACGTCTCGGTGGACCGATTGTTGGAGGCATTGCCAAGAGATACGGCCCAGGCGAGGCTGAGGGAAATCCAGGATTTCAAACAGACGCGAAGCATTGCGCTGACCAATTGGCGAATCAATCCGACACAGTCCACTGCCAAAAAGCCAGGAGCCAAACCCAAACCTAAGCCCAAAAAGAGTGAAGGAGCAGGTAGCAAGCAAAAGACGAAGATGCCTTGGTCGATCACCAATTTCAACGCAACATATGCCTATGTCGAGACGCAAGCGCGCAATGCGACCATCGCCAGTCAGTTGAATACTCAGCATCGTGGTGCGCTAGGCTATCGCTACAATTTCCCCAAAGTAAACGTCAAGCCTTTTGCCTTCATCTCGAAGGTCAAACCTTTGAATAGTACGGTAGGCTTCCTCTCCAAATTTGCCATCAATCCGCTCCCTGCCAATGTCCAAGTATCGGTCAATGGAAATCGTCAATTTGAAGAGCGGATCCTACGTGTGATCGGGGATGGCCAATTGGTGCTTGACCCTTTATATGCCAAAAACTTCTTGATCAACCGAAACTACACCTTGAACTGGCCGATTTTCCCCAGTTTGCAGGTCAACTTCACCGCAGCCAATATCGCCAGGGTAGATGAAGTACGTGGTCGATGGGAAGATGCAACGCAGGAGGAGCGAGACTCGCTGGCAGGAAACTTCATCAACAACTTGATTTTCTTCGGACGTGACACCGTCACCTATGAGAAGGAGTTCACGCGGATGATCAACTTTGGACGAAATACCCAGTACAATCATACGCTGAATGCAGCCTACCAGCTTCCTTTCTCTCAGATGAAACTCCTCAACTGGATCAACGGCAATATTTCTTATACGGGTACTTTCAATTGGATGCAAGCACCTGAGATCAGTCCTTCGTTGGGGGCGACCATCAGCAATACCCAGGCCATACAGGCCAGTGTGCGGATGGACTTGAATAATCTCTATCGAAAGGTCAAGCCGTTGCGCAAAGTATTGGAAGCTCAAAACAAACGCAACCAGAACCAGCGCCAGCAAACGACCGTCAGGCAGCCACCACCGAATGGAGATACAGAAGCCGAGCAAGACTCCACCAATAAACCTGATCCCTTCTGGTTTCTCAAGCAGGTGGGCAATCGGGTGATTCGGATCGCTTTGAGTGTGCGCAGCGTCGACTTGAGCTACAACCGCAACAGTCAGACGATGCTGCCAGGTTATCTACCTGAGACAGATAATTTTGGTCTGGACTTCAATACAGGTTCTCCCATCTTGCCTCCGACGCTGGGATTCGTATTTGGCTCGCAGACAGACATACGAGATTTAGCAGGGACCAATGGTTGGATCACAACGGATACGACACTGGCGAACCTATTCAATAACAACTTCTCGGATAATCTCACGGCGCGGACTTCGCTGGAGTTGTTCAAAGACTTCCGGATCGACCTGTCAGCGAACCGAACGAGTACCTTGAACAAGAGTGCTTTCTTCCGATTTGATCCGAGTATAGGTGGCTTCGACAACTTTGACCCGCTGACGACGGGCAACTTCAACATGTCGTACATCTTTGCAAATTCGGCCTTCGAGCGGGAAGATCCGCGCAATCCGAACTCGCAGTTGCTCCGCCAGTTCTCGAACAATCGAACCATCCTGTCGCGTCGATACGCCGAGGCCAATCCTGAGACAGCAGATCTCGACAACGAGCAGTACTTCAACTTCCGCAACGGATACTTGGGAAGTAACCAGGATGTGATGATCACGGCTTTCTTGTCTACCTATGGGTTGATCGGGCCTGAGCGGATCGAGCTTTCTTCGCAGCCGCTGATCCCGCTCCCCAACTGGAGCATCAACTATACGGGCTTGGGCAAGATTCCTTTCTTGAAGAAGAAATTCAATGGGATCACCATCAAGCATACCTATCGCGGGACGTACACCATCGGTACCTTCAACAACAGTTTGTTCTTCCGTGACGATGATGGCGACGGTTTTGCGGATACTTTCAACTCTTTGGACACCTTGGGCTTAGGCTTTAATTTGAAGGATGCCTACAGTGAGTTCTTCATCCAGGGGGTGCAGGTATCGGAGCAGTTCTCACCCTTGATTGGGGTCAACTTCACGATGAAGAATGGCTTCAATGCCAACATTGACTACAAGCGTGGGCGTCAGATCTCCTTGAATGTAGGGAACTTACAGGTCATCGAATCCAAGAATCAGGACATTGCGGTCATGTTTCGCTATCGCAAGGATAAGTTGAATTGGTTCTTCCGCCTCTTTGGTCGGGACTTCAACTTGGAGAATACGGCCAACTTCAGCTTCCAGATGACGGCGCGTGACACGCGGGAGATCATCCGACGGATACCTGGGGAGAAGGTAGGAGGTACAGGAGACTTCTTGGAGGACGTGAACCGCGGGGGCTTGAACCTGATCTTTGAGCCACGAATTGACTACACCGTGAGCAAGCGTGTCAGCGCCCAGGTTTTCTACAAGTACAACTTGAGCAATCCGTATACGGAGGTCGTACCCAAGACTTCGTTTTCGAGTGTGGGCTTCCAGATCCGCTTCTCGCTAGCGAACTAGGGATAGAGCTTGATTGAAATATTGGAACGCATCTCACTTGAGTGGGGTGCGTTTTTTTGTATTTGGGGGGAGTTGTGGGGGAGGGGATAGATTGGGATATCTTGTGTATACGTCAATAGGGGAATGGTAAAAGCGCAATAGATAGTGGCTTCTGTGACTCTGAATGGTAGTTGTGGGGCTGAAGGTTGACGTACTTATAGATTCTTATTGCGCGTTACTTGGGGATATCATGTGTATACGCCAATAGGGGAATAGCAAAAGCGCAATAGAATGTGGCTTTTGAGCTTCTGAATAGCAGTTAAGGGGCTGAAAGTTGACGTACTTACAGATTCTTATTGCGCGTTAACCCCCGATACTGTGTGTATACGCCAAGAAACTAATCGAAAAGGTGCACCTTTATCTCCTCTCAGTTACTTTTTCCACATTTTTTCCGTGCGAAAGTTGACGCACTTGCTGAAATTCAGTGGCTTGATATCTATTATCACGAATTTCATCCTTTATTTATTAGCACATGCCACTTGAAATACAAAAAATAATCCACGAGGAACGTGAACTGATCCAACTCTATGTTACAAGCTTCATCCCTGAACTACCCAAGTTAGTCAAACAGATTCCAGGAGCATTTTGGAAACCCCAAATGGGTTGGCTCATCCCATACAATAAAAATGCCTACAGCCAACTCGTCCACCTTTTTGGAAAGGAAAATATCACTGTTCTTTCCACAGAAAAGCATCCTACCCCATCACCATCTATCCCCCAAAAACCAAAACCTATTCCTCTCACACAGACGCAAGAGGTCCAACTCCTGAAATTGATCGAAGCGCTCATGCTCAGAAGATACAGCTATCATACCATCAAATCCTATAAATACTATTTCACCCTCTTTCTTCAGGCTATGGGAGAACGAAAACTGGATGATGTCTCGAAAAATGACATTATCC
>JBCBPW010000109.1:0-21640 GCA_039820545.1 Bacteroidota bacterium | reverse complement strand
TATATCTACTTACCTTAAACAAAGATCTGTGATAGTGTATAGGGTACATGATCCAAAAATAATGGGTAATGTTTGTCCTGTTAAATAAGAAGATGTCATATATACGGCGAAATCTTATCCATTGTTTTCGCATAATGTATCATACACGCCATACACAGCCCTTTGATTAAGTTAATCAGGTAAAGACATGGAGATGCGAACGCTAGCTGACTTGACCATTTACCTTGGATAGACCCTAAACTTCTCATTTTCAAAATCAATTATCTGACAACAAGCGTTTATGAAAGAGAAAGCATCAAAACATGAAGGTTTTTCCTTATTTTTCTTCTTATGTGGGCAGGCTTTGCCATTGAAACCAAGCACGACAAATTGTAAGTTCGTTTGATCAATTTGAAAATATAGACTATGAATAGATGGGTACTTATTGTAGGACTGGCATTCACCCTCTGTCCATTTTTCTTACTAGGCCAGGCTCCTGGTGAACCTTTGGCTCCAATCACAGAAGAGACTTGGAAAATGGATCTCAAAGCATTTGCAGGTAATGCGCCCGCAGTAGTTCTGCTGGATTATGGCTGGGCGAGCTACTCACCTGTCAACAATGCTTTCTTGACTCAATATCAATACATCAAACGAATTCGAATTCGCTCTGAAGAAGGCCTCAAACATGCCAAAGTATCCATCTCCTTCAATACAAAGGAAAAACGGTTGGCTCAAATCAGTGCAGCCACCTACAGCCTCAACCCAGAGGGAAAAGCCATTAGGTTTAAGGTTCCCAAACGCGCATTTAAAAGAATAGGAGATCGTACAGGGATACAAACTGTGACATTTACCCTGCCTCTTGTCAAAGTGGGGTCCATCATCGAATATTCCTATACTTTCGAAAATCGGCGACAAAACGAAGTCGAATACTGGCGCTTTGCTGATACCCTACCCATCCTGCACAGTGAGTTTCAGGCCTTTATTCCCTATGCTTTGAATATCAAGCGATTTACCAAAGGAGATATGGGTAAAGTCAAAATTTCCTCTGCTCCTTATACTCTAAATGGAGGCCCCTCCCCTGGTCTCTCTGCCATTGATCGCTTCAATACATATGATCGCGAATCTCGCCAAGCTGCCTTCCGTTTCGGACAAATAGAATCGTTTGTCATGGATAGTATCCCTCCCCTAGAGCCAGAACCCTTTGCATTAGATCCAGATGCCTACGTCACTTCTGTAGGATTCGAGTTTATCCAGGATCGAAACAATGTGAGACAAAGTGGGACATTCGATAGGTGGGGAGAACTTAACAAATTCGTCCTCAAAAGACAGAAGCCAAGGAAACTTAAAACACCCGAAGGATTAATCGACAAAGAATACCGAGGGAGTGCCTCTCTTCCAAGAGAAGGCCAAATCGAGCGGATTGAAGAAATCTATCGTCAATGCAAAGAATATTTGACATGGAATAATGAATTCAGCTGGCGCGCCAAAAGGCTGGATAAAGTGTGGCAGTCAAGAGAGGGAAATAGTGCCGAGCTCAACTTACTCCTTTGCTTCGCCCTACGAGAAGCGGGCTTTGACTCGCATATGGTACTTGTCCGTACAGTAGACAAGGGACCTGTAGTCCCCAACTACCCCAACCTCCAGCAGTTTGATCACCAGATTGTAGCGATAGATATGATCGAACAGTTCCTTTTACTGGATCTGATCAATGAAACAGATGCGTTCAATCTCCTTCCTCCCCATGACCTCAATCAGTTGGGGCTCAAAACGGATCCTGAAAACCCCATGTGGGTTTCTTTACGCTTTCAAAATCCAGATATTAGGTACACCTACAGCAGATTCACGCTTAGCGGTGGTGGCCGCTTGACAGGTGAAATCTCCATCGTCAATCAGAAACATAGCGCACGTCAGGCCCGCCAACGCATCAATAACCTAGAGGGAGACCTCGAAGCTTACTTTCGAAAGTATCAGTTGATTGGCATGGGAGACGCACGCTTCCTTGAGAGCGACATCGACAACCTGGACCAGCCTAGCGAACCGTTAACAGCAGAGGCTTCCTTGACGAGCAAGGCTTTTGTCGAAAAAGCAGAAGACGTCATCATCATCAAGCCCATGATGATCAAGCAGTTGAAAGAAAACCCCTTCCCTGTGCAGGATCGATCAACTCCTATCGACTTATTACGTCCCTTGAGGGACTCCCATCTGATCGGGCTGCGCCTTCCCGAAGGATATACAGTGGCTCAACTTCCCCAGCCTATCAAAGTATCCTTACCCAATGGCGCGGGAACCTTCATCTATAATGTGATGCAAAACGACAACATTTTGCACCTGTCTAGCAGCATCTTCCTCAATCAAACTGTATTCATGCCACAGGAATATGGCAACTTGCGAAAATTCTTTGAGTACATCGTATCCAAACACGACGAAGATATCGTGATTATAAGAGAAGAGGAAGAACCATAGAACATCAGGTAATGGGATATGTATTCAGTAGCTTTCCAAAGCCATGAAGATAGCTCCCAGATTTATGGAACGTATAGCTGGCTCAGAGACTATACCATGCTCTACCCCATTTTGTGTATCGCAGGAAATAGTTGTTTTCTACCGAAGGTAAGGAAATTTGAGAAAGATGTAGGCAATTTTTGGCTCTGGCACTTGTTTTTCTACCCTTAAAAACCAGTACTTTACGCCTGCAAATTTTGACTTATCCAAACTGACGATATGAACCCCTTAAAACAGCTCCTTTCGCAGACGATTCAACAAGCCCTCACCAAGTATGGGGTAGAAAAATCTCTTGGGGAGATTGAATCAGATCTCAATATTCCGCCAAAAATAGACATGGGCCACTTTGCCTTTCCCTGCTTCTCACTCTCTAAAGTCATGCGCAAGAAGCCCAACATCATCGCGGAAGAGCTTAAAGTATTGATTGAGGATACGGATGCGATCCAGGAGGTACGTAATTTAGGGCCTTATCTCAATTTTTTCTTGGCACCACAAGCAATGGGTGCATCGGTCGCACATGCCATATTGAATGGGAACATGTTTCAGCAAACACTGGCACAGGATGCGCCCAAGACAATGATCGAGTACTCGCAGCCCAATACGCACAAAGAACTTCATGTAGGGCACATGCGCAACATCTGCTTGGGAGATTCATTGATCCGACTGCATCAATATTGTGGTTTTGACATTATCAGTTCGACTTTCCCCGGCGACATGGGGACACACGTCGCCAAATGCCTTTGGTACCTCAAATACCACAACAGCGAGCCTATGCCCGAGACAGAAAAAGGAGCATGGCTGGGAAAGATGTATTCTAGGGGCTCGATGAAAATCTACGACATCGACAAATCCGAAGATGAAGCTGCCAAGGAGACTTACAAAGCACAGCTCTCGGAGATTTTGACACAATTGGAATCGGAAGAGGGGGAATTTTACGAGCTATGGAAATCAACCCGTGAGTGGTCCATCGATCAGATGAAAAAAGTCTACGACTGGGCCGACGTTACCTTCGATAAATGGTATTGGGAATCAGAGGTAGACGTACCTTCTGTCAAACTGATTCAAGAGTACTATGACCGTGGAGAGGTATTTATTGAGTCAAAAGGAGTGATAGGGGCAGATCTAGAAGCATACAACTTGGGCTTCTGCGTCTTGATCAAATCAGATGGTCATGGACTCTATGCCACCAAGGACATCGAACTGGCCAGAAGGAAATTTGAAGATTATAAAATTGAGAAAAGTGTGTATGTCGTAGACGAGCGTCAGGCACATCACTTCAAGCAAGTCTTCAAAATCCTGGAACTGATGGGTTTTGAAAATGCCCAATATTGCCATCACTTGGCTTACAACTATGTAGAACTCCCAGAAGGTCCCATGTCGTCTCGCAAGGGGAACATCATCCCTCTGATGGACCTCATCCGACAGATGGAGCATACGACCAAAACTGAGTTAAAGAATCGCTATGAGGGGGAATGGACAGAGGAGGAAATGGATCGAACAGCAACAATTATCGCTAAGGGAGCGATTCGCTATGGGATGCTGAAAATCGATGCGACAAAGAAAATTGTGTTTGATATGAAAGAATGGCTGGATCTCTCAGGAGATTCAGGTCCTTACCTACAGTATGTCTATGCACGTATTGTGACCCTTTGCAAAAAACAGGGGTATGATCCTGCACAAGCAATCGACTGGAGCGCGTTGCAGGAAAAAGAAGAAATTGCCATTCTACTCCACCTATCCAACTTCAATGCTGTAGCGCTCAACGCTTGCCACAATTACAGGATCAGTAGCGTCTGCACCTACTTATATGAACTAGCCAAGCTCTACAACAGTTTCTACAACGAGCACTCTATCGCCAAGGCAGAATCTGACGCCATTCGCTTTGCTCGCTTGGGGCTTTCCAAAGCTGTGAGTGATGCCATGCGTGAAGGGTTGGCCCTATTGGGGATTCCTGTACCTGAAAAAATGTAAGGTGAATGGTTGCATGATTGCACACGCTAGGCGCATTGCCATGGCATGCGTATCGGTGATCAAATTCGGGGATCATAGAATAAATACCTGTCCTCCCCATTTCAAACAAAAAAAGGCTGACTCGATCTGAGACAGCCTTTTTCATTTATATCAAATGGATGTTTTTATCAGTCTAGTTGCTTCTCGCTACGGATGGGCGTTTGAGCAGCAGCCATTTCCTCTACTTCTCCTTCTTCTACTGTCGCTGCATCCAGAACAGTTACACCTTCAGTTGCTTCTTCCGCTTCTATCTCGATCATTTGCTCGATAGCAGGAGGGAATGCTTCTACTGTGCTATCTGTGGGCTCTACCACGGCAATCGTAGGCGCGATGACCAATGCCACTACAGACATAAGTTTCAGAAGAATATTCAGAGAAGGACCAGAAGTATCCTTGAAAGGATCACCTACTGTGTCACCTACTACGGCTGCTTTGTGTGGCTCAGAACCTTTGTAGTAGATCTCTCCGTTGATGTCTACACCTTCTTCAAACATCTTCTTTGCGTTATCCCACGCACCACCTGCATTGGACTGGAAGATAGCCATCAACACCCCTGAAGAAGTTACACCTGCTAGTAGTCCCCCCAGCATCTCAGCTCCGCCGATGAAACCGACAGCTACAGGAGCAGCAATGGCAAGGAGTCCTGGAAGCACCATTTCACGAATAGAAGAGGTCGTGGAGATCTCTACACATTTGGCATATTCCGCTTTACCGTCTGCTGCGCGGAATGTCGCCAGATCTTCTGGCGTAGCATTTTCCAAATCTGCGTCATATTTGCGCATCACTTCCAGGGCAGCTTTGAGCTCAGGAATCTCAGCAAATTGGCGGCGTACCTCTGTGATCATCGCCATAGCCGCACGTCCTACAGCACCCATGGATAGGGCTGAGAATACGAATGGAAGCATCGCACCTAGCAAAAGACCAGACATAACCGTAGGCTGAGCGATATCGATCTGAGTGATACCTGCCTGCTGCATGAAGGCTGCAAATAGTGCCAATGCCGTCAAAGCTGCTGAAGCAATCGCAAATCCTTTACCAATGGCAGCTGTCGTGTTACCCACAGCGTCGAGCTTGTCTGTACGCTTACGTACTTCTTTGGGAAGCTCTGCCATCTCAGCAATACCTCCTGCGTTGTCTGAAATCGGCCCATATGCGTCTACAGCCAGCTGAATGCCCGTATTAGCGAGCATACCCACTGCCGCAATCGCGATACCATAAAGTCCTGCAAATTCATATGAAATAAGAATAGCGGCTGCAATCAGAATGATGGGAATAGCTGTAGACATCATCCCTACACCAAGACCCGCAATGATATTGGTTGCAGCACCTGTTTGTGATTGTGTAACAATTCCTTTTACAGGACGCGTTCCCGTACCTGTATAATATTCTGTAATTTTTCCTACGGCTAGCCCTGCGACCAAGCCTGCTACTACTGCCAAAAATACACCTAAAGAGGAGTAAGTCGTCGTTACTTCATTGGCTGTCACTGTCCAGGATCCTGGTAACATCCACGTGATGACGCCATAAGAGACAGCTAGCATGATACCCGCAGACAAAAATTCTCCAATGTTCAAGGCTGTTTGAGGGTTTCCACCTTCTTTCACGCGTACGAAGAACGTACCTAGAATCGAAACGATGATTCCAGCAGAAGCCAGTACCAAAGGAAGTAGGATGGCACTCAGTCCACCGAAGTTGTCATTAAATCCTTCTACTGTGATCAGGTCAGTACCTAGGAAGGCGGCTCCAAGTACCATCGTACCGATGATCGAACCTACATACGACTCAAAAAGGTCCGCGCCCATACCAGCTACGTCGCCTACATTGTCTCCTACATTGTCAGCAATTGTGGCAGGATTCAACGGGTGGTCTTCAGGGATACCTGCTTCTACCTTACCTACAAGGTCAGCGCCTACGTCAGCAGCTTTGGTATAAATACCTCCACCTACACGTGCGAAAAGTGCAATAGATGATGCACCCAAGGAGAAACCAGAAATGATATTCAGTACGACATTGATTTCACCAATTTCGTCGCCGAAAGGCATGCTACGGTAAAGGATGAACAACAAGCTCAATCCCAATACACCTAGACCTACAACCCCCATACCCATCACAGATCCACCTGCAAAAGCTACATTTAGGGCCTTACCTAGAGAGGTACGTGCAGCGTTTGTGGTACGGACATTGGCTTTGGTTGCGACGCGCATACCGATGAAGCCAGCCAGCGCAGAAGAAATCGCGCCGATAATGAATGAAACAGCAACCCAAAAGTTGGAAGAAGCTTCACTTTCTCCTTTGACTGCAAGTAAGACTGCTACTGCAGCTACGAAGATCGCTAGGATGCGATACTCCGCACGGAGGAACGCCATGGCACCATCCGCAATATTTTTGGCTATTGTGGCCATATTTTCTTCCCCTACCTCCTGGCGGGAGACCCAGTTGGATCTAATGAACGTAAAGAGCAAGCCTATTACCCCGGCTGCAGGTAGGACGTAGATAATACTTTCCATCTAAGCTTTGATTTGTGTGTTACCTTATTGATTTACAACGTGGCAAAATTAGCCTATCCCACGCAATATGCAAACAATTCCCTTGATAATAAGCAAGGTAAAATCAGAAGAACACGATTAATCTTGTGTTTTTCTTCGCCTTTGATTGAGATATTGGTAATAGATATTCCTTTCATTATTCTTCTAAATCTATTTTTATATTTTTTCCCACACTCAAAAAACGATTTTTCCACTGTATAAAATCTACTCTTTACCCCATTGCCTACCAGATACTTAAGGAAAAATGATCATTTTCTCTCCTACCTAGCTGCTCATTTTTTCTGAAAAATTGTAGTTTTCGCCTTAGGAAAAACTATGCCACATGAAATGTCAGCCCCCCATTACCCTAGAGGCAGCCGCTCACTTTCTGAACTGTACTTATGTGGGAAATCCCGAACATCTGATCTACGGAATAAATGAAATACATCGCGTAGAAGCAGGGGATCTCACATTTGTAGATGTAGAGAAATACTTTGCCAAAGCCCTCCATTCTGCCGCAGATACTATCCTGATCAACCAGCTGGTCGATCCTCCCGAAGGTAAGGCCCTGCTGATCAGCAAAGACCCTTTTGCTGACTATAATTTGCTCACAGAATGGATACAACCAACCCCTTCTCTAGATCTCCAAGGTGAGCCCAAGCTGGGAAAAGATGTAAAAATAGGTCAGCATGTAGTGTTTGGAACGGATGTAGAGATAGCCGAGGGGGTAGAAATTGGGCATCACGCAGTGATAGGCTCTCATGTGCGCATAGGAAAAGGAAGCAAGATCCACGCGCATGTCACCCTCAACGATCACACATATATCGGAGAGGAAGTCTGTATCAATGCAGGTACAGTCATTGGTTCTGAAGCATTTTACTTTAAGACGCGACCTCACAGACGAGATAAGATGCTGACCAAAGGCCGTGTAATCATCGAAGATCATGTCGATATAGGTGCCAATTGTACCATAGATAGAGGAGTCAGTGCCGATACCATCATCGGCGCTTGGACCAAGCTAGACAACCTCATCCAAATCGGACATGACACCCGTATCGGCAAACGCTGCCTCATTGCATCTCAAGTAGGAATCGCAGGAGTAGTAGATATCGAAGACGATGTGATCCTCTGGGGGCAAGTAGGGATCAATAAAGACTTGCGGATTGGAGCAGGTGCTCAACTCTACGGGAAAACAGGTGTCATGTCTGACCTCAAAGGAAAAACTACTTACTTGGGAATGATCGCGACAGATGCTCGCCAAAAACTCCGAGAGATTGCCGCCATCAAAAAGCTCCCTGAAATGATCAAGGAGTGGGAAAAATGGAGAAAGAATAGGTGACATTTTTCATTTTTCATTTTTCATTTTTCATTTTTCATTTTTCAAGATGTAGTACATTCTTCGTTCCTAGGCTACTGTAAACACGAACCCTGATCCTTGAGCAATGAAACTATTAGCTGTAGATATCGGAAACTCAGACATTGTCTTTGGACTCCATGATGGAACAAACTGGCTGCCCCAGTGGCGGCATCCTTCCAGTGACTATCTTCATACGGTACAAACCATTGAACAAAGAAGTCATGAGACAGGGATCAATCTCTCATCGATGGATCACGTGATTTTTAGTAGCGTCGTGCCAGGAATCTCCCCCTTTGTTTTGGATCTTGTGCGCAGGCATACTCAGCAAGAACCTCTAGTGATGGGTCCCGAACTATATCTTCAGGCAGGTATTCATATTGACAATCCATGGGAGATCGGATCGGATCTTGTAGCTAATGCGATAGCGGGCTTCACTCAAACGCAATCCCACTGTGTAGTCATTGATTTTGGTACGGCCCTCACTTTCACGGTTGTTGATGATACAGGTCACATCATGGGAGTGACGATTGCACCAGGTCTCAAGACAGCAATGAACTCACTTTTCCTCAATACCGCTCAGCTCCCCCAAGTTCCTTTGAAATTTCCCCCTTCCGCACTCGGAAAGACAACTGCTCATGCCCTGCAATCGGGGATCATGCTAGGCTATGTAGGTTTGGTAAAAGAAATACTAGGTCAGATCCGACAAGACATAGGAAAGCCTTTTAAGACCTTGGCTACAGGTGGCCTTTCTCATGTCATGATACCGCTTCACGATCACTTCGATCAGATTGATCTGAATCTTACCCTTGAGGGTCTACGGATCATTGCCCATCGCGTCGTATCTCTATCATGAGGTTTGGACGACTTCCTCTGCATAGTTCATCATGAACTCATTGAGATTGGCCTCTCTGGGTAGATCTAATTTCTTCCGCAAGCGATACCTACTGATCTCGACACCCCGAACCGAGATATTCATCAAAGGGGCAATCTCTTTCGTAGAAAGGTTCATCTTCAGGTAGGCGCAGAGTTTTTGGTCTTTGGGTGTCAATGCGGGGTAGTCCTTGTGCAATCGGCTCAAGAAGTCTCTGTGAACTTGATCAAAGTGTTGGGTAAATCGCTCCCAATCTTTATCTACCTGCTTGTCGTGTTGAAGTAAATGTATGAGTCGGCGAATGGATTTCCGCGTTTGGATCTCCTCAGATTGCTGCTCAATTTGTTCTAACTCCAGCCGCAACTTTTGAATCAATTCTCCTTTTTGGACCAGATGCATCGTAGTCGCAGCTAGGTCTTTGTTTTTGTGCTGGATTTCCGCCTCCAGTTTTTCAGTTTCCAATCGGATCAGTGCTTCCTTCGTCTCAGCTATACGCGCCTTATTTAACTCATCTTGCTTGGCATGAACAGACTCAAGGTGCGCTTTCTCTCGCTCATACTTCGCTCTTGGAAAATAAATAAGTCCGATCACGATCCCACTCAGCAAGCACAGATAAATCGCTAGTGCAAGCGGCTGCTGGTACCAAGGCGCCATGATTTCAAATCTGTAGAGGGTTTCTTTACTCATCAGACCCGCTGTATTGACTCCTCTCACATGAAATGTATAAACCCCTGGCGAGAGTCTTGTATATTCTTTGTCTGCCTTGACTGTAGGAGCGGACCAGTTTTCTTCCAAGCCTTCAAGATAATATTGGTACTGGACTGTCTCCAATTTTTTAAACATAGGCAGAGAGAAGGTAAAACGAAAACTATTCTCATCGGGAGAAAGCGCACGTGGTTTATATTCTTGTGCGAGTCCATATCCTGCGTATAAGGGTTGTGGTTCTTTTGTCAGCAACTCTACGCGTTGAATCCTGACAGGAAAAGGTATGCTAGTCTCGTGACTGAGTGTGTCAAAATGCAGAAACCCTTGCTCAGCCCCCACAAACGCACGGGGAGAGTTGTAGGGATACAGCAGTTCAAATCCTCCGACCAATCGGGATCTTAGACCGGGCAGCTTAAACTTTTGCCACCGCTTTCTCACCCCTACATCTGACAACCTCAAGATCCCCGTTTCTCGATCTGTCACATACCAGATATCTCCATTGGTAGCTTCTCGGAGGCGGACGATGGCATGGGTGCTGTCTAGCATATTGCCCATTTCTCGGTAGGCTACAAATCGGTTGGAGGAAGGATCGAATGTGTAGATTCCACGCTCTGTCCCAAATACAATGGCTTTGTTTATCTGAAAGACAAAGTTTCGAAAATCTGTCGGGAGTCCATCTTGCTGGTCAAAGATTTCATATTCCAAGTTTTTGAGGGTAGCATCTAGCTGGATCTTAAAGATTCCTCTGTAGGGATGGGCCATCCATAGTACACCCCCTGGATCTTCCTCCAAAAATCTACATGACTCTTCCAAGCCTTCGATTTTCCACAAAAACTTCAATCCTTCAGGTGTTATCCTGTATAGATCTAACCCTTGATAAGTTCCTGCAACAGCAAATCCTGGGTGGGATTCCAGTCGTTTAAAATTCCATACCCCTGTCTTTGTTTGTAACGGGCGCATCCTGTTTTGTCCTTTGTCCCAGAGAAAAGCCCCTTCATGATGTCCCAGGTAAAGATGGCCTTCTAATTGGTCCAGTCCCCACACTTGTCCTTCAGTCTCGGGGATCAGGGTAAAATTGGGATAAGAAAATGCGGAATATTTGTCCTTCCAGTCGGCAATGTATAAGCCATTAGATGTCCCTAAAAAAAGGTGGTCCTCAAAGACCTGAGCGGCATATGCAATACCCGTTTGTTCACCTCCTGGAAATACATTTTGGACATTGTACCCAATCTCGATGTGGTCGATGCCATAGTTTTCCCCCAACCATAGATTCTGTTGCGCATCTAGGTAAGGAAAAATCACATTATTGTCCTGAATCCCTTTTTGCTTATTCAAGAGATAACGACTCTCTCCCAACTGGTTGATGATCAACAAGCCTCCTGAAAGCGTAGCTAAAGCAATCTGATTGCTCCCAACAGGTTGAAGCAGGTTGATTTGGTGCTTCTTAGCAAAGGACTGCACATCTGCCGTCCCAAATGCCGTCAAGGTAGATGGATTCGTCTCGTCTACGGTAAAAAGCCCTGACTTAGCTGTCGCAATGAGCCATTTTTGTCCATCGAGTGGACATAGTCCCATGATGTTATATGCTTGGGAAACTTGGGCAGGGAACCAAAAAGGTTCAGAAAATTGAGTTCCTTCCCAGCAAAGTAGTCCTTTTCCTTTGTCATGAAGCCATAGCTTTCCCTCCACGCGTTCCATCATCGCAATCCCTTCCCCAGTAAATACCTCTCGTATTTGTGTACCTTCTTTTTTATACACCTTCTGAGTCGTGCGAAAAAATAACTCCTCTCCCAAAAAGCAGATGTCCCATATATCTGAAAGGTGAAGGCTGGGATCAGCTAATTGATCTTTGATACTTGTAAATGTGAGGGCGCCTGTAGAATCAGGTGAAAAGAAGCCAATTTCATCCTGCCCTCCCGCATATATGTGTCCCTTCTCTCCGATAGCAACAGAGCGGACAATGGTCTGATTGGGTAGGGGAAATGTCTCCCAATGTAAGCCATCAAAGGTGAGAAGCCCCGCATTATTGGCAAAGTACAAAACCCCATTTTTCCCCTGGACAATCTCCCACGTCTGGGTTCCTCCCTTGAATATCTGTTTAGGATATTGGGTAATAAAGGGAACGCCAAGATTGAGGTTCGTTGTTTGTCCATGTGAAAAACCAGAGAATGCAATGATGAATTGTAGTAGTAGGTAGTATCGCGTCACAGTCCATTATATTAAGCAATAATCAATATAATGTTTCTTTCGGGATGAATCTTATTGTAAGGCTAAAAATCATATGATGTAGTCAAAAGATATATATGATTTACAATGTTGTACAAAAGATGTACATCGAATGAGGGAAAAGTACAGATAGTTATATATCTTAATTTTTATGTTAGTTCCTTACATCCTTAAATAAATCCTTTATCACAATTTTTATGAAAAGAATACTACTTCTACTTGGAATGTGTCTGATGAGCGTAGGGCTGATCTTTGGTCAGACTACCATCCTCGACTTCGAGGCACCAGCCACATCTACGGTATTTGAGTACTTTGGGAATGCAGCCATTACAGGTACAACCCAAGTAATCGAAAACCCTGACAAATCTGGCATCAACACTAGTGATAGTGTGGGAAGATTTTATCGTGCGCCCATGGCGAGCAACTTCGCAGGTGCATTTTCAAATCCCAACCCAACGACTCCTGTCGACTTATCAGGTGCTGCCGCAGGTGATTTCATTTACCTCAAAGTATGGATGCCCAATGCGGGTCCAGGAAAAGTACGGCTGAAGCTTGAGCAAGGAACAGGAGGAGACTGGGAGCAGGAAGTTTCTGTTACTGTTCGCGAGCAGTGGACAGAAGTCATCTTCAATCCCAATGCAGACTTCGCGGGTACAACAGCTGCAGGTAATTCTTACAACCGCGTCGTGCTATTCTTCGACTTTGATGTAGTGATGGCGACAGATACCAGCACCTATTTCTTCGACGATTTAGCCATTAAGCCTGCGCCAGTAGGTGTAGACGTTACCATCCTTGATTTCGAGACGCCTACTACGACCACTGACTTCGAATACTTCGGAAACGGATCT
Organism: Bacteroidota bacterium; assembly: GCA_039820545.1. Lineage (GTDB taxonomy): Bacteria > Bacteroidota > Bacteroidia > J057 > J057 > JALEFZ01. The sequence goes on along the minus strand of JBCBPW010000109.1, from coordinate 8,617 downwards.
GTAACAGGTCTTTCAAGCGTCATCGAGAATCCTGACAAATCAGGACTGAATACGAGTGACAGTGTGACGGCCTTCAATCGTGGCGTTATGGCACTGGACTTTGCAGGTGGATTTACCAATCCCAACCCGACACAAGCAGCAGATTTCCAGGGTGTGAATACCGTACAGAATTTCTTCATGAAAGTCTGGGTTCCTACCGCTTCTCCAGGGAATGTGCGTGTAAAGTTTGAGCAAGGAACAGGTCCTGACTGGGAGCAAGAATTAAATGTCCCTGCCTCAGAACGCGAGCAGTGGGTAGATCTAGAATTTAGAATTACAGAAGCCTTCAACAATGTCTCACCTGCAGGAAAGAAATACGACCGCATCGTCCTTTTCTTTGACTTTGGTGTGACCATGGCCACAGATACTACGACTTACTTCCTCGATGACATCCGTCTAGCAGCCGCTTCTCCCCCACCTGCTATCGACTCTGTCGACATCACATTCAATTTGAATATGAAGCAGGAAACATTTGACCCTGCCAATGTCTACATCGCAGGAGGTGGAAACTTTGGTGTGCCTGGAGATTTCCAGATGACAGACCCAGATGGTGACAGTATCTTCACCATTGTGGTGAGAAGACCTGAAGGATTCAACTCCTTCTATAAGTTTGCCAATGGCAACTGTCCCAACTTCTCTTGTGTAGAGAACTTGGCAGGTCTTCCTTGTGCAGATCCCAACAACTTCGACGACCGTTTCCTACCTGCTGTCTTCAATGATACAGTAGTCAATGCTTGTTTTGGAAACTGTGTGGACAATGGAACGTGTACAGCTACCGCACCAGACTCTGTGGACATCACCTTCAACTTGAACATGAAGCAACAGATGTTTGATCCTGCCAATGTATACATCGCAGGCGGTGCGGCCTTTGGTCAGCCTGGTGATTTCCCTATGCTCGATCCTGATGGTGACAGTATATTCACCATCACCGTAAGACATCCTGCTGGATTCACCTCTGACTATACATTCACCAATGGCTTCTGCCCTGGCAACTTCTCTTGTAAGGAAAATATTGCTGGACAGGCGTGTGCAGTCCCTCCATTCAACGATCGCCGTCTCCCCCCCGTATTCACTGACACGACTGTCAGTACTTGCTTTGGATTCTGTACCACTGACGGATCTTGTCCTCCACCTGTGACAGACTCTGTGAATATCACCTTCAACGTAAATACAGAGAGCATCATGGTTGACTCTGCTGGAATCTACATTGCAGGAGGTGGAAACTTTGGTAGCCCTGGCGACTTTGCTTTATCAGATCCTGACGGTGATGGCATCTGGTCTATTACGATTCGCAGACCCGAAGGATTCATGTCTTTCTACACATTTACAAATGGTGCTTGTACGGACTTCTCTTGTAAGGAGAACATTGCGGGTCAGGCTTGTGCCAATCCCAACAACTTTAATGATCGCTTCCTGCCAGGAGTGTTCAGTGATACGACCCTCAATACGTGCTTTGGCGCCTGTACAGATGATGGTTCTTGTCCTAACCTTGTCAATGTGACCTTCTCTGTAGATGCACAAGCGCTTGCAGATGCAGGCACACTAGATTCTGCTGGAATCTTCATGGGAGGAAGCCTAGAGAATCCTGCCTTCCAGGGTCAGATTGCAATGACCAACGTAGGAGGTTCCAACATATTCGAAGTAACCCTTGAGCTGTCAGGTGACGCATCCTACGAATACAAGTTCCTCAATGGAGCTGGATTTGGTGCAGACAATCAGGAAACCTTCGATCCAGCGACATCTGACAGTACGTGTACACTTACTTCAGGCGCATTCACCAATCGCTTTGCAGAGATTGGTTCAAATGATACGACAATCGGGACATTCGTTTTCGATTCTTGTGGTATTTCAACTCGTACGACAAGTATCTCTAGAGATCTTAATAGCAAGGAGCTCTTTAGCTTGGTACCGAATACGACAAGCGATATGACACGTGTGATTTTTGCAGAGCAAGTACTTGGACCTAAGCAGATCGAGGTGCTCAATGCAAATGGACAGCGCGTCATTTATCAGACAGCCGATGCAGGTCAGACTCAGGTAGAGCTAGATGTGCAGGGTTTGGCAGAAGGTATGTATTTCGTGCGTGTAACTACTGGAGAACAATTTGGCTACCAGAAGATGCTTATCGTGAGATAAACATTTTGAAAATTTGTTGATAATTATGAGGGAAGGCCCTGCGGGTTTCTTCCCTCTTTTTTACTTTTTACGCAACCAAGATACCCATATGATGTATGTTAATTCAATTTTACCAGCGATTGCCACTCTTCTCTATTAGGTCTCAATCGGGAGAGCTCAAAAAATTTGAAGAAAAGCAAAAAATGCCATATGATGAATATACATGTAGTGTATAGTAAGTCTGAAAAGCTGAAAATGCTACTTAAAATCAATCACTTATAAACAAAAAAAATGTGCGATCATATTTACCAATTGTATATCTGATGTAGCATTTACCTAACAAATCCTTAACATGTTGTAACAAAGATGTAAGAAAACCATGTATATGTTTCGAATTCTTCTATATATTAAGGATTCCAAAACGTTCATTACTCTTTAACAAAACCTTTAACAAATCTTTACTATGAAACGAATTTTACTCTTTGCAGTAGCAGTAGCTATGGTTTCTATGGCATCTGCGCAGATCGTGCTGGACTTCGAATCTGCTGCAACTTCTAACACTTTCCTTTACTTTGCGAACGGTAGTATTCCAGACAATGAAGTCCCTGCTATCATTGCAAACCCCGACCAGTCAGGCCTCAACACTTCTGATAGTGTCACTCAGTTTGATCGTGGTGTAAATGCTGCTACTTTCGCTGGATGTGCGACTGACTCTGGTGCTGTCACACTAGATTTGACAGGTGCAAATGTAGGAAGAGACGTATGCCTTACTGTATGGATGCCTACAGCTAATAACAATGTACGCCTTAAGTTGGAAGGATCAACTACTACCACAGGTACATGGGAGCAGGAAGTAACAACTACTGCCGCTCAAACTTGGGAGGAGATCTGCTTTACCACGACAACTGCTGACTTGGCTGGTGGAACTAACACAGCAAGTGGCAACTCTTGGGACAAGATTGTACTTTTCTTTGAGTTTGGATTGGAGAATGCGACTGACACAAGCACGTATTTCTTCGACAACTTGTCTATCGGTAGCCCAACAAACATTGACCGCGACCAGATCCGCAAGGACATGTTCTTCGCTGTTCACAATGTAATGGACCAGAATTTTGACCTGATATTCAATCCTACACTAGCAGGTGATAAGGAAGTGACTGTATTGAACCTAGCGGGACAGACAGTATTCGAGCGTACGATTCCTGCAGGAATCACAAATGTACAGATCGAGTCTGCTAGCCTAGCTTCTGGTATGTACATCGTGAATGTAAAAGCTGGACAAAATGTAGCTTCTCAGAAGCTCATGAAGTAATTATAGGGAAATGGCCATCTTCCAAAGGATGGATGGCCTTTCCTTTTTGCCTACCTCTTGTCGATACAAAGACTGAAATTCAAGAAAAACGTATAGGTTTTCCCAGATAACGAAAAATTTTATCGTTTTTTGGGAAGGGGAACATCTATGGCAAATGTACACATAAAGATGTAGGGTAAATGCCCCACCCATCTTTGAGTACGCGTCAGATTTTTGTACGTCTTATTCATCATCAAACAACAAACCCAACAGTCATGAACAGACTACTCGTAGGATTATTTATGTTGAGCCTTCTCCTGGGAGGATGTGACAGAGAACCTGTCGAGCCCGATACCCTTCCCTTACTGCGCATAGAAGATGCCAGTGTGCTGGAAGGCAATGAGGGAAGCACACCCATCACGTTTCGCGTGGCACTCAGCGAAAGTGCGGAAGCAGATGTCGTAGTCACATACAGCACCATTGGAAGCTCTGCCACCTCAGGAGAAGACTTTGTACGCGTCGAAAATGGAAATATTAGGATTCCAGCAGGTTCTATAGAAGCGCAAATAGAAATTTTGATCCTCGGAGATACCGAGAGAGAAGTAAATGAGACATTCAATGTCCAAATCTCTGAAGCGACCAATACAGAGCGTATCAGCCGCAATCAAGCCATTGGTACGATCGAAAATGATGACAATTACATCGAAGTTAATGACGTCGGTTTCAGTACACCTACCTCCTACCCTGGTTTCGACCTTGTCTGGCAAGATGAATTTGACGGAAATGCGTTGAACACCAACGATTGGACCTACGAGTTTGGTACAGGCGACAATGGATGGGGAAACAATGAGCTTCAAAGCTATTCTGACCAAAATACGACTGTCAGCAATGGTTTCCTCTTCATCGAAGCCCGTAGTGAAGGCTCAAACAACTATTCTTCTTCTCGTATCATCACAAGGGACAAGCAGTCCTTCCAATACGGTCGTGTAGATATCCGCGCACTACTGCCCAAAGGACAGGGTATCTGGCCCGCGCTCTGGATGCTGGGGTCCAACTTCTCCTCTGTCGGATGGCCTCGCTGCGGAGAGATTGACATCATGGAGCTTGTGGGAGGTGGTGAAGGCAAAGACGATGTCGTACATGGGACCGTACACTGGGAGCAAGATGGCCAACGTGCACTCTTTGGAGGTGACTATCAACTTCCTACTGGCATATTCAATGATGAGTTTCATGTATTTTCTATCGTTTGGACAGAAAACGCCATCAGATGGTTAGTAGACGATATTGAGTATCACGTGATCGATACAAGCCCTGCTGAGTTAGATGAGTTTAGAAATAGTTTCTTCTTCATCTTCAACGTAGCGGTAGGCGGTGACTGGCCTGGAAGTCCTGACGGCAGCACAGAATTTCCACAGATGATGGTGGTGGACTACGTACGGGTATTTCAGCCCAACTAGTATCAAAATAGTATAAGGACTACTCTGTAGTCATATCAAAGGCCCTTCTCATCGCTTGATGAGAAGGGCCTTTGTATTTGGTGGAGGCAATGTGTCTCCATTTATATCCCAATCATTTCTACCAAAGCCTATTTCCCTTGGTTAGGTACTGCGAAGTGCAAAAAGGAATACCTGATCTATATCCTTTTTTATATCATAAGTTTCATTCCAATCATCATTAATCAACTTTTTAGTTGTATTTATATATAATTTATACATATTCCTTTTCATTAAATTAAAAATATACTAAATTTGATTTAATAAATGACTTGATATGCTACTCACCATCAAAGACACGACCTTTTCTGGAAAAATTTATCAGGAGATATCCCTAGAGTTCCCTACTCAGACAGTTACTGTCCGAGAGATCGTTACACAGCGTGTTCGGGCGGAAGTAGAGAAATACAATGAAAGGAAAGATACCTACTTCAAAGGGCTTGTAGAGCCAAGTGAAGCGGAGAAAACCCTCAATGGCTACAAACTCAAAAATCGCAAGGCTATTGATGCTGAAAAGCAGGTCTATGTAGCACTTGATGCCTTCCAACGTAATGGATACTTCGTCCTCATCAATGACGTACAAGCGGAATCTCTCGATCAAGAGGTATTCTTAGAATCTAATACAGAGGTGAGTTTCATTAAACTGACTCCCTTGGTTGGTGGATGATTGAATCCTTATTCTTACTCTCTTTTCCCACTTTCTAATTCCTTCACTTCAAGCATGAATATGTTTTCCCTTTTTGATCATTGGCAAACACAACCCCTTGATACTTCTTATCCCTTCCCATCTGCCTATCCGACTTTGCAGGTGCTCACGGAAGATTTATTATCCTACAAAAAAGAACATGGTCTATGGGAAATGCCTAAGCTAGGAAGTCTTGAATCTTATGCTACCATCAAAAAACTAAGCATAGCAGAAAAAAAAGAACTGATTATTTGGATGACCCTTGAGATGGATAGGGAAATTCTATTTAGCAGAACAAATAGCGGCAGAAGGCACCAACAGTCACGCGAAGTAATGGCAGATAAAATCTACCAAGTACTACTTCCCATTCTGTTAAAATCGAATTTGCAATTTCTCCCAGAGGAAATACATAAGGTCTTCACATACTACCGATCTTTTCAATCTGCGAATAATTATCCCAACCTTCGCTACCGTCCTATGGGGTTATGGACACAGCAGATGGAGAAATCTATTAAGAAGCAAGGATGGTCTTCCTCATGGGAAACCTTCTTGACCAATTTCTTGGGATGGCATGAACTTGCGGGCAATCACACTTATGGAGCTGATTTAGACAGGGTAAAAGCAAAACTCCGCAATATGCTGCACAAAGGTCAGTATCCCGAAGCACCAGTACCTCCTTTCTCCTTCTTTCAAGATCGGGTTTCCCATCAGATAGAAGCCGATCACAAACAGTTTGACCCTAAAGTTCAAGACGCTTGGACAGGCCTATTTCACCTCTTTCTCAAAGCCACTTCAGGTAAGCCCTCCCAAAGATATCTCAAGTCTCTTCTTCCGTATATTGAATCCATAGAATCTGAGACATATCATCTCCAGATTCAAGAGTGGTTGCGTGTCTACCTAAAAATGGAGGCCGAACAAAATGTCCACCACTATCAAAATGGGGGTACATACACGTATTACAATTTTTTGCATGATAAGATCAAAGTATTTCTCAAAGGGATGATTTGGAGCTTATTACATACGCAAAATTCTGAAGTATTGACGCTACTGGCACAAGTGACGCAAAAATCCTTTGAGAAGGTCCCAGGCGTCGGCCCCAAGGCAGCCAGCATAGGCAATGCCGCTATATATGTTTTGGCACAATCTGAAGACTTAGAAGGTATCAGCCACCTATCACGTCTAAGAATGACGATTTCGCAAAACAATACCCAAAAACTGATCAACAAATACATTGAAGCCGCATCCGAAGCACGAGGTATTTCACCCCAGGAGATAGAAGAAATGTCCATACCTGATTTTGGGTTAAAAGAAGGGGAAAAGGACTGGCATTTCGAGGAATACAAACTCAATGTAAAAATCGTAGGGATTGGAAAAATCTCTCAAACATGGTACAAACCCGATGGAAAAATCCAAAAGTCTGTTCCCGCCTTTGTAAAAAATACTGAAGAACACGCACACAGCCTGAAAAAAGCCAAAGCAGAAGTCAAGCAAATTCAGAAATATGTAACTGCACAGCGGGACCGTATAGATAGATCCTACCTACACAATCGGAGTTGGAGCTATGAAGCCTTCCAGAAGTATTATATCCATCACGGCTTGGTCAGCTTTATCAGCAAGCGTCTCGTATGGAAAGTCGAAGTTGAAGAGATATGGCACGATGTATATTGGCATACTGACAAGTGGAAGACGTTGGACGGTCACCCTATCGATGTTTCATCTGCTACTTCCATCAGACAATGGCATCCATTGGACTGTGCGACAGATGATCTATTGAGATGGCGGAGCTTATTTGATTGGCTACAGATTAAGCAACCCCTCAAACAGGTGTATCGAGAGATCTACCTGCTGACAGATGCAGAAGTCAATACGCGCATATATAGTAACCGAATGGCAGCCCACCTCCTGAAGCAGCACCAATTCAATACACTTGCTGCCAGAAGAGGCTGGCGTTACAGCTTGCTGGGGGCATATGATGACGGGCGAGACGGCGAAATTACCTCCATCGAAATTCCTGCTTTTCAGTTGGAAGCGCAGTATTGGATCAATGAAGTCGCTGCAGATGATGCCTTTAACGACACAGGGATTTGGGACTATATCGCGACGGATCAAGTACGCTTTGAACCTATGGGACAACAAGAAGCCCTTCCGCTTATTGATATTCCCAAGATTGTCTTCTCTGAGATTATGCGGGACGTAGACATGTTTGTAGGCGTATGCAGCGTAGGGAATGATCCAGAGTGGCAGGACAACGGAGGCCTACCTCAATACAGAGATTACTGGGCATCCTATTCTTTTGGGGACTTAAGCGAAGTGGCGCGTACCCGCAAGCAAATTCTAGAAAATATCGTTCCTTGCCTCAAGATTCGTGACGTCTCCAGTATCGATGGGAAGTTCCTTAAAGTCAAAGGGAAGATCCGAACCTATAAAATCCATATTGGGAGTACCAATATACTGATGGAACCCAATGATCAGTATTTATGTATTGTCCCTTCTAGGAAAAAAGATCAAAAGGTAGAAAGTGTTTTTCTCCCCTTCGAAGGAGATAGAGGGTTATCTGTAGTCCTGAGTAAGGCTTTTCTCCTAGCTGAAGATGATAAAATCAGTGATCCGACGATTACATCACAGATAAAATGTTCAAGGGCTTGATCTTGCGTCTCATGTTGTCTTGTGTGAATGGAGACTTCATCCTACAAGTAGAATCTCTCGACCTGGAGATATCATTAGCGTCTAATGCAGAGTGAAGCTTTGTAAGCCGCTGTAAGCCGCCTTTCTAGATCGAGAAACAATGAGGCAATACACCCTCTCTTACTCAAGGTAAAAGATCTAAATCTATCCAATAGAATCGTTGGCCAGAATTATCAAAAAAATATTGGGGATTATCAATTACGTTTCTTTCTAATTCCTGTGCACAACGGGATAGATAAAAACTAAGTTCTATCAATTCAGAATCAGCTACTCTCCTATGATTACTTAGATCTTGGATCGAATACTTAC
>JBCBPW010000108.1:0-22360 GCA_039820545.1 Bacteroidota bacterium | reverse complement strand
TCCATTCTCCTTTTCTCTCCTTGTTGGGTTTTGATTTTTCTTCACCAAAATAAGGGACAAAAATCGTTCCCTTATTTTCCTCAGAGAAATTCCACCAGGAAAATAATCAAGGAAAAGTTTTATTTGACCGTTTCTACATTGGCCCTAATTCCTACTTATTTTGAGTGGATCATTCTCAAAAACATCTACAAAACTGGATATGAGGACTTTCTGGAAGATCTGTGGGTGGGAACATAATATTTGAGAGCGGTTCTATGAATTTTCATTTCGAAGAGGTTTTTGCAAATGGGAGGGCTAGGTCCAAGACCCAATGAAGCTAGAGGCGTCCCGATCTTTGAGTTCGGGGTCGCTCCAGCTCGTCCCTGCAAAATGAAACTATGATTCGTTTTTACACATGCTACTTAGGTTCTGTAGCTGGATCGAGCATGGCATGCTTCAATTCTCGCAGACGCGCTTTTATCTGTTTTTGATCTTGCTTACGCTCGATGACCGTAGGAGGTGCGACGCGTTCTGTACAGTCTGTGAGTGCACATCTTTCGCAAGTTTCGCTTACCTCACGCACGAGGATGTCGGGATGATCCAAAAACTTCATCTTGCGCTTAGATGTGGCATCGACAAACACACCTAAGGTCACACTTACATTTGAATGAGGCGTAGGTGAGTTGGGGCGGGCAACGGAAATACAGAAATATTCACTTTTTGTCCCCATGTAGCGAGATTTCTGCACATCCATCAGATAGTCTGTCTCTAGATTGTGATGTACCTGTGCTTGCTTCAAACTTTGGAGGATGCGAATCGAAACCCAGCGACGACAGTAATGCTCATTTAGTTCATTGCGATGCGGGCGATGTATTTGATTGAGATGCAGCTCTTTGGTAATATGAAAATGCTCGACGTCTGCATCTAGGAAATCATTGAAACGCAAAAAGAAAAAGTTATCAATCTCAAAGAACCTGGGCAAGAGGTTGGTTATTCTGCTGATAAACATCTCGGGGGAAGCCTGATATTTTTCCATCAATTCTGTAAAACCCTCTGAATCCCAGTGCTTGTGTGAAAAAATCGTTTCTAGGTCATTGACCATTTCTTCCCTATTGAGCAAAAGGGCCACTGAAAAATAAGAAGCCTTAAAATTGTTGAGTACTTCATCAAAGTTTTTTACCTCAAACATGCTAGAAGTCTCTGGTCTGTTGGTCAGATTGAGGTAGTGAAAAGCCAACTCTTTGCCTAGGAGAAAAGCTTGCTGCCTATCCGTCAGTCGGGGGTTGATAAATAAATGTCGCGATTTATTGACATAAACAGATCGAAAGGTTCTCAACTCTTCGTATTGATCCAAAGAATGCGAGTCGATGGTGTACCCAAAGTGTTGGATGAGTACTTCTCGAAGACTTTGGTGGGTAATAGGAGGATGGGTGTCCAGGCCGTATTCCTTGGTGAAAGCAGCTACTTGTTCTTCTAATTCCTCAAAATAATTGTTGTGCATCTCTTGATAAGAACGCAACGCTGCCAAGAAGAAATTCTCCTGACTCATTTCATAGTTACGCGCAATCTTAAGGATGGTCGAAATAAATGCATTGATCTTGGAAGGTGCCGTAGAGATAAGCTCTAATAGTGTACTCGGCTCCAATCCAAACATCTCCAAAGGTAAGCTATCGAGGATTCCTGAGTTCAAAAGCTCCGCAATGGGTGAAAGCTTTTTGTTCAATTTCAACGAAACCAATTGATCATAACTTACTCCTAGAGCTTCTGCTAAGGAGATAATTTTATCCGTTTTGGGATATTTTTTCCCTTTTTCGATTTCATTCAGATAAGAAACAGATACACCTGCTGCCTTCGATAGCTGAGCAAAAGACAATCCTCTTTGCATGCGCAACTGCCTGAGCTTCAACCCAAAAATCAGTCTAATATTCTGTTTATTAATCACCATTTCTTCAAAGATTGGTTTCCCTAAACGCCTTTTATCTTCTCCTCTTTTCCTTCTTTATCCAAAGACAAAGGCCTTCACAACTATACACTAAAAATAGCCAAATAATTCCTGCGAATCAAAAATGTTAGGAGAAAACTCACTTTTAGCGAAAATTCGCTTGCAAAATTAATTCGCTAACACTACCTTTGTTTTGTAGACTGACCTAAACCCTTCTCTCATGTTTAATATTCAACCCCATATCACAACAGAAGGCCTTATGCTCAAAGGTCCTGTAAAGCCAGGATTCGAAGAGATCCTAACGCCTGAAGCACTTGAGTTCCTAGTAGCCCTACAGCGTCGCTTCAACGACCGAAGAGTTTCCTTATTGCAGAATCGCATGATTCGTCAAAAAGAAATTGATGCAGGCCAGAAGCCCGATTTCCTTCCCTACACAAAAGCCATTCGCGAAGGAGATTGGACGGTAGCACCTATTCCTGCTGATTTGCAAGACAGACGCGTGGAAATCACAGGTCCTGTAGATCGGAAGATGATCATCAATGCATTGAATTCGGGAGCCAACGTATTCATGGCAGATTTTGAGGATTCCAATGCTCCGACTTGGGATAATGTCGTCCAAGGGCAAATCAATCTCAGAGATGCCGTGCAGCGAAACATCACATTTGTCAATGAAGCGAAGGGAAAGTTCTACAAGCTCAACGATGAAATCGCGACACTCATGGTCCGTCCACGTGGCTGGCATCTGGAAGAACAACACATCTATGTAGATGACCAGCCCATGAGCGGCTCGCTGGTAGACTTCGGATTGTACTTTTTCCACAATGTCCACCAACTACTCGCACGAAATTCTGGGCCCTATTTTTACCTTCCTAAGCTGGAATCACATCTAGAAGCACGTCTATGGAATGATGTATTCATCTTTGCACAGAGCTACTTGAATCTTCCCCTCGGAACGATCAAGGCCACTGTCCTAGTAGAAACGATCTTGGCGTCTTTCGAATTGCATGAAATTTTATATGAGCTCCGCGATCACTCAGCAGGGCTCAATTGCGGACGCTGGGACTATATTTTCTCCTACATCAAGCGGATGGGACAAGAGCCAGAGTTTCTGGTTCCCGATCGTGCGCAAGTGACCATGAGTGTGCCATTTATGGAAGCCTATACTTCGCTCGTCATCCAGACATGCCACAAGCGAAATGTGCATGCGATGGGGGGAATGGCTGCCCAAATTCCGATTAAAAATGATCCTGAAGCCAATCAAAAGGCATTAGACAAAGTCGCGGCAGATAAAGAGAAGGAAGCCAAAGCAGGACATGATGGTTCTTGGGTCGCACACCCAGGGTTAGTTTCCATTGCAAAGGCACAGTTTGATACCTATATGCCGACACCCAATCAGATCCATAAGAAACGACTCGACGTCAATGTCTCGGCAGAAGACCTTGTAGCAGTACCCCAAGGTAGTATCACTGAAAAGGGCTTTCGCACCAACATCGATGTCGGCATCCAATACATCGAAGCATGGCTAGGTGGCAACGGCTGTGTGCCCATCTACAATCTAATGGAAGATGCAGCTACAGCAGAGATTTCTCGTACACAAGTATGGCAGTGGCTGCACCATCCGACAGCACAGCTAGACGACGGACGTCCCATAGACTGGGACCTGTATGAAAGTCTCCTTCCAGATGTCTTGGCAAATATCCGCCAAATGGTTGGAGAAGATCGCTTCGCCGCAGGGCACTATGAAGCGGCTGCAAAGTTGTTCGACGAACTTGTGCGTGGCGAGCATCTAGAAGAGTTTTTGACGCTCAAAGCATACGAGCAAATCACATAAATTTGAACCTGTTCGCATAGGTTAAGTATGCCCAAATATCATTTGGGGGGGCTTTTCTCCCCCGATAGGTATCCTTCTTGACTGTTTTTATGGATCTAGAGAGCTTACCTGTAGATAAAGTCGCCAGCCTCAATACCTAGCGACATATCCAGTCTTGCGTCTCATATCTTTCAGTCTAATCGTCTGATTCACTCATTTCCTCAAAATAATGCAGGGAGTGACCAGGGTTTGCTATGCCCTTTCTTTGCTCACTCTCGTACCTCTACTCTCTCAAGAATTGCTTTAATATTAATCGAAGATGAAAAATCGAACCCAACAAATCGACCAACTCGTTTCAGAATGGCTCAGCAACCCACGCTGGAAAAATGTCACACGTCCCTACACTGCTGAGCAGGTTGTCAACCTTAGAGGATCTATCCAGATCGAATACACACTAGCTAAGCAAGGAGCCGAAAAGCTCTGGGATGGCATCCACGCAGAAGGTCCCGTGTGTGGGCTTGGCGCTATGACAGGAAACCAAGCCGTACAAGAAGTACAGGCAGGTCTAAATGCCATCTATTGTTCAGGATGGCAGGTAGCAGGTGATGCGAATACAGCAGGTGCGATGTATCCCGATCAGTCTTTATATCCTGTAGACTCTGTCCCGAAGCTGGTCAGCCGCATCAATGAGTCCCTCATGCGTACCGATCAGATTCATTGGAGCCAAGGTAAAAACGACATTGATTGGATGGTACCCATCGTGGCAGATGCGGAAGCAGGGTTTGGGGGGAATCTCAATGCATATGAGCTGATGAAGCATATGATCAAGGCAGGGGCAGCAGGTGTCCACTTCGAGGATCAGCTTTCTTCAGCCAAGAAGTGTGGTCACCTTGGTGGCAAAGTGCTCGTTCCGACACAAGAAGCCGTGAATAAGTTGGTTGCTGCACGTCTTGCAGCTGATGTCATGGGTGTACCGAGTGTCATCATTGCCCGTACAGATGCCGAAGCCGCCACACTGATCACATCTGATATTGACGAAAGAGACCGTCCCTTCCTCACAGGTGGACGTAGCTCTGAAGGGTTCTATAATGTCAACAATGGCATCGAGTCTTGCATCGCGAGAGGACTTTCCTACGCACCCTATGCAGACATGATCTGGATGGAGACTTCTAAGCCTAACCTTGAGCAAGCGAAGTACTTTGCGGAGTCTATCAAGAAAGAATTCCCTGATGTCAAGCTGGCTTACAACTGTTCACCTTCATTCAACTGGAAGGCCAATCTCGACGCAAGTACGATGAAGAAATTCCGTGAGGAGTTGAACGCTATGGGCTTCAAATTCCAGTTCATCACGCTAGCAGGATGGCACGCATTGAACCACAGCATGTTTGAATTGGCTTCTGCCTACGCACAAGAAGGGATGTATGCTTACAGCCAATTGCAGGAGGCCGAATTTGAAAATGAGGACAAGGGATATCGTGCGACGAAGCACCAAAGCTTTGTGGGAACAGGCTACTTCGATGCGATCCAAAATACGATTACCCAAGGTAAGGCTTCAACTGTCGCGATGAAAGACTCTACTGAGTCAGCTCAATTTTTTGGATAATGTGATGATGTACATGATATAACTCGTTCTTTCACGGGTAGGTGCATAGGCGTATGCTAATTTATAAACCCGATAAGTCCTGGTAGTGGTACTGGGACTTTTTTTATTGTGAAAGATGATATCAGCGGGTGAACAAAAAGGAAGAAATGTATTTACCTAAATGCCAGATCTTCTGCAGAGAAATCTGTAACAGCTTGAATTTGCTCAAGTGACCATCAAATGGTTTAGATGGCTCACATTGAAAAATGTTTCATATTTCCAATAAGAGACGTTTCACGCATTGAAGGGCAGACTACTTTTCTATTCCCCACCATCTCTGTAATACTGCTTACGCCAGGGTACTTTCGCCTCGCCCAGATTCCATCCAATAGAAATCTCATGTGAAGGTCCAAACTGTTGGGTAATCCTATCACTATTAGACATAAAATCTGCGCTGTACAAGACCTGCATGTTCCCCATTTGCAATCCTACCATGAAGGTAGCCATCCAACTCGTGCGGAAAGACATTCCTGCAATGAGCTTATTTTCTGCTAGATAAAACTTCACATTACCCTCGATCTGATAGGGTGTACTTTCAATTTTCCTGACCAATACAGAAGGCTCAATCGTCATCTGATCATATACAAATCGATAGCCCACCAGCGCAAAATAGTGGCGATACAACCTACTCAATACCCCTGCCTCTTGCAGCTGTGGAGTACGAAATCCACTCTGAATCATATTGGGAACCGAAAATCCTGCGTAAAAATAATCGTTGGAGAAAATCATGCCGAATGACAAATCTCCTGTAAAATAGGAAGCAGCTGCTTGACTGAAAGCAGGATCATTGCGATTGGGAAGATAAATCTGTTCCAATGCCAATCGATACTGCATCATTTTCACGGCAAAACCCATAGAGAGCTTGTGTTGTCCTTGCGGACCTTCGTATCCCATCGGTAGATGGTAGGCATATCCCAGTTGTAATCCCGTGCGCTGTGTAGGCCCCAACCGATCCGAAAAAATGAGTGCCCCTACCCCATTCTTGACATCCACAGGCCCATGATAGCTCGCAATCATCGTTTGGGGCCCCTGAATGGCACGCGTCCACTGCTGGCGATAGTTGAGACGGATCGTATGGATCTCGTCCTGCCCCGCTTTAGCAGGATTGATCAGAAAAAGATTGCTCTGATACTGGGAAAATAAAGGCTCCTGTTGTCCCCAACCCATCAGGCAGGCGATCGCAAGGATGCAGAAGAGGAATATTTTTTTCATGTGTTTGGGTAAAGAAAAAGGAAGTTTATCGTCTGTGGGTTCTTTTATCGGAGAATGTTCACCGTGCCTTCTAGTACACGTTCGTAGTCTTGGATGGGAATCGTAATGACATAGAAGTAGGTACCATCAGGTAAGCCTTGTCCATTCATAGTTCCATCCCACAATTGGTCGTAGTTTGTAGCCTCAAATACCTCTTGTCCCCAACGATTGAATACCTTGACGTGGTTTTGAGTATAGGTATCGAGGCAGGGAACATGCCAATACTCATTGACCCCATCTCCATTGGGAGAGAAACCGATATGAATCTGCCTACAAAGTGAAGGCACCACATCCTCAAAAGGCACTTCTACCTTCTGACTAGTTTCGCAGCCTTCCTGATCTCGGACCATGAGGATATAAGTTCCTGCCTCCAGATCTTCTAGCGCAGCTACTTGTGGTCCGTGCCCCCACTCGAAGTCATAAGGACCTGTGCCTCCTTCGATCTGCACTTGAATCCCTCCATTCTGATTTCCATTGTCACTTTTGGGAAACAGGGTAAGGGAAAGTGCGTGTGGGACTTCTACTTCTACTGCTTGTTCTATGACACAGCCTACCGCGTCTGTGATTTGAACCTTATAAGTTCCCGCAGGGACGGAAGGAAGAATCTCTCCTTCAGGACCATGTGCCCAGCTAATGGAAAAGGGTGCTGTACCTCCTTCTGGAAAAATCATGACCATCGCTGTCGTATCTTCTCCACAACTTGGGGTGTTGATTTCGGTTTGGATACTCAATGGTGGAGCGATATCCAGTTCTTCTTTGACAAGTGCCTCGCAGCCATAGGCATCTGTGATGATGCAAGTGTAGGTTCCTGAAGGCAGTGCCTGACGTGCATTTTGTATGTCACCATCACTCCACTGATACTGATAGGGTGGTACACCTCCCGCAACGACCAGCGAAAGATCTCCTACGGAATCTGTCCCACAAGTAGGTATTTGCGTAGATACTTCTGCAGTGATCGAAGGAGGAGCAGTCAAAGATACCGTTTGCTGTATTCGATTGTTGTTCTCATCTACAATTGTCAAGGTATAAGTTCCAGGTCCCAACTGCGTGATTGTCTCTTGTGTGCTGCCATTGGACCAGCTATATTGATAAGGTGGTACACCTCCTTCGACAATCCCTACTATTTCGCCGTCACGGTCATTGGCACAAGTCAAATCAAATCCTCCGATCCCTGACTGCGTCTCAAAATCCAGACTCAAGGGCTGAGGTGCATGAAGTACAACTTGGGTTTCATAGCTACAACCTGAAGCATCTGTTACTTCTACTTGATAAATCCCTGCCTCCAGATTTTGCTGGCTGGGAAGATTGGGAAGTTGTGGGCTCCAACTGTAGGAATAGGGAGCCTGCCCCCCCTGTGCAACTACGGTGATCGCTCCATCTTCTTTTCCCGCTCCACTGACTTCGAACCCATTGTAGAAACTGGTCGCTTGTGCGCTCGCTGATACTTGATATACGTCAAATTCGATGTGATTGTCCGATAACCAGTGGCAAATGGTAGCGGAAACTTGTTGGATGTCTATGCCTGGCTGAATCACCAAGGCACCCGTGTAGGACATCCCAAATATCTTGTACTGACCTGTCGGGACATCGTTCGGATTGAAAATACCGTCAGGTATCGGGTAAATCACGCGGTCTTGTGCGTCTGTCAGGATATATTGATAGTTGCCTTTGGCTGCGTAACTGGCTTGGAGTCCCAGCGTATCGGCTTGGCCGTCCTTACAGATGATCAGATTTCCCATACTTTGGATTTGAGAGGGACCTGCCTTGCAAGGAGGGATAGCTTCAAATAGACTGATTCCATCCAGCCCTATATCTCCCGTACTCTGGGTGGTTGTTGCACGAAACCTGAACTGAAAGCCCGCCTGATACCAGACTTTGGGTATCTCAATATCTTGCTGAGTCCACTGGATTTCCTGTGCTTGAATGAGGATAAAATTTTGCCAAGTAGTCCCAGAATCTGAGCTAAATTCAACGTAAATCCCATCATCGTCGGTTCCTCCTTGTGCGAGGTTGATGTAACAGAAGGATAATACGAGGGGAAAAGTATCTGTGTAAATGCTCAGATCAATGATGGGACTGACCAATAAAGGTTCCACACCTGTAGGTAAGGCAATGGTGTGGCAGCGCGCAAAAGATCCTCCATCACAGCCGATAGTATCTGGTGCCCCCATCGAGGGAAAGGAATCGTTTCGTCCCCAAATACAGAGATTGGTGCTGCAATTAGTGGGGGTCGGGCAAGCCCAGTTTGCGGGACAATTATTCACCCAATTCTCAAAATCTTCTTCAAGAAATACTGCTTGCGCCTGTAAGTGGAGCGAGATCCCACTGAGGCTACAAAAAAACAGGATAAAGATGGGCCTAAAATGATGCATAGCCGTCCTCATTCTTCATGAGAGAAGCGAGGACAGTAATGGAATATCGCTAGGTAAAATAAATTCCTCCTTCTCTTCGGTTTGTTGGATTATTCGCAATGTTACGACCTTATGATGAAGATTTTATGCGACTTTGGCCCATCCGTCAATTTTTACCCATCACACCCACATCTGAAGGTTTACATGGTCAATGTCATGTAAGGATTTGACCATTACTGAAAGATTTATTTACTTAAAAGATATACGCTAATCCTTTACTTATCAAACCATTACGCATCTCCCTATTTCCATACATTCAACTCTTGAAGAATTTTCGAATATAGGCTTCTTCTTTCCCTTCTACCTTTAAGTGGTAAAAACCCGATGGATATGCTTCCATATCAATCGTGATCCGATCCGCTCCCTTGGGCTCCTTGGGCCGAGTTAATCCTTTGATATACTGCATGTTTTCATCCAGAAGAGAGAAAACAAGATCCTGCTTTCGATTATTGATAAACTGTATGTAGTAAACTTGCCCCTCCCCTGTGCGCTCCACCTCACTGATGAAAAAGTCTTCATTCAGTTCTGCCATTCCACAGGTAGGTTCGGTGTAAGATTTATTTCCCTCTGTGTCGACTTTCACCACACGATAACAGTAGGTTTCCCCTTCTTGAAACCTCCTGATATCCCTAAAATCGTACGTAATCGTACGCTCTGCCCCTGCTGTATTCTGTGGATTCACTCTTCCGATTTCTCGCCCAAACATTCGATCGGGTACATCGACCCACACCAGTCTTTGGATAATAAAAAAATCTACATTGTCCTGAGAGGCTACATTCCATGAAATATGTGCTTCATTATTCATGAAGTAGGTTTCTGTTTCCACAGGTTCAAAAAACTCGGTAGGACGGGTATAATCATAGAGAGAACGTCTACGTTTGCGAGGCGTAGCTGGATTGTCTTTGTATGCATTAAGGGTAATTTCAAAGCCACACTCTGTCCCATCGAATCCATCAATGTAGACTTTCATCTCTATCCCTGGGGTACTTTCTACCAGGTCCATCACGATCAGCTCCTCAGCGAAGGGGTTGGCGCAGTCCCGATACTGGTATTTATCAGGAAAACAAGAATCGGCTTGAATAATCATTGCTTGCAGTCCTGCTAATGAGTTGCAGCCTGAGGGATTGATTCGCACTTCGTAGTAGGTATAATCCGCTGCTGTAACGAAGCTGTACCAGAGGTCATTTTCGAATGTCTTGATACAGGTTGTCGGATAACCGTCAGGCTGCTCCTCCACTGTCACTGTCGCTTCTTGATTGTATTCCTGATCCAGTGTTTCGCCAAAAGTGAGGGCGATGGCGTTGTCGCAGCGGTCGTTAGTAGGAATTTGAGCCATCGTCAGGAGAGGGATCAGGAGAAAGAAGGCGCCCAGCGTTCGTATCATGGATTCGATATTTATCTTGATTAAGAGAAGAGACAAAGGTATGTTTTGTTAATTCTGGGAAATCGGAAAGTTACAAGACATTCTTCAAAAATTGCTATTCTCCTTATCCCGTCCAGCTATCGAGGGGGACGTGTAGTAAAAACATCCTATGGAGGCATAAACCTTTTGAGATAAGTGTGAATAGTCCATGCAGAAGAAATGTATTTTCTTTCATGCAGCGGAAAAATGGATTCTTCCGTTTGAGAAAAAAGACAAGATATGCGATACAAGTGGATATTTGTCCTGATGGTCTGGATCATGAATCTAGGCCATGCACAAGACTATGCCCCCATCGGAGCGAAGTGGCACTATGGCGTGGAAAGTATAGAGAGCACACAAACGGGACCGATAGGAACTTTCTTCCCCGAAGTGCATGAAGTCGTCAGAGATACGATGATTCAGGGCAAAAGCTGTCGGATTATTCAGATTTCATCATTCTTTTCAGATACGCTCCCCCTAGCGTATCCTTTCGATATCTTCATCAAGAAGATCAAAAGCTCTTTTTATACTATGAACCATCACAGCAGTTTGGATTGCTCTATGATTTCGGGTTGATCACGGGGGATACGTTAGCGGTCACAATCTACGAAGGGCAAGGCAATTTCTTCAACCAGATCTTCAAAGTCACAGATGTGCAACGTATCTCGCTAGGTGCTGACTCTGTCAATATGCAAACCATCTCTCCCATCGGTGAGCCAGGCGGTGCCGATTGTAGCTTTTGGATTCCTATACAGTTTTTCTCTGAACCTCCGACTGACAGTTTTCCGAGTGCGATCATTGAAGGACTAGGCCATATCGCCACTTTTTTCTCTGATCGCTTTCGATACCTGACGATGCCTTTTTCCCAATTCCTTCGCTGCTATGAGGACAGCACAGGAAAAATATTCCGTTATCCCAACTACACATTTCCTTGTGACACTACTTACAAAACGGTCAGTGTTAATACTGAGCCTTCTATCCAGGCATCTATTTCATTCTATCCTAAGCCCACCAGCACAATTCTTCATTTAGCGCTCACAAGTGACGCCAATCTGAGTAAGATGACTTTACACTGGATCAATAGCTTGGGCCAAGAAGTACGAAAAGATCCTCTCCCTCCGCAAATTCAGTCTCATCAATTCCAGCTCGCAGGCATGCTCACAGGTTGTTACTTTTTGGTATTGAAGGACGATGCAGGAACCATCATATGGAGGGATAAGGTATTGATTACACATTAACCCAAATAAGAAGCCCTGGATCGCAAAATCCAGGGCTTTTATTCAGATAAATATCATTCTCTCAGTCAGGGACTATGCCAAGGCAGCTCTCACCTTATCGGCTGCTTCAGTCAGCGTAGTTGCAGAAGTTACCTTCAAGCCAGAATCGTCGATGATCTTGGCGGCGATATCTGCATTTGTTCCCTGCAAGCGCACGATAATCGGTACTTTGATCTCACCAATGTTTTTGTAAGCCTCCACTACACCGTTTGCTACACGATCGCAGCGTACGATCCCACCGAAGATATTCACCAAGATGGCCTTCACTTTGGGGTCTTTGAGGATGATGCGGAATCCTTGCTCTACCGTCTCGGCACTCGCGCCACCACCTACATCTAGGAAGTTGGCAGGATCTCCACCAGAGAGCTTGATCATATCCATGGTCGCCATAGCTAGACCTGCACCATTTACCATACAGCCTACATTTCCGTCCAACTTCACATAGTTCAAGTGGTACTTATCTGCTTCGACCTCCAAGGGATCCTCCTCGGCGAGATCGCGCATCTCAGCGATATCTGGATGACGGTATAATGCATTTCCGTCAATAGACATCTTACAGTCTACGGCCAAGATCTTATCATCTGCTGTCTTGAACATGGGGTTGATCTCCACCATCTCTGCGTCCAGTTCTTTGTAAGCCTTGTAGAGATTGGCGATGAACTTCGTCCCATTTTTCATGGCTGTTCCCTCCAATCCGAGACCGAAGGCGATCTTGCGAGAGACGAAGGGCTGCATACCGATGACAGGATCGATCCATTCCTTGACGATCTTTTCAGGATGCTTCTCTGCTACTTCTTCGATGTCCATCCCTCCTTCAGTAGAAGCAATGATGACATCTTTTCCGGTTTCGCGATCGAGCGTGATCGAGAAGTAGAACTCCTTGCGCTCAGACGGACCGTCATAGTACATATCCTGCGCGATGAGGATCTTATTTACTTGGTTACCACCGATGGCTTCGTTTTGAATGGTCACAAGCGTACCACCAAGAATGCCTTTAGCAGCTTCTTCCACGCCCTCCAGGCCTCTTTTTACGACTACGCCGTGAGAACCTGTCTCTTTGACAGTCCCCTTACCGCGTCCACCTGCGTGAATCTGTGCTTTCACGACGAAGAATTGTCCGTCGGGTCCTCCTTCATACAGATCTTTGGCTGCCGCTACTGCTTCATCTACAGTGCTGGCGACCACGCCTTCTTGAATGGGTACCCCAAATTTTTTGATGAGTGATTTTGCTTGATATTCGTGCAATTTCATCGGATGGTATTTTTCAATGTGTAGTGTTCCAATGCGAGATGTCGTGGGTAAAAATACACCTATGTAGATAATATTCAAACATTTTTAGGGAGAGACTTTATCTCTTAGAGACGATGAGGCGAAAGACCGTTTTCACTGCGAGACCGCTTCGCTTTGGGACTGAAAACTTAGCTTTTGCTTGAGTGGCTGTGACTCTTGGAGACGGTGAGACGAAAGACCGTTTCACTGCGAGACTGCTTCGCTTTGGGACTGAAAACTCAGCTGCTGAAAAGAGTGACTGGTTCCTACTTGAAAATTGAAGCCTGAACAATGAAAAATGAGCACTGAATTACGGTAGCCTGCCACTGGCAGCGTAGATGCCTTGGTAGCCGTAGGCGGAGGAGACTTGATGGAGTTTTTGGATGTCTGTAAGGCCGAGTTCGGTAGCCAGTTTTTCGAAGGTGGCAAATGAGAGGGGATATGGCACCCAAGGTGGTTGGGAGCGATCGGTTTCATACTCGATGAGGAGAAAGGTGCCACCAGGTTTGAGGTAAGAAAAAATGTGGGGGAGAAAGCGCTGCTTATCTTGCACATAATGCAGCGCATTGGCCATGAGTATCCCATCTTGTGGGGGGAGTTCCATCTCTCGCGTGAAGTCTCCATCATGGACGACGAGTCGTTTGCGGTAGCTCCGCCAAAGGTCGTAGAGATAGCGAGGGCTCTTATCTAGGGCATGGACCTGTGCAGATTCAGGGAGGATTTGCAGGAGCGCTTCCGTAAAAAGCCCCGTACCAGCCCCCAAATCAGCCCAGGTCTGGTGTTGTGGCTCCAAAGCTGCCTCCACCAATGATATCGCCGTAGTCAATTCCATACCACAAGTAGCCACATACCACTGGCAAGTGCAAGTTGGACCGTAGGCTCACCGCCACATGCGAACACCACCCCATGAACAAAAAACCAAGCAAAGCCACAACATAATTGTAGGCTCACCGCCATAGCGTGAGCAAAAACCCAAGCAGCCATACCTCTGTATGCGTGGACCTACGAATCCATGGACCAAAATCGAATATCCTCACAAACGCGTAAACAAAATCGCCAGGAGAATCCTCCACAGACTCGCATAGGTACAAAACCTAACGAAAATGCCCTCGATGCAGCTCATAAGAAGATAAAATCTTCTTGAACAAGCACTTGCTGCGACAAGTGGCTACAGAATGCCCACGCCGTGGCGGTGGGCCTAAGCTCTTCTACGACGCAATATCCCGATCATCAAAACCAATAATAAAATAAAGCCGCCGATCATCGCATAGGGAATCCACATGGGACGAAAGCCGATAGGCACAGTATCACCAATTACGATGGGTGCTGCCCAGTAATAAGGGGTGGGATAATCCCCTGCATTGGCGATGAGGTCCCGCTTGGCGAGCTGTAAGGCTGTGGCCTTATCCTTGCCCTCTTGGAGATACTGATAGAAGGCTTGTATAAGGTCGCTGGTGGAAGTCTCATTTACCTGCCAGAGGGTGGCCACGATGCTGCGCGCTCCTGCATAAGTGAATCCTTGGGCCAAGGAAGCATTGCCCTCCCCTGGATGGAGTTCTCCTAGGTTGGTTTCGCATGCGGCGAGGACGACCATATCGGCATTGAGTTCGAGGCGGTAGAGATCCGCAAGATAAAGACGCTCATTGTCGATGCTGTCTTCCGTAGGTCGAAAGGCTAAGTAGCTATAGCGATTGTTGTCTTTGTTGGAGGAGCCGTGGGTGGTAAGGTGAATGACGCGATACTGCTTGGCAATATCAATGAAGCGGCCCAGCAAAGCATCTTGCTCCTCATTGGGATAAAAGTTTCCATCCAGTTCATCTGACAGATTGCGCGCGCCCGTTTTGAGCACACGCAGCGGACTAAGTGCCGCTTCTGCCTGAACAGTAGGCCTTCCTCCAAAGAAGGGATCGTACAAATACCCCTGATCTTCCGCTGAAAGTCCTGAAGGGGCTATCTTTTGAAAATCGGGCGCAAAGACCAGTAGGTTCTTTTGAAAAGGGGCAAAGCTTTTCTCCTGTTGGGTGGTCCACTGCCAGAGCTTGGCTGAGAATGAATAAGAGATTGGATGGCGCTGGATAAGGTAGTCGTATTGACTGGGTCGCTGCTCTGCGGTGACAGGATGGGAGAGTAGGGCGCCAAAAGGCAGATAATTCAATTGCCCATCAGGCACAATCAATAGATGATGGCCTGCCTCCAAGTCAAAGGATTGGAAGAGATCTTGATAAAGGGCATGTCCCATGGGGTAAAAGTTTTCCTCTAGACGATTGTCGTGCAACTGCTGTACCCAATCTTGTACATCTGCCTCGCGAGAAGCTATGCGCTCCACCTGTATGCGCCCTTTATCGATAACAAAAATGTAGGTACTGTCTTTCCCCGTAAAAAACTCTACCAAGTACGTTTGTTCGGGCAGACTCTCCTGAAGAAAGTCCAAGCCTATGGGCTGGGTATCGTACTTTAAGCGATAGTATTCAGGATAAGCTGTCTCGATTTTCTTCATCACCTGCTCCAACTGTGTCTTGGCGATGGTGAGTCGGGTCATCAGCTCCGTATCATCTGCACGAGCAGAAAGCTGATGCTCCAAATAGGCAATCTCCTCATTGAGAAAGTATTCTTCTTCCAGTAGATCTTCAGGAATTTGTGCATAAG
Organism: Bacteroidota bacterium; assembly: GCA_039820545.1. Lineage (GTDB taxonomy): Bacteria > Bacteroidota > Bacteroidia > J057 > J057 > JALEFZ01. The sequence continues at coordinate 6,731 of JBCBPW010000108.1, read as the reverse complement.
ATTTGGCTTGCTGTCCCCGCATAGCCGTGTATAAGAGAGTAGACTTGGACTTCTCTGAGATCTGAAAAGCACGTGTGAGATCTCCTGCTGTGAGCGCCGCACTGATGGCCCCTTCATATGTATCCATCGCCTCATTGAGGAGGAAAAGCTTGGAATCGGCATCCTGAAATTCTTGTCGTAAGCGATCTATGAGATCAATGGCAAGCTCGTAGGTTTCTCGCGACAGATCTAAGTCTGCTTGTTCGTGATCTCTTAGGTAAATATGATGGAGCGTCTTGGCCTTGGAAGTAAGATAGGCAATGAGAGCGGTTTGGCTATTGGATTCGACCAAGGTCTCTAAAGAAAAATTCATTCTCGAGTCATTTAGAGAATGGTCCACTGTAGTGGCTGTAGCTTGTTGATAATAATAAAGAGCAGAATCTAGTTGATTCATGTCAAAATATACGTCTCCCATATTATCGTAGTGTAGAGGAAGGATTGAGTATTTCTCCTTACTACTCATTTCCGTTGCCTTTCTAAGATAAGACAGCGCAGAGCTATAGTCCTTACGACGCTTGGATATGATTCCTAAGTTATTGTAGCAGCGTGCGCTGTCAATGGAAGAAATGAAAACTTTCAGTAATTTTTGATACTCTTTTTCAGCTTTTTCGATATTTCCTAGACGGAGAAATGCATTGCTACGGGTAATAACCGTTAATACTTTCCGTTTTCTTATCCATTTTTCTGACTTACCAATTTCCTTACCATTTAGGATAGAATCGTTGGGAGATAAGATTTGAATTGTGTTGTGAGGCTGCCCCAGCTTATTGAAAATAACCCCCAAAGAATATCGAGTAATCACCTCTTGATCGTATTTCTTCAAAGAATTTTGATAGTACAAGGCAGAACGGAACTTCTGAGCCGCCTCTTCTAAATCGCCTATTTTCTCATTTAATCTAGCCCATGTGAAGTAGAAATAACCTGCAAAGAATTTTTCTTCAGAACTAGAGATATCATTAAGATAGGGATATCGAATAACAAAATTTGAAAACAGATTTTTGGCTTTTCTGAATTGGTATAAATCCCTTAAAAGCCTTCCTTGGTTCGCATAGCTACCAATAACTTTTGCCTTATTAATTGAATCACATCTTTGATAAGCACTACCTGCTAATTCAAAAAATTCAATTGCGCTATCCAAGGGAAGTTTTTTCACTTGAATGTCAATCCCTATTTGATAAAGTTTATCTGCACATTCACATTTTCCCTTTTCATCAAGATCATTACATATATCCTTTACCTGTGAAAATTTCTCAAATGCAGATTTTAAATAGCTGCTTTTTAACGCCTTATCTTTTTCCCCTCTATACTTTCCTGCTATTTCTAGCCCTTCTTGGTAGATCTTTTCTACATCACTCATGGTGGATTGAGCGCATATACCCCCGTAAATAAACGTCAGTAAAACAACTAGAATAGATTTTGGAATCATAGGCTTATGATTTGACTTAGGAAGACGAAATATATAGCTTCTCCCTTCTAGTGAGTGCGATTTAAACAGCCAAAAGAGAATGTTATTTTCGAGTATTCCTTATATCTCAATATAAAAAAGATTGGGAGCAATCTATCGACTAGATTGTCCCATTTTAAGTTTTATACTTGTGGAGTTACACATATTCTTTCCCCTCCCCAAATGCTATTTATGAAGAGGGACTGCTCCTTCCTCTTATTATAAGGATAATAACTACCAACAGAATCAATCCTAGCGCAATTAAAATCCATATCCAACAGGCCAAACCTAAAAATGTGCTAGCTGTATCGCTCACTTTTACAAAGACTTTGGCAGTTGTGCCGTTTGAGGAATTTCCACTGTAAGCAATCTTGTACGTCAACACATCTACTCCTTCAAAGCCTTCATTGGGCGTATAAGTAATCACGCCATTACTCAATGTATGAGACCCATTTTGAAAGTCCACTTCCACCGTTACTTCGGGCGTACCAATTGAATCCACGAAACAGTCGTTCTCAAGTACGTTGATCGAGGTAGAACCATCCATTGCTACGGCGATACGATCATTAAAGGCTTTGGGTGTTTGAAGACAGTTGACCAAGCGAACCTTGAGTCTTCTTCCGTCTTTAACCCTAGAGGCTGATACCTGTCCTACTGAGAATGCATCCGATCGAATCAAGTTGACTACCTCAGGAGCCGTCAAACTTGGATCTGCCCCTCGAATGGCAGCTACAAAAGCAGTGACAAAGCCATTGGCCATAGAGGTTCCTGATTTAAAGGCAAAATCATGAGACATTACCCCATTTTTATTGGGGATCGCTCCCCAGATCAATTCTCCAGGAGCTGCAATATTGACAGTTTGAGCCCCAAAGTTAGAAAAGGCACTGATTTGCTCTTGCCCAAAGGATCGTACGGAAGCTACAGCCAACATATTGGGATACTTCATAGAATAATTGGAGGGCCAATGTGGATTGAGGTCATTGCTGATCGAATCATTTCCTGCAGAAGTCACAATGACAATGTCCGCATCCAGGGCCATTTGCATTGCCTGATCCAGTAAAGAAGAAGAATCACCTAAATACCCAATACTCATGTTGAGGACATCTACCTTCTTCTTGATGGCGTAATCTATGGCGCACGCTACATCAAAAAGGGTGGCCGCTTCTGTATGGGTTCCTACTTGCAAGCTCATCAATCGGAGATTCTCCAAATCTCGAAGGCCTGTTACAATACTTCCGATATGGGTTCCATGTCCTCCATCCAAGCTATCCTGGAAAGCATCTGTACTCTCCAATTTGAAATTGAAGCTGTTGCGATTTCTATTCCTACATGCTTGTTGATTGTTGATTTTTCTCTCTTCTATTCTTCCCTTGAAGGTACTGTGAGAAGAATCTACTCCATAGTCGATCAAGCCTACCACAATATCCTTTTGTTGTAGCGCAATCAAACTGTCTAAGCCTAAATCTACCGCCCAAAGTAAGCTAAGATCGTCTACCTGAGGCTGATTGATTGTAACCAGGAAATCCTTTTCGATGGAAGCTGTATCATTTTGAGGCGGGAGATCATCCTCTACCTCTGCTATCGACTCTTTGGGGTCAATGCTTGCGACCTCTCCATCTGGTGTACGAATGGTATCTGAAATCAGCCATGTTTCTGCTGTTCCACAATTACAAAGTCTGGACATGTCCTGCACAGCTCCACGCGCGAGTAAGCGCGCACGAATGACCTCACGCTGTGCTTCAGTACTATTCGGATTGAAGCGGACCGTGGTACGGGTATACCCCTGAACCTTGGTATCATCAAAACCTAGCGGCTTTTGACGCACAACTATAAATTTCTTGCGGGAAGTCAATAGGAGATCGGGTAGCAAGGAACTGGTAATTCTTACAAAGTAGAAGTCCCCTGTAGCTGTCCCCCCCGCAAAGTTACTATCTGTAATACGTACCTTATTCTCAGAGATAACACCTGTCGCATTGTCAAAATTATTGAGACCCGCAGGCTGCAAAAACCACTGATAGCGAATGCTCGTATCTGCTCCCACGTCTACGGGCGTCGCCATCTCCAATGTATCCCCTACATAAAAAGCATAGGTCTGCTCAGACTCCACGGAGTCCTGTGGGACATAGGAAAAAGCATTGGGAGAAAGGCTTATGAATGGCAGCAAGTCCTCAAAAGTCAACCTATTGTTTTGGCAGCGCAACTCTACCAAATTCGCTATGGAAGCTGCATTGCCTAAGTCTTTCAACTGGTTGGCCCGTACGCTCAGACGCTGCAAGCCTGGAGGTAGGTTAGAGAGATTCGTCAAATTATTCGAAAAGGCAATCAACTCCTCCAATTCAGTGAAATCACTCAAATCCTGAAGGCTTGTCAGCGCATTGCCATCGATCAAGAGGCTTTTCAAGGAAGGGAGCGTATCTAATGGAGGCAAGGTCAGCAGCCCCATCTTACCCAAATCTAAGACTTCCAAGGCGGGAAGGTTCTGGATAGGCGTGATCGACTTGACGTTAGGATTGCTCCTGAGATTGAGCACGCGCAACGATTTGAGTAGATTCAAATCTGCAGGAACAGATCCTCCCAATCGGTTGTTGGGGAGGTTTAACCCCACTACACGATTGTTGTTGTCTACCTCGACACCAAACCAACCACTGATGGGTCCTTGAAGCCAATTTGTCTTATCGGCCCAGTTAGGTCCATCTGTACTGTTGTAAAAGGCAACAAGCGCCGGTCTATCGGGGGAAGTTTGATTTTGAGCTTTCGCTACAAGACATATGGAACATAAGGCTAGCCATGCGACGAATCGCAGTATGTATTTCATGTTTTAATCTAAATTGGAAGGAGCTAGGCACTCCCTATGGTTGATGGTTCACAATGGGCAAAAGAACGAGGTGTTGTGTATAGGCAAAGGGCAAGTGCATGAACACTTACCCGTGTAAGTTTATTTTTTGAAAGACATTTGTTCTAATTTAATACGACATTTTGCAATATGCAATCGCTGAAGCGACAGCCATCTATCCTTAGCGCAGCACATCAAGCTAAAGACAGGCTTCTCATAGCAAACTGAAGGAGGATTAATAAGAGATGAATCAAATTCCCCTAATTTTTGGGCTGTAGACTTGAAGCTAATCAAACGCCTTGTGGAATAGTCGCTTTTACTTTCAGCCATTAAAAAGAAACCATGACCTCCTTAATCTTCTTATTCTTGGCGGGATAAGCATCTGGACAATCGATTCCTTTCTGCTGCACATTCCATTTGGAGACCCAGTTTTTGGCTTTAGATTTCTCAGTCTCTAGGGCAATCCAGAATCCATTCCATATACTATTGCAACGAATATCCTCTTGGGTACTTTCAGTGGCTAAGGTATCTAATATCCAAAGGGCTTCTTCTTTCGCTTGCGTCCTGGAGAGGGCCAAGGCATGAATCAGCCTGATTTCTTCTGTCCGAGTGGCAGGTGCCATGGCGTCTATCACTCGGACCAACCCCGAATCCCCTTGGAATGCATAGGCTTTCTGCAAGACTGCTTGCCAATCGTCTGAATCTTCTACTTGGGGATCTACACTGGCAGTCACATTGAGCATGCGAGAAAGCTCCTTGTCTATCTCCTGCGATGCGAGCTGCTCATAGTTTACACTTCCTGTTCCACTCCAGCTGATGATACCTGTACTTAGGATTAAAACTGCGACGGCAGCAGCTACTGCTAACCAGAGCGTCGGACGTGCCCAAAGAGATTTTACCGAGGCAGCCGCTGGGCTAGAGGAAGCTACCTCGACGATGGGGGTGCTTTTCCACTTCTGATGGATCGCCTTAATATGCTGAATTGCCTCCTCTCGATCCGAATGGTCTTCTATATAGTCTTCCCAACCTTGCAGCTCCTCTTCAAATTCTTCATCTGATTTGCGCTGGGAATCGATTTCTTCTTTAAGCGGTTCAGAAGCTGTCCCCTGAAGGTAGGAGATAAGTTCTTCTAAGGAAATTTCGCGATGGGACATATTCTTCAATCGGTTAATCCTCCTGAAAGTATCGGGCGAGTTCACCCTCAAATCCTTTCAGGCTTTGCTTTAACTTTTTTAAGGCGCGGTCTCTTGTACCACGCGTTTTATTGGGCGTCCAGTTCATATATTCGGCTATGGCCTGATTCTTCATCTTTTTGAAGAAAGCTAGTTCGATGTAGATCTGTTGCTCAGGGTTCAATTCCGCCACACATGCCTGTACAGGTTGAAAATCCATGTTGAGATTGAGCGATCGCCAGTCTTCTACGCTCGGCTCAGGCAATTCTTCATCTCCTGTCATCCGTTTGAACTTCCGATACTTGTCAATACAGTAGTTCTTCACTACTGTCCCTAACCAGGATTTAAATCGTTGGTTTGGAGCTTTATGCGTAAAGGAATCTGCCAATTTGATATACAGATCTTGTTTAAGATCCTTGGCATCCTCGGGACTTTTGAGGATAGGTAAGGCGATAGACACAATGTAGCGCTCGTACTTATCCAATAAGTTGACGAGGGCCTGACCATCTCCTTTCTCGCGGAAACGCGCGATCAGATCATTGTCCGAGGGCGTTTCTTCAGCCGTAGTGTAGGGAAGTTTTTCTTGCACGCCGTTTGATAATGGGAGTTCTTTGACGCTGGAAGATAAACTTTTCTTACGACCTAACGAAATATCAGGCTTATTCTCCTTTACGTGCAGGATATTCTTCATACTTGAAAATTTTTAGGGGCTAGCATGTACGAACTGACAAACTCCCTTTGATGCCTGTTTAGACATACGTTTGTCCAGGGATCGATTTGTCAAACAAAATCTCCTGTTCAGGAAATTTTGTGCATAAATCACCACTCACATAGAAGCACTGAAATATGATCTTACTCTTATTCCCTTTAAGATTATCCTACAATCAATCACTAAACGAGACGCACGCGATTTTTACATGACGATTTGCCTTTTTCTGCAAAAAATTATTCAGAAGGGAAAAATACATGCTGGCTATTCATGCTATAATCCCTAGTAATCAAACTATTACATAGTTAATAGAAGATATTTTTTTGCGTACAAAAGCTCATCTCCATATCATATGATTGGATAATCTCAAAGAGAGGAAAAAGCACAATTGGGAAATAAATATGGTTGCAAAGTGTGTGTAGGCCACTTCTTCAATAACCAATTTTATTCAGTATTCAGTAAAGGGAAGATAAAAAATAAACGAGCAACAATCTGCTGCTCGTATAAATTTTCTCATATTTTTTTGTAGAAAAG
>JBCBPW010000107.1:0-22360 GCA_039820545.1 Bacteroidota bacterium | reverse complement strand
AACTACAGCTACTTCTTCGCCAGAAAATTTGCCATGACTCGATAGGTTGATGATGCGATTAAAATAAGCTTCTCTTGATCCTTCTGTTTCTTCTGGCAAAAGATCCCTCCACTTGGCGTAACCCAGGAAGGTGGATGTCTTTTCCAATATATTACGTAGAAAGTTAAAATGATACTTTTGAATATCCCCCGATTGTATGACTTTTTCAAGCTCTGCCAATAAATAGAGGTGATAAGAAAAAGGAGAGTCGTTGGATTGCTCAACAAGTGAAAAGGTACCGTCATTCAATTTTTCTAAACGCCTTTTTATCGAATGTTTGGGTCTGTAGTCATATCGGCGGTCGCGATTGTTAAATTCATTGTATAGCACATTGTAAAATAGAGGGTTATGCGTGGTGATGATAAATTTTAGCTCTGATTGGCTTGATTTGATGACTTCAGCGATATTTACGGCCAACTCTATGAGATGCGCATCATCCAGGGAGCTTACCGGATCATCAATGAAGACATATTCCAACTCATCAAATAGATCGGTTTCTCGCTCGTCTGCTTCTGGAACGTTCAAAACCTCTACCACCAGTTCCAATAAGCTATAAAAGATACACCATATGAAGTTGCTTTCTTCTCCTTTGGAAATTTTGATGTTATTCAGGTTTTCATCATCTCCTCGGGTGAGTGAGAAGGCCACTTCGGAAAAATCAGGACTGAATATCGGAGTGATGGAGTCACTGGCGTAGTGCTGAAAATGGGATACGATGTTTCCGTCTTGTCCCTGATCCTTCAGAAATTGTAAGGCCAGATTGGTGAAGTTGCTGGGGCGTATGGTCAGTTTTCTGTTGATATCCGCATCCAGGTCATTGTCCCAATAAAAGAGGTCCTCCGTGAAGGCATTGTAATACAGGATTTTGATGGTGGGGGTTTCTTCCTCCAGCGCTTCGGTTCCCTTTGGTGCGATCAACAATCTAAATGTGCGTGACAGACGGGTTTTTCCAGTACCGTTAAAGGCATAGATGAGCTGCACTTTTTTATCGGTGTCTTTGAGATCTTGTGCGATTTCGGTTAATGAACGTCCCATTTTATGTGTTTACCTGGTCTTTGGGGAAGGTGAGTAAAAGGTCACGGTAGTATTCGTACTGCTTCTGGCGTAGCGTAATCTCTCTAGGCAAGCCCTCAGTGATGGAAGTGGTGAGCTTATCAAAATTATCTAGGATGGAGACGATGCGTTCTTGTTCTTCTGGAGGTGGGATGGGGATCACCACTTTACTTAATCCCTTGGAGTTGATTGCGGAAATTTTACCAGAAGAAATATATTTTCTTATTTGATCATGAAACTGTCTAGTTCGTGTGAAATAAGCAACAAATTGAGGGTTTAAGGGACTTTTATATGAAAAACAAGCATCATGAATGACAACACCTTCGTCACCTCGCCAAGCTGTTCCCTTTCCAATGTCCTCAATGGTTTCACCTGCAGCCACTATAACAACATCTCCCTTTTCAGCGATTCTCAGTTTTTTCTTCTCGACTAATTCTTTATTGAGAAATGATCGGGTTTCAACCGCCCACGTATCATAATGTGTATACATTTCTCCATAATGAATACAAGGAACTCCTTCTGAGATCATATCACTTTTTACAAAGCGTTTCCCTCTTTGAAAAACTCCCGCTTCCCCCAAAGCCTTCCACTCCACTTCCCCCTCCTCAAACCTCAGCAACTCCTCCCGATAATACGCGTACTGATTCTTCCTTGCTGTAAGCTCTGCTGTAAGCTCTGCTGTAAGCTCGGTAAAGGTATCAAGAATCCGAACGATTTTTTGTTGGATGTAGAGGGATTTTTCAGGGTTTTCTGGGCAGGGTATGGGGATGAGGACTTCTTTCAAGAGTTTTCCCGTAATCAGTGGTTGCCCTGCTCCCTTAGCAAAACGATTTAGCCGGATGTTTACTAGGTAGTAGTATAAATATTTGAAGCTAACAGTATCGTAGTTGTGAATGATTAGGGTATTATCTGAAACATCATATTCACCCTTTGCTATGTGAACATAACCTGCGTTAGCACCAACTCTTGCAACTAATATTGAGTGAGTCGAGAAATTTTTAGTATCCGTTCTTCCAATAATACCCGTTGAGCCATAAACAGGGTAAAGGCCCTGCGAAAATTTTTCTTTATTTTTTCCAGAAGAAATTTTTGAACAAATCTCCCCAAGCCTCTTCCATTCCACTTCCTCCCCCTCCAGCAGCCTCTCCATAAAGGGCAGGTGTCTGCTATTTACTGTAAAATCCTCCTTACTCATTGCTTTTTCCCTCCTTTTTTAGCCTTCTGCTCCAGCTCTGAAATCGTATTCAAATATTCCTTTTCTACCTCACTTAGCGTTTTGGCTTTGTATTTTTTGTATTCTGTCTTCGCCTTTTCCTTGGCTTGGGCGCTGGAGACCTTCCCTGCATTTTCTAAGACCTTACGTCCTGCAGATGCCAGAATCCTGTCCAGTTCTTGTACGTAGTCAGCCATGCGCATTTCGCGTTCTTCTATGGCATTCAGTTCGGCCAAATCGAAGTAAGCAGCCACCAAGTTGTTGAGTACCCTAAGCTCTTTTTCTTCCAGGAAATTTTTGGCGATCATGGCTTCGGCTTGGGTAGGTTGGCTGCCTTTGAAGCTTGTCAGGCCCACAAAGGGTTTGTCGCTATCTACCCGCAGGTAGATCACCTCACTGGCTGTATGGCCGTGCGCAGCGTAGTGCAGTTTGTTTTGGACGATCTTAAAGAAGGTCATGCTCTCCTGGCTTTTGGGGTCGTAGTCCGTAGCCGTGGCGTATAGATCCAATACCTGCCGATACATGACCTTTTCGCTGGAGCGGATATCTCGAATGCGATCGAGTAGCTCTTTCCAGTAGTTGCCCCCTCCCATGTTTTTCAGACGGTCATCGTCCATAGTGAAGCCCTTCACCATGTATTCTCTCAATCGCAGGGTAGCCCATTGCCTGAATCGGGTACCCTGAACCGATTTTACCCGATACCCTACAGAGATGATTACGTCCAGGTTAAAATGGTCCACTTGATAGGTTTTGCCATCAGCGGCAGTTGTTGCAAAATTTGCAACAACTGAATCCCGTTGCAATTCCCCTTCTTCAAATACATTTTTGATGTGGCGCGATATGGTAGATTTATTTCTATCAAATAGCTCAGCCATTTGGTCTATGGTCAGCCAAACGGTCTCTCCTTTCAGTTGCACTGACAGCTCTGCAAGCCCGTCCTCGCTCTTATAAATGATCACCTCTCTATTTCTTTCACTCATGATTCTAGCTCTTTGACAATCTCATCAATGCTAGCTCGCAGGGTATCAATCTTACTTACGGTAGCGGCTATTTCTTCATTTAGTACTTCTATATCGATCTTTTCACGTGTATCCTCGGGCTCTACATAGGAGCTTACAGAGAGATTATAGTCGTTTTCGGCAATCTTTTGGGTGTCTATGGATGTGGCGATGTGGGCGACCTCCTCTTTGCTGTCAAATATGTCCATGATACGCTCAATATGCGCGTCTGTCATGACATTGTTATTGGTCTCTTTGCGGAAGAAATTTTCCCCACTTGCATCTATAAATTGTGTTTTTGTATCTGTTTTATGTTTGGAAAGGACCAGAATCGTCACGGCAATAGATGTCCCATAGAATAAATTGGGTGCTAGGGATATAATGGTCTCCACATAATTATTTTCTACCAGATACTTTCTGATTTTTTGTTCTGCTCCTCCTCGATAAAAGATGCCAGGGAAGCAGACCAGAGCTGCCCTACCCTTACTGGAAAGATAGCTGAGGGCATGCAGGACAAAGGCAAAGTCAGCTTTGGATTTGGGAGCCAGCACCCCTGCGGGGGCAAATCGGTCATCATTGATGAGGGTAGGATCCGTATTGCCTATCCATTTTACAGAGTAGGGTGGATTGGAGACAATGGCATCAAAAGGTTTTTGATCTTGTAAATATGGATCTATGAGGGTATTACCCAAGACGATATGAAACTTGTCGTAATTGACATTGTGCAAAAACATGTTCATACGAGCCAGATTGTAGGTCGTATGGTTAATCTCCTGCCCGAAGAAACCCTCTTCAATGATGTGATTGTCGAAGTGTTTTTTGGCTTGCAGGAGCAATGATCCTGAACCTACAGCTGGGTCATATATTTTGTTGACTGTTTGCTGTTTGTGCATCGCTAGCTGAGCGATGAGCTTAGACACATGCTGGGGGGTAAAAAACTCTCCACCAGATTTTCCTGCATTGGCTGCATAGTTGGAGATCAAAAACTCATAGGCATCACCAAAGAGGTCGATCTGGTTTTCTTCAAAATTACCCAAGTTTAACCCTTCCACACCTTTCAATACCGCAGCAAGGCGGCTATTTTTGTTTTCCACCGTATTTCCTAGCCGCGTGCTGGTGGTATCAAAATCTGCGAATAGTCCTTTGATATCTTGTTCAGATGGATATCCATTAGCGGAACTTTCTATGGCTGTAAAAATGGCAGCCAGGTCGGTATTGAGGTTGGGGTTGGTATTTGCCTTTTTCGCTACATTCACAAAAAGCTGGCTAGGATAGATAAAATACCCTTTGGTCTTGACGGCATCATCTTTAATTTCTGGTGTGATGACATCATCGGGCAGATTGGGGTAGTTTACGCTTTCATCACCTCCTTCAATATAATTGGTGAAGTTTTCACTGATAAAGCGATAGAAAAGCGTACCTAATACAAACTGTTTGAAATCCCACCCATCTACAGAACCACGTACGTCGTTAGCGATTTTCCAAATCTGGTTTTGTAGCTCTGCTCTTTGAGTTATACTTGTCATTGGAGATATTGAATCTACGATTATGTACAATAATACCGTTTTTATTCTTTTTTGTATATAAACGTAGCAAAAAGAAATGCTATGTCTAGCTGAGGTATCGTAGAGTTGGAGCTATGACCTTCTACTTCTCAGTTAAAAGTCTTGGGAGACAAGATATCAAGCAGGTACTAAATTCCTTTCCTGCAAATACAGCAAGACTTTGGTTTCTTCTATCTCCTCTATGAAATAGGGATTCTTGAGGTTCCCAGCATAAATCCAATCCACGGTGTGGCCGAGTAGCTCCTCTAATCTGTCCAGGAGTGTCCACAGGTTTTCCAGGAAGATTACAGGAGTGATGGCCTCCTCGTTCCATTCATATAAAAAATCTATGTCTGAGTCCTTCTTGAAATGGGGCGTAAGCACTGATCCAAATACCCATAGCTTTGACACATGGTGCTTTTTGCACAAGGCACGAATCTCTTTGAGGTGAGATTTTAGGAGATAGGGGATATGTGGATGTGATTTATCCATTTGCCTAATGATACGAAAAATCTGGGAATAGGGTAAGAATCTATTTGCCGATGCAAAACTTGCTAAATATATTGCCCAACACCTCGTCTGTACTGATCTCCCCTGTGATCTCCCCAATGTGATGCAACACCGTCCGTATATCGATCGCCAGCAAGTCACCACTCACCCCATACTCCATGCCCTGCTGCACCTCGTCCAAGGAGCCCTTGGCCTTCTCTAAAGCTGCCAAATGCCGAGCATTGGAGATGATGGCCTGATTGCCATTGCTGTGGGCGAAGCGACGAACCGACTGTACCATCTGCTGCTGTAAGGCCTGGAGAGAGGCCCCCTCCTTGGCGGAAATGAAGAGAAGGTTCTCTTTCTGAGGTACAAACGAAGCAGAAATCAGGTCGATTTTGTTGCCGACTAGGAGGACATGCGTCTGCTCGGGCAAGCCGAGCAAGTCGATGTACTGCTGGGCCTGATCAGGAGACTCCGTCTGTAGGTCGAAGAGGTAGATAAGCAAGGCAGCTTTTTGCGCGAGCTTGAGCGAACGACTCACGCCCTCTTTTTCAATGACGTCCTCGGTTTCGCGCACACCTGCTGTGTCCTGTAGCCTGAACTCGATCCCCTCGATGATGACTCGGTCCTCGACGACGTCTCGCGTGGTACCCGGTATGTCGGAGACAATGGCACGATCATCGCGAAGCAAAGCATTGAGTAAGGTGGACTTGCCAGCGTTGGGCTTGCCCAAGATGACGGTGGGGACCCCCCGCTTGATGGCATTGCCCAAGGTGAAACTGTCAATCAAACTGCCGAGTTTTTGTTGCATCTCGGAGATGAGCGCCGACAACTGGCTGCGATCCGCAAACTCGACATCCTCTTCCCCGAAGTCTAATTCCAATTCAATGAGGGAAGTGAAGTCCAGCAACTGCGTACGCAGTTTTTTCAATTCGTCCGAAACCCCGCCCCGCATCTGATTCATGGCCAACTGGTGCGCCCCCGCCGAAGTCGAGGCTATTAAGTCCGCAACGGCCTCTGCCTGTGCCAAGTCCATGGAACCATTGAGATAGGCCCGCTGGGTAAACTCCCCTGGCAAAGCCAAACGCGCACCCGCCTGCTGCAACAACTGGATGACCTCCTGCAAGATGTAACTCGATCCATGACAAGAGATCTCGACCGTGTCTTCCTTGGTGTAGGACTTAGGTCCGCGAAATAAACTCAATAAGACATCATCCAAGATCTGCTCCTCCTTTATCAGATGCCCATAGACCAAACTACGCCCAGGTAATTCCCCCAAAGGCTTCGAAAATAGCTTTCCCGCAATCGCAATCGCCTCTGGTCCTGACAATCTCACTACGCCCAAAGCCCCTACCCCCGCAGGCGTAGACAGTGCCACAATTGTATCATCCCATTGATTCATGGTACAAATATACAGAGTTCATTGTTCAAAGCGTACTGGATCTTCGATGCATAAGTTTCGTAAAAAATGATCCTAAAAAATGAAATATGTTAATTGCCGCTCTCAAAATATACCGTCATCTCTACCGTGATGCTGCGATGCCTTCCTCCCTCATACAAACTACCTGTACTGGGATCGGGATTCCCGACCACGTTGAGGACACCCACATTGTAGAAGGCACCAAATCCCACCAACCCGTAGCCCGTAGGCCAGTTCATCGACAGCCCAAAGGGAAGGTTCAAGTAGATGGGATTCAGTTTCACCTCTTCGCCATCCGTCGTAAAACCTGTTTGGGTAAATCGATACCCCAAGATGTATCCGATCTTGGGATAGATAGGCCAAATACGAGGCCCTACCTTGACGTCCATTTCGACGCTGAAATTGCCTACATTTTGATTCTCTCCCCAGTCACGCATGACGACAGGCAAGTTGGGAAATCCTTGGCCGTCCCCATCTTTATAGTTGACATTTAAACCCAACTCAAAGCCACTGGCCTCCTTGTAACTAGCGTAATGTAGCCCAAATTTCCCCGTCGTGAAGGCAGAAGGAGCCAAAGCCAATCCATCGGCCTGGGTCAGGTAATTGATGTCCGTAGCAAAATGCATACTGAAGTACTTCTGAGCAGAAAGCCCAGTCCAACTCGCCAACATGAGGATACAGAGGAGCACGTTTCGCATAGGTTTCATTTTTTATACACAGATAGGCAATAAGAGGTAATCCCAAACTGTCTATTACAAGATACAAAGAGGTAAGGGATTTTAAAGGAAGAAAAATCGGGGTAGCTTTGGTGGGTGTCGATGAAAATGATCTATTGGTACCGTAGCACCAACGGGACGTTGGCGCTGGCAGAGGGATTGGACATAAGAAACCTCTCAGTCCCTCCCTTAGTCAGCCGTTTTCACGAACTTGAAGTACTGATATTCGCCTGCCTTGTTTGTCCTTGCCAAATACAGACCAGGCAGAAGATCCGAGATGTCCACTTCTGTGAGAAATAATCCTACTTCCATTTTCCAAACCTTCGCCAAGCGTCCTTGCTGATCCAAGATCTCTATTTCGAGGGGTTGGCGGGACTCCCCATCCACCTTTACTGTGATTTGATCCTGAGCGGGATTGGGATAGACTGTGAGGGCGTTGTCAGGGCCTTCTCCGCAAGCCGCACGCAAGGACTGATCGACTCCCACGCGACGCCTTCTTTGGTTGACGCCATTGCTAGTGGTGATTCGGCTACGCAGCTGATCGTCGCAATAGTAGTCATAAGTGACAAAGGATGTAGAAGCAGCAAAATTATAACGTCCTTCGGATGAGATCCAATCTCTCTGCGAAACTGTCGTATTGACCTGAAGCAAGACTTGACTTTCTACATAGGTATTTTCCACAATCAAAATCCCTTGATACAGCCCCAATTCCTTATCATAGTCCCATGAACGCGTCTCTTGGACCACCCGATCATTCCCATCATATTCATTGGTTTCCACAAAAAAGTCTACCCATTCCTCATCCTGATCCTTGAGCTTCTGTGTACTAGATAGCTGGCGCCCTTTCTCGTCATAGATTCGGATGGTCCAAAGCGAAGAAGATTGATTCTCCTGCATGCGTATACCCCCATTTACTTTTACCTCCGATGAAAAAGTACGTACCTCTGTATCCCAGTCATTAGTCATTTCATCCCAAGCATAGGCAGAAATCCTCAGCGTATCCCCCAACTGCTCATATATCTCTCGTTCCTGTTCTTTCCAGACATTGAGCGCAAGGTCACGCTGATAGCTAATGACTTCGGATAGATTACCTGAGGTATAGGTATAAACTGTGCGTCTTTCGAATTCCCAAAAAGACCCAGGATTCATCCAGACCTCTTCAATCTCCTCCTGAATCTCGCAGTTGGCATTGCGGAGCGTTCGGATCTGTCGGGTAGGAATCAGGTCACCTGGACGGCCTTGACTAAAAACACGTCGTGTCTCACAGCCTGCAGCATCATAGCTATACTCCGTCAAATCTACAGAAATGGTCGTACCAGAGAAGCTCAACTGCTCGCGGTAGATTTCTTCAGCCAAGACCTCCCCACTTGTACCATAGGACCATGTCCGACGGATGTAAGAAGAATCATAAGGAACGCCTTCTAGATCCTCTGTGACAGTCTTTGTATCAGAAAGCAAGATCCATCCCTCCTCTGTATACTCAAAATTTCGCCAGTAAGAGAGCGTAAAGTCAAACTGTGGCTGATAGCTATACGTCTCTCGCCGATCTATCTGATCGGAAGTACCGTGATAGGTAAAGTCACTATAATACGTCTGAATCCATTCTCCCTCACGTACCTCTTCCAAATAGGCTCCCAAGTAGCGCCCTGCCTCATCGTATGCTGCTTGATTGCGTGCATAGGGAACCCATGTATTTGTCTGCGTATCCCACTGCTCATCGACAAAACTCTGATTGAATGTCTCTTGGGCTACGAGGGGAGGAAGGAAAAGAAAAACCAGAGAAGTAAAGTATAGCGTTCTCTTCATAGTAAAGCGTTAGGAATCATATACAAAAGCAAAGTATATGCTATATATGGAATATTTTCGAAAAAAGGTATTTCTGATAGGGCGGAAAAATCAAACAGGCCGCTCCCTTGATGGAAACAGCCTGTATCTTTCTAGCTTGTCTGGTCGCTATTTTATCTACTGTCTGGCTACCCTGATTTTCTGCGTCATTACATCATCTCTAAAGGAGAATCGCAAAAGGTAATGCCCTTCCTTCAAATTGCCGACATACAGATCCATGAAGTAGGGTCCTCTTTCTAGGATCTCATATTTTACGCGTTTGCCCATATAATCAAAAACCTCCAACTGGACCTCTTCCAAGTTCCACACTTCTGTACGGATATGCAGGCGATCTTTGACGGGATTGGGAAATACCTCGGCCTGCACCACAGGCTGATCCGCTTGCTCACAAACAGCGATGTAATTTTGATCATAGAAATATACTTCCCGAGACTTCACGCGATCTCCTTCATAGGTGGTGACGCTTTTGAGGATATTCAAGCAGTAGTTTTCATACTCATAAATCTCAGGCAGCAGAAACCGCTCAATATATTCGCCCGTGCCAAAATCCAGTATGTAACGACGCGTTTCCTTTCTAATCAGTCGATTTTGCGCATCATAGGTATAAAAAACTGTGTCGATAGCATTAAACTTTTCCCACTCCAAGGTGAAATTCTGATAGGATTCTGTCCTTGTGAGACGTCCAAATGTATAGACTTCTTCCAAGCGATTTTGTACATACCACTCCCCTGTATCTGGTGACTTTCTTTCCTCCCTGAACCCAAGATAGGTTCCCGAAAGGCTGTAGCGATAGTAAAATCGTGTATCAAAACCTGAAGCGGAATTCTTGTCTCTTATATACACCAGATAGGGAATCCCCGCTATTTCAATAATACCTTCCTCGCGCGTGACGGAATCCCAGCGCTGCTCCGCCTCATTCCAATTGCTGTAATAGGCAAAAAGTGTATCCCCGACTTGCACGTTTACTTTAAGGTTCTGATTTACAAATTTCTGTTGAGAGGGATCGAAGCGTTGTGTGATTTCTTGAAGGATGGCGCAATCCTCTGTTACTTCAAACTCTTTGCGAGAAATAAAGATGCCTCCAGAGAAATTCTTCTCGGCGATTTTACACCCGTTGTCGTCATAGACATTGTCGTAGTCTGTCGTATTGATATCAATCACTTCTCCAGAAAGGGGATCTTTCACTGTATCTGCCGTCTGTAGGAGATCTCCTTGACTGTTGTAGGCATAACTTTGACAAGCGAAATACAGGTCTGGTTCATCGCTGGAAGAGGGATCCAAAATTTCTTGCCAGTTGCATTGACGAATCAACTGCCCCTCTTGATCAAACTCTCTGAGGCTACGAAGATAAATCGATACATCATTGACCATATAAGAAGACTCCACCTCCTGCGATTGGAGTTGCGTAGAATCTGGCTCATAGTACGTATTTCTCAATACGAATCGCGTACCAGGAATAGGAGAGGTTTCGTCAAAAGTCTGCCCAAAGTAATCGATGGTTCGGGCTTTGGTGTTGGTTTGAATGTACTGATTTTGCGATAGCCTCCACTCGAAATTTTCTGTATCCCATTCGTAAAAAAGGCGGTATCTGGCGCGCTGATTTTGGCTAAAACTAAGCTGAATGAAGCCAATAAGACAGAGGAATAATAACATGTGTTTCATGCAGATCAAGAATTGAGGGTTAAACTTCACATAATTCGTCCCTTTTAGCCCAATAAAAATAGATGCTTTACTCCTTAATCGAAAAAAAGAGCGGAATGGTAGCTCCTACATCTGAGTTTTACCTGATATATATATCATTACATATTCTTTAGCCCTCTATTCTTCCAAAACTAGATTTCCACCTTTCTCACCTCTCCATTTTTACGGCTTTTTTCTGCTTCAAACCCCATGATATGACTCTCTATCGAAGCATCAATGGTAGACGTCAATAATGTCGCATCCTGCGCTGCAACTGCTTGAACCCAATCAGATACCAATCGCCAGTCTCCGCCCCCATGCGAGTCATCCGAAAATGTCTCTTTGAACTCTTCCTTCGTCCGAAAGTCGGTGTAAGTCAGTCCCTGCATATCTCCCACAATATCTCCCATACTTCCCATGATGCGAGTACGACGGCCATGATAAGAGGTAAACGCTTCCATAGAAAAAGCAGCCGTTACTTCATCAGAGAATTGGATATTGACGGTGTAATGGTCGGGCTGGTCATTGTCCATGCGATAGACGCAACGCCCGTAATCAGAATTATGGAGGTAGTCCATGATTTTGTTTCCCTGTTTAGCAGGATCTTCAGGCAAGTCAAAATGATGCAGCCACGTACGTTCCTTGTGGTAGATTCGCAAAGCCGAATAAGGACAACTCCCCTCTACTTTACAACCAGAAGTACACCTATCTGTACTTCCCTCAGGTGCATGGGCACGATGAAACCAACTCAGCTTGCCAAAGGCGTGAATCTTCTCGCAAGACTTTTCTAACACCCACTTCATGATGTCTAAATCGTGGCAAGACTTTCCCAAAATAATCGGCGTCGATTGAGCAGAGTTGTGCCAGTTGCCACGCACATACGAATGGCTCATGTGGATATGCTGGATGGGTTCAAGATGCTGCATGCTCACGACTCGACCAAGCATCCCCGACTGCACCATCTCTCGCAACCGAATGAAATAAGGCGCATAGCGGAGGACATGACACACAGCAACGATGCGCCCCGTCTTCTTCGCTAGAGCCAGGATGTCTCGGCATTCTTGTTCTGAGGGAGAGATGGGTTTTTCTAACAAGATGTCATATCCCTTTTCAAGGGCGGCCATGCATGGACCATAATGGAGATCATCTGGCGTCGTGATGAGTACCGCATCGGCAAATTTCTCCTGCTCAAACACGCGCTCCCAAGTGTCATAGGCATGCTCCTTGGGGATGTCGTGCTTCTCCATATAGCGTTCACGCCGAATCGGAATAGGCTCGGCCACACCTACGATATTGAGCTCCTGAGGATATTCCTTGCCGTAGTCTCCATAGACGTTGCCTCGATTTCCTGCTCCCAAAGTGATGGCTGTCACTGGCTTTGCCAATTCTTGTTTGCGATCAGGATCGGGTAAAATGATCGGTTGCCCTTGCTCATTTTTCGCCCATGCAGAAAGCGGAAGCGTCATCGCACCCAGCCCCAGACTCAACTGTGAAAGGGCCTTGCGACGGGAGATAGATTTACTCATAGTAGTAGCTTTGATAGAAAACCGCGTCAAACGGCTTTGACTCAATATAAAGACTATATCAGAAAAGTGTGTATTTTGAATTCCCGAAGGACTCATACTTGTCACGAATAATTTTACACGCGCCCAGACAATCGGTGTAAATCTCTATGATCTTTGGGGAAATAAAACCTCTCTCCTAAAGGACTTTTGTATGAAACAACGATTTACTGCGCTAGATATATTCAGGGGAATGACCATTGCATTCATGATCGTCGTCAATACTTCAGGAGACTGGTCCCAAACATTCCCTCCCCTACTCCACGCCCAATGGCACGGATTTACCCCGACGGATCTGGTCTTTCCCTCCTTTATGTTTGCAGTAGGGAATGCATTGGCTTTTGTCCTAGGGAAATGGCAGAATCGCAGTTTCAGAGATTTTTTCCTCAAAATCCTCAAGCGTTTTGTATGGCTCTTCTTATTAGGATATACCATGTACTGGATTCCTTTTATAAGGTGGACGGAGGGAGGTGGATGGGAGTTTATTCCTATGGCTGATACCAGAATTTGGGGGGTCTTACAGCGAATCGCGCTGGCCTATTTGGTCTGTGCCCCATTGGTTTACTTTTTGAAACAAAAGGCTATCTGGATCTTGAGCGGGCTTATGTTGCTGGCTTACTGGGCGATTTTATATGCTTTTGGTGATTATACACTGGAAAATAATGCTGTTAGAACATTAGATCTGTTTCTTTTCGGTCCTAAACATCTTTACACAGGAGATGGCATTCCGTTCGATCCCGAGGGGCTGCTGAGTACCCTTCCTACTCTCGTCAATGTCCTAGCAGGCTATTTGCTGGGTATCTACCTCAAAAAAGGCAAGATCTCTTATGAGAAAATAGCCAAAATAAGCCTGATGGGAGCTGCGCTGATATTTATCGCCCTGTGTTGGGACTGGTTTTTTCCCATCAACAAGAAGCTTTGGACTTCTTCTTATGTGCTGCTAACGGTAGGCATGGACCTTGTCATTATCGGAGCGATTGTATATGTAAATGTATTTGCCAAAAGAAAATGGAAAGGGCGATTCTTTCAAACCTTTGGTAAAAACCCTTTGGCGATCTACTTGCTTTCGGAGTATATCGCCATCCTCATGCACTTCTTCCGCGTCGATCCCAACACCTCTGTTTATCGCTGGGTCTACCTAAGCGGTTTTGATTGGATGGGGCCTTACTGGGGAGCCTTGGCCTTTGCATTAAGCGTCATGTTCATTTGCTGGCTAGCAGCCAAGTGGTTGGAGAATCGACGCATATACCTCAAGGTTTGAGTGCTAAGACAAAGAAATATAGGAGGTCAGACCTTAGGGATTTCACTTCGTTCGAGACATCAGTAGGATATAAAATAAATTTCCAGGTATAATTTTCGAGTGTAATAACAGGTTGTTTGAGGAGGCGTTGGCATTGGAACTTGGTGATAGGGGCGGATATAGGCGTTGGGCTGAAATTCCATCCCGAGATTCATCATCGGGATTGGTTCTTTTTCCCTAAAAATCCCGAGTCTAATGCTCGGGACGCTGAAGGCGACAGTCAAAATTATTTACAATTAATCAGGTACCTGCACATATAAAAAAGGGATACATTGCCTCCTCCAGATTGTTTCCAGAGCAAATGGGAAGCTTCAATTATAAACTAAAGGAGCCAGTGTCATTTTGAATGATCTCGATCATTATATTCGGGATTCCCTACTACTCATTTTCTCCCTTTGGGATGCCAATGAAATGTGTATTTTTGAGCAAATCTTCATCACAGCATGCGTACGCTTACCTTAACTATATTCACACTTTTACTTTCATTCCTCCTACACCTCCACGCACAGAATACAGATCAGTTTGTCAATCTGCCTGTGCTCAGTGGGGTCAATAATCCTACAGGTCTGACCTTCGATGAGACAGGTAGGTTGTTTGTATGGGAAAAAGAAGGGAAATTCTACCTCGTCGAGCAAGGCCAGCTGCGCCTCCTCTTCGACATCACACAGGAGTGTGCCAACTGGCGCGACCACGGCTTGATGGACGTCGCCCTCCACCCCAACTTTGTCAACAATGGCCAGATCTTCCTTTTCTATGCAGTGAATCGGCATTACCTCCTGAACTTCGGCACGCCCCAATACGACCCTGCGATTGAAAGTAGCTATGAAGCCTCTATCGCCCGCGTGGAAAGATTCACTCTAGATATCAATGGTAATCTCGAGCCTCTCCCCAATACCCGCAAGATCCTGCTTGGAGAAAATCTCAACGATGGCATCCTCTTGCTACACGAATCACATGGTGCGGCGGGTATCATCTTCGGTACCGATGGATCTTTGCTCGTCTCTACAGGCGATGGTTCTACAGGTTCCAAAGCCTACGGTGGCGGCGGCGATGGAGGCGGTACCTATGCCAGTCAGGCCATTGCGGATGGCATCATGGACCCCGCCGAGAATGTCGGCTCCTTTCGCGCTCAGATGCTGGACTCCCACAACGGAAAGATCCTGCGTCTCGACCCTGAGACAGGTGAAGGTCTTCCTTCCAATCCCTTCTTCGAGGCTGCGACTCCCTCTTCTGCCCGCTCGCGTGTGTGGACTTTGGGACTGCGCAATCCATGGCGGATGAGCATCAGACCAGGGACGGGGAGCCATTTCATGGAGGATGGTGATCCAGGGGTCATCCTGCTCGCCGATGTGGGCTGGGGACGCTGGGAAGAGTTGGATGTGATCGACGGTCCTGGACAAAATATGGGCTGGCCCTTCTTCGAAGGATATGAGTGGCGCTGGGAGTTCTGGCCAATGGAGGAACGCTTCAATCCCTCTGCACCCAATCCCTTGTATGAGGCAGGTGTCTGTGACAAAAAATACTTCGAATTCAAAGAGCTGATCAAGGAACCGCTAGCCTCGGGTGAACCCGTATTCCTGAATCCCTGTAATCAAAATAAGCAGATCCCATCGGAGATGACCTTCGTCCATAAGCGCCCTGCCCTCTCTTGGAGTCATGCGGAGTGGAATCCTCCTGCGCGTACTTTTGTAGGTGTCTTCGACAGTGAAGGTGTGGCAGTCTCCGTACAGATCGATGATGCCGAGTCTACCGTCGTATCGGAGAACTTTAACGGCGTATGCGGGATTGGAGGCTTCTTTTATGAGGGCGAAAACTTCCCCGAAGAATATAAGAATACGTACATAGGAGCCGATTTCAAGGGTTGGTGGAAGCAATTCATCTTCGATGACAATCAGCAATTGCGGGAGGTAAAGCCCTTTATGGGGTATGTAGGGCAGATCATTGACATGGCAGTCAGTCCGATCGATGGCTGTGTCTACTATGTGCTCAACAACAACAAGAATCTCTACAAGATCTGTTATGGTTTGGACGCTTTCCCTGAGCCAGTGATCGTGGCGGACAAAGAATACGGAGTTGGGCCTCTGACGGTTCAGTTTGATGGCTCGGAGTCGGTGGACCCTGAGGGCGATGGGTTGAGCTATCTATGGGACTTTGGTGACGGGACGCAGAGTACGGAGGAGAAGCCCATCCATACCTTCACGCCTTCGGACAACAATCCCAGAGGATACACAGTGAGATTGTCTGTCACGACAAGTCAGAATCAGACGCAAAGCATCGACAAGATCATCGGCGTCAACAATACCCCTCCGCAGGTCGAGATTACCAGCTTCCAAGATGGAGACTTCTATCCCCTCAAGGGAAATACTTGGCTTCCGCTAGAGGCAGACATTCAGGATGCGGAGCATCCCAAGGAGTCGCTCAAGGTGGCTTGGCAGGCCTACCTCCATCACAATACCCACTTTCACGATGAGCCCATCGACTCTTCGTTGCGTTCGGCTACACTCATTTCGCCGCTAGGCTGTCTCGACGAGACCTACTACTACCGTGTCCGGGTCACGGCTGTCGATCCGACGGGCTTGGAGACGACGCGTGAGGCGAGCATTTATCCTTATTGCGGAGCAGACATCATCAGGTGGGACACAGTCGCGGGCATAGCCAGTCAGCGCGATGTCACCATCGAGTGGTCGGCAACTGACATACCAGATCAGGCAGTGTTTGAAGTACAGCGAACAGTAGACGAGGTCCGCTACGAGACGTTGGGGCAGGTCAACTCCTGGGAGCAGGGGCCTGTGTATACCTTCACCGACAATGATCCCATCAATGGGAAGGCCTTCTACCGCATCCGTGTCACCGATGCCAATCGCGTCCCTGATTACTCGCCGCAGGTAGCGGTTAGCTATCCTGAGTTGCTCCCTGTCCGACTCTATCCCAACCCTGTGCAGGGTGATCTGTACTTGGCATTCGAAGCGCTGGATGTACCCGCTACCCTAGAGATCTTCAACATGATGGGACAAAAAGTTCATTCTACGTATGTCGAGCAAACAGGCACTTTTGAGCAGCCTGTGGACATCGCAAGATTATTTAGTGGCTGGTACGGCTACCGTATCACCATAGGCGAGCGGGAGTTTTTGGGCAAATTTTGGAAGGATTTATAAGAATAGTAGATAGATAAAAAATAGCTGGGCGGTGGAGCCTGGCTGTTTTATTGTTTGTGGAGGAAGGAAACACGAGCTAGTGTACATAACACATGAAATACGACCATTGATAATAAAGATTATCATACATGCCAATCGCTATGGCCAAAGCCTTGGTTCACACAACTCCTTATCCTAAGTCCAGATAATCGTATGTCGCTTGCACGTACTTGGTTCGAGATCCTTTTCTCTCACCCTAGTATCACCTTCGAGAAACAACAATAATGTAGATAAATTTTGTCATTTCTTATTTTTTTCTGCACACATAATTTTTCCTATATACTAGTTATCAAATAATTAGCAATTTCAAATTAAAAAGTCCACATATGAAAAATATACAGAGAGTTTGGAATATTGAATTTCAATGACTTCTTTAGAAATTGAAAAAAAACCAGCACTTCAAACACAAACTAAATAGTATAACCATGAAAATACTCCCTTCCTTGGGTGTGATATTTTTCACACTTGTTTTTAACACTCTATTTTCCCAAAATAATTTTACCGATTACGTGCCTCGATCCCCCGAAGCAGAGGCGCTGTTTAAGTACGAGGATATTCCTGTTTCCCTCTACACAGGTACGCCAAGCATTGGCTATCCACTATTAGGGCTCAAAGAAGGTGAATTGGGTGTAGATGTATCCATTAATTACCACGCATCGGGTATCAGAGTAAACGAAACAGCCAGTTGGGTAGGTCTAGGCTGGAGTCTTAATACGGGTGGGATGGTTTCTCGCAAGCTTCGCGGTGAACCAGACGATACCTACAGAGGGTTTCTTGATTCTCGTAGTAATTACACTTATCAGCAAGTCAAGCACGCCCTTGAAGGCGAAGATAGGGACATGGCCAACCAAATTGCCGAAGGATGTGAAGACTTTCAACCCGATGAGTTTTATTTCTCAGCAGGTGGCTACTCAGGCAAGTTCGCCTTCGATTGGACCCCTGGAAATGGTCCCATTGTCAGTGCGACAAGTGAGATTAAAGTAGAAGTAATCGACGATCCTGATCCCTCTGTCAAGACAATCAAGGGTTGGAAGATCATTACCCCTGATGGACTTGTTTATACATATGAAGCAAAAGAAATTAGTAGAACGGAAGGGGTAGATCTACGGCCTGTCCCTATCAGTGTAAGCTGTAGGCCAGCAATCCAAGAATATGTCTCTTCATGGCATCTTTCAAAGATAGAGTCTCCCTATGGAAATAGGACCATCACCTATAGATATGAGCCGTATAAGCTAAAAACAGAGCTTATTCCTACTCACTCTGTAACCTTAGGATACCTTCAAAATGTGCGAGAATGTAGAATAGATAGAGTATCTGCTGTCCAAGAAAGCTTCTCTTCTCAAGAAATCGAGGGACAAAGGATAAAGGAAATCGTTTCGGATAATTACCGTATTTTCTTTGAAAAGGGCAATCTTAGACAGGATGTGAACTTCATCAATGGCAATCAGGCTGTTAGTCCTGATAGTGGGATGTACGAGTTAAAACGTATCAGGCTCCTGAATCGCCATACCAACCATCAGATCTCAGGATGGGAGTTCAATTACTCCTACAGAGACAATTCCCAACCCAATAACAGCAGTCAAGGCAAGCGACTGATGCTGGCCAATATGAGTTCAATTGGTGATCATGGTCAGACGAAGGCTCCTTATACCTTTACTTACGATCCTATGCCGCTCCCAGATCCTCATGCGGCAGCTGTGGACCATTGGGGGTACTATAATCGCAAGAACAATGATTATTTAGTCCCTTCTTACATTCATCTAGAACAAGCACTGGGAGAAAATGAATTTCTCTACTATGAAGGAGCCGATAGAAGCCCCGACCTCGCAGGATCTAAAGCATCAGTCCTAGAAAGGATCACAATGCCTACAGGTGGATTCATAGCATTTGAATATGAGCTTCACGAATATGGATATATTGGGGAGACTGAAGTGGCACAAATCTATCCCTACACAGTTGTTCCAGACGATGAGGAATGTCACGCTATTTCTCTCTCAGAAACTAATTGGGAAGTTTCTTCTGTCCCATTTGAAGTGGTTTCTACCTCTACTGCCTTCGCAGTCGATATCCCTGTCAAGCTCGTTGCATATGGCCAAACCTTTACCAACCTATCAGGTCTGCAACCGAAAATAGCCATTTATGAAGATCTGGGAAATGGAACCTACAGTTCTCCCCCTACCAGAATGTGGGACGAAACATACACAGGGGAAATGATAGAGTTTACAGACAACTTCCTCCTCCCCCCTGGAAATTATGTGCTGGTATGTAGTACGAGAAAGACAGGAGATAACATTACAGCAAATATTTACTGGAGTAATCTAGAAGAGGAAATGCCTACGTTAAGCAAAGAAGCAGGTGGACTACGGGTCAAGAAGATCATTGCCCAAACAGCGGAGAATGATTCCCCTCCTCTCATTAGAAGGTTTAAATATGAAACAGAAAATCTAGTAGGCACCTCAATCTCCAGTGGTGTAATCCAAGGAGAAGCAGAGTATGCTTATAAATCTCATACTGTTTCCACAGATCCCAACAATCCAAGCCCCACTCCTATTATGAATATCAACAACTGCAACCATTGTAGATCTCTCAATCTGGTAGGAGCAAGTAGAATCGCGCTTGGAAACAGAGAAAATAGCCATGTGAACTACCTTCAGATTGAAACCATATTTGGGGAAAATGCTGAAGGAGGAAGTAATCAATCCTTTTTCTCTAATGCCTTAGACATCATCAACCACAATCGTCCATTCGGTTCTCCTGTATCCAACGCGCATTTGGCTGGTAAGTTAATCAAGCAAGAACAATTTGAATTAGGCAGCTCAACACCTTCTCAAACGGTAGAAAATACATACACTGACCTTTTTGTAGATATCCCCTCCATCAAAGTAGATTATGGTAGATATCCCCTAGCTCACAAAAATGACTTTTGCCACCAGTCAGCATCAGGGTATCTAGATTTCGAATTTGACATAGACAAGTTCGCAATTTGGGACAAACCCCTCAGAATGGGAGTTACCCAACTACAAACCGTTGTTTCTACCACCACCGAAAATGGCCAGCCCATCTCGACTACTCAAACCAGTCAATATGATCCTTCTCTGCATTGGCTTGAGCAAACAGAAACGACCAACAGCGACCAGACCAAAGAGATCGTTACGTATACCTACCTCAAGGATATAAACTTACCCTCCTCTAGTACGGATCCTAAGGTGCAAGCCCTCAAGATCTTATCAGATAAGCATATCTTGAGTACCCCACTTGAAACCAAACAAGCCATTCAATATGGAACTAATCCTTTACAGGTAGTTGGTGGGACACTGCTCACCTTCCAAGCATTTCAGCCCAATAAGGCTTACCCATTCGAAGCCTACACTTTAGAGACCGCTGATCTGCTTCCACAAAATGTAGGAAACGTACCTGGAAGTACATATACCATTGATGCGCAAATTCATAACAACAACTTTGTTTTTGACGATACACATTTTGAGAAGCGCGTCAGTTCTCAAAAGTATGATGCCTATGGTCGTATACTCGAACAAGAAAAAGAAAATGGTACTTCCCAAGCCCTGCACTGGTTTGGAGCTACAGATAAACCCCTAGCACATGTTGTCAATGGGCAAGAGGCCCAATCAGCCTATACGAGCTTTGAAAGAATTTCATTTTCTGAGATTGCGACAAGCGGTTGGGACATTCAGGGAGGATTTCAAGTGCAATCTGAATCTAAAAGCCTCTCCCTTGCCTCAGGTATTAAGCAATCAGAAATCTTTCACCTAGAATCCCATGATGGAAGCGACATCAATCTCAGCATCTCAGTCCCCAATGCAGCCAATATCGCTTCTTGCCTGCTTCAGAGCCGACGCCTCATCTTTACCAATCTCGATAATGGCTTAACGTGGGACCCTGCATCAAACAGTACACAGATTGTATTGCCTCCAGGGGACTATGAAGTAGAATTGGAATGTGGATGCCAAGGCGTATCGTGTGGTCTGACAAATGGAGTTCCAGATCTCACTGTAGCTCTCAACTATACCAATACAGCCACTATCACCAACGCCCTCGGACATGGAGAGCCTCCCAAGACAGGAGTAGAGGCGTTGAAGCTGTACGATGCCTCTTCCTCGGATCGAATTCAAGTCATCAGCAAAAGTATCCCATCAGGCAAATATCTCCTTTCTTTCTGGTACAAAGGGGATCCTGTGAAGGTCCGCGTAAATGATGGAGGAACCATCTCTGAGAGCTTAAGCTATGGAAGTGGAGCCAATCCCTCGACATTCCAATACTTTGAGAAAGAGGTTGTCCTAAGTTCCAATGGAACTATAGAACTCGTGTCTGAAAGTCAGGGAAGTATCTCCTATATCGATGAGCTTAGGTTGTATCCCCAGGGAGCTCAGATGACCACTTACTGTTTTGACAGAGCCTTGAGGTTGCATACCCAGACAGATGTCAACAACCGCTCGACCTATTATCACTACGACGCCTATGGCCGCCTCCAATATGTGCAGGATCAGGAGGGGAACTTCGTCCAAGGCTACGAGTACAACTACAAAAACTAATCACACAACCTAACAAGACACAAACGATGAAAAAATATATCTCGATTGTACTCCTCTTCCTTATAATGGGAGGGAGTGTGATCGCACAAACCCTCGATGGAACCCAAAACTATGTGCGTAGCACCACCGCACGCATTCCCGTTGAACAGAAGAGTACATTTAACACCCTCAAAAGCAATGGCTCCCTAAACGAAAAAATGGAAGCCATCCAATACTTCGACGGTCTGGGAAGACCCATTCAGACCTTGGGGTGGAAGGATTCCCCTTCTGGGCAGGACATGGTAGCTTTCCAGAAGTATGATGCCTTGGGACGTGAACCCGAAGCCTTTCTGCCCTATGTAGGAAGCAAGAATGGCGGCTTCACCGATATGGCTACAGCAGAGGTAGAACAAGCGGTCTTTTATGGTCAGACAGGGTCTAATTTGCCTAGCAGTCCCTTTCCCAAGGCAGTCACACAGTTTGAGGCCTCTCCCCTCAACCGCGTGCTGGAACAGGGAGCGCCTGGTGTAGATTGGCAGCCGCAGGTCAATACCATCGGGACGCAGTCTCCCCTTGAACATACTATTGTCCAGGCTTATGAGGTCAATACTCACCCTGTCAAGGCGATGAAGCGTTTGCCAAGTGGGATTATTACCCCGAGCGACTATCCTGCAGGAAGTCTGAGTATCAGTATGACCACCGACGAAAATGGCCTGCTCTCTCGTACCTACACCGACAAATTGGGACGTACCCTGCTCAGCCAGATGCAGGTCAC
>JBCBPW010000106.1:0-22805 GCA_039820545.1 Bacteroidota bacterium | reverse complement strand
TACTCCACCTATCTCCTAGAAAGGTGTAGAACTTACCAATTGATTTTATACAAATGTACACGAAATATTATTTTGGAACCTGGAACATTATCCACCTAAAAAGGTAGTCGGATTCCCGACCAGAGATTATCTGGAACGGTATAAGTATATTAGAAAGAATAAGAAACCTTTAATAACAGAGTTGATCAATACCAGAATTGCTGGACGAGATTACCAGATTCAGGCTATCCGCTCTGTTATGGAAGCCATAGAAAAAAAACAGACCAAGTTTCTTTTGGTGATGGCAACAGGTACTGGAAAGACAAGAACGACCATCGCGCTAGTCGATGCTTTGATGAGAGCCGGCTGGGCTGAAAAAATTCTTTTTCTAGTAGATCGAATTGCTTTACGTAATCAAGCCCTGGATGCATTCAAAGAGCATCTCCCTGATGAGCCCAGGTGGCCAAAAGTAGGAGAAAAGTCCATTTCTAAATCAAGGAGAATTTATGTTTCTACTTATCCAACGATGCTAAATATTGTCAAAGAAGAGGAAGCTGCTCTCTCTCCTCATTTTTTTGATTTAATCGTCGTTGACGAGAGTCACCGTTCTATCTACAATACGTATAAGGAAGTCCTGGATTATTTCAATACTATTACGCTGGGGTTGACAGCGACTCCGACTGATGTAATAGACCACAATACTTTTAAGCTGTTCAATTGTGAGGATGGAATTCCTACTTTTGCCTATTCATATGAAGAAGCGGTGAACCATATCCCACCCTATCTGAGCAATTTTCAAGTGATGAAAATTCAAACGAAGTTTCAAGAGGAAGGGATAAGCAAGCGCACAATTAGCTTAGAAGAGCAGAAAAGATTGATCATTGAAGGGAAGGAAATTGAGGAAATCAATTTTGAGGGTACAGACATAGAAAAGTCTGTCATCAATAAAGGTACCAATGCTGCCATTGTCAAAGAATTCATGGAGGAGTGCATCAAAGACCCTGATGGGGTTCTTCCAGGAAAGACGATTTTCTTCTGTATGACGATCTCCCATGCACGACGCATGGAAAAGATATTCGACGCCTTATACCCGGAGTATAACGGAGAATTGGCTAAAGTGATGACTTCCGATGACCCAAGAGTGTACGGAAAAGGCGGGCTACTCGATCAGTTTACGAACCAAGACTTGCCTCGTGTTGCCATCAGTGTCGATATGCTAGATACCGGTATTGATGTGCGGGAGCTCGTCAATCTTGTGTTCGCCAAACCCGTTTATTCCTACACCAAGTTTTGGCAGATGATCGGAAGAGGCACCCGTTTATTAGAACCTCAAAAAATAAAACCCTGGTGTCCTCAAAAGGATATGTTCCTGATCATGGATTGCTGGAATAATTTTGAATATTTCAAGCTCAATCCAAAAGGGAAAGAAACTCCTCCACAAGTGCCTTTGCCCGTTCGACATTTTGGGATTCGGTTGGACAAAATAGCTGTAGCCAAGGAAAAAGATGAAAGAGAGATTTTAGCGAAAGAGTTGACAAAGCTGAGAGAACAGATTGAGAATCTTCCCAAAAAATCGGTAGTCATACAAAATGCCAAAAAGGATTTGGCCAAATTAAAAGATGACAACTATTGGAAGGTCATTAACGCTGATAAGATCGAGTTCCTGAAGAATGTGATCAAACCCTTGTTCCGGACGGTTTCTCAAGTTGATTTTAAATCGCTCCGCTTTAAAAAAGATGTTTTGGAGACCTCCCTGGCCCATTTATCCAAGGATTCAGATAAACTGGATGTATTAAAAGAGAATATTCAGATTCAAGTAAGTGAGCTACCTACTTCGGTTAATTTGGTAGCCAAACACCAGAGCGTCATTAACAACGTTCTGAATTCCAAATTTTGGAAGGACATCCAGGACGATGACTTTGATGAAGTTGCTGATAAACTGGCTCCGCTGATGAAGTTCCGGACGGTGAAAAAGCCGGGCGAAGGCCCGATGAGTCTGGACATTAAGGATGTCATTCAAACCAAAGAAATGGTAGAATTTGGTCCGCAAAATGAGGCGGTGAGCATCAGCCAATACCGTGAAATGGTGGAGGAGAAAATCAAAGTATTACTGGATAAACACCCCATTTTACAAAAGATAAAACAGGGTGAAGCCATCAACGATGCAGACATAGCCGAATTGGCCCAGCAACTCAATGAAGAAGACCCACATGTCACAGAAGCTTTATTGAAAAAGGTCTATAAAAACCGAAAGGCAACCTTCCTGCAATTCATCAAGCATATCCTAGGCATTGAATTATTGGAGAGTTTTGATGTCCAAGTGAACAAGGAAGTCCAGCAATTTATCCAAACCCATAACTATTTATCTACCCAACAAATAGAGTTCTTAAATTTGTTAAAGGACTACATCATCGAACGAGGAATGATTGAGAAAAGAAACCTAATTGAGGCACCTTTTACCGTGATTCATCCCAAAGGAATTCGAGGACTCTTTACCCCTACTGAAATCAGGGAAATATTGACTATCACCGAAAAATTCGCTGCATAATATGAGTT
The DNA here is from genome assembly GCA_039820545.1 of Bacteroidota bacterium. GTDB lineage: Bacteria > Bacteroidota > Bacteroidia > J057 > J057 > JALEFZ01. The sequence continues at coordinate 20,270 of JBCBPW010000106.1, read as the reverse complement.
TACTGAGTAGTAACCCTACGATAAAATCAAAAATTGATGAACTCTGGAATAAGTTCTGGAGTGGGGGGATATCCAATCCGCTGACTGCCATCGAACAGATCACCTATCTACTTTTCATGAAAAAGCTAGATGATAGCGATCAGGAGGATATGGCGAATGCCGAATTTACAGGCGAAGCCTACCAGTCCAAATTTGAGGGGGTATTCGTCCTGCCCAGAGATAGAGCAAAGGCAGGGGCAACTGAAGAAGAAATCGGAAAAATAGCAGAAGAGAAAGGCATTGATAAAAACGAGTTGCGGTGGAGTCAATTCAAGCGATTGCCTGCCGATCAAATGCTCGACAAAATTCAGCAGTACGTATTTCCTTTTATCAAAGAATTAAACGCAGAGGGAACGGCCTTTACCAAGCACATGGCGAATGCGGTGTTTATCATTCCCAAACCTTCTTTACTCAAAGAAGCCATCGGTACCATCGATGAGATCTTTGAGGAAATGGAAAAAGATACCAGGGAAAGAGGGCAGGATTTCCAGGATATCCAAGGAGATGTTTATGAATATCTCTTGAGTGAAATCGCCTCGGCTGGCAAAAATGGACAGTTTCGAACTCCGCGACACATCATCAAACTGCTGGTAGAAATGGTGGCACCCCAAGCGGGGCAAAGAATCGCTGATCCAGCCTGTGGAACTGCGGGCTTCTTATTGGGTGCCTATCAGTATATGGCTACCCAATTGAATGATGACCTCAGTGAGGTTGAGCCAGATGAAGATGGATTCATCCTGAAAACCAAAAGCGCCAAGCTGACCGAAGAGATGAAAACCCTGTTGGGTAGCAGCTTACAGGGCTATGACATAGACCAGACGATGGTCCGACTGGGCTTGATGAACCTGATGATGCATGGCATCGAAAACCCACAAATAGATTATAAAGACACCCTCAGTAAGAGTTACCTGGAGTCCGCGGAATATAAGATTGTACTGGCGAATCCGCCTTTCACGGGCAGTATTGACAGAGGAGATATTCATGAAGTCCTCTCCCTGAAAACCACCAAATCCGAGCTGCTGTTCATCAATCGGATTTTCAATATGTTGGAGATGGGAGGCACAGCAGGTATCGTAGTGCCGCAGGGCGTACTTTTTGGCTCTTCCAAAGCTTTCGTAGATGCTCGTAAATTGATGATCGAGCAATCCGAACTTAAAGCCGTCGTCACCATGCCCAGTGGCGTGTTTAAACCTTATGCGGGGGTAAGCACGGCTTTACTCATCTTTACAAAAGGTGGAGCCACTGAACAGGTCTGGTTTCATGATATGGAAAGCGATGGCTACAGCCTGGACGACAAGCGCAACAAACTGGAAGGCTATGGCGACTTGCAAGACATCCTGAAGGAATACAAAGCCCGTGACCCCAAGAAGGAATATGACCGCAAAGGCAAATTCTTCTTCGTGCCCAAAAAGGAAATCAAAGCGGAAAAGTATGACCTCAGTTATTCTCGCTACAAGGAGGAAGTGTATGAGGAAATCGAATACGAAAAGCCAGAAGTGATTCTGGCTAAGCTGATTGGCGAAGATGGAGAAGGTGGTCTGGAGAAGAAAATTATTGATGGATTGAGGGAGTTAAAGGAGATAGTAGAATGAAAGAATTGACTATTAGTGACATTATTGAAATCGGTGGGGTCTTCAATGATGGCGATTGGGTAGAATCAAAAGATCAAAACCCAAATGGATTAGTAAGATTGATTCAATTAGCAGACATCGGTGACGGATATTTTATTAATAAGTCACAGAGGTTCCTTACTAAGAGTACAGCCCAAAGACTGAAATGTACTTTTTTAAGAAAAGGGGATATTTTAATAGCAAGAATGCCTGACCCTATTGGTAGGGCATGCATTTTCCCAGGCCTAGAACAAGAAGCCGTTACGGTTGTAGATGTTTGTATTATAAGACCTAACAATAAGGGGGTTTTTGTACCCTTTTTAAAGTTTCTCATTAATAGCCCAACATTTAGGCAACAGATAGCGCGTCATGTTACAGGTACTACCCGAAAGAGAATTTCGAGAAAGAATCTGAATAAAGTAACTTTTCATCTCCCCTCCCTCACCGACCAAAAGCGCATTGCCAAAGTCCTCTCCGACTGCGAGCAGCTCATCGCCTGGCGCAAGGAAAGCATACAGTTGTTGGATGATTATTTGGAGAGTGTTTTTTTGGAGATGTTTGGGGATCCGGTGAAGAATGAAAAGGGGTGGGATGTGAAGAAATTGTCAGATTTATCTCAAGTCAAAATAGGACCTTTTGGAAGTTTATTAAAAAAAGACGAATACATCACAGATGGCATTCCTATTGTTAACCCAAGCCACATTGAGAATAATAAAATTGTTGTAGATAAAAAATTTACTGTCTCAATCGAAAAAAGCAAAGCATTAAGTGCTTATAAATTAATGGTGCATGATATAATATTGGGGAGAAGAGGTGAAATAGGACGGTGCGCTATTATTGACGAAAAATCTGAAGGATTCTTATGCGGAACGGGGAGTCTATTTATTAGACAGAGTAAAAAAATCATTCCATCATACTTAGAGTTTTTCATTAAATCGAAAAGAATAAGAGGTGTTTTGGAAAGTGTAGCGAAGGGGGTTACGATGAAAAACATTAATTCGAAAATGATAGAACAACTGAACATCCCATTACCTCCAATCTCACTGCAAGAGAACTTTGATGAAAAGATTGAAAAATTAGAATTGATTAAAGAAAAACTTAATAAAAGCATTCTTGAGTTAGAAAACCTTTATTCTTCCCTCTCCCAAAGAGCCTTCAAAGGAGAACTAGACCTAAGCAAAGTCGTTGTCGATGAAGAAGCGGAGCCTACCCCATCCTCATCAGCACCCCCTACGCTTAAGACCGATCCACAGCAGCAGCTCAACCTCAAAAAAGCAGCTACCCAAAAGCAAGCAAAAAGAGATATTCGCAATCTGAGCTTGTTAGACTATTACGAGGTGCCAGCTAAATTGTACCAGGACAAGGTAGCCGATGATTATAGTCCAGAGCTGGATTTCGTTGGGGATGATTTATTCTACCAGTTTTACCTCAAGGATCATTTTGCAGATCAGTCTTTCACTTTTTCCGACTTGCAGCAAAAGTTCAACAGCTATTATATACCAAAGGGACAAGACTTTGACCCGCAAAAATGGAAATCTATCCTTTATAAATTTATGGAAGGGAAGCAGCCCTTGGTAGAACAAATATTTGAAGAAAAAACAGGCACGATAAAACTGAAACTTACAGATGAAGCTTTTAAGGCTTAAGCTAGATACGGCATTCCGCTCCCTGCCCAAAGGCTTTGAGTTATACTTTCTTCGTGACTTTGACTACGAAGAAGCAACTGACTTCAATCCCTATATCTTAGCAGGGATGAATGGAAGTGGAAAGTCGAATGTACTGGAGGCTTTGGGTGAAATATTTTATCACCTGGATTGTATCTACCTGCAATACAAGCCTGCCTATTTTGACAAGAGTAAGGAAAATAAAAATGGGTTTGATCCCCAAACCTCTTTGATAAACGCTTATGAACTTGAGTACTTTACTCATCTGGATCAAGAATTTTTTTCAGGGACAGAAGCACATAGGGCGCATATCAAGATCATCAAGAAAGCAAAAGAAAGACCGGTAATTGAGTGGTTAAACGAGGAGGAATTGAGAACGCAACAAGAGCTAACTCAATTAGAAGCCAAATCCATGTTGCCAGAGTACGTAGTGGGCTACGCTTCTGGAAATAATGAAACCTTGAGTATCCCTTTTCACAAAAGCAGAATTCTTCAGTATGATGAGTACTTAAGCAATCTGGAAGCACAGGAATTTATCAGTCCTGCCCCTGAATCCTCCTTAGTGTATTTGGATGAACGGTACAGCCAGGCTATCATATTGACTAATTTACTGATGTGGGGAGAGGGTGAATCCTATCCGAATAATATCCTGCAACCCTTTTTGGACTATGTTGGGTTATTAGATATTGAAAGCTTCCGATTGGTGCTGCGGCTGGATAAAAAAATACTGATCCAGCCCAAAGATGAGGAAGTAGAAAGGGAAGTGGACTTATTGGAAAACCTCATGCCCTCAGCCACAAGGGAAAGCTCGCCTTTTGTGAGGTCCTACATAGAAAAGCTCCGACGCTGTGCGACCGTTGTTTTTGAGGAAGAAGAAGAAAGGGAGGAGGATTTTTTGGAAGAAGCGCCTGCCTTGAAAAACTACCTCTATCTCGATTATAAGGTAAATGAAGCTACGAAAGAAGCATTTCGCTTTCACTTTGGCGGTGATCCCTTGCAGTTGTTTGAGTTCTTTCAGCTCTTACTCTCTCTAGATCTATGTGACTTATCTGTAAAAGATAAACAACGTATTTATAACTCTTCAGACGTCTTCCTTGTAGAGGATACGATTACGAAACTGGTAGAGTCTGAACGCATCTTGCGTCTTAAGGATTTTAAGATAAAAAAACGGGAACTAAAAAAGTCGATTCATACGAAATCTCTTTCTGATGGTGAGCATCAGTTTTTACATGCCCTGGGTCTATGCTTACTATTCAGAAATAAGAGAGTATTGTTCCTGTTTGATGAACCGGAAACTCATTTTAATCCGGATTGGAAGGCAAAATTCATATCGAGTATTAGAGGTTGTTTCCCTGCCTTGAATCCTAGTGGGTATCCTATGATGCGAGAAATGCTAATTACAACACATTCTCCTTTTTTGATTTCGGATAGCAGGATGGAATATGTTTTGGTATTTGAAAAGAATGAAGCCACCAATAAAGTCCAGTCTGTCCTGAGGCCCGATTTTCAAACCTTTGGTTCTTCTGTCAACAAAATTGCGATCCGTATTTTCGGTATGCCGAATACCATAGGAGAATTTGCGGCTTCAAAGCTGGAAGAATTCAAAGAAGAATTACCGAAACTCAATCAACAGGACGAGTTAGAGGATTTGATCAGACGAACTCAAAGGGAACTAGGAGAATCTGTGGAACGAATACTATTTGTAAACCAGGTATTTGAAAAAATTAAGTCTTTCAACTAATGCACTTCACCTATAAATATATCAATCACGATGTAGAACGACTTCAGGAGATGCTTGACTTCTTATTTTTTGAAGTATGGTGTAAAGCTGATGGGGAATTTGATGCTGATAAATTGGATAGACATCCAAGGTTAAAGCAAATCTATATTGACCTAGGAAATACTGAAGGAATAGCTGCCACATTTTTCAATTCTCATGTGGAGAATATTTATGCAGAATTTTTAAAACTTGAAGAAAATGAGATCAACTACCTGAAAGAAGGTTACAGGAATAATAACAATATAGAGGGGCTATGTACGGACAAAACCATCCAGCCTCTACAATACAAGGACATTGAAGCAAAAAATATAGCGTTAGCCAAATTGTTAAAGGACTTTTACGGAAGCCTATATGGAAGTAGCTCTCCATTTAACTTGGTAATATTTGACGACTTGAAAAATAAATTGATCCCTGATCACTATTTTAAGTTCATGGAAGCCAATAAACGGGAAGTGTGCCCTTTTTGTGGACTACTACATTTGAAAGCCAATAATCATGGATGTAGGGAAGCTTACGATCACTACTTACCCAAAGCAAAATATCCTTTCAACAGTGTTAACTTCAAAAATTTGGCTCCCATGTGTAACGAATGCAATTCTAGTTACAAGAAAGCTAAGGTCCCAATTGAGAAACGCAATCCTCTAGAGGATGAGGAAGTAAGAAAATTAGCTTTCTATCCGTATGCCGAGGACTCTCCTAATGTAGAATTTCAGGTCCAGATTCATACCGCGGATATAAACAGTTTAGTCCCAGATGATATTACAATTGAAATCACCTCAGCTGGTTATGACGAGCAAATTGAATCCTGGAAAAGAGTATTTGGATTAGAGGAAAGATATAAAGCGAGTATGTGTAGTCCTGATGATGGAAAGGCTTGGGTGAATTCTATATTAGGTGGATATGATAATGCAGTGGCTTTAGGGTATAAAAAGTCGAGAGAAGATTATTATGAAGCTCAATATTTTGATGCTATGTTTCAACCTCAAACAGAAAAAGGGTTTATTAAAGCCCCGTTTTTAGCAGCCTGTAAATCTAAAGGGGTTTTTGATGTGAATACCCTTTGAACCAACTAGGAATAATAAGGTATTTGTCATAAGATTCGAGTTCATTTTCTCTTGAAAATATAAACTAATCCAACCCAAAAGTCTCAAAGTCTCAGCTGTGTGGGGGGGAGCAGATGTGAGGCTTTACTTAAAAATCTGATACTTTCCATGTCCCATCTTTTCTAGTTTTCCTCGTTCTTGCCAAAACTTGAGATACCGATGAAGGCTAGCTTTACCAATTTCTCCTGTTTGAACAAAGACCTGGATCAATTGCTGGGTAGTGATGTGATCATGCTCCTGGCAATAGGTTTGAATATAATCCCATACTTCGTTTCGAGAGTCGTATGTATGTTCATCTTCTGGAGGAGCCAAGATACTGGCCTCAGTGGTGGTTTCGGTAGGTTGGATCCAGAGGTCATCGGTGAACTGGAAACATTGAACCTCTTCATCTTCCTGTGCATAGCGGTAAAAGATGGACTTGAGGTAGCGCTGCTTGCTCAAGGTCTGGGAGATCCCAATGGCGAAGTCGGCCTCCTGAGCGAGGACACGAGAACCTGCGATGCTGTCAATGGTGAGGGGCCTACCGATCTGCTTGGGGGTATGATGGATGAGGATGAGGCAAATTTGGTGTTTCTGGACGAGTGCGCGTAGGCGAGTGGTGAGCTGTTTGGCAATGCGAGAGTCCTCGATGGCACCTGTGTAGCATCGGCTGAGGCTGTCGATGAAGACAACGGAGGGTTTGATGCGCGCTATGGCGGCTTCGATTAGCTGCCAATCGCTGTCGGTGACGAGGTTGGGCGGAAAGTTCTCGGAGGCCATATGGACATTACGAATCCATGCTTCGCCCTGCTGGTCGATGATCCGCTGGATCTGCTGTTCGTTGCGCTCCATGCGATTGCGCCAGAACTCTTCCATGCTGAGGAAGATGACGGTAGGATGGGGAGCATGGAGGGGATGGCCCAGGTAGGTGTCTAAGCCTGCAGCTATGCTAAAGGCCAAGCCTTCGCAGTAGGTTGTTTTACCAGATTTGGGAGGACCGACGACGTAGCCGAAACTGACAGGGGGAATGCCCAGGTATAGATGTTCCTGGCGTGGGGTGTCTTGCAAAAGCTGGCGTAAGGTGTACATGGGTTCAATGGTTTTGGGAGCTGGATGCTGAATGCTGGAAGTTTCAAGATTGGGAATGTGTGCTGGAGGTGCCATGGGTGCAGGAGATACTGTAAACGGCGTATGTACAGATAGGGATTCAATCAAAGATTGGAGATCATAGCCATGGGCGATGTAATCGGAGATGTCTTTGTGTGGAGGCGACATCTTTGGCAGTTGAAGGAACTGGAGTTGGTGCTGGGTGGCCAGCTTCTGCGCCATCTTGTGGCCTGTAGGATCGCTGTCATAGAGGATGGCAATCTGCTGAAAGCGCGCCCTAAGCTGGGTGAGGATGTCCTTAGGAAATTGGGCAGTCTCGGAGTTGAGGGAGATGGCAGAATAGCCCAGGTATGTAAGGGTAAGGACGTCTTTTTCCCCTCCTGTAAGGATGAGTTGTTGGCCAGAGGCAGGGAGCTGGTCGAAGCCGAAGAGGTAGCCCTGAGGCTTGGTACCAAGCCAACGAAAGCGAACCTTGGATTTGGGTGCATAGATCTTGTAGGAGGGTTGGGAAGAGGCTAGGTCCTGAACTTGATAGGCAAAAATGGGCTGGGACTCGCTGCTGCGGATGGTGTAGGGCTGTTTGAGCCTAGATAGACTGCTGTAGGCACGGACTGCTCGTACGTTGAACCGCTGGAGTAACTGAGGGGAGATGCGGTACTGCCGCCAGTAGGATTGTTCGGCAGGGGTGAATGGGCGAAGCTGGATGCTGGTGTGAGGGGTGAGGATATGGGTGGCGTGCACTGGGGCAGGATTTTGAGTGTTGGGGGTGGAGGGAGTAGGGTTTAGAGGATTCTCAGGGCTGGGGTGTAAGCTACCTTTCCACTGGCAATGATGGCAGTACCAGAGGCCTTTTTCGACATGGACGGAGAGGCATTTCTCGTTTTTCTTCTGGCGCGTGTAGCTACATTTGGGGCAGGTGGTGCGGATTTCTCCTGTAGCGTTTGGGGGGAGCTGGATGTTGTGGTCATGGAACATGAGGTGGTTTTTGGTGTGTGGGTTTTTGAGTAGGGTTATTTAGGGATTGGGGTAGTTGGAGGGTTGGAGTGGGATTATTTTTTGAGGGATCAGGATTTTCGGGGATTTAGGGATTTTCAGGATTTGGGGCTTGACTTTGTTGGGGTCCGTGTTGTGTTGGGATGGTTGTGTATGTAGATACAGGGTGAGCGTTAGAGATATTGGATGCGGTGGAAGATGTAGAGGGCGAAGGGGGTGGTTTCGAGGCTGAGCTGGGTTTGGTAGTAACGGATGTATCGCTGGCGTTCGGTTTCGGGATCAGGCTGGCCACTGGTCCAGAGGAAACCGATGTCGGGAATTTTGTGGAGGCTGGGAACGCGGCAGAAGCTGATGAGTTTGGCGATGCTGTAGGGGGTGTCCTGATAATGGACGACGATTTCTACTTCGGGCTGAAAGCGTAGAGGGTCCCAAGGACGAATGGCGGGAAAGATAGGGCTGTCCAGATTCTGGTTATGGTCCTGATAAAAGTGGAGGCTAGGACGATTCTTTTTCATGCTACGGGTGTCGTTTGTCTGGTGTCGACGATAGGAAGAAAAACGGCCAGAGCACCCTACATTACATCGACACCTCTACCTCATGCCCTGGCCTGATCACGTATGTCACGGTCACGAAACAAAGCTGTAGATTTTATCTGGAACAGGAACTTGATTCCTTGACGAATCAAGGTTTGAATCGGACTTAAGGTTTTGAGGAAGAAGGTAAGATGGATGAGAATTGATTGAGAGCCTCGACTTATCGAGGCCCTGATCTCAGCGTATGTCCTTGAGTTTTTGGATGATGAATGTAACAATCTGATGTCCTCGGGGTGGGCGATATCGGGTAGATATATTGGAAGCCAAGTGCTTGGCCTTGATCGGCTTGTTGTGAGGTCGAATGAAGTGCTCGGCAAGCTTCTGGGTAAGCTGAGCCTGGGTGTAAGGTAAGATAAACTGTGCCTGACTCAACTCCTGAAAGAGATGATAAAGCAATCGTTCGGACTTTTGCCAAATGACTGGGATAGACGGCTGAGGGGTAAATAGATGTTGAAAATCGGCTAGCTCCGTCTGCCCAGCAATAGCCTCCACCTTGACAAGTTCATGGTAGAGCAACGTGATGCCCTTTTCTTTTGAAGGGTCCATCCACGTGATGGGCGTATGTGTGTCGATAGACATCGGGGTAAAATCACCTTCTCGCAACCATCGGAGGAAATCAAAAATCACCCAGGGTGCAATCCAACTATTGCATGATGGCTGTTCCAAATCCGCTATGCTACGCTTTTTGAGGTACTGAGAGGGCTTACCTTCCAGGATGTCTTGTATTCCTTGTGTAAGCTTTTGAAACTCCTGGATGCTAATTCCTAGCTCTCGGGCTACTCCCTTAGCTTGTGACATACAGAAAGGCGGAAAGATGATGGCCTCTAGCTCGAGGATTCGCCTACGAAGGTAAAAATCGGATAGTTCGCCTGCTCGCTCATACTCTGAGAGAAATGCTTGCTTGAGTTGGTGGAGTTGATGATCGGTTTGCGAAAGATATAACTTTTCTAGTTGGGGATATTTACCCTTCACGTTCTTTTGTGACATGGATGTCGATAAGATTTAGTTGACGTTGGCAAAATGGCCTTTGAATGGTGAATAGGTAAAACTTGGGCGATAAGGGGACCTTTAGATAATTAATATGTGATATATTACATATATACTTTGACGAATGCCTTAATGAAAAGTTATACTCTATACGAATTCATTCGTAATAGGGCAATTTTGACCAATTATTTCATTTTTCAAATGGGATTTTTATCGGTCTTCGTGCTAGCGATGGAGATAGCGAGTGAACATATCGAGCTGGGTGGGATCGCTTGTATTTTTCTTGAGGATGTCCATTAGCTCTTGATAGGGGTAAAAATAGGTTTTGCCCAACTGGGTGAAAGGAATGGCTTGGCTATCGCGAAGGTTCTGCAAGGTAGAGGAGGAGATGCCGAGCATTTTTTCGACGTCCTTGCTACGGAGGTAGCGCTGACCAGGGGTGAAGCCCTCAGGAATATGCTGAGATAAGAGTTCGGCGATGCGGATTTCAAGCTGCTGTAGGTCAGACTTGGTGGCGAGCTGGTCAGGTGTCATGATAACAGGGTTGAGGTATTCATTTCATTTTGCTGTGGGGAAGGTAAGGAGGAATGGGAGATGGAGCCTTTGATTCCTTGATAAATCAAGGTTTGGGGGAGGGTTCAGTTTTTGGGAGATTTTTCTGAAAAATGGACCTGCACAGCTTGTTTGTCTCTTCCAGCCTTTGACATCATGTGTTAGTAAAAGGATGTGATTCCTATCAGACTCCTTCAACAGTTTATGCAAAAAACTCCCTCGACTTGACAAGTTCATCTAATTTTCCTCATCATATCACTTCAATTCCTGCTCTAATTCTCCAATTGTAGGTAGACTTGAGGCTAAGTCTTTTGGAAGGGATTGGATTAGCTGGTATTCCGAGATGCCCATGGGCTTCGTGATTCCACGGAGTGCATACTCTACGACCACTTGGTCTTTTGATCGGCAAAGAATGAGCCCAATAGAGGGGTGGTCTACATCTGTTTTGAGTAGGTCATCCACTGCGTTGAGGTAGTAGTTCATTTTCCCTGCATACTCTGGCTGAAATTTAGACTGATCTTTAATTTTTGTGATAATGAGTAGATTATGTCCCCAAGGAATTTGTGCAACAAGTTGTTGCACTATTTCAGCTTGCGCCCTGTAGAAAAGGTACCATTTTCTGATGTTGAATAGATTCCTGCGTGAAAACCCTTTGACCTCTGGGAATAGTCTCTTGAGATCCTGTGCGAGTTGAAGGATGATCTTGTCCCCCCAAGTACTCTGTTCCTGCTTCTCGACGATCATCTGCCCCATCTTCCAGTATAGCGCAATGAGTTCTCGATTGACAGACAGACTCGCTTTGATCTGAGCTTTTTGGATGGTGGCTTTGACTTCTGTAAGCCATGCTTCGTAATCTTGGAAGTGTTGTGCTGAAAGTGTCATAGAGTGGATGGTTTATGAAATACGCTTTATGTTCGATCCCGACTTCTCCTGAGCCCAGCTCTGGCGCGGATTTCCGAATCCGTGTCTAGAACAACCCAACAAATCTCTGATCTAAAGTGTGTGAGAGTCAACATCTCGTGGATTATATCTACCTTAAACTCGCCTCAAAAGTGGACGAACAATGGTGGTAACTATATGAGACGTCTCTAGGAAGATAAGGGAGAATCCAGTTATTGCTGTTGTGATTTATAGGAAGTATCACGGAACAGAATTAAACAGTTTCAAGATCTAGACCCGAAATGAAGGTGAAATCTTTTTGATTAAGGGTTAGGAGGGGGATTTTGAACTTAATTGCTGTGGCAGCGATAAGAGCATCAGGAATATTTAAGCCGTGGCTCAGTCCATAAGTTTTGAGTAGGATACCGGTATGCTCAGATATCTGCTTATCGAATTGGATAATGTTAAATCGAGTTAAAGCTTTCTGGTAAGCTGTTTGGGATCTTTTATCATAAGCACCAGCAATAACCTCCCATTCTGTAACTACAGAGATATAAACTTGATTAGGATCATATTTCAATATCCTTTCAAGACTTCCTTCCTTGCCGTTTAGCATTTCTATGATGATGTTGGAGTCGATAAGGATCATCTTTTCCATGCTTTGCTTCTAATTTCTTTCAGATTCAATGGATGGGTTCTGGCTAAGCCAAAGATGCTCTTGGGATCTGGATTTTCAGCCCTTTTAACCAAGGCTTCTAGTTCCTCAGGGAATTGAGCTGTTTTTTGAGTTTGTTCTTGATAGAGAAGATAATTGATGAAACTCTCTACTTGCTTTTTCAAGTTTTCAGGCAGGGATTCATATTTTTCTAATAAGACATTCGTGCTCATATCTCCTATGATTTAATCCAATATACTGAATAGCAGTTTAATTGTTACTTGTTGATTATAGAATCTTTAACGGGACACCTATAATCATATTCCTTCATGAAGACAACTTCTTAATCTTATCCGAAGTACCAGACAGCTTCTCCTCCAATGCCTTCATGTCATTGCCCACCTTGGCTTGGACAATCTTCGCATAATGCTGGGTAGTCTTGATGTTGCGATGGCCAAGCATGGCAGAGACAGACTCGATGGGGACTCCATTGCTGAGGGTGATGGTAGTGGCAAAGGTGTGACGCGCCATGTGGAAGGTGAGCTTCTTTTCTATTCCGCAGACGTCTGCTATTTCTTTGAGGTAAGCATTCATCTTCTGGTTGGAACGAATGGGTAGCAACTGATTTTTGATATGCCGTTCGGGACTATCTGCATAGCGCTCGATGATCGTCATGGCAGGTGTGAGGACAGGAATCAAGGATTTGGTGTCTGTCTTGGTACGGTTGACATTGATCCAGAAGGAGCCATCAACATGTCGCTGAAGGTTGTCGGGTGTCAACTTCGCTACGTCGGCATAAGCCAAGCCTGTATAACATGCAAAGACAAAGATGTCCCGAACCTGCTCCAACCTGGCTGTAGGAAAAGATTTATTCTTAAGTTGGTTCAACTCCTCTTGTGTGAGGAAGTCCCTATCGATGGCGCGCACGCGACCTTTATACTGTGCAAAGGGGTCCTTGACCAACCAATCATTTTCTACAGACAGGAAAATGATCTTACGAAATAAGGCAATGTACTTTACTGTCGTGTTGTTCCCAATCTTTCGAATAGTCCTCAGATAGTGGTCAAAGTCCGTGATAAACCGAAATCTTAGATCTACTAAGTACATATCTTTTCTCTGGTAAGCATACTCGATAAACTCCGTGAGATGCTTGTAAACTGTCTGAAACCGCTGAAGTGTACCTAAAGCATACTCCTGTCCCACTAGCTCCTCCATACGCTGATTGTGAAACTGGAAGACTTCTAGGAGTGTCTTGCCTTTGTTTTTGGCTTTTCCTGTAAAGGCTTCTTTCAACGTTTGCGCAGTGATTTCCTCTTTTCTATCCATGAGGTCGCGGTGGTGCCTGTAGAGCTTGGTTCTGACGGCATCTAGATAGGCATTGAGCTCTCTATAAAAGGATTTTTTTCCTTTGGCCTCTCCTCTTCTGCTGTCCCACTCGGTGGGAAAAATGAATCGCTTGATGGCAATCTCTGCACGTTTGCGGTTGACGGTGATGCGTGCATAAATGGGGCATGTTCCGTCCTTGCGGATCTTCTCTTTTTTGATGTAGAAGTGGAGGGTGAATGTTTCCATATAAATAGGTGTCGCCTCGTGCTGAATGTATTACCTAAATATACGAAAAAGGCATATCAAATCAAAATTTAATATGCTGACGTCCAGTATTTTATGTGGTGAGCGACACCTATTTTTCCAAAAATGCAATAGGTGTCGTATAGGTGTCGCTAGTGATGGGAAATATGGATTTTTTGGAGAGGTGATAAAAAACAAAACGCTCCATACGTATTGTATGGAGCGTTTTGGAGTTTTTGGAACTCCAAAAGCAGAGAGTAAGGGATTCGAACCCTTGGTACTATTGCTAGTACACACGCTTTCCAGGCGTGCCCATTCGACCACTCTGGCAACTCTCTGTGTCGATTGTATAAGCCAGCTTATAAACTGGATCGCAAAGATAAGATAAAATTAAGCTAGATCAAGAATTTCCTCCCCCTTGAATAAAGATCTCTTCTTCTCCCTTTTTTAAATACCTGCTACTCAATGATAAAAGGCTCGTAATAACGTTTTTCTTCTGTGGAAAGAATCACAAAGTACTTCCCCACAGGAAGGGGTTTCTGGTAGGTGACAAGATTTTGTTTGTAGGCATCGATGTCGTCATAAAAAAGAATGGCAATCTCTCTCAATTCTTCGTCTAGTAGCTTGATACGTACTTGCTGATTGAGGACAGACGCAAACCGTACGTTCAAGACTTGGTCTGTGCCTCTTTCTCCCTTGAGAATCTCAAAAGAAAACTCCGAAGGATTATCCTCTGTGCGGACCTTGGCCATACTGGAAGAGATGACCTCTCCAAATTTATCTACATGTGTCACTCGGTAATAGTACACGCGCTCCTTCTCAATATTGGAATCATATTCTCTATATGACTTGACATTATCTGATTCACGCACCCCTGGAACCTGTCGTATAAGCTGGAAGTTTTTTCCATCAATGCTCCGCTCTAGCAGATGCATGAAGCAATCGTATTCATACATCGTCTTCCAGTCCAAGGTCACGATCCCATCCTGATATGTAGGGATGACCGATCGGTAATTGGTTGCGGGAATCAGATTTTTGGTTCGGGAGTTGGCGCGCCACTTGCGGTTAATCCTCACAAAAGCCACAGCTGGGTCCACAGGATTGCGCATAAACTCCCAGACATCGTTGGTCTCCGTGGGGAGTAAAAGGAGGGTATTATTAGCAGATATTTGCTCGGGGAGGTAGGCTACATTTTCGCTAGGTCCATAATAGAGGGCATCTACTAAATCTCCTTTTTGATCAAATAAAGCCACATAATCTCCTAAAGATGGATTGTTGACTTGCTTTCGGATCAGGGTAGAGAGGGTATCTAGATGAATATTGAGATTCAATCCTTCAAAACCGATGTCTACAGATTTTTTGCTGCGCACAAAAGTCTGAGCAGGAAGCACGACCACATAGCTACGTGTGACTAGTGTGTAGCCTGATATCTCTTGATAGGTAGAAGCCTCATTGAATATGGAGATGCGGTGGGCAGGATGCTCAGGATTACCAGGGAAGCCAGGGGAAATTCTTGAAAGGTAGAGGGATTGTGCACAAAGACTGGCTCCCAGACTCAGCAGGAAAAGCACAAGAAGAAGGATTTGGCGCATATCAGGTCAAGGTTTTCATTGTTAGTACAAAATAAATGCCGAAAAATCCTGCGCCTCCCCTCAAAAGCTTAGTCTACTACTTCAACGATAAATTTCGCCTTTTTTCCCTTTTGAATCTGGAAATACTGTCCATGAAAGGCGATTTCTATTCCAAAGTCCGTTTCAATGCTTTCTATTTTTTCTGAATTTAGCTTGACAGATTTATCTTTTTCAATAGAGCGGCGAGCTTCACCTTTAGACTTTGTAACCTCCAACTCTACCAGTAGATCCAGAATATTGATTCCTCCTGCGAGTTTCTCTCTAGCGATCTGCTTGCTATCTGAGCCCGAGACCGCTGCCCACTCTTTGGGATCTAGGGAGGCCAGATCCTCGCGTGTCTGGTTGCGCTTGAAGTTAAAGTCTGTTAGTTTATGTGCGCTGGCTAATCCTGCTTCTCCATGTACCCTCAGCGTGATATCTTCTGCGATAGCCTTTTGTAGTGTCCGCCTACCAGGATCTTCTTCATGTTGGGCAATGATCGCTTCGACTTCAGCTCGCTCTTTGGTCGTGAAGATCTTGATAAATTTCTTGGCATCCCCATCTGCTGCATTGAGCCAATACTGGAAAAACTCGTAGGGAGAAGTCTTGTCAGGATCTAACCAAACAGATTGGCCATCAGCTGTTTTGCCGAATTTTGATCCATCTTCTCTCGTCAATAACGGACAAACGACAGCATAAGCCTTTGCCACAGGTCCTCCCATACGACGAATTAGCTCAGTCCCCGTCGTGATATTGCCCCACTGGTCGGATCCTCCTACTTGAACACGGACGTCTTTTTCTTTGTACAGATGAAAAAAGTCATATCCCTGTAAAAGCTGATAGGCAAACTCCGTGTACGAGATACCTGTATTGCCCGTCATACGCTTTTTTACAGACTCTTTTCCCATCATATAGCTGATGGTAATATGCTTTCCTACATCTCGTAGGAAGTCCAAAAAGTTGAATTGCCCAAACCAGTCATAGTTATTGACCATCTCCGCAGGATTCTCTACACCTTCAAACTCGACAAAGTGCGCCAATTGCTTGCGAATAGCGGCCACATTGTGTTGAATCTTCTCCAGACTCATCAATTCACGCTCCTTATCCTTTCCCGATGGATCGCCGACCATACCCGTCGCGCCTCCTACAAGCAGAATCGGCTTGTGCCCCGCCCGCTGGAAGTGAACCATCATCATGACAGGAACCAGATTGCCGATATGCATCGAGTCCCCTGTAGGATCTACTCCCAGATAGCCCGACACCTTTTGTTCATTTAAAAAGTCTTCTGTTCCAGGTATTTCTTGGTGGATCAAGCCACGCCAGCGTAGTTCTTCTACAAAATTCATGATAAGCAGCGATTTATAAACAGATAGCTTGTAAGCCAATCTCAAAGCGGTCGCAATTTAGGGGGAATGGGATTCAGCATCAACAAGAATCAAAAATTCCCATCGAAAAAGTATGCATCGTACCCTAGCCATTTATTTCTTAAGTAGGGGAAATAGGGTAGAGAAGTGCATGAATGTTGTATTTGTAAAGAAATAAATGGGAAAGATTATTCAGAGATCCGTTTATTTTGGTGGTATGATTCAGTATTTTATACCTATGCTTTCCCAATCCTATATTTCCCCTTAATTCTGCGCATACTTCTTTTCTATTTTTGCGTATAATGTGGGGTTCACGCGAAGACTATTCTTTCGACTATCTGCTTGATGCAGCCTCAATTCTCACGGATGAAATATACATTATACTTCCTTCTCGCCTTTTGTTTCCTCTCCCTCTCCTCTTCGGATGTATGGGGGCAAAAAACCGCTAAGCTCGCATATAAAGCAGCGGAGACACTCAGGAAACAGAATAAATGCCAGCAGGCTATTCTCAAATATGACGAAGCCATCACAGAGGATAGCGACAATTATACTTACCACTTCCAAAAAGGTCGTTGTCAGTACAGCTTGGGACGCTATGATGATGCAATCGCGGCTTTCAATGAGACGCTCAAGCACAAAGAAAACTTCGCCAATGCATTTGCATGGCTTGCGCGGTCTTATAAAAATAAAAACGACCTCAAGTCTGCGGCGACTTATTTCAAACTGGCAGCGCGCCACGAAACCAGAAGTAATATCCAGCTTCAGTATTATCTCCTCCTGATCAACATCCTTCTAGATCAAAATGAACTCGTAGATACGCGCAAATACCTAGAAGCCGCTAAAGAAATCGCCCCTTCCAATCCTAACGTCATGTTTTATGAAGCGGAGCTGGCTGCGAAGGAAAAGCGCTGGACAGCAGCCGAACAAGCCTATGAGAAAGCGTTGGCATCCGATAATATGCAGAGCGTGAGTGACAGCCGAAAGGCGAAGTACTACTATGGACTGGGATTGGCCAAAAGTCAGCTAGGAGATAAGAAAGGGGCACAGGAAGCTTGGGAGAAGGCAAAATTTGGGCCTTACACACGGCTTGTCGCTCAACAACAAAGACAAAACGGTCCCTCACAAACTTACAAGACAGCCCTCAGCTATTATTTTACAGAGTCCTACGAAGAAAGTGAATACTATGCAGACCAGTTGATCAGTATGTCTCCTGATTTTGCGGGTGCTTATGTACTCAAGGGCAAGATCGCCGAGAAACGCAACTTGAAGGATCGTGCACTCTATCAATACCAAAAGGCTCTTGAGCTAGAAAAAGAACCTGCCAAAAAAGCGCAAACCGCTGTAGCAATGGCCAACATTTACCTAGATAAAAAGCAAGCGACAAAAGCGACACAAGTCCTTAATCAAACGGCTCAAAGCGAAGCACGGGTACAGCAAAATCCTAAGTTGCTGGCAGCCAAAGCACGTGCCGAAATGGAGGCTAGATACTACGACAAAGCCGTGCTGACGCTAGAGATGCTCCTAGCTACCAATATGGACCCTAAAAATAAGGCGAAGTACTCCTTCATGCTTGGTAAAGCAGCACTTAAAACAGGAGACAACGACAAGGCGAAAAAGGCATTTGAACAGGCAGCTTATGGTGCCTACAAACCTGCTGCGGAGATTGAACTGGGAAAACTAGAATAAGGATAGCAATAAAACTAGATGCGGGATCTTTCACTTGGAAGATCCCGCATTTTTCATGCTAGGGTTTGGGGAATCAAGTAATTTGAAGCTTTATCTATTTGATTCTTTCTACCATCCAATCGCGATACGTATGAATGATTTCTTCTCTATCTAAATCATTGTGCATTTCGTGAACACTACCTGGCATGGGTTTCCAAACCTTATCCACACTTTCGGGGATACCATCGTACAAATCTTTACTAGCCTCAAAAGAAGTCACAGGATCATCGGATCCATGTGCGATGATGACAGGATGCTTCCAGTCCTTGGCGTTGTTAAGTATGTAGTCGCCGTTTTCTGTGATCCCACTAAAAAGTGCTGGACTGATCATCTCATGTATCAGAGGGTCTTCTACATACATTTTTACTTCCTCTGCATCACGAGAAAGCCCTTTGACGTCTAGTTTGGAAGGTTGGGTCAAAGAAGGCATCAACAATTTTCCTACTCTTGCCAATAACAGTTGAGAGGCCGTGGGGGTGAAGGCCAGACGAAAATAAGCACCCGACAGAAGGATGCCTTGCAGCTTGGGCTGTCTTTTCATGGTATAGCTCGCCACGATATTCCCTCCCATGCTATGCCCAAATAGAAACAAGGGCTTTTCTCCAAGTTTCTCTCTCATGCTACCCAGTGCGGTATCTATACTATCCCAAAATAAGTCATACCTGGGCACATGGCCGCGCTTGCCCTCTGTCTGCCCATGTCCATAGAGATCCATTGCCCAGGACTCAATCCCTGCTTCATTGAATGTGGAAGCCAAATGCCCATATCTGCCGCTGTGCTCACCATGACCATGTATGATCAAAATTCCCGCACGCGCGTCTTCTAAAGCCCAGATTTTGAGATGGTGTACAGCACCATCTACTGTAAGTGTAGTCGTTGTCATCTGATCCAAAATTTGTGTATCGCTACATAAGATAATACTTTCGGCCAAATTCTGAATGTGGTCTTATGAACAAAACCATCCTCCGACTTGCCATTCCCAATATCTTGACCAATCTGTCAGTACCCTTATTGGGAATCGTGGATACAGCACTGATGGGACACTTAGATTCTCCCATTTACCTAGGAGCCGTAGCGATTGGAGGGACTGTTTTCAGCTTTTTGTATTGGGGAATGGGTTTCCTGCGGATGGGGACAACAGGTTTGGCCGCTCAGGCTTTCGGAGAAAAAAATGCAGCACAACAAGCGCTTATTCTGACCCATGCCCTTTCCGTGGCACTGATAGCGGGTATATTTTTCGTCGTCTTTCAGGTACCCATTGCGCGCTTGAGCTTTTGGTTGATTCCAGGAGAACCCGACATCATGGAGCAGGCCCAGGTTTACTTCTTTATTCGCATTTTTGCCGCCCCTGCGACGATCTCCCTCTATGCGCTCAACGGCTGGTTTCTGGGGATGCAAAACGCACGGATCCCGATGATTCTAGCCATCACAGGAAACATCGTCAACATCGGCCTAAGCGTCTTACTCGTTGTCCATTATGAAATGGGGGTAGCAGGCGTAGCATGGGCTACCGTAGGTGCCCAATACCTTACTTTTGGCCTCTCTCTTATTTTATTTGGTGTTTTTTATTTTTCCAATCTTCAACTTCCGAGTAGGCATGCCATCCTCGATCCTCTAGGATTGCGAAAGTTCTTCTTAGTCAATGCAGATATTTTTTTACGTACGGTCTGTCTGATCTTTGTTTTTGCTTTTTTCACTGCACAGTCTTCGCTCTTGGGTCCTATCGTGCTAGCTGCAAATCAGGTTGTCAGGCAGTTTCAAGACATCATGGCTTATGGTGTGGATGGATTCGCATTTGCTACAGAGAGCTTAGTAGGAAGATATATGGGAGCAAAAGATTCGGATAATTTACAGAAAGCCTTACGCCTGCTGTTTATGTGGGGAATTGGGCTAGGACTATTCTTTGGGGCTATTTATGGGCTTTTTGGGAAAGCATTGCTCCATATATTTACAGATCAACTTCCTGTGATTGATGTAGCTCAGGATTATCTGATCTGGGTTGTGTTTATCTCCATTTTTGCTTCGGTAGCCTTCATGTATGATGGAGCCTACATAGGTGCG
>JBCBPW010000105.1:0-22925 GCA_039820545.1 Bacteroidota bacterium | reverse complement strand
AAAGTCTCGTGTATTCATGTGAGTCTTTAAAGAAAGCTAAACTCCATGAAGGCACCTGTGCGTACAACCTTCCCATGATCATGATCAGTACCAAGGCTAGAGTTCCAGTTTTCGCCAACAATCGTAGGCCCTTCATCATTTGGAGTTTAGCTTTCTTTAAAGACTCACATGAATACACGAGACTTTATTATGACTTTTTTTGCAATAAATATGTTGAATTTAGCCACAATGAAAACACGTCTTTTCAGTCTGTCATAACTCTGGGTCTATCCCCATATCAGGTTCTCTGCCCTACCTCAGGACAATGACGTGTGTTGTGCAAGGCACAAGGTGTATGCTTTCTCGCAAAGCGCAGATTTTTCCACCGACGACTAGTTCCCTTGAAGAGCTTGATGCCCTCGGCTTCGGGATCAAACTCAAACATCAAGACACCCAATGGTGCTGAAGGCTGCTCCTGAGTAGATTTCACGCGCAGATGCTGCCCCAATATCCGATCAATCTTTCCTTTCTGCTTTTTGCTCGGCTTAGCAGGAAAGGTATTCAAGTATTCATCTAGGGAAAAATAACCATCAAA
Source organism: Bacteroidota bacterium (assembly GCA_039820545.1). GTDB lineage: Bacteria > Bacteroidota > Bacteroidia > J057 > J057 > JALEFZ01. The sequence goes on along the minus strand of JBCBPW010000105.1, from coordinate 22,351 downwards.
TGTCGGTTCACAAGCCGTACAGCCATTGGTACTAGTCATCGTACACAGCGGGACATCTTGAGGAATGGATTGATCAAACTGTGTACAGACTCCTTCAATTTCACGAACTGTCTGTGTGTGCGGATGCTTCCAGCGTTTATGGATTCCTGCAGAAAATACCACATGAGAGGCTGTCTCCGAATCATTCAGATCCAGGACCTCTTCCCAAATCTTGGTATCAGAAGAAAAATGAGAGCCATGGTGTCCCGCCTTGATAAACTGGGCCTTTCGGGTGAGCATCTCATGCAAAACCCCAAAGTCGTTGGCTTGCAAATACGCCAGCGCATCCAACCAAACCATCCGATGCGTATCTCCACTGAAAACTAGGTGATAGGGACCAAAAACGAACTTCACGATAGAGGAAACAAGATTTTTATCCAACTGCTCTCGCAGTTCCCCCTTTTGTACAAAAAACTCGTAGATATACTGTCCAGCCATCACATGCTGAAAAGATTCCAGATGGTGATTCAGTGGTGCAAGGGCATAGGCATAGACGCCTTTACCTTTACCAAGCGGGAGCGGACTCACCCCTATCATTCGTTCGAATATCTTAGGTCTCGTCTCTTTGAATTGCAGGATTCTTCTAAGCTTGCGCTCAAAGCCCTGGACCTGGCTACGGACTTTAGGGTTCTTTTTGTCTTGAGCAGCAAAGACGCGGGCGTGTCGTTTCAGCTTTCCAAAGAATTCGGGCAGCTCTGTACCTCCAAACCACCAGAAATATTCTACTTGAATATCATTCGCCTCCACCCAGTCCAAAAGATCGGCTATACCCTTCAAGTGGTCGTGATCAGGATGGGAAATATAGATAAAGGCAATTCGAGGAGGTTTATGTGGGAATTGCTGGTGTAGATGCCGAAGGATGGAAAGCGCAGGCAACTCCTCCTGGCGCATAGGCGTGTGAAAAAAGCAGTCGATGATCCCAAATGAACCGTCAGGTAGTTGCATCAAGATGTGGTCGCCTTGACTCACATTGAAGGTATAGACTTTGAGTTTTCCAGTCTCCGTAAAAAGCCCTGTAGTAGAATTCCCCATCTTCATTCAGCAAATTGTCCCCTCTCCTCAGTTCAATCCATCGGCTCAATATGATATGTATAGGTCCCACTGCGAATCTGTATCGCAGTCAAGAGAAACCGGCTATCTGCATATTTGATACCATTTTCTGCCAGTGTCTCCTGATGAAATTGGTCTAGCCTCCGCTCTTCGTCTATCAAGCTGTCTAGACGCACTTGCACCCCTTCAGCCTCTGTTTCTTCTTGCTCTACGGTTCCACGCATGACGTCTAGGACTTGCCACTCTACCAGTTCTTTCAATGATTCCAAGCGATCTAGTATTTGATCAGGTGCTTCTCTGGCGTCTTTTCCATACTGGGCACAAAGTTTGGGGATCTCCATCTTTCCTAAGTCTGATAGCGGCAAGAGCAACGCTTTGAGAATAGGTAATGCAAACCTTTCTTCGCGATACCAATCCCATATACTTTGTGCAATCGCGATCTCTGTCAAAATCCTCCATTTTGTAGGCCACTTAGGTGCTGATACATCTTGCCAAGCCTGGATCTTTTCAGGTGTCTCTAAAGGCAGGTGCAAGACATCTCCATCCCCTTCTTGAATGATCAATCCGGCCCATTTTCCATCCCAGATATGGCGATGAACTTCAATAGTTAGTGGCACATGAGCTTTCTGTTCTGCCAAGGTCAACTCCCAACTCACATCTCCTGCAAACCAGACCTCAAGATCTTCCTCCTCGTCAAATCCCTCTATCCAATCGGTCCTTTCTGCCTGTATATCTTGTTTGAGAACTTTCCTAGCAAAATAAATTTGTGTCGCATCATTTACCTCCTCCTGAGGCATCGTCTGAAAATTCAAGACCGTCGCCACCGTTTGATGTTCAGCGACTTTGGGAACAGCTAAATCATCAATAAAGTGGGCAATGTGTGTCGAGATCTCATGGAAGATCTCCTCAAATTCGCTGTACTTTTTCACAAAGAAGAAATCTGCTCCTGCCTCCTCTGCCTCTTCTCTCCTATCGGGATAGCCTGTCAACACAATGATTAGGGCTTGAGGAACCGTTTTTCGGATATCTTCAATGAATTGGATCCCTGCCTTCTTGTGTTCTTTTCCCAGGTGAATGTCTACTAGGAAGATCCCCTTTTCATAGTCTACCAATTTCTCTGAGGCCAACCTTTGGGCTTCGCTTTGGATAAGAACGTGGGTATCTATTTCCTCGCCGAGTGCTTCACGAAGATTCAGACGGATTTTCTTGGCCGCACGCTCGCGGATCGTCTTATGATCGTCCGTCACGAGGATAGGGACCTGCCCCAATGCTTGATATTGTATCGCTTCTTTCCTCATCGGCTGTCTATGTTCAATCCCTAAAGAGGAATCTCCACAAAGAATTTGGTCCATTTGCCATAACTGGACTCAAAACGTATGCTTCCCTTAAAAATGATGGATAAAATTTCTCTCACAAAATAGAGTCCCAGTCCAATCCCATCTTCCCTATCTGAATGGCGATAATCAAAAATCATCTCTCCACGTCGCTTATCGATCCCTATGCCATTGTCCCACACCGTTAAAATAAACGTATCTTCTGTACTTTCGTTCGCGATCCGAATCAGTCCTTCCTGCCTCGAATCAGGATTTTCGTCGATGGCTTTGACAGAATTGGAGAAGAGGTTGTATACAATCATGCTAAACAACTGCGGGTCTCCCTCTAGCTCAAGTAATCGATTGAATCCTTCCTGCTCAAAGCGAATTTCTGAAATATGCTGGAACCGCTGCTTCTGAGATTCGGCCCGAAACTTCTCAATATTCTGACGTATGATGGGGCGTACATTGAAGACCTCGTTTTTGCGATTCTTAAAATCGAATTTGTCCAGCAGCTGCTCGATACTACGCGCATTGCGTCCTACCTGACGAAACAAGAGTTGGAATTTCCCCTTCATCGCCCTTGATAAAGAAGGATACATTTGCTCCTTGATTTCATCCTCCATGATCGCAATCTCGATCAGGTTGTTACGGATGTCGTGATTGATCCCTTGTGCCAGCGTAAAATAGACCTTTTCATACCCCTCATTCTTCTTATGTGCCTCCACGGCATCTTTCTCCGCATTCTGAACACGAGATTGTGCCTGCTCGATATAGGTCCCCGTAATCAAGGCATTCACGGTCAAATATCGAAAGGCTTTGATAAATGTTTTCAGACCATGTTCAAATCTGCGCGCTTTTCTATAATGTATCAACAAAACGCCTAGCTCCTGCTTCCTAAATTCCAACTTGATCGCAGCCATAGAGGCTAAAGCTTCTTTCTCCCAAAAGCTTCTCTCAAAAAGGCCTCCAGAATCAATCGCATGGGAGCGAAGAAACTGCTCAAAACCTGCTTGATCGTGAAAATATTGAGTACCGCTACGGAGAATCGCATTGGCTAGCGCAAAAGAATCGCGCATCTCTGCTCCCTGGTCAAACTGCTTGTGATGGTCTGGATGGAGGAATGTCCCCGAATGAATCCCTTCACGCTTAGCGATATTTTTCTCTTTTCGAGGAAATAGTTGGATCAGATCTGCATCTAGGATGTCAATACCTTTGTCTGTAAGTGTTTGCAAATAAGAGGTGTAAGACGGCTCTGACAGTTGTTCGCTGAGTGAGGTGAGTTGATTGATGATCTGAAACATCTGGAGGGTCATCCCACCCTTTTGGGTGATCATGTTGAGGAGGAGGTAGTCCTCAGGAGCGAGATCAGGCTCTGCCACTTTGGAAAATAGGGTGATCAAGCCTACAATCCGTGTATCAGATATGACAGGAACAAAGATCCCCGAGCGCAGCCCATGTGTGGAGAGCAGTGCGCGAAAGTCGGGAAAATATTGTCGAAGCTGAGCAGCCTGCAACACCAAGCTTGCCTCTTTCCCTCTCGTATATTTAGGTCCTCGACCTTTGGCTCTTGGGAGAAAATATTCTTCTTCATTGATTGAAACCATCTCAAAGCCTCTCCTCAAGGCAAAGGGAATGATTTCTTTTCCCCTCAAATTTAACTCTCCTGGAATCTCGTGATAGGCCTGTTGAAAGAATGTATTTTCTCGCTGCTTACGTTCCCATGCGATGATGTAGGGGGTTTGGAAATAGTTTTTGAGAAATGAAACGATGGGTTGATAAATTTCCTCTGCTTCAAAAATCCCAAAAGGACGGACCAATCCCTGAAGGGAATAGTTGACACGCTTGAGGGTATAGTCCTTGGCGATTTCCTGGGCATACTTTTCTAGTACACGGGCCTTTTTCAGATCAAAATGATTTTCTCGCTGATCGTATAAGTTGATCACGCCAAGTGTACGTCCCTGATAGTGCAAAGGAATAGATAGCTGAGAAACGGCGCCTTCATATCCTAATGCGAGCTCAGTATGACGATCTCCCGCAGTAGCCCAGTAAGATTTTCCCATCTGGACTACGTGACGATATATCTCTCTAGGAGGAGATTGCTGATTCATTCGATCGAGGCGGCCCTTGGTGAGTATTTGCTCCGCAATCTTAAATACAATGGGGCGTTCGGGCAGCCATTGATCCTGCTGGCCAAAGGGAATCAGTGCGACATCGCCTCCCATATCGGCCTGAACCAACTGGGCAAGCTCTTGAAGAATGGCCTGAAGGTACTGATCAGGGTCTTCTATCTGAATAAACTGGTCCAAAGTCTCTTTGATCCTTAGATCTTCCTCTATCTCGAATCCCCTAAAAAAAGGCTGAGCGCAATTGTCAATGTAGAGCTTGAGTTCAATCATGTCAGCATGTGAGAAGGTCTTGCCTGTCTGCTTGTGGTACCCTACTTCGAACACCCCTAAAGCATAGTCACGATTTCCTCCTGCATATTCGAGGCGTTTTTTCATAGGAATGAACAAGCGGACCAGTTGATCATGCCCAAACTTTTGATACACATCTGGATCAAAGTGGGGATCTTCGCCGATGTCTACCACAATTTCTTCTTGGATATCACCTTCCAGATTCGCCAGCACCTGAATATGATGCCCATCGACTTTGAGGACGGCGTCACCTGCCACTGTGTAGGGCAATACATCTGCATCTGCAAGTGAAAACTGACGATTCATCTTGTCACTTTGCCAAGCTGTAGGATCGACGGGAGAATCCTTCCTACTCGCATTGTACTTGACTTTGATGGTGCGATCTAGGTGGTCCACCAAGGAGAGACTTGCATAATCCAGTCCGAAGAAATCGATCATTTCCTGAACGGCAATCTGACAGACTTCATCCAGATTTTCTTTGCGTGAAAGCGCATTGATCCGATGATGCAGGGGGATGATGTGTTCGGGATATTGCTTGAGTTCCTTCACACGTGCGATCATCTGCTGGGGTTCAGCCGTATTCAAGTCCAATTGCTGAAGGAGTCCTTCATATGTATTTTTCCAAGCTTCCTTGACAGACTTCGCTTTGGATTGCCTTTGCCACATCCACAGCAAGGCGGCCCCCATGACAAGGATGGTGATCCCCAGCACTATATGTAAAGTATCTACTGCCATACCGTATGGTATTCGGTATTTTGATACAATTCGTTTAAGATCAAACGGATCTCTTTCTATTTCTTCTCATCAATAACATCCCCCCTATAATCAACAACCCAAATACAAGAAATCCGATCTCGGATAGCGCTGCGACAAAAGCAGTAAGGGTAATAGGTATCGTCGCTAATAAGAGACCTGCCACAATCCCTATTTTCGCCCATATTTTTCTTTTGGGTTTCTTCCATTTTGCCTTATCCAGACGCCTCCACGCACGGATTCCCCATATCCAGGCAAAAACGCCACATGCCAACCAGCCCGCGATAGAAAGCAATGCCAAATTACCTACAGAACCGAGAGCAAAATATAAGATCCCATAAAAAGAATAATTGGCAAGTCCACCTAGGCCAAGTACCCATTCTGGATGGGGCGATTGATTCATTTCTCGAGGAAGGAAAGTAGGAGAACGCTCTGCTACAGAGGGATCAGTAATAGCATTCTGAATGTGGGGTACATTCATATTCCCTCTTATTGGCAGACTCCAACCCACAATCATCACGGTAAATAACAGGAAGAGTCGATTTTTCATGTAGTAATCCTGAAAAGTTGTATGAACAGGTTAATATATAGAAATATTTCATACGACTAGAAGATAAGGAGTATGGATTTGGCTACCTAGAGGTCATTGTCTTACTTTGTCGCCAAAACATGCATCTCAATATAGAAATCAAGGCCCGGACCACTCGGCACGAAGCCATTCGGAAAACACTTCAAGATCTCTCGGCACGATCTGTCGGCTTGGACCATCAGGTAGATACTTATTTTCACTGCGAAAATGGCAGGCTGAAACTTCGTCAAGGCAACATTGAGCAGTCCCTGATTCACTACAATCGCAGCGATCAGGCGGGTCCCAAAGCTTCACACGTGCAATTATTTCACCCTCAAAATGGAACCGAAGCACTCAAAGCGGTCCTTGTATCAGCCTATGGCATCTGGAAAGTCGTGGATAAAAAGCGAGAGATTTACTTCGTAGACAATGTGAAGATTCATCTAGACAAGGTAGAAGGCTTAGGCACTTTTGTAGAAATCGAAGCGATAGATGCAGATGGTAGTATAGGGCAGGAGAAATTACATGTGCAGTGTGCCCATTTCATGGATCTCTTTGAGATTGCCGAAGGAGATCTGCTCAGCAATAGCTACAGTGACATGATAGATACTTAGGACCACCGCCACGACGCGGGCACCTTATTGTACAAAAAACCCAGAGAGAAAACGAACTGGTTTTCTGTCTGGGTCTCCGTAATAGGAAATGTAAAGCTAGCTTATAGCTAACGAAAATATCCTTTACTCGCCTCCTTGTTCGATCATGAGGCCCCTCAAAAAGAAGCAGATACCTGCTGCAGCTAATCCACAAGGCACCCAAAAGAAGTCCGAGCCAATAGATCCGTATTGACTAAATGTTGTCAATACCCCAGAAATGGCAATTGCAGCACCTCCCAGCATGAGTCCTTCCCCTTTTTGGGAGACCTTCGGTCCTAGATCCAGTTCTTCCCACAGCACGGCAACCGCATCTACGTCCTCAGGAGCCACTTTTAGCAATACTTCTCCATCTTTTCCTCTTTTTTCCGCTAATGCATCAAATAAATCTAATGTCTCTAATTCAGACCGTATCCCTCTCTGGCGCAATAGTCCAGCATGTCGATGAGCAAGCACGGTATCACGATACCGTGCTACAGTAACCATTTTTTCCTGCATGATGCAATTCGATTAATAAATTCCAGTCTTGTCCTTGAAATATAAAATACCAAACACCCTTCAACTTTCAAAACATATTCAATCATCCCTATGGGGAAAAATAGTTGCCTTGACGTAAGGTATTTTTTCAGTTTGTAAGAAAGATTGGTTCGATCAAACTCTCCGAAAAATCATGTATTTTATCCTATCAAAACAAATTTCATGCTCAACTACAGACTTATTCATCCTACAGATGCCGAAGCTTTTCTTTCCTTACTTTCAGAAATTGAGCATGACTCGCCATACGTACTTTACAAGCCAGGTGAAAGAAAGACTACCATTGCGAAGCAAATGGAAGAAATCGAGGAGATTCGAAAAGCGAAAAACAGCCAAATGTGGGTAGTAGAAGAAGGAAACCAGCTGATAGGGTGGTTAGGTGCCTTTGGAGAGAAGCATAAAAGAACGGAGCATACAGCCCTGATCGGATTAGGCGTACGGTCTGGCTATCGAAACCAAGGGATTGGAAGAAAGCTCTTTCAAATCCTAGATCTGTGGGCCCAGATGGGACCTATACGAAGGCTGGAACTGATCGTTCATGTGGACAACGATCCAGGCATTCATCTGTATGAAAAGATGGGGTTTCGGATCGAAGGACTCAAAAAGGGATCTTATTTGATAGAGGGAGAACTGACGGATGAGTATCTCATGGGAAAATTGTTGTGAATAGATTTGCCTACGTATAAACGCGGTGCATGTATCTACATGACATGCGCCACGTCTTCACACGAATCACACCTCCCCTCTACCACAAGGGATCGGTCATACGAAAGGCATCTTCCATATGGTGAATCAGCGGATTCTCTGGATTTTTCATGTTGATGGCGATGATGTCAAACCGCATAGGCACAGTCCACATGTTTTTCTCATGAAGATAGGCATCGACGGTCTTGAAGAGCATCTTTTTCTTATTGGCTGTGACAGCTTCTTCTGGATAGCCCCAAGCTTCGCTCGATCGGGTTTTTACCTCTACAAACACCAGCTCAGCTGGCTCTATCCGCAGGGCAACCAAGTCAATTTCCCCTTTTTGAAAGCGATAGTTGTGATCCAGGATATGATATCCTTTGGCTTCCATGAATCCAGCCGCAACCACTTCTCCTGCTTTTCCCAATTCGTTATGTGCCGCCATAATTATATTTTGCTCACAAAGATAAGCGACTAATATCGATAATCCCTCCCCTTGACTTTGAATCCTGGTGGAATGCGAAACTGATCTAATGCGAAGCTAGAGGATCCAATCGAGACAAGATCGGTCAGCACAGACAAACCTTTCTGCTTCTTGATGGTGCGCAGCGGAATACGCCCCTCCAAACCTGGAGCAAGCCAGCTGGCCTTGGAACGCGTGTCTGAAGGATAGGCACCTGCATCTACTCGGTAGTCGTCATTGACATAGTACAAAAACTCCGTTCCATCTTTGACCATGCGGTACTCTTGACACTGAATACCCTTCAGCTCTAGCGTACCTCCTGTAGGTTTGGCCTGGATGCTAGCAACTTCCTTCTGAGGCTTGGCCATGTCGCTGTGAGCTGAATAGCGATAAGCCAAGCGATTGGACATGTCAATGCTGAACTGATAATTAGAATCCGCAATGAAGAGGAAAGTCTTGGGATACATACCACCACCCAATTGCACGATATAATCTGCATCCTTGATATGGATCGTCATTTTGTCGTTGGGTTCATTGCGCTTGATCATTTCCGCATTAGGCCCCTGAAACTCAATTTTATATCTCACCGTCCCCTCAAAAAAGCTGTCGCGCGTCTGGGCAAATACAGTCATTCCCAAAAGTAATCCGCCGAAAAAAATGATCAATTTGATGGTGATATTCATATACAAATGCCTGTGTATTTAATTAGACTTGAAGATGAGAGACATGAGACGAAAGACTTACATAGTTAGCTACCCATCTGCTTTACTCTTGTCTTTTAAAATAAAATTCAACTCCAATACAGATACAATTGAAGTATCCTTTTCCCTCCTGCTCAAGTATAAGGATAAGGCTTGGAAATGTTACAACGTATACCTGTTAAAAATATGCTAAAAGGAGAGGGGACGCAGGAGACCCAAAGAAACATTGAGGTGCCAGCTTACCTTTTCTTTACTTTTTCCTCACTTTCTTCAAACTTAGCCTGTCCAAACGAGTTATATAGCGAAAATTGAATCTGAATTGAGATACAAGAGTTTAAGACAATGCGTCAATGACCTGGAGAAACACGGACAACTGATCCGGGTCAAACAAGAAATAGATCCCTATCTGGAAATGGCTGAGATACAGCGTCGCGCTTATCTTGCCGAAGGTCCTGCCATTTTATTTGAGAATGTCAAAGGAAGTAAGTTTCCTGCGGTAGCCAACCTATTTGGAACCATGGATCGGGCACGCTTTATTTTTCGATCGACTATCCGACAAGTTCAGAAGATCGTCTCTCTCAAAGCGGATCCGACTTCATTTCTGAAAGCACCCCACAAGTTTCTCGATACACCCTTTGTCGCTGTCAACGCGCTGCCGATCAAGTCGAGATTTGGTGCCCCTATTTTACATGGCAAGACGACGCTGGATCAGCTTCCGCAGATACAGTCTTGGCCTATGGACGGTGGTCCATATGTACTGCTCCCACAGGTCTACTCCGAAGATCCTGAGCAGCCAGGAGCGATGAAATCCAACATGGGCATGTACCGTGTGCAGATTGCAGGCAACGATTATATCCCCAACAAAGAGATAGGGCTTCACTATCAAATCCACCGAGGCATCGGTGTCCATCATAGCAAGGCGCGCACCCGCAATGAGCAACTGAAAGTATCGGTATTTGTCGGGGGGCCACCCGCCCATACTTTCGCGGCTGTGATGCCGCTACCTGAGGGGCTCTCCGAGCTGATGTTTGGTGGCATGTTTGCCGGACGCAATTTCCGCTACGTGCACGACAACGGACATACACTGTCTTCAGATGCAGACTTCGTCATCACAGGTACGATCGATCCGACGCAGACGAAGCCCGAAGGTCCCTTTGGTGACCACCTAGGGTATTACAGTTTGCAGCACGAGTTTCCTGTCATGACGGTAGATGCGGTCTATCACCGCAAGGATGCGATCTGGCCTTTCACGGTAGTGGGACGCCCTCCACAGGAAGATACGACTTTTGGCGGGTTGATCCACGAAGTGACAGCAGCCATGGTGCCTGTCTCAGTGCCTGGCCTTCATGCGATGCATGCTGTAGATGCTGCGGGGGTACACCCTCTCCTGCTAGCGATCGGCAGCGAGCGATACGTTCCCTACGGAGACCGTTACCCGCAGGAGCTGTTGACTGTTGCTAACGCGGTGTTGGGATTTGGACAAGCCTCTCTCGCCAAGTATCTCATGATCATTGCCAAGGAGGATAATCCACCTGACATTCATGACATTGGGCCCTACATGCAGTTCATGCTCGAACGCATCGACTGGCGACGAGACCTACATTTCCAGACACGGACGACGATGGATACCCTCGATTATTCAGGGACAGGTCTCAATCAAGGCTCCAAAGTCGTGATGGCGGCAGCGGGGAAGCCCATTCGAAGTCTCCATACAGATCTACCAGAGAATTTCCGTCTACCAGTAGGATTTAGCGAGCCCAAATGGGCCATGCCTGGTATTCTGGCTGTGCAAGGCCCAAAGTTCACAGAAGCTAGATCCGCTGAGCAGCAAGCGCAATTGTTAGCAGAAACGCTAGAGACAGTAGCAGGTATCGAAGCAATCCCGATGATTGTCCTCTGTGATGACAGTTCGTTTACATCTCACAATCTCAATAATTTCCTTTGGACGACTTTTACACGCTCCAATCCCTCTCACGATATTTATGGAGTGGGCAGTTTCACAGATCATAAACATTGGGGCTGTACAGGACCCTTGATCATCGATGCACGGATCAAGCCGCATCATGCACCTCCTTTGATTGAAGATCCTGCGATTACCCAAAGAGTAGATGCGCTGGCAGCAAAAGGGGGTCCTTTACATGGGATTTTTTAACTGCTTCATTCTCACTTTAAGCGAGCAGAATATCTATTATTCAGTGATCGTTGGAGATAAAAAAGATATGATGTATGACAAACTTTTTTGCCAATAGAGCGGTTCAAAAAGTGGTCATGCAAATACACATGCTAGCAAGATCCTATATTTTCAGCAATTAGCACTATTGTTAGTTTACTAAACCCTATTTCCCCCTTTCTGACCACTAGAAAGGGGGCTTTTGTTATCCATATTTCCTCTCAATCAATTGAAAAGAGAGGTAATATATGGTAAATATTGACCCTCTTTTATCCAGATGAATGTCGTAACTTTCGTACACATATTAAATATTACTTTATTTACATATTATACCCTCCAAACCAATGAAATCTCAAAAGTCTTTCATCCTCTCCTCCATTCTTCTTTTGTTACTCAGTTTCCTTCTCACAGGCTCCACCTCTTCATCTGATCCTGCTGACTCAATCTTGGGTACTTTTTGGGCTCCTGATAAGGATGGCAAGATTGAGATGTACAAGAAAGGGAATACCTACTGGGGAAAACTTACTTGGGGAGAACAAATGGACTTAAAGGATACAGAAAATCCCGATCCTAGTCTTAGATCACGCAAGCTGCTAGGAATTGATATTTTTATGGACTTTGAATACGATCGAGAAGAGCAGGAGTGGGTCAATGGTAGAATCTACAACAGTTCTGATGGAAATCTATACAAAGCAGAGCTTTGGTATGAGGCTGGGAATACAGAAACGCTGATGGTAAGAGGCTATTTGGGCCTACCCATTTTTGGTGTGACGAAGGAATTTGAAAGGATCGAGTAACCATAGGCATACCTCACATCTATTTTCACAAAAAATCTCTCCTCCATGCAGCATTTGATGAAATACCTCCGTCATGAGACAAAGATGGAGAAATGCATGTTGATGCTTTTAAATGGTGGTTTTTTTGGGGACTGGGAATGATACTCCTACTCACTCCAGCTTGTGATATAGGAGATGAGTCCATACCTCAACCTTCGATAGAGATGCCTGTAGCGGCTCCGCGCCTTTTTGTGACGCGTACTGAAGGTGACCTGACCCTCACATGGGGTTGGTTCAATGCAGGTGCTCAAACACCTCAAAGTTTTAAGGTCTACCAAGGTCAAAGTCCTATCTCAACTGATTTCGCTCTCCAAGCGACCCTTGCAGGCGATCTGACCTCCTGGCAGCCGCAGGATATTCAACCAGGAAAAGTCTATTACTTTCAACTAGAAGTAGAGGGAGAAAATAACCAGACAGTGCGCTCCAATACCGTCATGGTGACACTGGGAACCTCATTCGGCAGAAAATTGCTGGCCTCCTCCCCTCAAATGGATTACTCTCATGGACGCTGGTCTCCCGATGGCCAATGGCTTGCCTTCAACGCCACAGCAGAAGGAAATATCCCACACATTCTCCTTGCTCAAAGTGGGCGTTCAGAGAGAATCGAAATAGAAGGCTCAGACCCTCACTGGTTTCCTGGAGACCTTCGAATGATTTATCGAGGGCTAGAAAAGCGGGTAGAGGACCAAACGCTTGTATCGTTAGCGGTAGCTTCTCCTTTGTCGGGATTTGCATCTGCTTTCACAATCGGTGGAGATGCCGATTATCGCTATCCTGTGGTATCTGCTGACGGCAAGCAGGTAGCTTTTATCTCAGACAGACAAGATGGTGAGGCCTATGCACTCTACACCTACGAGCTAGCCAAAGAAAATTCCTTTTACCATTGGATAGATTTCGTCCCCGATCCCACATGGCCTTATACAGCTTTTGAGCAAGCGCCACAGCATCTTCAGTGGCATCCTTGGGAACCCTTACTGGTATACGATCAATTGGCTTCCCACCCATCAACATCTTCTGCTTCACCTCCCATCAATCGAGACATTTACTTTTTTGACTTTGAAAAAAATGAAGTGATCCCGATCGAAAGTAGTATTTGGGATGATCATAGCCCTGTCTTTTCTCCCGCAGGGAATACCATCGCTTTTATCAGCGATAGGAGTGGGCTATATGAAATATGGGTGAAAAATTTGTTTAACCAAGAGCTTCGAATGATCACAGGAAATGGCATTGACTTTCCGCTTATGGCCATTTCTGGAGGATTAGAATGGAAAAAGAATGGAAGTGAAATTATCTATACAGGCGTAGACGAAAACGGAAGAAAGGGCATTTACACCCTCTCCCTTCAATAGAGTAAAATAAAGCTTTGACATGACGTGTGAGCGTGAGGGAGATACTCCCTTGCGCTTTTTTGATGATGGGGATTTGCATCCAACACGAGCTTTACGAAATCGCAGCACGGATAGGGGCCGTGGATTCTACAGATGCCTGGCCTGTGATATGACGAGCTGCTACACGAGCTGTGAAGATACAATTCCCTAGGAATGTACCCTCTAGCGCACGCTTACCATGGATACCACCTCCACCAAAACCCGCATTTTCTCCTACGGCATAGATTCCTTCGATTATATCTCCATCCTCACCCAGCACACGACTGTTGAGATCCGTTTGGACTCCTCCCATACTTTTCCTTGTCAGGATGAAGGCACGAATGGCGATAAGTGGCATGGCACTGGGGTCCATGATGCGCTGATACTTTGTCGTTCGGAGCTTATCTCCACGATACATTCGGAGTTTTCCGATACGCTGAACCTGCTCATCCTGGCTGTTCTCTCCATCTTCTAGGGCGCGATCAAAAGCTTGTATATCTTTTTTGAGTTGCTCCGCATTTACATCCGAGGTTCCTGTCAGGTCATTCATTTTCTGGACGAGTTCTTTGACAGATTCTGCCGTGACAAAGTCTTTGCTGCGATTGAGCATGGTGTGCACCAATGGCTTGTTGCCAAAAAGGATGTTGCGGATAAATCCAATCGCATCCCGATTGGTCATTGCCTCATTGTAGAGAGAACCTGAGACGCCCAGCTCTTTAAGAGCCGTCTTGTAGTTGAGTATTTGCCAAGAATACTGTCCAGGTTGCTGGCAGATCTCCGATACCAGATGACGCGTATCAAAGCCTGTAATTAGGGGGCCAATTCTTTTGCCATGGGCATTGACCCAAAGGGCGGTCTTGGGCGGAATAAGGCTCAGCCCATGCAAGGGATGCTCCGCATCGGGATGGTGGACGCCTGCGGCATAGTTCCACTGATTTTCCAAATGCGTGATTTTTGCCCCAACTTTGGCTGCCACATCATGGATCTGCCCATCTGCCCAAAGATGGGAGCCCGAAAGCATGTATTCAGGCTTAGGTCCTACTGCTGGATTCCAATGCTGCTTTACTTTTGCTACGCTACCTGTGATTCCTCCTGCTGCCAGGACAATCTTGGATGCCTCCCATTCGAAGGATTCTCCTGTGTCTAGGTCCTTTCCTGAGAGGCGATGTAGATTTTCGCCTAAATGAATTGCATCTACCTCCTGGCGAAATTTCAAGGTAAGATGATGCTTAGAGGGATGCTGAAGCAGTTGCTGCTTGATGGTTTCACTCAGTCTTCTTCCTGCTCCCCAGACGACATGAAAACGTGGAACGGAATTGCCTCTTCTGTTGTATCCTCTTTCGATCCACTGAACGGAGGGGATATATTTGATGCCTTGGGGTTTGAGCCATTCGTATACATCGGGAATACAATGGGTGATGTATCGCTCAGCCCACTGCCTTGGTAGATGATCCTCTGGTCCAAACTCTGCAGCGGAGCACCAATCTTCAAAGGCTTGACTGTGAGTATCCGTAATTTTTGCTCTGCGCTGAAAGGGAGAATCCACATAAAACAAACCTCCCATGGACCAACGAGCCAGTCCACCCATCGTGTCAGCGGGCGCACGATCAAGCAATACGACACGTAGGCCTGCATTCAGAAGCTCAATGGCAGTAGTCATACCCGCCAAACCCGCTCCGACAATCAGTACATCTGTTCGGCTCATAGTAGTAGGTCCTTAGCTGTCAAAGGATTAATGAATGAGGGCTTTCATTTCCATTCTATTCCTTTGTGTAATTTTTTAAAATCTTCCTATCAATTTACCAAAGATTTATCATATTCACCTTATGTACCTGCGCAGAAAGGGAGCGCAGGATTTTATCGATCAAAGAACTCTCGTATTTGCTCTACCGCCTATTTCCTAGAATTATGATACCGCTACGCTTCCTGTTTCTCCTTTTGCTCCTCTCTGCATATTCATTCTCATATAGCCAAGAACTATTTGATGAATCAGATATCTTGCGTATCCGGATGGTGACAGACGTACCTGCGATTTTGGCTGATAGAGGGGATTCCGTTTCGTATCATAAAGCCATGCTTACTTATGTGGATGCACGGGTGGGCAGTCAAATCAATCTGGATGTGAAGGTGAAGGCAAGAGGCAACTTCAGGAAGCAACCCTTTGTCTGCGAGTTTCCCCCTCTACGTATCAAATTCAGCAAAAAGGACCGAGCAGGGACAATGTTTCAGAAGTATAAAAAACTCAAGTTGGTCTGTCACTGTCAAGGCGATGATTTGGTGATGCAGGAGTATTTGATTTACAAAGTGTATCAGACGCTTTCTCCTTATGGCCTAAGAGTCAGGCCAGCAGAGATTACATATGAAGATCAAACAGGTGATAGATATCCAGAGCGTCATTTTGCTTTTTTCATCGAAGATATAGAGGATATGGCAAAGCGAATGGGTGGCGAGGAAATAAAGGATTCTCCAGGTAATATAGACAGTATGAGTCGTCACTATGTCGGGATGATTTATTCCTTCCAGTATTTTATAGGCAATAGAGATTGGGACATGATCATCGGGAAAAACTTCAAATTTATTTCTGTCCCTCAAGAAAAGGGCATCATTCCTGTACCCTACGATTTTGACTGGTCCAAGGTCGTAAATGCACCTTACACAGGATTGCCTGAAGATTATGAGGCGCGTAAGATACGCCCTATTTGTCGTACAGAAGAAGAATCCAAAAAGATCGTTACAGCCTACAAAAGTGCGGAAGAAGATATTCAGATCCTTTACAAAGAGGCGAAAGGGATCAGCGGGAGGGAGAAAAAACGTGTCATGAAATTTTATAATGACTTTTATGAAGGCATCCAAAATGGCGAACTCGAAGCCTCTTTATTTCAAGGAGGATGCAGCAGTGACTAGGGAATCTTGCGATAAATCTCCCATTTTTTACGCAATGTGAAACATTTACTGTAAATTGTACATGCACTAGGAACATATTCTCGCTATTTTTGCTGCATTTACTGAACAATTTTGGGAAAAATGTAAGAGAATTAACCACTTTCTTCAACCCTTGAACAAGAAGCAGCATCTTTTTACAAATTCTATTGCAGAGATTTATGAAGCTCAAGTATTTTATCGGTACATGGATATTGATTTTAGGGTTCTCGACTTGTTTCCTCGTCGCAAGCCCTAATTATCCCCAAGCATCCAAGTCTTCGGCCTCTCTGCTTCAATTTGACGTTCACAACCTGTCTATTATTCCTCAATGGGCTACTTTTTCAGATGAAAAGGACAGCACCAATATGCAGCCTTCGCATGATCCCAATGATCATCCCGAAAACACAGACATTCAAGAACCTCCTGCACCTGCTGACTCTACTCTCTCTCCCACTTGGCTGCAAATGACCAACGCGATCCTCAAAATGTTCATGACGCTCTACCAATATTCCTTCCAATAGACCCTCTTTTCATAATTAGATTGATTCCTACTTTTCCGTACACATTCCCTCAAATATGATGGGACGCTAGGGTTTTTCCTTGAAGAATCCACGTGATCGCCTTATCATTGCAGTGTATGACACCGATCCAATTTTCTCACGCCAACGGCTTCCCCGCAGCTTCATATCGCACTTTTTTTGAAGAACTCCACCCGCATCCTGTGCATGCTGTACCTGCTTTTGGCTTGGGAGTCTATCAAATCAAAAAAGATTGGTGGCCATTGGTAGATGAATTGATCGCGCATATAGAAGGACATGGAAACTATCCTGTGATAGGCTTGGGACATTCTTTGGGAGGGATGTTGACTGTCTGGGCAGCCCTCAAGAGACCTGATCTTTTCTCCAAAGTCATCCTCATGGATCCTCCTACGATAGGCTTTGTTCGGCGATTGGCGATGCATCTTGCCCGAAGCCTTGGAGTCCTTGAGCAATTTGCTGGCATCGTCCGCAAAGCCAAAAATCGTAAAGATCACTTCCATGATAAAGAAGAGGCGTATCACTACTGGAAAGAAAAAGCCTTGTTTAGGAACTTTGATCCTCGTGCCTTCCAGGATTATGTAGATGCGAGTCTAATCCCTCATCCCTCCTCGACAGGATACACTCTGAAAATCTCCAGAGAGTTGGAGGCCCAAATTTTCTCTTCGATCCCCTTTAACTTCCAGTATCGACCTATCCAAAAACCTGCTTTTTATCTCGTGCCCGAACGATCCGTTCTCAACCCTCAGGAACAAAAGGAAATGGCCAGAACATTCCACGATTTTCAGTTTATTTCTACAAAAGGCGGTCACTTGTTTCCCCTTGAAGAGCCCAAAGCTACAGCTGACCTCGTCAAGGATCTGATTCATCAATCTTAAAGAAAGAACAGACTGAAGCTAAATATAGGTTCCAAATACAATCTGGAGGAGGCAGTGTGCCACTTTTTTATTTGTGTAGGTATTTAAAATCTGTAGGTTTGCGCCATGCGAATAGTATTCATGGGGACGCCTGAGTTTTCGATCCCCACACTCGACACATTGGTACAAGCTGGCTACGAAATCGGTGCTGTCGTTACAGCTCCTGACAAGCCTGCCGGAAGAGGCAATAAACTACGCCCTTCGCCTATCAAGACATTTGCCTTATCCAAAGGACTATCTGTCTTACAACCTGTCAAACTAAGAGATCCCGCATTCATTGAGGCATTAGAAGCGATCGCTCCTGATCTCATGGTCGTCGTTGCTTTTCGCATGCTCCCTGAGATGGTCTGGAGCATTCCCAAGATTGGAACATTTAACCTGCATGCCTCCCTCCTACCCGACTACCGAGGAGCTGCCCCCATCAACTGGGTCCTGATCAACGGGGAAAAGCAAACAGGACTTACCACATTTTTTATCGATAAGCAGATAGATACAGGAAGTCTGTTGCTGCGGACAGAAGTAGATATCCCGTATGAATGGACGGCTGGAGACTTACACGATCGCATGATGACCCAAGGAGCTGAACTGGTATTGGAGACGGTCAAAGGGCTAGAAGCAGGAAGTCTGACTGCCCGCCCCCAAGACGAAAACCTGTATCAGCATCCAGCGCCCAAGATCTTCAAAGAGGACTGTAGGATAAATTGGGATCAACCGCAAGACAAGGTCTATCACTTCATTCGTGGACTTTCGCCCTATCCAACCGCATTCACCATGCTAGAAGATAAGATCTTCAAGGTCTATAAAGCACGGGAAGCGACGGGAGATGCTGCACAGCCAGGCACAATCAAAGTAGAGAATGATCAGCTTTTTGTGGCGTGTCAGGAAGGATGGCTTGAGTTGCTGGAGATTCAGTTGCAGGGAAAGAAAAGAATCTCATCGGGAGATTTTGTCAGAGGATATAGAGGAAGCCTTGAGAAGATGGAATAAAGTATGGCTTTTTCTTATCTTTGAAATTACTTTTTCGCAAATGCCTCGTACATGAATACAAAGAGAAAATCGTGCGATCTACTCGTGTGAATTTTTCTTTTCTTTTTCTGCTAGTCTATCTATGAAGGATCTCTCATGACAAGTTTTCGCAGCAAGTTATATCCTACATCTACCAACAGAGTGCGTGTCGTACAAGAAAGCTCCATGCAATACTATGCAGGCTTGAATGTCTTGATCATGCTCTATGTCATCGCGGCTATTTCGACGGGAGATTTCTCGTTCAACCTTTTGTGGCAGGTGGTGATCATGGAGGTCATCGCAGTAGGATTGGGCAATATGCTGGGCAGGGCACGCCTTCATCGCAACTATGCGGAGATATTCTTCGTTGGAGACCACTTCTCACTGATCTCTGTCTATGAAGTGGTGACAGAGCGGAAAAACCATGCCTTCCCCATGATGTACGCCAGTCCCTCCATGAATCCTGAAGGAGATCAGCTTACCTTTCATTTTAATGATCAAGTGATTACGCTTAGGCGCAAAGACTGGGAAGAATTCGATCTAATCGCTGATTACATGTTTGCGCGTTTCTTATAATCCGAATCCGCTCAAACGAAGTGCTCATTTCCTTCCTTCATTAACGAGTATCACGAATGAGTTGGGGATGTATTTGATATGTAGAGGTGTCGATTTACCACGTTGCGATATAGAAAATCAATCCTATCGAAATGCATTCGTGATCATCACCTTTACCTGCGAATCAAAATCTTTGCTCGAATGGCATCTTCAGGCGTGCGTAAAATAGCGTAATACGGTCCTGGTGCCATCTCACTCAGATCGATCTCTACTTTGGGGGCAGACGGGTTGACGAATTTTACCTTTCGCAAAAGCGTCTCTTTTGACTTGGGGTCTACGATGAGGACCACCACTGAGGTAGGCTGTCGGATGATGAAATCCAATGTCAGTTGATCCTGAATGTCGAGCTTTTCGATCCGCATACCCGACTTGAAGAAAGAAATGGTATCCAAAAACGTGACATCCCCTAACATGGATCTCATCCCTAGCCGATACTTATTCCATCCTACACTTGGATTCTTATCGAAGATACGGTAAGTCTGTTCCGCTTTCGTGTCAGCCAGACTGGTAAGGGTATCCAACAACGTGTAGACAGTATCGTTGATGCTTTTCTCTATCCAATATGAGTCCACCATCAAGTGCTCCTCTGCCTTCCATCCTACAGCCACAGAATCTCCCTGGCGTCTAGCAAAAATATGGGTGAGCTTAAAGCTGATTCTACTTTCTTCTCCTCGTACCATTTCCTCCTCCGCTTCCTTCAAAATATCTTGGTCACAATCTCCTGTCTGCACGGTCAGTTTGAAAGGCTGGAACGCAAAGCCACGATCATCTGTCAATCGATTATTTACTTCGAGGATATAAATCGTTTGGGGTTGTAGGCGCTCTTTGAGGGTCAGGAGGATATACCCCAGCTTTGTCTTGTACTCCAACCCTATTTTGATAGCCTTCCTAGGCTTACCCTTGGGATAGAGTCGGACACTCTCTGCTGTGAGTGTCGCTAAGTCTAATGCATTTCCTTCTGGAGAAAATCTGACTGTCACCGTAATATTCGTATTACAAGCGAGATTGGAAGCCCCTTCACTTGGAAATGTTCCTTGTACATAAGGATTTTGGGCATAGAGCGTCCCTCCAAATATTCCCAGAAAAAGTACGAGTAAAAATCCTGCTTGTAAGTTCATGAGTCCCTTTTTACGGATGCAATATACGAAGCTGCCTAACATGGTCTTATCAAAAACTTCTCAACCGAGTCTGCTTATTCCCTTGCTTCTACTTCCTTTTGCTCTCATCTTTGGTTTCTAGTTGGATATACTCAAGTGAGCCTTAGGAAGTTTCTTTTCGAATATTTATAATAATTTTCTTAATGTTACGTATTGGTCGACTTATGGTACTATGAAGCGAAGGGAGACATCATTTAGCGAACAAGAAATTGTGCAGGGCTTGAAAAAAGGTGGGCAGTCAGCCGAGCGGATGCTGGCATACATGTATAGGACATATAGGGAACAAGTACTGATTCGTCTGCAGCAATACAGCGCGTCTGAGGCCGAGGCAGCAGATGTATTTCAGGATGGAATCATTCAGATCTTAATGGCTGTGCAGCAGGGCAAATTTAGAGGTGACAGCAGCCTCAAGACCTATCTGTCTGTCGTATGCAGAAATCTATGGTTCAAGCAGATTCGGAGCAAGGATGTCGCGGATCGGTATGTCCAGAAAGTGGATACCCCTGAAGCAGATTTTGAGAGTCCTGAATGGCTCCTTTTGGAAGATGACCAACTCACACAGGTTCAGTCTTTTTTGGATCAACTGAAAGTTAAGTGTAAGGAGGTACTCAACTTGTGGGCGCGGCACTACTCTATGAAAGAAATTGCCGAGACACTTGGTTATCAGAATGCTCAGGTAGTTCGCAACAAAAAAAATCAGTGCCTAAAAGAAGTAAAACACATGCTTGCTCAGAATCCTTTGATACAATCGTGGCTTTCAGAATTGTATGTGTAAGGCAAACAGCAGGTAAAAAAACGGGTTGAGAAGGGTAATGGAACAATTTGAAAAAATAGAAGCTTATCTGTCGGGGAAATTGGAGGGTGAAATGTTGGCGCAGTTTGAGGCGCAGCTCCAGACAGACGCTCAATTGGTAGAAGAGGTTCGACTGCAAAGCGCTAGCCATAAACTGCTTCAGGCAAGTCAACAGACATATTATAAGGCATTTTTACAGGATATAGAGGCAAAATACCAACAAGAGGCTAGCATCATCCCTTGGTACAGCCGACCTGCTTATCAGATTGCTGCCGTACTGTTACTTTTATGCTTGGCCGCTGTGGCCTGGTTTCGGGTATCCTCTCCAAACACCACCTACACCTACGCAGATGCTTTACAGCCTTATCCAAATTATCTGTCTGCTCGTGGGGGGACTGACATGGACTCCTTACTTCAGATAGGGTTAGAAGCCTATGACAAAAAAATGTATCCCTTGGCTATTGAGTCATTGAAGGTGTTTTATGAGGAAGCTGAAAACGGGAAGCAAGCCGCGCTGTATTTGGGTATCTCCTATCTCTTTGACCAAAAATATCCACAAGCAATCGCCGTTTTTGAAAAGATTCCCCCTTCAGTAAATTACTGGTATACAGGACAATGGTACTTAGCACTTGCTTACGGCTTAAATGGAGATGAGGCAAAATCGCAGGCCATCATAAGGGAAATTGCAACAAATGAAACAGGCTTATACCCCTATCAAGAAGAAGCGGTAAAATTGCTGAAGCCTTAGTTGCGGTAATATAAGATGCGCCCTGAAGGTATGTGATACACTATGCAGCGCATCTACTTCTACTTTGTCCTTTTATCTTAGATACCAGAACTAAAAAACGAGACATTAAGTAG
>JBCBPW010000104.1:0-23075 GCA_039820545.1 Bacteroidota bacterium | reverse complement strand
ATTCGGGTTTATACGTATTAAAAAGGGTGTCTTTATTTGTAAAAGCAGTAGATCTAGGAAGTGCTGCTACATAGGATACGTATAAACCCGAATCAGATAGAGTAATCATCTACCGTCCAGGCTTCAAATATAAGCTGGGTAATCTGACCGTGGATAAGTTTCGAATTGTAAAATATCCGCCAGAAGAGAAACCAGAGAGTTCAAGGGCTGAGTTAGCTGTAGACTCGGATAGCTTCGAATACATCCTCAAGGACTATCATCTGTTAAAGTTCACACCTGATCGAGAAGCACGAAAGTTCTATTTTAAAGGAGACAATAGCATTCAAGTGTTTGACTATGCAGGTGTGGACAGCGGGTGGGCCTATGATTTGTTGTATCGTCACCTACCTCATCAGGTCCGACAGGTAGAGGTCTTTATCACCAGCGAATTTGTCAATGAGGGCTCTCTCAAAGCGGTAGCAGCCTCCATGAAAAGACTACCTGAAGAAGGAAAGCGAGCTGTATGGATTCATCTATGGCCAGATGGTAGCGCGGGTGTGAGGATCGAGTAGTATGATGAGCAGGGTAAAAGATGCTCGCCCTGGTTTGTTTGATGGCTTGTGAGCACGCTTTGCCTTGCCAGTACTATCTCCCTTTAGTTTGTAACTGAAGCTGTGTATATGCCAGACTCAATCTGGAGGAAGCAGTGTTTTACATTTTTATTGGTATAGGTACTTACACAGGAAAAGCCGAGCATCAGCCCAGCTTTTCCTGTGTAATCTTTTATGTAACTAGCTCAGCTGCTTAACCGATAATCATCTCTTGCAACCAGTAAGTTGCGACACCTGCCAAGTAACCTGCGAGTGCTAGCCATGAGATCTTACGCAAGTACCATACAAAGTCAATCTTGAGGATACCCATGATTGCTACACCAGCGGCAGATCCAATGATCAAAGCACTACCTCCTGTACCTGCGCAGTAAGCCAGAAGCTCCCAGAACGGATCGTCTACAGGATATACCTCTAGCGGATACATACCAATCGCGGCAGCTACCATAGGCACATTGTCTACGATAGAAGAAAGCAGACCAATCAGGATGTTGATGGTGTAGATGTCACCAGAGAAGGCCGTATCCATACTCATAGCGAGCGCGGCTAAGTGGCCAGCAGTCTGAAGACTCGCTACTGCTAGAAGGATCCCCAAGAAGAAGAGCACAGAAGGTGTATCTACTTTTTGGAGTACCTTGGATACCAAGAGAGAGGAACGCTGCTCCACAGGTGTACGACGACGGTGCAGTACTTCTGTCACGACCCAAATCAAGCCCAAGCTGAACATGACGCCTAGGTAAGGAGGAAGGTGGGTGACCGTTTTGAATACAGGGACGAAAAGAAGACCACCTACCCCTAACCAAAAAATGAGGAGCTGCTCCCAATTTTCGATAGGAGGTGTCATGTGGCTACCAGCATCTGCGTCGGGTCGCTCCACATTTCCCTTGAGCATCACAGAAGAGATGAGGAGGGGAACGAGGAGACAGACGATACTAGGAATAAAGTCTTTGACGATGATGTTGGCCGCAGTGACCTGTCCGCCGATCCATAGCATGATGGTCGTCACATCCCCGATAGGAGACCATGCGCCCCCTGCATTTGCGGCGATGACCACCATACCTGCGAAGAACCAGAGGTCTTGGCGCTTCCGAATCAACTTCGGTAAGAGCGCCGCCATCACAATGGACGTGGTCAGGTTGTCCAAGGCTGCGGAGAAAAAGAAGGTCACGATACTGACAATCCAGAGGAGTTTGACCTTGTTTGTGGTAGTGATCCTGTCGGTGATGACGCGGAAGCCTTCATGGGCATCCACG
This sequence comes from Bacteroidota bacterium, assembly GCA_039820545.1. Lineage (GTDB taxonomy): Bacteria > Bacteroidota > Bacteroidia > J057 > J057 > JALEFZ01. Next base: position 21,235 of record JBCBPW010000104.1, on the reverse strand, counting down.
AGTTCGACGATGGTCATAGCACCGAGCAGGAAGAATAGAATGGCTCCAATCTCTCCGAGGTGCTCCAGTAGATCATGCTCGATAAATTCTTCATTGAGAGAGTGGCCACCTGCAGCTTCCGAATGGGTTCCTTCTGTGGCGTGATCGTTGCCTTCGCTATGAGCGGCGTCCATTTCGTGGACATTGTCCGAGGCCTCTGCACCGTGTCCTTCGGCTGCTGCGAGGATGTGGTGTTCCTTTGAGTAGTCCTGGAACCTTTTACTTTCAGGTAGAATTTGGTCCTGGCCGATGACGAGTAACGTCCAGCAGACTACCCCCGTGAGGACGGCAAATGCTGCCTTGTCAATCTTTAGTGGGTGCTCAAGCGCGATTCCCAAGTAGCCAATGACAAAGGCTACCAACATCAACGTATACATAGGCTATTTCGAAATTTTGCGGGTTGTCGATTGTACATGGAGAAATAATCTGATCATGCGATTCGCAAGTAGCGTTTTTTAGGGCTATTAGGCAATTTTTATCTACCTTTCTTCCCCTCATTTTACCAGTTGAAGCAGATGGATTTGCAGGGAGGGGAGGTGTGAGGGGGTTTATTCTTCTCTAAATAAACGCTTGTCCGCGATGAATGTACCAAAGGGGACAATCGAAGCGCCCCAGGCGAGAAACGTCTTTTTCCAGCTCCAATCTTTTTCAAATTTCATTTGTAAGACCATCCCCACATAGGCAATGAACAGCAAGCCATGCGCCATGCCTACCACAAAATTGGGCTCGGGAATTTCCATCAGGCGCTTCATCGGGAAGGTGATGAATAGCAACAAAAGGAAAGATACCCCTTCGGCAATCGCTACAATTCGGAGTCTACCAAGGGAGGTTTTCATGAATTCTTTCATATGTGTTGGAAATAATGTGTGATCCTATGAAGATAAATCTATTGTAGGTGTATGATCAGTAGACGATTTTTCTTATTAGCTCTTTTTTTCTAGGTATTTGGGTGCGATTTTGTGCATATATTGAATGGCTGCTTCCTTATCATTGGGAATAATGCCCTCCAAGATCGCCTCTCGAATTTCATTTTTGATTTGTCCTACGGTACGTGAGGGGCTAAGGTTGAAGGTAGTCATGATCATGGCTCCATCGACAGGGGGTTGCCAGTTTCGGAGCTGATCTCGCTCAGAGACTTCGTGGATGCGTGCTTCTAGCTCCTCATAGTTTCGGAGAAAGCGGGCGACCTTTTTGTCATTTTTGGAGGTGATGTCTGCTCGGCAAAAGGTCAGGAGATCTTCCAGATCCTCACCTGCATCTACAACGATGCGTCGGATGGCGGAGTCCGAGACTTCTTCCGATACTAGGGCAATCGGTCGCTGGTGTAGGGCGACTAGCTTTTGCACATATTTCATGTGCTCATTCATGGGGAGCTTCATCTTGCGGAAGACCTTCGGGACCATGCGTGCGCCTTTGTCTTCATGCCCATCAAAGGTCCAACCACGGATTTTATCGTATCGCTTGGTCAGGGGTTTGGCGATGTCATGCATGATGGCCACCCAGCGGAGCCAGAGGTTATCGGAGACATCGGCTACATTGTCGAGGACCTGCAAGGTGTGGTAAAAATTGTCCTTGTGTCCTCGACCATTCATATGGTCTACCCCGTGCATAGCGGCCAGCTCAGGAAAGATCAAATGGAGGAGCCCCGTTTTGAAGAGCAGCTTGTAACCAATAGAAGGTTTAGGTGCCTTCATGATTTTATTGAGCTCTACTTCTATGCGTTCTTTGGAGACAATGTCGATCCGCGTCTTGTTTTCACCGATCGCTCGAAATGTCTGGTCCTCAATGCGAAAATTAAGCTGTGTGGCAAAGCGGATGGCCCGCATCATGCGTAAGGGATCGTCCGAGAAGGTCTGGGCTGGAGTCGTCGGCGTACGGATGATGCCATTGTCCAAATCAACCAAGCCTTCGAAAGGATCGTATACCTCGCCCCAATCTTCTTTATTCAAAGAAATAGAAAGCGCATTAATGGTAAAGTCTCTGCGGATCTGGTCGTCTGTGAGCGTTCCCTCTTCTACGATAGGTTTGCGAGAGTTGCGACGGTAAGACTCCTTGCGTGCCCCCACAAATTCCAGTTCGATGTCTCCTTTTTTGACCATGGCAGTGCCGAAGTTTTCGTAGACTACGACATCTCTTGCACCGATTTTCTTCGAAAAAAGTTGCGCCAGATCGATTCCTCTTCCCTCTACTACAACATCCACATCTTTACAAGGGCGTTTCAGGAGAAAATCTCTTACATATCCTCCAATCACATAGGCACGTACGCCTAATTCCTCCGCACATTGACTTAGAGTTTGAAAGTATTCCGCTTGTATGGCAGCTGCTAAATTCATTCGCTTCTGTATCCGTCTTTTGTGGGGCAAAAATAAAAGGAATTATTGAGAAGGGAGTGATTTTGGGGGATAAGTGAGAATTTAAGTGAAAATGCTGAGACTGGATGGTATGTGAGAAGTCTGCGATGTGTATAGACTCCTAAATGAAAGCCACGCTCGGCCATTGTCGTGTCTCTCCCATGGCTTTTGAAGCTAAAGCACATTCTTTGTAGCTTTCCTTGTAATTGAAAAATGAAAAAATGGATTTGAAGCGATTGGGTCTTTGGATGGGGCCGTTATTGTTTGTGCTGACCGTATGTTTTGTGCGTCCTGAGGGCTTAGAATCAGACGGAGTAGGGGTGCTGGGAGCCGTCATGTGGATTGCGACTTGGTGGGTGACAGAGGCCATCCCCATTCCTGCAGCTTCTCTATTGCCCATTGTGTTGTTTCCCATTGCAGGAGAGAGCATCAACATCAAAGACATCGCTTCTGTCTACATGCAGCCTGTCATGTTTTTATTTGTGGGTGGCTTCATGGTGGCATTGGCCATGCAAAAGTGGGGGCTGCATCGACGGATTGCGTTGAGCATCGTAGCTTGGCTGGGTTCCAACCTGAAAGGAGTCGTAGGCGGCTTCATTCTAGCGGCTGGACTGCTCTCCATGGGCATCTCCAATACGGCCACTACCTTGATGATGGTGCCCATCGCACTGGCCGTAGTCGAACAAATCAGTCAGGTAGCAGGGAAGGAAGTAGAAGAAAAATTGGGGAAAGCGCTGATTATTTCTCTAGCCTATTCCACCTCCATTGGTGGGATTGCTACCTTGATCGGGACACCAACCAACTTGATTTTTGCTGGTTTTGTCCGAAAAGAATATGCCTTTGAGGTCCCCTTTCTGGAATGGATGCTGTATGGCGTGCCCATCTCCTTGATCCTACTTTTTGTGACGTGGTGGTACATGGTGCATGTGGCCTTTCCGATGCCGAGGCTAGAGACGGGCGCCACGCGGGCAGACATTCGCCAGCAACTCAAAGCGATGGGGCCGATGTCTTTCGAAGAAAAATGGGTCATGTGGGTGTTTGGGATTGTCGCGCTGCTGTGGATGACGAGGAGGTATTGGTTGAATGATCTGGTTCCTGGCGTGCATGACAGCATGGTGGTGATCGTAGGAGCGATTGTCCTGTTCATGGTTCCGACCAAAGACAAAACCGATCGCATCTTGGATTGGAAGACCGCCGAACAGCTTCCTTGGGGGATTTTGCTGTTATTTGGGGGAGCCTTTGGCGTAGCGGAGGCTTTTCAGCTATCGGGACTCGACCAGTGGATGGCCGATCAGTTGGGGGGATTGCAGGGGCTACCTTCCTGGTTGGTACTGCTGATCGTCACGGGCATGGTCACTTTCCTCACGGAGATCACGCAAAACATGGCTACGGCCACCCTCATGATGCCTGTTTTGGCTGCGCTTGCGCCTGTCTTGGACATCCATCCCTTCGTCTTGATGAGTGCCGCAGCGGTCGCCGCTTCATGTGCGTTCATGCTGCCCTTTGCGACCGCCCCCAATGCCATCGTCTTTGGGACGGGGAAGTTTACCATCAGAGATATGGCGCGGGTAGGCTTCGCCTTGAATCTGGTGGCCATTGCGGTGGTGGCAGTATGGAGTTATTTTGTGCTGCCTTTGGTGTTGGGGGTATGAGGTTTGGGACAGGTCCGTGGCAGGTTTTATCTCGCAAATATTGCTTTGAAGTCAGGGATGATTTCCTCATGTAATACTCTCCTTAATCGAGATCCACCTTTACAAAAAGGAATCCCCAACAGCAAAAAGACTCATGCTACTACAAGATCACCTCTGGCGTGGATTTTCGAATCCGTGCCCAGAACGACCAATCAAATCACTGATTCAAGCTGTGTTAGGATACGGGTCTCGTCCACTATATGCAGATGGTATCTGGATCATACTTACAACTTCAGTTGCAAACCCAGGGAGGCTAATTGAGAAAGGGTAGTGCCTCTGGGGAGTCTTAATCCCACCAATTGGATCACGCTCAACGTAGGTCCCAATTTCTCTCTACCCTCTGCTCATCGGGAATTTGGGCTTTCCGCCTATGCAGAGTCAGAGATTAATATTCGTCTCAACGAATGGTTTCACTTTGGGCTTGTCTTTGGGACGCTCATTGGGAAGCATTCAGTATCGGTCTCAACATGGGATTTGAAATCTATCCCAAGGAACATCGCTAGGGCTTTGGCTAAATCTGAGGGATCTTGTTATCATCCCTCAGGATCGGGCAAAAAAATGGAGCTAACCAAAAGGCTAGCCCCTATCATTACGTATTTTTTATCCTTAGGCAGCAATAGCCTCCACCTCTGGCGTTTTCTGCTCCAATTTGAACTCATCGTTTCCTAGCATGTGCAGCATTCGGAAATGAGAACCAATCGCCGTCCAAACTGACTTTTCCGCGAAATAAGGAATCTCATACTCCTCTGTAGTTTGCTGGACAATCTTGGAAATCGCTGGATAGTGAATGTGGCATACATGAGGGAACAAGTGATGCTCTACCTGATAGTTTAATCCACCCGCTATCCATGAAAGAACTTTGTCATTCATCCCAAAATTCGTAGTTGTCTGTAACTGATGAACGAACCAGTTCTCATCAATGTGAAGGTCTTCCTGCTCGACATAATCAGAAGTAGGCATAACATGCGCCAATCCAAAGATCAGTCCAAGGAAAATCCCAGCTACTACGTGCATCACCACGAATAATAGAATGACTTCACCAGTAGATACAGGTAGAATCAGCAATGGTAATCCCAGAAAAATAGAGAAGTATACCCCTTTGATCAACGTCATTTGAAGGAAGTGCTTGGGAAGATCTTCCTTTTTGACAAGTCCGTCTTTGACATACTTCATGATCCGCATGTAGTCCTTGCTGATGACCCAAAAAATCGTAGAGATCCCGTAGAAAAACAACACGTAAATGTGCTGAAAGCGGTGGAATGACTTGTGATCTTCAAAAGGACTAAAGCGGAGCACACCCGGAGGGCTAATATCTTCATCTACGTGCTGGATATTAGTGTACATATGATGAAGCATATTGTGCATGATTTTCCAGTTCTTGGCATAAACCCCGACGGAGATCGCTGAAACATGCAATAGATTAGCCAGTGTCTTATTAGAAGTATAAGAGCCATGGAGGGAATCATGCATCACAGAAGTGCCCACAAATCCTTTTCCGAACCCGGCAATTATGAATAAAGCCAGGAGAATGGGGAAGCTTTCTATCCCTAGTGCCAATGCCAATGTAAAGGGGACCAGATAAATGAAATAAGCTGAAATGGATTTCAGGACCATGAGACGATTAGCTTTTGTGCTCATGTTTTCGTCCTTGAAATACTCATTCACTCTTTTTCTTAATACTGTCTCGAACTCCTTGTTTCGCGTTCTGGAAAACTTGTAACGAACCATAATATTTCTCTCAAAGGTTTTAGTTAGCTATGTGTGCGTGGTATTGATTGCTCTCAAACAGATAGCAATCGATTCTGTTCCGAGAAGAAAAAATGAACCCTTTCTTGCCTTCTGCATGAGCTGATAGACAGATGAAATGGCGAAATGGTTGTCCTTGATTCGATTTTGCTCTAGGCTTCCCGCGCTATGCGCATCTCTATCGATCAACCATGAAAAGACTCATAGGAGAGCAAAAGTGGACTTGATGAGCTCGATTGAGACATTTCATTCCCTCAACATGACGTCAAAGAAGATTCTTCATCTTGTCGAATTATTTTTTCTCCCCACCCCAGAATAAAAATGGAGCCAACCTTAAGGTCAGCTCCATCTATATTTTTTCTCTTTCTGTACTTAGGCAGCTACGACTTCTTGCATTTGCTACTTCACCTGAAACTCATCGTTTCCTAGTAGGCGAAGCATACGGAAGTGTGAACCAATCGCTGTCCAAATAGATTTCTCTGCATAGTTACAGAATTACTAGCTAATTTATATATTGTAACTATTGTAACAATCGATATTGATGGAAACGGCGAAATTATTGATGATAGTTATGTTTGGTCGGAGGCTAGAACCAATGACTAGGAAATAGTGATTCCCAGCCAGCGCCAAAGTCTCGTTGATGCTAATCTGGAATCCCCAACAAAAAAAGCTCATGCTACCACAAGCGCAGCATGAGCTGAAATGGAATAAAAAAGACGCGTGATGGGAATATTTGATACAAATAATCCGTCTATATCCTTTACCTAAAAATATATCACGCTGATAGAAAGATTCATGGTTACGTGTAGGGACTTGTCTAGCTATTGGATATGGCGCCCAATTCGACCAACTCCTCATCTGTCAGGAGTCGGGACTGAATGAGGAAGCGTACGCCTAGCGGGATTTCAACCGAAAAGCTCGCCCCTCTGCCTTTGACCACATCTACCGTGAGATGGGTATGCTTCCAGTACTCAAACTGAAATTTGGACATGTAGAATTCGCAGTTATGGATGGTGCCTAAGAAGACGTCCGAATCGTCTAGCATGAGCTCGCCCTTGGGAAAACACATAGGAGACGATCCATCGCAGCATCCTCCGCTCTGGTGAAACATCAGCTCACCATGTACAGGTGTCAACTGATCCAGGATTTCGATCGCGGCTGGAGTTATGGATACACGTTGCATATGTTGAATTATTGAGACGTGAAGAATCGAGACAATGAAATATAAGATGCACAATTATCTCATGATTCTCCTTGAGTGAATGAAAGTAGTATATGATAAGAAAGCCGAGTCGTGAAACTTTTGTTTCAACGCTCGGCTTTCTGGTCTCAATTCTTGGCTTAGAAGAAGCCTAGTTTATTCTTATCATAAGAGATCAACATGTTTTTAGTCTGACGATAGTGGTTCAGCATCATCTTGTGCGTCTCACGACCGATACCAGACTTCTTGTATCCACCAAATGGTGCGTGCGCAGGATAGGCGTGGTAGCAGTTCACCCAAACACGGCCTGCTTGTACGGCGCGAGAGATTTGATAAGCCTGATGCGTATCACGCGTCCACACGCCAGCGCCCAGTCCATATAGGGTATCGTTGGCAATCTCGATGGCTTCGGCCTCGTCCTTGAAGGAAGTTGCACATACCACAGGTCCAAAGATTTCCTCTTGGAAGACACGCATCTTATTGTTGCCCTTCAGGATGGTAGGCTGGATGTAGTATCCACCAGAAAGTCCATCCACAGAAGCCGCAGCTCCACCAGCTAGGACTTCACATCCTTCTTCCTTACCGATATTGATGTAGTTCAAGATCTTTTCATACTGATCATTGGAAGCCTGTGCGCCCATCATCGTATTGGGGTCCATGGGATGTCCCAGCTTGATGGCATTGGTACGCTCGATCATACGCTCCATGAACGCATCAAAAATGTCTTCCTGAATTAGGATACGAGAAGGACATGTACATACTTCTCCCTGATTGAGGGCAAACATCACCGCACCTTCTAGACACTTGTCAAAGAATGCATCGTCGGCATCCATGACATTAGAGAAGAAGATGTTGGGAGACTTCCCACCTAGCTCTAGTGTGACGGGTACAATGTTTTTAGAAGCGTACTGCATGATCAACTGACCTGTCGTGGTCTCTCCTGTGAAGGCGACCTTGCAAATATCAGGATGAGAAGCCAGTGGCTTACCTGCTTCGATACCGAATCCGTTCACGATATTGAGTACACCAGCAGGAAGAAGGTCTTCAATCAGTTCCATCAAGATAAGGATACCTACAGGCGTCTGCTCAGCAGGCTTCAATATGACGCAGTTTCCAGCAGCGAGGGCGGGAGCGACTTTCCAGGCAGCCATCAGGATGGGGAAGTTCCAAGGAATAATCTGACCGACTACACCTAGCGGCTCCAGCACATTCATGGATACTGTGTTGGCATCAAGCTCACTCACAGTACCTTCTTCTGCACGAATCACACCTGCGAAGTAGCGGAAGTGATCGATAGCTAGTGGAAGGTCAGCAGCGCGTGTTTCGCGGATGGCTTTTCCATTGTCCCAAGTCTCTGCACGAGCCAGAGCTTCTAGGTTTTGCTCCATGCGATCGGCGATCTTGAGGAGGATGTTGCTACGCTCAGTAGCCGAAGAATTGTTCCACATGGGAGCAGCAGCCCATGCAGCCTTTACCGCCTTGTCAATATCTTCTTTGGTCGAGCGAGGGATCTTCGTAAATGAGTTTCCATCTACAGGAGAAATGTTGTCGAAATACGCTCTTCCCGTAGGAGGTGTCCATTCGCCCCCGATGTAATTTTCGTATTGTGCTTTAAAGGAAGGTTTAGCAATGATGTCCGCACTCAGCGTTGCAGTAGTGTCCATGATATTGATAATTAGCGAGTTAAAAGAATATAACTTATTCGTTATTTTTTATTAAATTTAAAAAAACAACCTGTGAGAAAATTGACTGATTCTCTCAAAAACTTGACGGTTTCCTTCATTTATATGTTTATATGGCATATATCTATATATGACAAACTCGCGAGGTTTTATACAGACTGTTAAGAGAAAACACAATAGAGAGGAAGTAGGCATACTTTTTCTTGACAATCCAATACATAAGTAAGGACTCAAAGAACGCTCGGCATGAATCTACCTAGCAATTATAGAAAGGGAAGGCCACTGGAGACGCTAGTGGAAAATAAAACCACTTATACGCTCGAAATTGCCGAAATGAACATCTTTGAGACGCACCAAGTCGCTGAGCGGGTGTGGCTCAATTTCGACCAACCCGTACTTGCTTCCATGATCAAGGGCAAAAAAGTCATGCACCTGGATGAAAAGGATCCCTTTCCTTTTTTGCCTGGCGAATCTCTCATGCTGCCAAGAGAGGAGTGGATGAATATTGATTTTCCCGAGGCAAACTTGACCAATCCTACCCAATGCCTAGCCATGACCATCTCTGAGGAGAAGATGCAGGAAGTCCTTTCTATTATGAATGAGCAAAACCCCAAAGTAGATTATGGGGAATGGAAGTTTTACAATGGCTCATTTCATTTTTCTGATGATCAGGTTGTTTATAAAATTTTACATCGACTTATCTATCTATGTGTGGAAGATCATCCGTCTAAGGATATTTTTGCAGATATGACGATAAAGGAGTTGTTGATTCGGTTGCTACAGGCAGAATCCAGGAATTTCCTCGTCGAACACGCAGGGCAGCTCAAGACCCATCACAGGATTGGTTTTATTATAGACTACATCAAAAAGAATATTCAAGAGAAGCTGACCATCCCCCAGCTCAGCCAAAAAGCCTGTATGAGCGAATCGCACTTTTTCCGTGTATTCAAAAATGAATTGGGCCTCTCTCCTATAGACTTCATCAATGAGGAACGCCTCAAACTAGCTGCAAGATTACTGAAAGATCCACGTGTCAAAGTGGGAGAAGTATGCATGGCCTGTGGCTTCAATAGCATCTCCTATTTCAATCGTGCCTTTAAGAAGCGTTATGGTCATTCTCCCAAAGCCTTCCAGAAACAAGCTGGAAATATGGCGTGATCAAGCTAAACGCTCTACCAACTCTAACAAATCGGATACAATTACATGTGGCTTATCTCCTAGCGGATACATTTGCTGTCCAGGTCTACTCACAAAAGCAGTTTGCATCCCTGCCCACTGCGCACCTGCTACATCCCAACCATGGGCAGCTACCATCATACATTGTGCGGGTTGTAAACCTACCTTATGTGCCATCCATCGGTAGACATGGGCATGGGGCTTGAACATGTGCAAGGCTTCCACACTACACAATTCCTCAAAATAATCTGTCAGTCCTGCATGGGCCATTTGTGCCTTGAGTCCTGCAAAGGAAGAATTGGTCAAGGTGTACATAGGGTATCCCTTTTCTTTGATAAGATCAAAAGCAGGAATCACATCGGGATGGGGGGGTAGGCTTCTGATAGGAGCTAAGGCTTCCTGTGCTTGTTTACTGGAGAGCGGGATGCCTTGATTTTGAGCAAGCATCTGCAAGGTAGCTACTCCTATTTGGCCGAAGTTTTGGTACCGATCGCCCACAGTTGCCACCAGGGAGTAATGTAAGAGCATCCGAAACCACAGCGGCAAGAGTTCAGGTTTGCCTCCCAATGCTGCTCCTACCGAATCTCGCAAGGCCGATAAATCTAGCAGCGTTTCATTCACATCAAAAATGAGTACCTGTGGTTTTTCCATGATGAGACAGGATTGAAGGTCTTGGATAATGAAAATAATAAGGAGTGAAGCGAGATGCGTAAAAATGATAAAATATTGCGCAAAATGGATAAGAACCTAAAGGGAGAAGAAGAGAAATTGACTTTTGTAGATATCGACTTTTTCTATGTCATCATGGAGCAACAAGGCTAGAAAATTACGTTTAGCTATTGGGGAAGCCATGTCTCTTTCGGGGGATGTGGCTCATTTTCTTAAGAAAGAAAAAGAAGGGGGTTGAAGCCTGTCGAATAGGGGGCGGGTATTGGCATAAATATAAAGATTACCTGCTCACTTGAAGGTGCGTATACTCGGTGGGGGTGCATCCATAGTATTGCTTAAAGCTTCGGCAAAAGTTGGCGTGGTTTTTATATCCAACCTTCCAGGCGATTTCTCCTACGGAGGCCATATCATGGGTGAGGAAAGTGGCTGCTTCCTGCATACGAATCTGTCTGATGAGGTGCCCCGCTGGAAGATGTAGGATTGTATTCAGTTTTCGATTCAATTGGGATACGCTTAAGCACAGATGATCTGCGATGAGGGAGACGTCCAATTGATGGTTGTCTAAGTGTTGGTAAATGACCATGATGACTTTCCTTACAAAAATTTCATGTCTGCGCGAGATCGCCTTTCTATTTCTTTGTTGGTGATAGGATTGTGTTTCTATGAGATCTTCCAAAAAATGGGCCTTATCCATGACGCTCTCTTTAGATGTGAATGCTTATCCCAAAATCATAAATAGAGAGGAGAGGCTGTAGGGAATAATTACGGGAAATATATATGAGGAGTAATACGGATGAAATAACGGGATCTCGTGAGAACTAATACGGGAGGATTTATGTCAAAAAAAGGTATTTCAACGACTTTAACATGCGTAAAATCCTTTATGTAGGAGAAATATTAATATGTGGGAAGTATTATGTCTTGCTTATCTCGGGTGGAGAGATAAAAAAGCAGGAATCTCCATGAGAAGATTCCTGACAATTTTTGAGGAAAGAACGTTTACCAAGATGAAAATGCGCTTAAATATTCATCAAATTCTTAAATTTCGTAATCGTTTTCGTTAAAATTAAGCGTTCCTTTGGTGGATTCAAAAAAATGATAGGAACTATATATAAGAATGACAAATAAGCACAGAATATGATGAAGCGGATAATTGCGATAACACTTATGTCCTGTATGACACTGAGCATCGGCCTCATGGCCCAGGCACCTGCCGAAGTACTCAATGACTATACAGCTGCGCTAGCCAGTCGGTCGCCAAGCAAGATTGCTTCTACCTTTCATTCTCAGGCACGCATTCTACCTGATGATGTCTCTCCAGTGGAAGGATCAGCAGCAATAGAGGCATACTACCAATGGGTCAAAGAGGAAAAGTTTCAAGCCGCTTTACAGATCAAAGAAGTCATGACGCTGGGCGAGGTGATTTATATTGAGACATCAGAAAAAATGGTGGAGCGTTCCAAGAGAAAAGTGGGTACGGAAACTGCCGTTTATAAGGGCCAGATGATCCTAAAAAAGGAAAATGGTGAGTGGAAGATCTTTCGGTACATATTCAATGAGACAGAGGATGAGGAAGAAGAAAAGGCGGAAGCCATAGAGGGAGACTTCGTCCATATGGTTTTTTTCTGGTTAAAGGAACCTGAAAATGGATCTGTGAAACAAGCGTTTACAAAGGCGATTGGAGATTTTCTGGAGGTCAATGAACAAGTAGTATCTTATCACCTAGGGTCCCCCGCAAATATCCCGCGTGAGATCGTCGATAATTCTTATACTTTTTGTTTGATCGTCACTTTTGAGGACCGTGAAGGACACGATGCGTATCAAGTCAGCGATTCACATCAAGAGTTGCTCAAGCTTACCCGTCCCTTTTGGGAGAAGGTACAGATCTATGATTCGATGCAGTAGGGGCAATATATATCACAGGTTAGAGACATACAGCTTTTAGCGTCCCTCTGCTTCGAAGAGGATTAGATCTTTTAAGAGCTAATTTTCCATTTGTATGAGACTACCTTTCCTCGGGTATAAACCTGTACAACATATAGACCAGGAGTAAATGCCTCGCTTTGAATTTCTACCGTAGGATCTCCTAAAGGCACAGGCATAGCCGAGATGGTTTGCCCTAGCAGATTACGTACAGAGATTCTCTCTACTTGAAGGCTGGCTGGCCAATTGATTTGGAGCTGCGATATTCCTTCCTTGAACTGAATATCTGAGGTGGGATCTTTTTCTACGGAAGTCCCTAGATCTCCTTTGATTCGCATCAAAAATAGGTCATCTCCAAAGCTTTGGTTGGGGACTTCGATGCTGCCTCCTACAAGTATATCTCCATTGGGTGCAAGGGCTAAGGTATAGGCCCCGTCTTTCAGATTTGTTCCTACATCCACCAGCATTTTTCCATTGATACCGAAAGTATTGTCGGGCAATAGGTTGGCGTTTAGCCGCGCAAGTGCTGTCTGGTCTGAAAAGTATCCAGCGGTGAAATTGCTGGGTAGGATGCTACGTCCTATGAGGAAGATTTTGCCATCGGGCAAGGCGGTGAAGTCCTCGATATAATCGAAGTTGCCCTCGAAATCTAGGCTGGGATAGATCAGTTCGTTGAGGTCGGGATCGAGAATCGCCAGGGCAAAGTTTTGGGGTGTAGCCTCTATGCGGATGCTCATGACCACTCTCCCGTCTGGCAGCACTTCCATATGCTCTACGAAGCGATCTCCGACAGAGAAAGCCGGTGGCTCGAATGCCAAGACACCATTACTATAAAAGCTGCTGTCAATGCGGCCGTCAGGAAGGAACTTGACGAGGCCACAGCGAAAATAAGAGAAATCATTGTAGTACACCGCACCTGCTGCAAGTATGCTTCCATCTGCTTCTAAGTGAATGTCACGGAAGTAGCCTCCATTGATATGGCGAACGGGTGCACGTGGCGCACCGATATTGAAAATAACGCCTTGAGCAAAGTCTAGGGCGACCTTGCCTGTACGTCCCAGGGTACTGTCAGGCTTCCCCGTTTGATCAAAGCGTCCTAGGACAGGTAACTCTCGGTGAATACCAATCGTGTCGAAGGTCTGCCCTGTTACTATGTATTTTCCATCGGGATAGAGGGCCATACGCGAGGCAATCTCAGGTGCTCCGATAAATTGAAACGTTTGCTGTCCTTGATCCCCAAAGCCTGTATCCAGTTGTCCGTCGGCGAGGTATCGCTGGATGATGTAGGGTTGTTCGTCTGTGCCGATTTTTTGTCCGTAACCTAGTACCCAAAATTTGCCATCATCTAGCAGGTGTAAGTCCACGGGATGGGAGACATCAAATTCTATAAAATCCGTCTTTACTTTTCCTTGATCTCCAAAGCTTGTATCTAGGTTGCCTTGTGCGTCAATCTTGAGGATGGCAAGGTCCTGATCTACAAATCCGACGATCTCTGAGGCTTGCACCAGTATCAGAAAGTGGCCATCTGGCAGTGCACGTATACAAATGGGCTTGTCAAATGTGCCTAGATCCAATTGCTGAATGCCCGACTCGCCAAAGTTGGGGTCTAAATTGGGTTGAGCGAAGGAGAAAGTAACAACCGTAACAAGAAGTGTAAATAGAAGGAAGCGCATGCCTGAAATCATTACCTAAACAGAATACACAGTAAATAGATACTTATCCTGCTAAATCACAAGGTAAAAAGGCAGTTCTTTGTTTCGCAGAAAGGAGCGCTACTACTTCACAAACTTGAACTTCAGGATACAATAAATGGCACGAAAGCCATCGCGCCAGCCGATTTTTTTGCCTTCCTCATACGTTCGTCCATAATAGGAGATACCCACCTCATAGATTCTCACTTTGGGTACACGTGCGACCTTTGCTGTTACCTCAGGTTCGAAGCCAAAGCGCTTTTCGGTGAGCTTGAGGCTTTGGATGATGGGACGCTTGAAAAGTTTGTAGCATGTCTCCATATCCGTCAGGTTGAGCCCTGTCATCATATTGGAGAGGAATGTCAGGATCTTATTGCCGATGGAGTGCCAGAAGAAAAGTACTCTGTGGGGATTGCCACCCATGAAGCGTGAGCCATAGACGACATCGGCAAATCCGTTGAGGATAGGCTTGAGAAGGTGATTATACTCTTCGGGATCGTACTCAAGGTCAGCATCCTGTATGATCACATAGTCTCCGACAGCTTCGCGAATACCCGTATGTAGAGCAGCTCCTTTGCCTTGGTTGACTTCGTGGCGGAGGACGCGAAGGTTGAGTTCAGGATTATTTTCTTTATAGGCCTGGATTGCGTCGTAGGTTCCATCTTTGGAGCAATCATCGATGACAATGATTTCCTTGCTCATATTTTGGACAAGGGAGACGTCGCGCACCTTATCCAAAATCAAGTGGATAGTCGCAGCCTCATTGTAGGCGGGGATGATGATAGACAGGGTCTGGATACTCATAGCGCGCCAAAACTAGAAATTTTATACGAAAAAGTAAGTGCCTTTATAAAAGATGGCAAGTGATCAGCATTTGTAGGACTATACGTGGCTATTTTTTATGGAAAGGATATCCCACGTACAGCTTTTAAAGCCATCAAAATCTGAGATTAACCCATATGAAAAAAGAAGGAAGCCTGTAAGCTCATGGAAATATCCCTTTGACCATTTGAAATGGGTTTGATTCGATCGATTATTGTATTTGTTTTGACGTCAATCAATTTATTTGACATGGAACAGCACCAATATCCTCGTCTCAAAGCATGGGCTTCTATCTTGATTGGGAGCTTTGTGATGATGTTTTATGCCTTTCACAATGGGTTTCCTCTGATGTATCCTGATTCAGGTGCTTACATCTACATGGGGATGGAATTTGAAATGCCTTGGGATCGCTCCTTGGTCTATGGATGGTTTGTGCGGCATATTAGTTTGCATGAGACACTGTGGTTGCCTGTATTTGTGCAGGGGTGGATGGTCTCGCTGGGCGTATATCAGATTCTCAAGCATTTTACGAGCTTAAAGAACAGTTATCTTCCCATATATCATTTGGGCATTCTGATGGGTTTGACGGTACTGACGAGTGCTTCGGCATTCACCTCCTTCATCATGCCTGATATTTTCACGCCGATTGCTTTCATATGCTGGATGTTGTTGTTGTTTGCGCCGAGCTTGAATTTAGGTGAGAGGATCGGACTATCGCTCATTTTTATCCTGAGTCATGCGACGCACAACTCTCATCTTTTGATTGGCTTGAGTTTATTGCTGGCAGTGGGCTTCTACTACGTGGTATGGGGGCGAAAGACACAATTGATTCCTCTCAAACGAATCTTGTGGGGCTTGGGTTTGATGGCAGCGGTTTGGTTGAGTGTGCCTAGTTTGCATTACTTAGCCAGTGATAAGTTTGCCCTATCGGAGGCCAGTACACCTTTTACGTTGACGCACTTGCTAGAGATTGGGGTGCTGGAAGCTTACTTGGATGATACTTGTAGAGGCGAAAAACCTTACAAGATTTGCCCCTACAAGGATAGAATTCCGCCGAGTCTGTTGTGGGACTTAGAGCGTAGCCCTGCTTACTTGACAGGCGGCTGGGAGGCCAATGAAGAGGAGTATCAGACCATCATTCGAGAGATTTTTACTACGCCGAAGTACCTCAAAGTCTACCTTTACAAGTCCCTGAGTTTTGGGATTCGCCAGTTTTTTACCTTCGATACAGGAGATGCACCTGTGAGCAAGAAGGGTTCTTCGCCCTATGGAAATGTCGAGAAGTACTTCCATGAAGAGCTGCGTGAGTATAGTTATGCCTTGCAGCAGGGAAGGAACTACAGCCTTCGATGGGACAAGCTCAACAACCGCATACAGATTACGATGTGGGTGAGCTTTGCGCTCTTAATTGTCGCGTTGTTCCATCCCAAGATTTCGGGGCATATTTCTCCTCGTACGCGGGGGATTCTCCTTTTCCTTCTGTTGGCACTCCTCATCAATGCAGTGATTTGTTCTACCTTCTCTCAGGTGGTGCCGAGGTATCAGAGTCGGGTGGCGTGGTTACTGCCGATGCTGTTGATGGTTCCTTTCTTGGAGTGGATCGGGCAGAAGGAGAAGTGGAAAGAATGGTGGGGAGTAGAAAAATCGTGAGGAATGAGTAAGTGAAATGGTCGGAAAAACCTGTACATAAAATGATGAGGGTTAGTCCGAAAGACGCTTCCATGCCAGCGCCAAGGTCTCCTTGGTGTTGTCCTTTATGGCGCATGTTACGTGTATCGCTTTCATAGAGCGGATTTTGTAGCACCAACGGGACGTTGGCGCTGGCGAGGGGGGCAAAAATAACGGGGTGCTATCTGAAAGACGTTTCCATGCCACCGTCAACGTCCTGTTTGTGCTTTCATCTGGGCGTCAGTCTACACATAAACAGGAGATCAGCTAGCTTTTTTCAGAAGTTCATCGAGTTGAAACCTGTGATAATCAGTCTTGCTTGCGTGATCTACCTTCAGCAATTCATTTTTACTTTGTACCAGTAGCCAAAGCTCAGGACGTAGTTGAAAGATATTTCCAAACTTCAAGGCTAGATCCATATTTACCTTTCTTCTGCCCTTGAGAATAGAGCTAAGGTTAGATTCTTCTAATCCCACATAGCGAGCAAAAACTTTATTCTTTACCCCTACTAATTCCAGAAACATCTTGAGAAAATCCCCAGCCTTTATAAGCTTTTCAGGGTCCTGCTCTGAGATATAACGCTCCATGCGGTATCTTAATCCTTGTAGTCCATACCTGATTTTATCTTCAGGAGATTGCTGTGCGGCATCTTTTTCGATGGCCTTTCTCAAGGCGATAAAGTCAGGATCATTGACATTTACCACTCCTTCGCCTGTACCATTGATACCTTCTATATTCAAGAGTTCTTTTTCCTTTGCCATGATAGTTAATCATTTAGGTATTTCTTGATGAGTAACTCGCCTGATTGGGGACCAATGTACATTCTACGTCCCAGGGCTAAGGTTGCTCCATATTTATGTTGATAAATGGGGATCAGTTGGCTTTTGCTTTCAAAAGATAGATATCCCAAGTAATGACCTTCTCCTCTCTCAAAGCCTTGTTGACATCCAAATGCTAGTAGACATCCCCCAGCATTTTCGTATCTACCCTGACTACCATAATTATGAGGCGCAACTTCTATGTTATTCATAAAGACCATCTCTCCATACATGAGGCTCAACATGATAAGTCCTTCCAGGGAATTAGATGTCCCCGTAATTATTAATTTAAATACTTCGGCACCTTTTACTCTGTATAGTTTTCGCCAGTTGAACTGCCAGCCATTTTTCTTTAAGGGTAAATCTTCCAACTCTACTCTTCTAATTTCTGCGTCTATATATTTCTGACTTTTCCTATCCAGTAATCGTGTTTTCATCCCTTTGAGTAATTAATGTAAAGATACTTAAATTGTGAACATTTTTCAATAAGAATTATCGAATATTGAATACTTTTATGATAAATAGGTATTGTATGATAGGAGTTTCTTATAAATGAGAGATCGAGCCTTCACATAGAGATAATCCATGTTCTGGGCTGTCCCCCTATGCCAGCATCAAGATCTCCTAGGTGCTTTCACTTGTGAGAATTATCTATCTTCCACATGTCTTTTATAGCATCAATGACCTACAAAATATTAAAAAATAGGCCATAACTTGTAACACCTCCTCCAAGTCTGTATCAAAGAGGAAAAATTGGACGAATATGCAGATGCCACTCAGTAAAACATATACAGACGACGAGCAGGTTCAATTGGTTAAACGAGCCATCGAAGGGGATCGCGAAGCCTTGAATGACATCATCAGCTACCATCAACCTTTCATTTATAATGTCGCATGGAAGATGTGCCATGATCCTGTGGATGCGCAGGATTTGACACAGGAGGTATTGATTAAGGTGATCACCAAACTCGCACAGTTTCATTTTAAGAGCAGTTTTCGCACATGGCTCTACCGCATCGTGGTCAATGAGTTTCTGCAAAGCAAGAGAAGAAAAGGAGAGCAGCAATTTGTGGATTTCGAAGATCATGGAAAACGACTAGATCAAGTACCCAATCCAGATTTGACCATTGAGGAGGAGTTTGAGTTGAAAGAGCTATCTACTGAAATGCAGATCCGCTGTATGAGTGGCATGATCATGTGCCTCAATCGCGAGCAACGTTTAATCTTTATCTTAGGCGCAAGCTTTGGGATCGACCATAATTTGGGAGGAGAAATCTTTAACATCAGCCCGCAAAATTTCAGGGTGAAGCTACACCGTGCGCGCAAAGAATTATTCAACTACATGAACAACAAATGTGGGTTGGTGAACAAGGAAAATCCTTGCCGATGCCCCAAGAAAGCCAAAGCACTGAAGCAATTGGGAGTCTTGGACGAAAAAAAGTTGCTGTTCAATATCCAGACGCAGGTCAAAGTGAAGCATTTTGCGGAGGCGCATCATACGGCTGCCTTGGATGATTTTACAGAGACCTACACCAAGCTTTTTCAGGAGCATCCTGTCAAAGATGATTTCAGCAAGGATACGCTGGTGAAAGAACTCATCAACAATGACAACTTGATGGGCTATTTCGATTGGCAGTAGGAGCAAGACAATGTAATACATTTTATTTTATCTGACATATATCAGGTATTGTGTGGTTAGTGTATGCTGGAATTTGAAATGTATCAGTAAAAACAAAATTCAGTAGCACACTGTATCCTATATTTCGACTGAAGCGTACGAAATCTAAAGTAAGTAAATCCGATTCATAAGAGCCAATGGGATGCATCCTTTGTGTATTTAAGTATTTTATTACCAGTGGTTTGTATTCGCTGAGTAATAGGTAAAATCCTCTGTTTTGATCCAAGATTTTTCCAAAAAATCAGTTTCCTTTTGTAACACCTACGCTTTTTATGTCTCTAAGAGCCAGAACATAAACAATCAAACTTTTTCAGAAATGACAACAGAACAAATCGCAGCACGTCTGCACGAGCTCGTATTGCAAGGTGATGCGGAGACCGCTTACCAGGAGCTATTTTCAGAGAATGCCGTCGCCATTGAACCCAAGTTTGCAGGTTTTGAGCGAGTAGAAGGACTAGACGGCATCCGAGAGAAAGGCCAGGCTTTACTCGCAGGCGTAGCTTCTATTAACTCACGTGAGGTATCGCCAGCCAAAGTTGTGGGAGACCAACATATCGCCCTAGGTATCAGTCTGGATGCCCATCTCAAGAATGGCGATCGTATGGCCTTCTCCGAAATTGCTCTGTACGAAGTGCAGGACGGAAAGATCATCTCAGAACAATTCTTTTACTAATCGCTAATATCTAAAAACATGAAAAAGCTATTAATCCTATTTGCCTTTGTACTAGGTACAATCGGTGTGGTGAGTGCCCAGGCGCCTTTCGTAAAAGAGATCGACAGCTCCGCAGACAAGGTCTGGGAGGAGATCCGAAAGATGGACAACATTGATGTGCTTTCTTCCTTCGTATCCCATGTAAAGTGGACAGGTCCCAAAGGAGTAGGAGGGGAAAGAGTATGTACCTCTGCTGATGGACAAGGGTACTTCCGCGAGCGTGTGACGGGTTTTGACGATAAGACTAGGACCTATACCTATCAGGTGGTCGAAGGCGTACCTGCGAAAAACATGAACAACATGATCAAGGTGGTAGACCTCGGCTACAAAAAATCCATGATCGTCTGGACTTCAGCCTATGAGTTTATCCAGAATCCCAACATGACGCAGACGCAGTTTGAAAATTTCTTGACGACTGCTAGAGTGGAAATGGTTGACAACATCATCAAAATGGCCAAGTAGTCATGCATGGCATCTGAGACGGATGTGAGCTAGTTACCTTTTGTAGAAATTCTCCCATGCTAGGAGTGTCTAGTGTGGGGGTGTTTTACTTACTTCATTTACCTACATACAGATTTTGAGATCCGTGATAGTAAGGATTCAGAAGTCAATTTAAAAGTGTTCTGAAATCAATTTTTTTGTAGGATTTGGGTTCCTCCTTCATTGGGAAAACCCTTTTTTCCTGGAAGAACAGAGAGTGTACCATCTCTATCAACATAGTCCAATTTGTACTAAACGTCATTTCGTCTACATCTCCAGGGTAATTTAAGCCAAGTGCAATCACTAGTTCTGAAGATTCAAATACATACGATTGAAAATACATCAGAACGCTATCCTGCTCATACCTATAAAAAGTCTCAAAGAGGTCATGGTTGCTATAACCAATCTTGAGAATGGATATCCTATCGACTTCGTACGCTTTGGAGGAGGTGATATCATTAACCAATACTTATATGTAGCTCAGGGATGTTAAGTCCTTTAAATCTCCCTGTTTTGAGAAGAAGTAAAATGTGAGCTCATCAGGTCCTAAGGCAGATCGCTTTGCTGCTCTTCTAAAAAAGTCTAAACTATCATTTTGAGAGAAAATTGCAGGAAAGCTAAAACGAATGATCGAATCCCTGTACATATCCCAATTAATTATATAGGAAAGAGAATCCCCATTTAGTTTCGTATAGGTCCATGCGCCTGTGGGTAAACTATCCACAAGTCAGCCTTCACGTACCAAGTTATCACTATGTACTTTAGCAAAAGCGGAGTCTAGATTTACAATCTGCGATTCTTCCCTTTGAACTTCGCGATCATCTACTGATTGATCTAGGACTTGGCAAGAACCAACTTGAAGAAGCAAAGTCAGAAAACTTAAATGAG
>JBCBPW010000103.1:0-23800 GCA_039820545.1 Bacteroidota bacterium | reverse complement strand
GAATATTTTAGAATAATTACTAAAAATAAATTTAGAGAAAATTTTATTAATTTTTTTAATGACAAGGAGAAATCTGATTTCCATCTTTACCTATACCAAAAAGAGAATCCCGAAGAATTTGTAGAATCAAATTTCCGACTAATTAATGGTAAATGCATTAAGACAAAAGACGAAAAACTAATCCTAGCTGTACATAAATCTGATAATTCTATGACAGATTTGTTAATCGATTTTGAACAATACAACTTAGAATAAGTCAGCTCTTTTGAGACCGTTTCAAAAAGTGTGTCAGTTATACGAGTAAGCAAAAACGCTAAACTTGATATATGAAATGGAAAAATTTGATTTTGAAAGCTTTAAAAGCGAAGCGCTATCAACGGTTTTTATGGAGCGGAATTTGTACGTAGCTGAATTTGCTGCAGCAAATTAATACAAACTCTATATACTCATTATTCTATATTTACCCACCTACATATGCCTGCCATTACAAAAGAAAATACTAACTTCGCTGCCATGAATTCTGTCCTATTGAAAAATGATCTGATCTTGCGTGTAGCCAAAGGAGAAGCTGTTGAAAGACCGCCTGTATGGCTGATGCGTCAGGCAGGGAGATTTCTCTCAGAGTATAGAGCGGTTCGCGCAAAGGCAGGAAGCTTCCGCACGATGATTGCAGAGCCCGACTATGCCATCGAAGTGACACTCCAGCCTGTAGACTTGGTAGGCGTAGATGCAGCGATCATTTTTTCAGATATTCTGGTGATTCCCGAAGCGATGGGACTTACCTATGACATGATTCCAGGGAAGGGACCCTTCTTCCCCGAGACTATACAATCGGCTGCCGATGTAGCCAAGCTCCGCCCCATAGAGGGTCCGACCAATCTGGACGACACCTATGAAGCCATTCGCGGGGTGATTCGCGAACTCGATGGCCGTGTGCCTCTGATTGGATTTGCAGGGGCGCCGTGGACGATCTTCTGCTACATGATCGAAGGCCAAGGCTCCAAGACCTTCTCCAAGGCCAAGAAGTTCCTCTACACAGAACCCGTCCTTTCGCACCACCTTCTGGAAAAGATCACAGAAGCTACCATCGTGTACCTCAAACAGCAGATTGCCGCAGGGGTACATATCGTACAGTTGTTTGACTCATGGGCGGGTGTACTGGATGAGCAGATGTATCGTACATTTGCCATACCCTATCTCAAAGCCATTGGCGAGGCCATCCAAGAAGTTCCCAAGACAGTATTCGCGAAAGACGCTTTCTTTGCCCTGGCAGATCTCAATACCCTTGACTACAACGTCATCGGACTGGACTGGCATATGCAGGTAGACATGGCCAAGGGCATCATCACCGAAAAAGCCCTGCAAGGCAATATGGACCCCTGCCAGCTCTACGCTGATCCCGATCAGGTGCGTACCGCCACACGCAAGATGCTCCAGCAATTCCCGCAAGGGCGCCACATCGCCAATCTCGGCCACGGCATCTATCCCGACCTTCCAAGAGAAAGCGTGATTGCGTTTATTGAAACAGTGAAGGAATTCCAGTATTGAGAATCGAGAGCAGAGATGCAAGACAGGAGATTTCAGACTTTGTCGCTATATTCGTCTGATCTCTGAAAGTCCTGATAAGGACGGTCTGTACTCTAAGCGTCTGTTTTATGCTTCTTCCCCTTCTCAAACGAATCATTCAAGGCGTCCTCGTGCTATGGGGGATCGTTTCGATTCTGTTTTTGATTTTCTACACCTTTGGAGATCCTGTAGATTATCTGGTGGAGGACAATGTAGATGCCGATACCAAAGCCGCCATTCGAGCGAAGTATGGATTAGATCAATCCATCTGGATGCAGTATGGCACGTACATCCATCAATTGCTTCCTATAGGAGGTGTGCCGATGGCTGATCAAAGAGAAGTCCCACACTTGGGCATTTTCTCCACCGACAAATACATCTACGGGCTCAAAGCGCCCAACTTGGGACGCTCTTATCAGAGCAACACGCCCGTAGCCAAGCTGATTGGCCAACGCATCGAAGGAACCCTTATTCTGGCAGGGACGGCGATTACTTTTGCAGCTTTCTTGGGGATCTTCCTCGGTGTCATTGCTGCGATCGATCGAGACAGTTGGCGTGGCCAGACGATTCTTTCGCTTTCTGTGCTGGGGATTTCGGCTCCTTCTTTCTTTGTGGGGGTATTGGTTGCCTGGATTTTTGCAGTAAAAGGACAGAGTTGGACAGGCTTATCTGTGACAGGCTTCATCTTCGAACCCGAAATATTTGGAGAGGGAAGACAAGTCGTTTGGGGCAACCTCATCCTACCTGCACTGGCCCTCGGTATCCGCCCACTGGCAGTCATCATCCAGCTCACGCTCAGCGCCATGCTCGAAGCACTCAGCTCTGGCTACGTCCAGACCGCCAAAGCCAAGGGCCTCTCGCGCTTCAAGGTCGTCACCCAACATGCCCTGCGCAATGCCCTCAACCCCGTAATTACCTCACTGACCTCGTGGCTCGCCTCCCTACTCGCAGGTGCATTCTTCATCGAATACATCTTCAACTGGCAGGGCATCGGCAAGCTCACCATCGACGCCCTCAACCAAAATGACTTCCCCATCATCATCGGATGCGCACTCTTTATCGGACTGGTTTTCGTGGTGGTGAATATCGTGACGGATTTTCTTTATGCGTTGCTAGATCCTAGGGTGAAGGTGTCGTGATACCTTGCCAAGACAAGGGAGGAGAGGCACTTGCTGCGGCAAGTAGCTGCAATGGTGACAGTGTTACGGATTCACTTGTATCATTCTCCTGACTACTCCCTGCTGCCCCTTTACCTCCAACATGTACATTCCCTCAGAAATCCCTTTTAAAGAAATTTGCTCGCGTGATGTATGAGCCTTTCTCTCTAATAATCTTCGCCCCTGAAGGTCCCAAAGCATAACCCTTTCGAGTCGTTCACCTTCTTTTGTCTGAATATAAATGACGTCACTGGAAGGGTTTGGAAAGATGTATATATTTGGATCCAAATCCAGCTCGTTTGACAAAGGCCCACCTCGATAATAGGCAATGTGGGAGCCTAAACTTTCTCCGCTAGGACTAGCATACAGACCATAGACAGCCGTCACGACATACGCAATATCCTGTGTCCCATTGTACCCAGGTGGTAGATCTGTAAACTCAGAATTGGCCCAGCCCGTGACATGACCACTAAGGATCATTCCATTGTCTGTAGGAGACAGAGTGGAATCATATGGAAGATTCGCCCCTGGTGAAAGCAGTTGGTGGTAGACATTGTATCGTCCGACAAGGGTGTCACAGATGACCTTATCCCAGTTGACCTTGGCTTTCCCAAAACTTGTCGGTCCTACCAAGACATTTTTAGGACGCTCTAAACCCAGCGTATCCATTTTTAGGAGAAAAAAGAAACTTCTTCGGGTCTCTACATTTCCCACGAAATTGAGATTATTATCATGTGCGACAAAGGCTGTAGGTCGCTGTCGGATATTGGGTGGGGCACATCCTGCCCGCCAACGAATCATGAGGCGCACGCTATCTGAGGGCTCACCTGAGAAATTTCCTACACGCACAGGCAGCCCTGGCTGACTCACCCATCCTGTACTGAAACCCCATGTCTCCACTTCCATCCAAGCACTATCAGGAAGGGTAGGATTCAATAGGCCGTTGGGACCTTGATTGAGGTTATTATAATCCACATATAGACTGTCTGTAGGATCTGGATCGAAGAGAGTCAATATGTGAGTCGTGATTTCATTGGGAAGTGGAGCGGGGATTAAGTTTTCCTTTACAACAGGTGCCTGATTCACGCAGTTACGCACTTCTATAGTCAGAATTCGTTCTATCCGACTGATTTCTACTCCTTCTCGATATTCGACCACCGCATACCCAATCAAATATCCTCCTTCCTCATTGGGTATCCAATCTATCATCCCCGTCTGTCGATCGATGGTCAATGGTCCATTCATGTAGACGGCATCATCCGGAAACGTATAACCTGCAATGGCACTTGGATTATTTGTCCCAATGGCTAGACTTTCATCAAAAGTTTGAGGAGTGATCAACTCATACACCAGGGAGTCTCCTTCCAGATCTACTGCGCCCCCATAAAAATTCCAGGCCTGATTGAAGCAGGTATACTCGATGGGATGATTCTGAAAAATGGGGAGATCGGATTCATCAGATGGTGCAGCAGGAATCGTCAGACGCGTTTTCGTTACAAAATTTACCTCCAGCGGACTAGGAACATTGAGTAAGTTGGGGACAAAAGCGACATCCTTATACAATACGGTATAGTTCCCCGCACCAGGAAACACATATTCTGTCACGTACAGATTCCGCTTGATGACTGCTGCAGGGAATAGGCGTTGGCCTAGTCTAGTAGAATCAAATATGCAACTGCCTCCGCCACTCACTACAATCCCATTGCTCCGAGGCACATCTACCAATTCCGCCACAATCTGAAAATTCTCATCGTAAATCACGAGGGTCGCTGCACAACGGTCTACATTGGCATTGGCAGGATCGGTATAGGTCTCCAAGGTGATGACATAGCGATTGGGATCATTGGACCCTGTCACATGTTGGAGGGTGATGCTCCCTCCGAGGTTGTGGGTGGCCCACGCGAAGATGGGCAATAAGAAAATACAAAGTGTAAGTAGGTTGTTCTTCATGGGAAAGAATAATTAAAGGAATTTACAAGGAATGGCCCTCGCTGAGACGAGAGCCATTATTTTCTAAAAACCCTCGTTAGGGCGCGGGATTCCTTGTGCCTCCTACCTAAGATAAAAGGGAAAGGTACTTATTACAGTAAGTTACTACGGTTACGATTATATTGGATTTACTCCTGCGTAGGGTACACCTGCGAGGCGGTGCATATCATAATCGAAGGTACTTAAATCATCTAGTTCAAACTGAGAGATGTGGCTGTGTCCACATGCACGTGCCAGTACTGCCATGAGTTCTTGAGTCGCTTCGAAATAATTGTGCAGTTGCTTGGCAGACTTTTGAATCTCTAGGCGGGCGCGAAGGTTTTCCTTCATCGTCGCAATGCCCACAGGGCAGTTATTCGTATGGCAGGCACGCATACCGAGGCAGCCGATGGCTTGCATGGCCGCGTTGGAGACGGCGATCGCATCCGCGCCCAGCGCCAACGCCTTGACGAAGTCGGGCGCAATCCGCAGGCCACCTGTGATGATCAGGCTGACGCCGTCTGCACCTACCTTGTCCAAGTGCTTGCGTGCGCGCGCCAGCGCGGGGATGGTCGGCACATTGATGTGGTCGCGCAAGACCAGCGGAGCCGCTCCTGTCCCCCCTCCCCTACCATCGAGGATGATATAGTCGGCCCCAGCCTCTAGTGCAAAATCTATGTCTCGCTCGATGTGACTCGCCGCCAACTTGAATCCAATAGGAATACCCCCTGTCGCCTCTCTTACAGTATCGCCCATTCTCCTAAAGTCCTCCACCGTCCGTAAATCCGTGAAAGTAGCTGGGCTAATGGCTGCTTGTCCTTCGGGTATCTCACGAACTTTGGAGATTTCTCCTACGACCTTGTGTCCTGGAAGATGTCCTCCTGTTCCTGTTTTTGCTCCTTGGCCTCCCTTGAAGTGAAAGGCTTGCGCTTTCTGGACCTTTTCTATCGAAAACCCAAAACGCCCCGAAGCCAACTCATAAAAATAACGGCTGTTTTCTGCCTGCTCATCGGGCAACATCCCCCCTTCTCCTGAACAAATCCCTGTTCCTGCCATCTCTGCTCCCCGCGCTAGGGAGATTTTGGCCTCACGCGAAAGCGAGCCATACGACATGTCGGACACAAACAAAGGGAGTTCCAGCTCCAAAGGTTTTTGGGCATTAGGACCAATCACTGTTTTCATTCCCACTTTCTCCTCATCCAGCAAAGGCTTGCTTGCCATCTGTGCAGGAAGAACCTGGATATTGCTCCATTGGGGAAGCGTGTTGCGATCGACGCCCATAGATTCGGTCTGACCGTGATGCCCCCACTTGGAGAGTCCATGCTGTGCCAGATGCTTGATGTAGCTCGTGTAAGGCTCTGTAGACTCGGGATGCGTATCTGCATATTGACCCAAATATTCATCTGTACGAAATGGGGAAGGCGTATCTTCACGCTCAAATTGGGCTACCTCATCTTCATCTACCCATACTTTTCCATCTTGAATAGCAGAGGTAAACTTATGTAGCCTTTCTTCAGGATTATACTCACTCACTCCCGTATCGTAGCGGTAGTCCCAATTGTGTAAGCCACAAATGAGATTTTCGCCCTGTATGTATCCATCGGCGAGCAAGGCTCCACGGTGTACGCACCTTCCATACAAAACAGAAACCTCCTCTCCATAGCGGATAAGCACTAAATCTGTATGTAGGACTTTGGCATAGGCAGGTTTCTTTTCTTCAAGATCTGTGAGTTGGGCAACCTGAATAGGACGCTGAAAAGTTCGTGTATCATTCATGTAGTAGGAATTCGATCAGTTAGTAGCGTAGATAGTTACGATGTGTATCAGAATTGAATTTAGTGAAAAAAACAAAATGGTTCTTCAAAGGGTGTCGGGAGAGACACACTATCCAAAAAAATTTAATAAATAGGGAGGGTAGAAAGAAAGTAATTCGTTTCACCAATGTATTTTCAGAAAAAAGCACCTATTTTCTGGGAGTATTTATAGTAGAAATTTTTTCTTTTGTCGAAATAAGCCAGCCAGCGTATAGACAGGAGACAGGCTAACAATTATAGGAACTCCAACATTCTCTTATCTCCTGTCTGCAAATTTGGCTGTCTATTTATGGCGAATTACACAACGCTTTCTGTGGAATCTACTTATGGTGGAAGGGCCAGATAATCTTAACGATCCCCAAGTTTTTCAGTCGGTTTTCAATGCACATGCAGAATCCGTCCGCAACTTCCTGTATTTCAGGTGTAAGGATGTGAGTCGTGCAGAGGATCTGACGCAGGAAGCCTTCCTTAAGCTGTGGCAAAACCGCCAGAAAGTGCCTGTAGCCAAAGCCAAAAGTTATGTTTTCACTGTTGCAAATAATTTGTTTCTCGATGAGGTAAAGCATCTCAAGGTGGTGTTCAGATATCAACAGCAGCACAAAGTCGCCAACACCACGCCTGAAAGTCCACAATACTTGTTAGAAGAAAAGGAATTTCACAATCGACTTCAAGAAGCTGTCAGTCAGCTACCAGAGAAAAGTCGTGTAGTTTTTTTGATGAATCGGGTAGAGAAACTCTCATACAAAGAGATTGCGGAGCGGCTAGAAATCTCTGTCAAAGCCGTAGAAAAAAGAATGTCAAGAGCCCTAAAATCCCTGAGATCTATATCCGAAAAGATTTGATGAATCCTGAAACGCTCAGGTAGGGCATAAAGTATAAAGCTCGTTTTAGAGTCAGCATGAGTAATTCAGACTCACATATCGATAAAGAAGCCTTGCTGGGCAAATGGTTGGCCAAAACGCTGACCGAGGATGAGTTGCGTCTTCTGGAGCAAGAGGAAAATCTAGAAGCGCACAGACGCACGGCACATGCTGCTGCTCAGTGGAAAGCACCAGACTTCGACCAGCAAAAAGCCTGGGCACAGTTCGCGGCAAAGACGGAAGGGCTGGATCCTCCAGCAACTCCTGTCAGGCAATTTCCTAAATGGGTAACATGGACTTCGGCTATCGCCGCGGGTATCGCCTTATTGATTTTATCTTATTTCCTCTTCGCGCCTCGCCAAGTCGTCTATGAAACGATGGCTGGTCAGGAAAAGTCCGTAGATCTTCCCGACGCATCCCACATTCAGCTGAATGCTTCGTCCGAGATCACCTTCGAACGAAACTGGAAGGAAAAAGAAACGCGAACGGTCAATTTGAAGGGAGAAGGTTTTTTTAAGGTCCAGAAACAACCTCAGAAGCCCTTTATAGTCCAAACGTCAGCAGGATTTGTTAAGGTATTGGGTACGAGCTTCAATGTATGGGCAAGAGACGGGCAGATGGATGTGCAATGTTATACAGGTATCGTCATGGTAAGCAATCTGGATCAATCCGTCATTGATACCCTCTACCCTGGCGAAACCTTCAGAATCAACCAGCAACAAACGGCTGAAGGCCTAAAGGCAGAAAAAGGAGACAAACCTTCATGGACCAGTGACAGGCAGTACATGCGCCTGCCCTTGATCCGTGTGCTGAAGGAAATAGAGTACCGCTTTGGCGTAGAAATTGACACCCAAAGAATCAGTGCCTCGATTCTGGCTGCCGAAATCAATACAGCACTGGAAAAGAGCAAAGGGCTAGCACACAACTTAAATGCTGCATTAAGCTCAAAAGGGATCAAGTATACAATCATCAGTGATCGGAAAGTAGAACTTCTTCCTCCAGGATCTTAAATCTCAAAGATAAATACACGTGAGATGACCCAAGAGAGGCGAGTATTCGGATGAATTCCTTAGATTACTATTTCGTATTTGTGCGTTTCGAAATAATACATTTCATCTCTTCACCCGCTTCTCTCATCTCTCTATTCATACACGTACGAAGGTGCAACAGTTCTTCTCCATACGCGCCATATACCCCACTCGTATATGCTTGAAAGCCCTATTGCTTGTCCTTAGTATCGGGCTCAGGCTGGGTATGTCCCAAGATCAGGCTCCCTTGCTCTCCTCAACAGGTACTCTTCCCCTTATTGAACTCCTTACCCAATGGGAAAATGACCATGATCTTGTTTTCTCCTATGATGTCAGCACCGTACAAGCCATCACCCGTACGCCCAAATTCAAAAATCTTCCTCTTACTCAAGCCTTAGAAAAAGCGCTAGAAGGTAGCGGGCTTATTTTCAACAGGTTGGATGCGCAGTACTTTGTCCTTCAACAAAGACGGATTCCTGAACCAGATGCCAAAGTCCAGACGCCTACCCTCCCTCCGAAGCCCAAAATCATCTACAAAACCAAAGTTTATCCCACGATCAAAGGGCAGGTTACACTACAAGCCAATGGAGATAGCCTTCTATCACTGACAGCTATTTTTATCAAGGGAAAAAAGCTAGGGACTTATACCGATAGTTTGGGCTTTTTTGCACTTACAGGACCATTTCTCCCTACAGACTCTGTCATTATCTCTCGCATGGGGTATGTGTTACAAGGATTTTCTGTCCATGAAATTCGAGAAGTAGACAATTGGCACACAGAACTAGAAGTTGCTACGCAGACCTTGGAGTCGATTGAGATCTCGGGAAAAGCGATCCAGCCCATGCAATCCGCCGCACAAGAGCTAGGCATCAGTATAGATCCTCAAAAGATTACCTCTCTCCCTGGATGGGGAGAACCAGATGTCTTCCAAATGCTCAAGCTGCTACCAGGTGTCAACTCTTTTGGGGATGCGACAGCCGATCTCTCGGTCCGTGGGGGATCACCCGACCAAAATCTCATTCTCTGGGACGGTATCCCTTTGCTACATATGGGACATTTCTTTGGGATCTTCTCCGTGACCAATCCCTATTTGATCGAAAAAGGAGAGCTACAGATCAGTGATTTTGGGGTAGAATATGGGGATAGAATTGCCGCTGTCCTCGACATCAAGAGCCGAGGAGATAGCGTGACCCGTTTTGAAAAGGGTTTTAGTTTCAACCCCATTAATTCACAAGGATACATCGCGCTCCCGCTATTTAAAAAGCGAGCCAGTCTCCTCCTTGGCGCACGGAGCACCTACAGCAATGTAGTAGAGAGTGGTTACTTCCAACAACTATTTGATCAGGTATTCCAAAACAACAAAAAGATCGAGCGCAACCAAACCCTGGCAGAAGAAGTAGAAGCGTTTCGCTTGACCCCCAATTTTAAGTTTGAAGACGTCAATTCTAAACTCACGATTCCCATTCGAAAGCGCCACAAACTTTCTCTTAGTGTACTTCGTGCATTGGACTTCTTGAGTTTCGATACAGGTGTGCAGAGAGGGGATTCCACATCAGATCTTTTTGAACCCATCACACAAGATCGATTGGGAATAGAAAATTGGGGATACAATCTGCAATTTACGAGAAGGGGAAAAGAAGGCCGCACCACCGACTATTCATTCATCCGCAATGAATTCAAGAATTTTTCGCTTTTCAACACCTCTTTTCAATCACGCGAATGGAGCAACAGACGCAGAAGCACAATGTCGACTGCCTCTTTCAAGATCGACCATGCAGTACCTTTGAAGCATGGGGAGGTACAGATCGGATTTGAACTTCGCTCGAGGGAGAATACCGTGAGCAATGAATATGAGTACTTCGAATGGAATTATCCTGTCGATCGCTATACATTTAACCGAAGTATCCAAACGCTCTCACAAATCAGCTACGCCAAATATAAAGGCTACATTACCCCCAGGCTACTCCTTGATGTAGGGCTACGCACGACACTTTATCTACCTGTACGAAGAATTTTTGCTGATCCACGTGTGAAGTTCCAATATCAACTTACTTCAAACTGGACCGCTCACGTATCCACAGGCATCTACCACCAGTTTGTGTATCAAATAGAAGAGTTCAATGAATATCAAGTGGGGAAGCGTATCTGGATACAGGCGATCAATGAAGACTACCCAGTCTTGGAAGCACTCCAATCCACGGCTGGATTTCGCTATCAAAGAGGAGCATGGGATATGCGATTGACCGCTTATGCACGCAGGACGAATAACATCGCTTCTCGCAATCCTGCCATTGGTTTCTTTGATGTACAGGATATCTCACCTGTGATTATAGAAGCTGTAGGAGTCAGCGATAGCCGAGGCGTAGATGTATTGATTCAGCGACTCGGTAGAAAACATCAGTTTTGGTTGGGATATAGCTTGAGCCGTACGCAGTTCCAGTTTGATAGAGTAAACAGAGGAAATCCCTTCGACGCACCACAAGATCAACGGCACAACCTCAAGTTGGCCTATATGTACCACCAAAACCGTTGGCACCTATCTTCCTCTTTCCAGTTTGCAACAGGCCGTCCGTACACTACCCCAAAATTAGTAGAAGGGACAGATGGGGCATTGTTTGCCACTTTCAGAGGAAAAATCAATCAAGAGCGACTGCCTGTATTCCATCAGGTCAACGCTTCTGCGACTTACGACTGGCATAAACGTAGCCTCGCCCACAATTGGTTGGGCAATCTGGGAATCTCCATTTTTAACTTGTATGGAAGAGCCAACATTGTCGGTAAGAGTTTTGCCTTCGTAGAAGTGTTTGATGCAAATGAGCAACTGGTTCAAGACATCGAAACATTGAATCGCATTTCTCTTGGATTTACTCCTACTTTGTTCATCTCTCTCAATTGGTAAGTTGGGTATCTTTCATTTTTTTATCCAAAAAAGAAAACCGGACCTACAAAGTAGACCCGGCATAAAACAGACGCTTAAACCTATGAGAGAAAATCTTTTGCTCACATTTAGATACGTATATTTTTAACGTTGGTTGGCCAAATTTTGGTACAAAAGAAAGAGAATTTTCTGGCTTCGAAGGATCTTTTCCTTCTCCCAATATCTCACACGGCGTTTCTTTTGTTTAATTCTCTCTTCCCAATACGGAAACCCGATGAGAATACAGGTTGATCATGATCGAAATGAGAACCGTAAAGGACAACAAAGCCGACCCTCCATAGCTAAAAAACGGCAAGGGAATCCCAATGACAGGGACTAAGCCGATCGTCATCCCCACATTGACGAGGAGATGGAAAAATAGAATCGATAAGACCGAATATCCATATACGCGCGTGAAGCGCATCTTCCCATTCTCAGCCATGAACTGCATACGTGCAATCAATGCCAAAAATAGCAAGATTACCCCACTCGTTCCGATCCAGCCAAACTCTTCTCCTACCGTACAGAAGATGAAATCGGTCTCCTGCTTAGGAACAAATTTGTACTTTGTGTAATTCCCTTCCAAAAATCCTTTGCCATCAATCCCTCCTGAACCAATGGCTATTTTGGAATTGATCACATTGTAACCTGCCCCCATAGGATCGGCATCAGGATCAAAAAATACCTCAATACGTTTTTGCTGGTGGTCAGGCAAAACGTCAAATATAGCTTGGGCACTCAGCGCCAGTCCACTGAAATAAGCGAAAATGGCCAGATGCAACCACAAATTACGTAGCCAATATTTTCGGTTGAAGGTAAAAAAGTAGACCAGGCCCACAATGACGAACAGGCCCAGAACCATCCACAACAAATGACTCTCGTACCATACCTCGGGTTGGGTATAGACAGTACCTAGAAATAAGGTCAATAGGGCCACTACTGCATTGGCAACGAAAAATAGCGGAATCAGAGGACTCAAACCCTCGCGATAAAATACTAGGAGAAAGCTCCCAAATACCAAGGCAGATCCTGTATCATTTTGAAGAATGACAATCAAGGCTGGTAAAAGTACAATACCCGCTGCTGTAAAAAGCTGAGAGGGATTACTCATTGAAAAGGTCTGCCTAGACATAAATCGACTGATGGCCAGCGCAGTGGCAATTTTGGCAAACTCCGCTGGCTGAAAGCGCTGCCCTCCAAGGACCAACCATGCTTTGGCTCCGTTTACTTCTTTCCCAACAAAAAGGGTCAAGATCAACAGTAAAATCGCTCCACCATAGGCAAAGTAGGCCAGCGTCTCAAACAACCGATAGTCCAAAGTCGTGATAACCAAGGCAACGACGATTGAAATGACAATCCATAAGGCCTGTTTGCCGTGCTCTACATCTGTATCAAAAAGTCCTAAAGCACCACTATCGGAAGTAACGGTGTAGATGCTCAGCCATCCCATGATCACCATGATCAAGTACAGGCCTAACGTAATGATGTCTATGTCGAAGGTCTTCCGATTCACCGCTTTTCAGGTTTGATAAAACTTGTATTCTTGATACGCTGATATTCCCATTTCTTCTCCTTGATCTCTCCTCTGATGAATTGCTCCATCATCACTGAGGCCGTAGGCGCTGCCCAGCTCCCTCCACCGCCTGCATTTTCAATCAGCACAGCGATCGCAATGCGCGGACGATCGACAGGTGCGAATCCAATAAATACCGCATGGTCTTCTCCATGGGGATTTTGGGAGGTCCCCGTCTTCCCCGCTACGGGAATATCAGAGATAAAGGCACGACTGGCAGTACCCCCGTCGACTACCTTCTCCATGGCTTGTATCACCACTTCAAAATGGTCTCGATTGATCTGCGTATACTCTTTGGGATAGTACAACTTTCGCCAGGGCTGATCCAGTCGGTCACGTACCGCCCTCACAAAGTGAGGTTTTACATAGTATCCTCGATTGGCCACAATGGCGGTCATGTGGGCCATCTGGGCAGGAGTCATCAAGATCTCGCCCTGTCCGATGGAGTTACTGATGATGGTTAATGCACGCCACCGGCCTTTTCCTTTGTATATGTTGTCGTAATAGTTTGTGTCAGGTAGCGTTACCAAAGCCTCATAGGGTATGTCGAGATTCAACTTGGTTCCTACGCCCAATCGGTTCATATAATCTACCCAAGTTTGGTAGCCTTCGTAGTGATTCTTGTACTTAGGATGATGGAGAAAATCGACGTAAGTCCCTGCAAAGAAGGAATTACAGGATACACGCAGGGCAGCTTCTAGCTTCAGTGTCGGGTGAAAACGACAACCAGGCTTCCCTCTGTTTCGCTTGAAGCCTCCTCCACAACTGTAATAGGTATCTGGCGTGATAATCCCTTCATTCAAGGCCGCGATCGCCAAGGGGACCTTCATGATACTACCAGGTGGATACTTCGCTTTCAATGGACGATTGAATAAAGGAGAGTGGGGATCGCGCTTTAGGTTATTATAATTTTCCCGAAACTCCTTACCCGTGAGCCGCGTCGGATCGTAGTTGGGCGCACTCACAAAGGCGAGAATCTCTCCCGAGTTGGGATCGATCGCGACGATGCTTCCTTTTTTACCCTGCATGAGTTCCTCCCCTAGTGCCTGGAGTTTAGTATCGATGCCCAGCATGACATCTTTCCCCTTGATGGGTTCTACATTGAATCTTCCATTGGCATATTCCCCCACTTCGCGTCCTCGGTTATTCGTCAGGACCTTGCGGGTTCCTTGAACCCCTCGAAGCGTCGAATCGTGACTTCGTTCTATCCCTGTACGTCCGATCAGGTCTCCGAGCTTGTATCCTCCTACAGACTCATCAATCTCTCGTTGATTTACCTCGTTGATGTAGCCCAAGATGTTGGCACCGACAGGCTGATTATAATGGCGTTTGTTGGCGACTGAAAAACTGACACCACTAAAATTCCATAGCTGCTCCGAAAGCACACCATAAGTCTCTGGATCGATATAACGCGCAAAAATATAGTCTCTAAATCTATTTTCCCGAGAACCCGCCTGCTTGATTTTTCGGTCAATCTCTTCTTGAGTCAAGTTCAAGTAATCACGTAAGACACTCGTATCGGGTATGTGCAGCTCATTGTAAGTGACTTCCATGTTGAACATCGGGCGATTGCTCGCATAGATGTCACCGTATCGGTTGTAGATATTGCCCCTTGGAGGGATGACAGACCGCGTTTTAATGACTTGCCGGACAGCCTTACGGGCATACTCATCACTGAGGACCTGAATAGAAAACAGGCGACCGATGTACAATACGGCAGCCAGAATGATGATCAATAAGATAAATCCACCTCGCGTTCTATTCGTCTCCATTACCTCTTATAAAAAACGTAAGCAATAAGATAACTCACGGCAAATGTATAAACACTGCTCAATAGTGCTTTCCATAAATTATACCATATTCTGATAAAGGAAAAATCCTCTAGCAGAAAATACGCTACCTGATAAATAAAAATGAGAGGGAGTAAATACGTGAGAAGCCAAATACTGTTTTGCTGGTTCAGTTTGACTTCTTCGGCTCCTCGGTAGTTAGACGAACTCAAAAAACCGACGAGGGGTGTCCGGAGTGCAACGACTAGGACAGCCGAAAACGCATGTAAGCCTACTGCCGCATAGCTACTCATCAGATCCACCAACAATCCCATTCCAAAAGCTAGAATGTAATGGACAGGACGACTCAAGCTCATGGGTAGCATCAGTAAGTATAAGACAAATACAAAGGGCACTGCCACCTGCCAGAGTACCATGTGATTAAACAGGAAAATCTGAAGGGCCAGAAAGAGGAAAAAGCCGAGTATCAAGCGAACAGTTTGGCTCATTCAACAGGATAATTTATTTCGAGCGAGTCGATGATCTCTTTATTATTTGGTTTGATGAGGTAAACGTATCGCAGTTGGTTGAAGTCTGTCTTGAGATCCATTTCTAGCTCATAGAATCCGTCAGACTGGTCTCGTTTCCGACTAGAAATGGTTCCTACGTTGTACCCAGGAGGAAATATCGTGCTATTTCCAGCGGTAACCACTACGTAGCCTGTATCTAGATCTACCGTTTCAGGTATATATGTGAGTTGTGCCTGATTGCGACTCAATCCATTCCACTCATAAAATCCTATACTGCCTATCGTCTGGTCACGTCCTGGCTCTATAGCCGTCAAGCTGACGCGAAAGTCTACGTTCAATGCACTCTGTACCAAACTGTACTTATCTGCTACCTCAATCACCCTTCCCACAATACCTGAAGTAGCGACTACACCAATACCTGGTACCACACCATCTGCTTTTCCTTTATTCACCGTCAAATAGTTGTAGGAACGGTGGGTGGTATTCTTGATGACGAGAGCAGGGATATATTCAAAGCTATCCGTACGACTGGTGTCTATCTGCATACGGGTGATAGAATCCTTTTCTATCTGGCTATCTAGCAAGGCCATCTGCTGGCGCATTCGATGAACCTGACGTTCCAATGCTGCTTTTTCATTGGCTAGCTCGATATTTTTCTCTCTCAGATCCAGATAGTCTGTAATTCCTCCCTCAAAATCCTGCATGCCATTGGTCATATCCAGCATGGCGTCTCCAACGATATGCCTTTGGTGATTGTTGACTCGGACGATTAAAATCAGTGCAAAGAGCTCTAAGCCCACAAATAAGAGGACATTTCGAAATTGAGATAAGAAGGAAAAAAGCCTTAGCACAGCTTAGAAGGACATTTATCAGATAGGTGAAAAGAGAACGCACGAAGCCTTTCTTCGCGCTTCTGTGGGGTTATACCATCAAGTACTTGTACTCGTCGAGGGTCTTGAGAGAAATACCAGTCCCTCTGACTACTGCTTTAAGTGGATCTTCGGCCACATGAATAGGCAGTTTGGTTTTTTCGGCCAGACGGATATCCAGGCCACGCAAAGAAGCGCCTCCCCCTGTCAGGTGAATGCCCCGCTCATAGATATCTGCTGATAGCTCAGGAGGCGTATTTTCCAGTGCCTTCAGGATCGCATCTTCAATCTTGGTGATCGACTTGTTGAGGGCATGTGAGACTTCCTTGTAGGATACAGAGATCGTCTTGGGAATTCCTGTCATGAGGTCCTTCCCACGGATCTCAATATCAGCGGGCTGGTCGTCTAGTTCTGGCAAGGCTGCTCCTACCTCGATCTTGATGCGCTCAGCGCTTCGCTCACCGATGAGCATATTGTGCTGCTTGCGCATGTAATCAAGGATGTCGTCGTTGAACTCGTCTCCTGCAATGCGAATGCTTTGGTCCGTGACAATCCCAGAGAGCGCAATCACTGCAATCTCTGTGGTCCCCCCTCCGATGTCGACGATCATGTGACCTGTGGGTTCCTTCACATTCAGTCCGATCCCGATGGCCGCAGCCATAGGCTCTGCGATCAAGTACACTTCCTTGGCACCTGCCTGCTCAGCAGAGTCTTTTACAGCACGCTTCTCTACTTCGGTGATCCCACTAGGGATACAGATAACCATGCGATAGTTTGTCGCAAAAAGTCGGCTCTTGCGAGGGATCATACCGATCATCTTGCGGATCATATGCTCAGCTACCGTAAAATCTGCAATTACACCGTCGCGTAAAGGGCGAACCGTTCTATATTTTTCGTGCGTCTTTTCGTGCATTTGCTGGGCTTCTGTCCCAACAGCAATCACTTTTCCCGTCATCCTATCCACTGCTACGATCGAAGGCTCATTAACGACGACTTCATCATCGTACATGATAAGCGTGTTAGCTGTGCCCAAGTCAATCGCAATATCAGTCGTAAAAAAATCAAATAATCCCATCCTCCTAGGTGATCTATATTTTATATGAGCTTTGTCTACTAAAGGGGAACTGCGCTGGATTCATTGTGCAGGTGCAAGATACACTCTCCAATTGGATAAAGAGAAGCTTCCCAACAATTATTAGGAAAAGTTTTGACAAAAATAAGACCATTACTGGGCTTCTCTCTTAGAAAGCGTCACTTCTCTTCACAACTTCACACCCTTTTTCCGTTTACCCTACCTTTTTCTCCAACGAATTAGAACACTTGACCTAATCCTTTCGAAAAAACTGAAGATCTAAACAGGAAATAATCTAGTGCTTAAAGTGCCTTATCCCAGTGAAAATTAAGCACATACCATGACTTTCACAAAAATTAATCGAGTCTTCGTCTCGAACAGATCCTCCAGGCTCTACCACTACCTCGATTCCCTTCTGATGGGCCATCTCCACCGAGTCAGAAAAAGGGAAAAACGCATCCGAAGCCAGCACAGATCCTGCCAAATCGAAGCTTCTTGCCTCAGCTTTTTGGATGGCTTGCTTTAGCGCATCAATACGCGAAGTCTGCCCTATCCCACTCCCAATCAACTGACCATTTTTCACAATCGCAATCGCATTGGATTTCAAGTGCTTCCCGACTGTATCTCCAAAAATGATGTCCTGAATTTCTGTTTCACTGGGCTTGCGTGAAGTTTTCACGGTGAGATCGTCTCGTGTGATCTTGACGTTGTCCTTGTCCTGCACCAAATATCCTCCTACTGCACTTTTCAGGATCTTCTTGATTGCTTTTGGGGTGTTTCGCTTAAGAACGATGCGCTTCTTTTTTTCTTGTAAAACTGCTATCGCTTCCTCTGTAAAATCTTCGGCTACAAGGACTTCAAAAAACAGTTTATTGATTTCCTTTGCCAAACTACCATCGATGGTTCCATTACAGGCTAGTACACCACCAAATGCTGAGATAGGATCTCCCTCCAAGGCTCTATGCCATGCTTCCTTCAAATCTGCTCCTGTCGCACAGCCACAGGGATTTGTGTGCTTGATGATGGCAAAGAAAGGCTCTGTAAACTCATCGACCAACTGCAAAGCACCATCTATGTCCACTAAATTGTTGTAAGAAAGGGGCTTCCCGTTGAGTTGTACAAACTCACCTTCTAGATCCCCATAATAGGTGCCTTTCTGATGTGGATTTTCTCCATATCTGAGCACCTTGCCCTCTGGCATAGAAAGCTTGAGTGCAGAAGATTCGGGGGTAAAGAAAGCATGAATATGGGTATCGTAATGAGAAGAAACACCAAAAGCTGCACCCGCCAATTGCTTCCGATCATCCAGTGAAGTTTGTCCTCTCTGCACATCCAGGATATTTACCAAATCCTGATAATATGCCTTGGAAGGAATACAGACTACGTCCTGAAAGTTCTTGGCTGCTCCACGAATCAGGGCAATCCCTCCGATGTCAATCTTTTCGATGATGCTAGCCTCATCTGCTCCGCTTGCCACTGTCTCTTCAAACGGATACAAGTCGACAATCACAAGATCTATGATGGGAATTTCATATTGATTCAGGGTGTCGATGTCTTCCTGCTGGCTTTGGCGAGCGAGGATTCCTCCATGGACTTTGGGGTGCAGCGTCTTCACGCGTCCGCCTAGGATAGAAGGATAACCTGTAAGGTCTTCGACAAGGTGTACCTCTGCTCCTAGATCTTGTAGATAACGAGCGGTCCCACCTGTGGAGTAGATCTTGATGCCTAATTCCATGAGGTGACGTGCAATCTCATCTAGTCCTTCTTTGTGATAGACAGAGATGAGGGCCCCTTGAATTTGTTTGACTTGTTCCATAAAGCGACAGTTCTATTCGACTCTTTGCGAGACGAGCGATTCACAGATATCTTGAATGACTTGTGGGTAGTAGATATGTTCGAGTTTGAGTACAGCTTGCTGAAGTTCCTTGGCTCCCCATCCTGCTTCCACTTTTTGATGGGCTTGGAAAATGATTTCTCCCTCGTCGTAGATTTCACTCACATAATGAATGGTCAAACCTGAAAGCGATTCCCCATGTGCCACCACGGCTTCGTGTACATTAAGGCCATACATCCCTTTGCCCCCATAAGCCGGCAGCAGGGAAGGGTGAATGTTGAGGATACGATGGGGAAAGGCATGGACGAGTGGATCGGGTATGTGCCTGAGATAACCTGCCAAAACGATCAGGTCGACCTTGGACCGATCCATGAGCGCCAATAAATAAGGGCCATCCTTTACTTGATCTTTGGTAATGAAAACAGAGAGAATATCCATATCCTTTCCCAGTTCAAATACCCCAGATGTTTTTTTATTGGACACCAATAGTCCTACTTCAACGCTTTCATTTTGAGCGAAGTAATGGCAAATAGCGCGTGCATTAGAACCTCCTCCTGAGGCAAAAATGGCAATCCGAATGGGAAGTGTATGAGATGGTCCAGCATTCATGAGCCGCAAATCTACGCAGGATTCCCTAATATTCAAGGTCTTAAAGACTTCGACAAAAGACTTCGGGAATCGCAAAGCAAAAAAGCCACACTCTGTTGAGTGCAGCTCTTATTTTATATGAATCGTAGTAAGTAGTTGGACAGAAGCAAACGAAGCACAAGTGAGACTAAAAATCCTTAGCAGCAATATGTTAAGTCTCTCATCTTGAGTGTAACGAAATCCCTTTCGGTCCGCTTCTCAACCTCTGACCTCTTACTTCTTAGTCGATCAGCTTGAAGTTGAAGGGAATATTTACCCAGAACTCGATCGGCTTACCTCCCTGAATTGCAGGAGAGAAACGAAGCTTTCCGATTTCTTTTTCAACGGCCTTTGACAAGATGGGGTGTACCTGATTGATGATCTTGTGCTTTTTGTACTGGCCTTTCTTTCCTACCAATACACGCACAACAACCGAACCTTGGATACCTGCATCTCTAGCAATCTGAGGATAACCAATGAGCTTTTGAACATCCGCCATGTTGATCGGGCTAGGTTCTTCCTCAGCGAAGATGAACTGGTTGATGTCAGGTTCTTGCTCTACGATTACGTCAGGGATATCCCCATCTGCGTCAATCTCTCCATCGAAGAAACCTTCGTCGGCACCTTCTTTGTCTTCGAGACCAATATTGGGTGCTTCTTTCAGTTCTTCAATTTCAGCGATGGTTTGGTCCTCTTCTGGATCCAGTTCCTCTTCTGGTGTAGGTTCTGGAATCTGGAACGCAACGGTTTTCACCTGCGGGGGTGGCAACTGTGGCGGAGGCGGTGGTGGGGGTGTCTCCTCATCTACCGGTGGTGGTGGGGGGAGATCCTCCATGTTGATGGTGACCGCGAGCGCTTTGGTTGACTCTTCTTCTTCCGCACCAAAAAGTTGATACTTATTTGCCAGGAAGGGTCCGAAAGTCATGATCAGCGCAAGGGCACAGATGATAGACGTACTTAGTGTAAGGTGTTTGGGGTAAATTTTGCGCAGGAGGAATGCTCCGTAACCGCGCTCACGACCCTCAAATACCATATCGTCTAAATCAGCAGTGACTACTTTTGAAGCCATAATGATTGCATTTATCTCTCTATCGAGTGATGATGATCTAGTGTTAGTTTTGAATCCGTATAAGTAGCTAACCAATCCTTGTCTTGAGGAGTAAAAGGTGCAAGGGCATATTTTCCGACCTGACAAATTTCGATTTCATCCAGCACATCTATCAGGCTTTGATACAAAGCGTCTGGCTGAGACTTGATGACTAAAATAGGATCTGGCTGTTTTTGATGTTCCTGAATGATTTTTCTTAATCCATCTGGAGTAAGGGTCGTTTCCTCAGGGCGATCCTCGGGTACGCCTACATAGTAGAAAACCTTTCCAGATTTATCCAAGATAACGGTCAATACCTTTTCTTCTGCTACCTCTAATCCACAGTTGACTCCCTCACATTTAGGAGGTTTGGCAAACTCTATGACTTTGAGGTCAGCTACTGTGGCACTCAGCACGAAGAAGGTAAGAAGTAAGAAAGCGACATCTACCATTGCGGTCATATCTAGACCTGGCTTATGTGATTTTCTTTTGTTTTTCTTCCCTCTTTTCTCTTGCTCTTGGGGGCTTATGTCTGGCATAGTTGCTTTTCCCCAAGGACTAGAAGTGAAGAGAAATTCCACAAATTAGAATCCAAAATTTAAAAGAACTTTGTGAGCATGCAGGAATGAATCCTGCTTCTCGAGGTGGCACTTGATTCATGAGACAGGCTCATGAATGCGTGCGCTGATCTTTATTCGTCTCCTTCTCCTTCGCCTTCTTCCAATGCACGCTCGGCAGCCGCGGCTACTACGATACTATCTGCATCAGAGAATTTGTCGATGGCATATTTTGGAGCACCTGTAATGGCAAACTCGTCTAGCAGATCGATGAGGTTCTCATATTCTGCTTGCGAACGAGGTTTGATCAAGAAAATGGGGTCCCAGCAACCTTTGGACTGACGACCTTTACAACGCTCAATACCGAGTACGAGGTGGTAGTTCAAGTGTCCATTGATCACCTTTCGGATTCCATTTTCGGAGTAATCTGTAGTCTCCACATCAGGATCTGTGATCCCTGTGAAATAACGGATCGTATCTTCTTCATAAAGCAGGATCGTCATGATTTTCTTTTCGTCGATCTGCTTATACTTATCGGGATTGTCTTCTTCGGTTTTCGGAGGCATCGTCAGCTCCATGACGTTGTTATTCGTCATAGTAGCTGTGAGTACGAAGAAGGTGAGTAGCAAGAATGCTACATCCACCATTGCGGTCATGTCAATCCGGGTAGACTTCTTTTTCGTTTTCGGACCACCCTTTTTGCCTTTACCACCTCCGCCTTGCGACGTATCTACATCAGCCATGGTATAATCTTTTTAATCAGAATGATTATTGGATAAATGTACAAATCTCTCGTCTGGCAGTCAATCTTATTCTCCGCTGTGGGACTCCTCAGCTTCTGCCCCACCATCCTCTTGTTCGGTGATCAAGCTAAACTGATTGACATTCCAGTCTTGGAGAGAAGAGATGACATTCGAGATGACTTCGTATTGTGTTTTGCCATCGCCTTTGATAGCAAAGCGCATCCTTTGATCAGCCATACGTCCCCATCGAATCCAGTCTTTGAGTTCATTAGGGTCTTCGGTAGTAGCTGAGTCGGGATCAGGTGTAGGAATTCCAGGGTGGGGATAGTCTTCTAGTGTGACATCCTCGCCTTCTTCATTCTTCGTTTCTTCGTTCAGCCATGCGGAGAATTCCTTTTCAGGCACACCAAATTCTTGAACGGTAGAAAAGTAGCTTGCGCCATTGGCACTGATAGACTTTCCTTCTTCGGTGAGTTTCTCCTCGATGAAGCGACCTAGCACAGCTTCACGTGTCTTGATGTCTGTGTATCCAATGAATACGCGGCCATCGTCAGCGACGGAGATGATGCAAAGACCTTGATCTTCAAGCTCGATAGAAGAAACCGATGAAGGAGTATCTACTTCGATTTTTTGCTCTTCGCGGAAGCGCGTCGTCGTCAGGATGAAGAACGTCAGCAACAGAAAGGCTACGTCCACCATCGCTGTCATGTCGATCGTCGGGGCTCCGCGTTTAGGTTTCTTAGACATGATTCAGCTTAGTTTAAAGAGTGAAACTTACTTCAAGACATGTGGTTGCAGGCTCCACGCCCACAACCAGATCTATGACTTGAGGCTGAATTAGTTGTTCACATCGAAGGTTTGTACGATTGTATAACCTGCTTCGTCCATCGCATAAGTCATCTTATCGATAGAAGTAGTAAAGAAGTTATACAGCGCTACAGATACCATGGAGTTGGCAATACCGAAAGCCGTGTTGATCAAGGCCTCAGAGATACCGACAGAAAGTTCAGCAGCGTTAGGAGCACCACCTTCACCCAGAGCGGAGAATGCACGGATCATACCCAGTACCGTTCCAAACAGACCTACCAATACACCCAGAGATGCAGTAGTCGCGAGGATAGGGAGGTTACGCTCCAACATCGGAAGCTCCAACATAGTAGCTTCTTCCAGCTCAGCTTGAATAGCTGTCTTCTTAGTTTCCTTGTCTAGTTCAAGGTTTGCTTCCATTTCCTGGTACTTGCGAAGTCCAGACTTGATCACACTTGCAACAGATCCTTTCTGCTTGTCGCAAAGTGCAGCAGCTTCGTTGATCTTTCCCTGAGAAAGTAGCATACGTACTTTCTTCACGAATACGTCCGTGTTGCCACGTCCAGATGCGCGCTGAATCGTAATCATACGCTCGACGAAGAA
This sequence comes from Bacteroidota bacterium, assembly GCA_039820545.1. GTDB lineage: Bacteria > Bacteroidota > Bacteroidia > J057 > J057 > JALEFZ01. The sequence goes on along the minus strand of JBCBPW010000103.1, from coordinate 419 downwards.
TACCAAGATGACCAAAGTAATGGACATACCAATAGGAATTACCCATCCCCCTTTGAATACCAGTCCAAATGTGTTTAAGGGCTCCCCTTCTGTGGTGCCTCCTTCAAAGTTCTCTGGTGCACCAAAAACTCCGTAGAATACTACGAAGGCTACCACGGTACATACGATGATAGCCAAAACGGGGAAAATAGCCTTAAATGGGCTTGCAGGTTTGATTTGCGCCTCTTGTGAAAATGTAGAGGGTGTAGGTTTGTTAGTATCAGCCATTGTAAAAGCCTTTTAGGTTTGATGTACAATTTTAGATATAATGTGATCAAAAATATGTAATTGCAAGTAAAACGCAAAGCCTTATCTATATTTGTTGCGAGATCGTTATAGGATCAAACAAGCCAATACATGCACGAAATGGAGGTTTTTAT